>NZ_DATMYH010000021.1:0-88227 GCF_035561115.1 Brevundimonas sp.
GTCTCATGGCGGTCTCCTTCTCCGCTCCACCACGGAGCGCCCGCCGTCCGGCCTTCCTTTCTCTCCCTGTCGGGCTTGTCCCCGGCCCGGCGCCGCGCCACCCTGGGCCGATGAAATGGCTTCTGATCACCGCCGGACTCCTGCTGGCGCCGGCCGTCGCCCGGGCCGATCCGTGCGAGGGCCGGCTGCCCGCTCGCGCCGGGGAAGCCTTTGAGGGGATCGTGCGCTACGTCGGCGACGGCGACAGTCTGTGCGTGGGTGACGCCGTCGACCCGGCCGCCTGGATCGAGGTGCGCCTTTCGGACTTCGACGCCCCCGAACTGCACAGCGCCACCGGCCGCGCGGACCGTGACCGCCTGGCTCGCCTCGTCGCCCGCCGCCGGCTCGATTGCGTCGCGGTTCGGGGCCGGAACGGCCGGGTCATCGTCCACGACCGCGTGATCGCCTCCTGCAGGCTGAACGGACGTCGGGTCGGCGACCTCCTCCGCGCCGCCGGGGGCCGGGAGGGTGGAAACTAAGGCCCCGGTCTCCGGTCGCCCGGAGGGGACCGTTCCGCGGATAGACAACCTGTCGAACCCGGGTGGCGCGGCGTGGAGCAGCTCCCGCCTCACCGCGTGGGTGGTCAGGAAAGGCTGGGCTGCTGCGTGGGCTGCGCCAGATCACGCCAAGCCGTCAGTCGTGAACATCTCCGGCTCAATTGGCCGATTGTGCAGAGGCCGGGCTCTGCTTCGATGCGGCCTCTGTGCGGCGCCGGTGCTGGACAAGGAGGTCGAGGAGCTCGCCTTGGCCACGGCCCGCTACAGGGTGCATGCGTCTGTTCACCTTCCCGCCGACCAAGTCGTCGAGATGCCAGCGGGGCGACGGCGCGGGCCGTCGGCGCTTCAAGCGGCCGGGCGATCAGAGGCCCTTCACTCGGCGCATGACGGCGGTCGCCGGCGAATTGCGCCAATCCGGCTCCGTCCCGGATCTCAAGCTGCGGACGGAGCCGGTCTGGCGCGCCGGATCGCCGTTCTCAGCTCAGGCCTTCGCCTCGGCCGGCGCGTGATGGTGCCGCTGTTGGGCCGCGTGGCCTTCATGGCCGGCGCAGGTGCCATGATGAACCTGCAAGTCGCTGGGCGCGGCTGACTTCAGCAACACCTGAACGCGCTTGATCTCTTCCGGCGCGCCGTGGGCCAGGACCAGGAATTTGTCCGCCTTGACTGCTTCCTGGTAGCGGATGACCGAGTCCTTCGGGATGCCGATGCCCGCCAAGGCGCCTGCGAGAGCGCTTACGCCGCCGACCAGGAGCGCGCCCTCGACGGCGCTCAGGAGCATGGCGGCGAGATGCCCCAGCACGACCACGGGACCGATCAGCGGCACTGTCATGAAAACGCCGCCCACGAAGAGGCCCCATAGGCCGCCCCAGAAAGCGCCGTTCGCGCCCCAGAGCTTGATTCGATCGCCGACGTTGTAGAAGCCGATCACCTTCTCGTCGCTGTGATAGCCTTTACCGATGATGGTGAGCTGCCGAACTGGAAAGTCCGAGCGGCCGATTTCACGGACCGCTGCCTCGGCCTCGGCATGGTTGTCAAACACCGCGACAACAACATTTTCTTCGTTCATGGGTCCGCCCTTCGATCTTGCTGTCTGACCTTCTTGGCCGTGACCGGGACAAGACGCGCACGGTCCGGCGGCATTACATCGTCCCGGTCATTCAGCTTGGACAAGCAACCGGCGTTCCTCGTCGATCATGTAATCCCGCGTGGGCGGGGAAGCCTTGATGCTTCGCGTGAGCTGAATCTGGAACACCGTCATATTGCCGCCCCTGAACGCCGCCTCGCAGGCTGCAAGGTAAAACTCCCACATCCGACAGAAGCGCTCGTCGTAAATCTCGGCCGCGCGGGCCCGATGAGCCCGGAACCGCTCGGACCAGCACCGGAGGGTCTCGGCGTAGTGGAGCGGCAGGAGTTCCACATCTGTCACGCGGAGCCCGCTCGGTTCGATGGCGGTGAACACTTCCGACAATGCCGGGCAGTATCCGCCGGGAAAGATATATTTTTCGATCCACGGGTCACAACCCGATGGCGGACCCGTTCTGCCGATCGCGTGGATGACGGCGAGCCCGTCCGGCGCCAGCAATCGATGTACGATATCGAAGAACTCGCCATAGTGCGTCGGGCCGACATGTTCGAACATCCCGACCGACACGATCCTGTCGTAGACCCCGGTCTCATGACGGTAGTCGCGAAGGTGAAACCGCACGTGCGGCTCCAGGCCGCCGTCCGCCACACGGGCGGTGGCGACCTTGAACTGTTCCTGTGAGAGCGTCAGACCATCGACTTCGACGCCGTGCCGGCTCGCCAACTCAAGCGCCAGGCCACCCCAACCACTTCCTATATCGAGCACGCGGGCGCCGGTCTCCAGACGCAGCTTCGCGGCGATGTGACGCTTCTTCTTGGCCTGGGCCAGTTCAAGACTTTCGTCGCCATCCTGGAAATAGGCGCAGGAGTACTGCAGGTCGGGGTCGAGGAAGAGGCGATAGAGTTCCTCGGAGAGGTCATAGTGGTGGGCGACATTGGCCCGAGCCCGGTCGACCGGGTTGGGCCGTTGGGGCTTCTGGGACGGCTTGGCGGATCCACGCGCCGCGAGAGACGATTTGGCGAAATCGCTGGCGATAGAAACACCCATCATCAGGAAGTCGCGCAGGGAACCCTGTTCCAGGACAAGCGTGCCGTCCATATAGGCTTCACCCACGCCCAGCATGGGATCGGCCAGGACGCGTCCCGGGATTCGGGGATCCGTGAGCCGGATGCTCGCCGTTGGCGTGTCGGCCGGGCCGAAGACATGCCGCTGTCCCCAGGGATCGACAACCACGAGCGAGCCCTGCCGTACGGCGCGACCGAGCGCCGTGGCGAGAAGTTGGAAGGCGGTGCGGTCGGGCAGAATGGACCGGAGGGCTTCCTTGATCATCAGGCTCACCGTGGTGGAGAGGGGGCGCACGGTGAGACGCCGGAGTCTGGGGGACATTACAGGCAACGCGGTTTGCGAACCAAACCCAACGTTGAAGCCCATGCCTTGCTATTTTGCGCTCAGGGGCACGGCACGGGCGTGTCACCCCCGACATGTAATGGAAGGACCGCCGCGGCGTCCCTTGTAGTGATTGGAGCGTTCCTCCCAGTCGTCGCGTGAACGGAGGGTCTCGTGTCTGCGCTGCGTTCACTCGCGTTTGGCGGCCTGTGGGGACTCTGGACCGCGCTTTTTGGTCTGGCGATCCCGCTCGTATCGATCGCCGGGTCCCCGCCGACGGCGGTGCGAATGCTGTCGCGGGTCTGGGCCCGCGGCGTTCTGGCCCTGCTGGCTGGCGTCGTCGGATTGCGGCATCGGGAGCGGGGCCGGGAGCACGTTCATCCTGTGCCGGGCCTGATTGTCTCCAACCATCAATCGACCTGGGAAACCCTGGCGGCCCTGATCCTGTTTCCTGATGTTGCGATTGTGGCCAAGCGGGAACTCCTGCGTATCCCGGTGATGGGCTGGTACCTGAGGCACTCGCCCATGATCCTGATCGATCGGGCATCGGCGGCCGCCGCCCTCCGGGAGATGACATTGCAAAGTCGGGCGGCCCTGGCGCTCGGACGCCCCGTGCTGATCTTTCCGGAAGGCACCCGCAAGGCGGTCGGCGAACCGATCGAATTCCGGCGTGGTGTGGAGTTTCTCTACAAGGCGCTCGGCGTCCCAACCCTCCCCGTTGTCCTGGATTCGGGGCGCTTCTGGGGTCTCGGCGGCCTTCCCGAACGGTCAGGGGTCATCACCGTGTCGCTCCTGGAGCCGATCAACCCCGGCCTCAGCGCAAAGGATTTCACCCGGACGGCGCAAGCCGCCATGCAAGCCGAGGTCGGTGCGATCGAGAAGCGGCGAATGGCCATGCCCGGTTTGTCGGCGGGTTGGCTCGCTTCTCCTCAAATGCCGGAGCTCCGTCCATGAAGATCGCCCAGGTCACGCCGCTGTATGAGGCCGTGCCGCCGAAGCTGTACGGCGGCACCGAGCGGGTCGTCGCCCACCTGACCGACGCTCTGGTCGATCTGGGCCACGACGTCACCCTGTTCGCCTCGGCCGACGCCGAGACGCGCGCGCGGCTCATCCCCGTACGCGATCAGGCGATCCGGCTGGATCCGGCGCCGTTCAAGTCGGACCTGGCCGCACACATGACCATGCTGTCGGAGGTGCTGAAGCGCGCCGACGACTTCGACGTCATCCACTTCCACACCGACATGATCCACTTCCCGATGTTCGAGCGGTACGCCGATCGGGCCCTCACCACCCTGCACGGGCGCCTGGACATGAAGGATATCGGCGGCGTCTACGAGCGCTGGCCGCAGTTCGGCCTCGTCTCGATCTCGGACAACCAGCGACGCCCCCTGCCCTTCGCCAACTGGAAGGCGACCGTGCATCACGGCATACCATCCGACCTCTACGCTTTCGCGCCGAAGTCGTCGGGCTATCTGGCCTTCCTCGGCCGCATCTCACCGGAGAAGCGCCCCGACCGGGCCATTCAGATCGCTGCAGCCCTGAACAAACCGCTCAAGATCGCGGCCAAGGTCGATGCGGCGGACAAGGTCTATTGGGAGACCGTCATCAAGCCGATGGTCGACGCCAGTCCGCTGATCGAGTTCATCGGCGAGATCGGCGACCACCAGAAGTCGGCCTTCCTTGGCGGGGCCGAGGCCCTGCTGTTCCCCATCGACTGGCCCGAACCCTTCGGCCTGGTGATGATCGAAGCCATGGCCTGCGGCACGCCGGTCGTCGCGTTCCGCTGCGGTTCGACTTCCGAGGTGATCCAGGACGGCGAGACCGGCTTTCTGGTCGACACGCTTGATGAGGCCGTCGCGGCTGCCGGCCGGGCGCATCTGCTGGACCGCGCGGTGATCCGCGCCCGGTTCGACCTGCGGTTCTCGGCCACGGCCATGGCGAGGCGCTATCTGGACGTCTATGGCGACCTGTCGGCGCAACGGCCTTTTGCCGAACAAGCGATCGACGGCTGTTCGGCGCGCCGGCATGAGCCGTTGAGCTTCGCAGTCTTGGCCTGAGATAAGCCGGCCAGTATCGCTCTTGCCCGGTCCGGCGCTCCGGCCAGAAGTCATGACCGGCGCGCCGGATCATGCGGTTGTGCTGACCTCAGGTGGTCGCCGGCCCCTTCCACGCCCCGGCGCCATCACAGCGTTGGCGGCATGACCGTCGCGAGTGTGACACCGGCGCGGGGCAGGTCAGGGGCGAGTTTGTCACGGGATCCGGCACTGGATCAGTTCTAGGCAGAGGACGGTTCGCAGGATGCGGACGCCGGAGCGCGGCGCGAACCCCTTCCTTACCTCTCAATGAATCGGGCTTTGGCTTCAGCCCCGGGCCGCAGAGTTTCGGGAGTCAGGCGTTGTGAGCGACTGAACGCCTTTCGCGCCCGCATCCGCAACGCCCTGTCAAACAGCGGGCGAGCGAAGCTGTGAGGTCGGAGGTCGCCGAGGGAAGTGCAGCAACACGATGACACTGAGCACTGCCGCGAAAAAGCACCACACGGAGATCAACCATACGGCGTAAAAAACATAGGCCCCGACGAAGGCCACGAAGGCCGCTAGACCAAAGAGCCTGACCTTGGAGTGGCTCGAAAAGAGCATGCTGACGCAGGTGCCGAGGACATATAGCAGCATTACAACGGCGGCATAGAAGTGTGGGGACACATAGGCGATGTGCCCGCCCTGCACCTGCGAAACGATCGGCAGGCTGACGATGAAATACAGCAGGTAGAGGCCTACCGCGGCCCCGACGAACGCAATGGCGAGCAACACCCGGCGACGCCACGGTATGGGCTCAAGCAGCAGAACCGCGATCGGAACATAGACCGGCCAAAGCACGTGCGAGAAAACGGAATAGACCACGGTCAGAACTGAATTCAACACGGGCGCCTTGTCGGGAAACGTCAGCCAGATGGCTCCCTCGATCAGCTGTTGAATGCCAAACAGTACCGGAATCAGGGAAAAGGGCAGCTCGGCGCGCCGCCGCGCACGGCGGACCGTGACGGCGCCGACAATCAGCAGCGCCGCTCCGGCTGAGAAACTGGCCGTGGCTGAAAAACACATGCGTGTTCAATCCCAAACGCTCGACAGTCTCGGGGACGGGTTGGCGGGACTATATCCCGCTGGCCAATAAAGTCTCGAGCCAAAAAACCGGCGGTGATCCATCTCAAACGACACGCGTCCGGTCGGACACCCGGAGACGCGATCTGTCCGTGCGATACGGATCTGGCCCCGGGGCTTCCAAAAGCGACGGCGCCCGAAGCGCTCCCGGCGTGATCCGCCCCTGTTCTGTAAGGAGCCTGGATCGGCCGCGTCATAGGGTTCATCGGAGCGATCCTGACAAGACTTCGGCCATGCCGGAGCTCGGACCGAACGCTCCACCGAAAGATCCAGGAAAGACCGATGAATTGGGTGGTGGACAACTGGCCCTGGCTCCTGTTCGGGGCGGCCTTCGTAGGGCTGCACCTTGTGGGGCACGGCGGGCACGGCGGGCACGGCGGGCACGGCGGTCATGGGTCGCGCCGAGCCGAGGAGGACAGCGATGGCGGCGTTTCGCGAGAGGACGACCGAAAACCGCCCCATGTCCACTGAGCGGGATCGGGCCCGGCCAGGTTGCAGAAGCATCGAAGGAAACGCCGCATGATGGACACTAGAATTGTGAGCTGGGCCCTCGGCATATGGGCGTCCGTGACGTTCCTCCTGTGCGTGGTCTACGGTTTGATCGCGCCCGAGAATTTGCATGCGCAGGCTCTGCTGGAGCAGCTGTTGCCCGCCTTCCAGTGGCTGACATGGCCCGGATTCCTGTTGGGCCTTGCCGAGAGCTTTCTCTACGGGGCCTACGCCGGATTGGTTTTTTGCCCCGTCTACAACTGGCTGAACCGGCGCTGGGGTCGGGGTTAGATACGGAGGGCCATGGGGCTTTCGGGACTCCCAGGATCGGGGGACGCTTACCGCGCGGGTCACGGGCCCGTTGCAGACCCGATAAGAGAAGCACGAGTGGAAAACCACTGACTGGCGTCGTCATGGCGCCCGTGTCACGACCGTTCACCCTCACCCTCGTCGATGCCGGGTGGCGGCCCCGTAAACTCCAGGCTCGCCGCGCGTCATGGCCAGCACGGGCCGACGATTGTCGACGACCCGACCAACCTCAAGGAGGATCGCCATGACTGAAGCCAAAGTCCTTCCGCGACGCACCCGCCTGCATGTCCTTCGCGTCGCGAGCACGGGCGCATTCGCGACGCTCTGGCTGTTTGTTCTCGGGTGGATATGGGCCGCCCTGGGCCTGCCCGGCGCCGACGCCTTCATCGGCCTGTTCACAACGCAACTCACGGACCAATCCATGGGTTCTGTCGCGGCGCTGGGGATCGGCAGCCTGTGCGCCTTCATCGTGGGCGGAATTTTCGGCGTGCTGATAGCCCACTGCTACAATCTGGCGGGACGGGTGCTCGGCGAATAACGCCGGTTGACGCGCCTTAGTGAAACAAGCGGGCTGGAGCACGCCGCCGAACCCGATGATCAACGGGTGGTGGACTGGGCAGTGATCCATTCGGGCCAGCAGAAGCCGCAATCCGGTTCGAAGCGGTCGTCCGGCCGTGTGGGGACGGAAGTCTTGTAATGTCGGGGCGCGGGCGCGCGTCATTCATCGATGAACGTTCAGTTCCGATCACCGCGAAAAGGCCGGAAGATGTCTGTCGTCCATTCCTTGCGCCACAGGGCGCGCCCGCTCCTGCTGGGCGTCTTTGGGGCGCTGTCGCTGGCGTCCTGCCAGGCTGAGCCCTCCCATGACCCCTCGCAGACCGTGGACGGCCAGTCGCAGACCTTTGACGGTCAATCGCAGACCGTTGACGGGCTGCGACTTGAGTATGGCGTGGTCGATAGCGCCACCGTGGCCGCCCACCCCCGGTCCCACCCCGAGGCCCGGATGCACGAGGGGCCGCCTTCGGGGACCGATCACGTCACGCTCGCTGTGTTCGACGCCGCAACAAACCGGCGCATCGATGACGCCGAGGTGTCCCTGAGCATCAGCGGGCCACATAACCCCGGGCCCGGAGCCGGGCCGCTGGAACTCATGCCCCTGGACGGTTTAGCCACCTACGGCGGCTATGTCTCGCTTCGGCGACCCGGGCGCTACCTGCTGACCTTTCACGTGGCGCGCCCTGGTCGGCGTGATGATCCGGTCAGGGCCGTCTTCGCCTATGAACGGTCGTGACAGGCCGCGCCGGGTGACGGTTTGACGGCGCCGGGGCACTCATCAATGTTGGCCACGGCTGCCGGCAGAACGAGGACCGGCGCGAAACCACCGCCCGGCGTGCGCATGTTGGTGGTCTGCCCCTGGTAGAGCCGGGCGGCCGCGAGCAGCATCCTCCCCCCGTAGGTGTAGAGGCGCACATCGACCTTCAGACTGACCGGCTCGGCGGCGGGCGGGATGCGTCGTTCTCCCGGAGCGGCATAGGTCTGGGCGACGTAGGTGGCGTTCTTGATCTCTTCCCAGACCCGCCGGGTGAGTTTGTCGCCGCGGTAGGCCGCCTTGCTGGCGTGGCCCCGGGCCGGCTTGAAGAACCAGTTGCGCCGGTCCGCCCAAAGCTCGGCGGCGTTTTCCGGCCGTACGAGGATGGTGCGGGGAACGGCCGCCGCAAGAACCGCGGCCGGCTCCGCCGCCAGTCCCCAGCTGCGCAGGCTGTCGGGGTCGGACAGCAGGGTGAGGTTCTGCTTGTCCGCGAGGCGGCTATAGATGTGGGGGTTGGGCGTGACCACCACCAGGCCTCGCTCATAGGCCTGCCTCAGGACCCCGTGGGTCGGCTGCTCCAGCAGAAAATCGACGAGGCGATTGTAGACGATGTCCACCCGGACGCCGCCGAGCATCAGCGCATCACCTACGATCGTCAGATCGCGAGGGTCCGCGACAAGGGCTTCAAGGCCGGCCGCCCGAAGCTGGGCCTGGGCGAGCCTGAACTCCGGGTAAAGCGGCTGCGCCTGCGGATCATCATCGAGGATGGCCACCGTTGCGGGCGTCCCTTTCCCGTTTTGCAGTCGCCACTCTTTACGGAACATCTCGCCGACCTGCTGCTGGAACGCAGCGGGTCCGGGCGTTTCGACACCGGCGACGACGCCGGCGCAACAGATCTGCTGCGAGCGGGCGAGAACCGCGTTCAGGAAGGCGCCTCCGGCGT
Organism: Brevundimonas sp.; assembly: GCF_035561115.1. Lineage (GTDB taxonomy): Bacteria > Pseudomonadota > Alphaproteobacteria > Caulobacterales > Caulobacteraceae > Brevundimonas. Next base: position 9,212 of record NZ_DATMYH010000021.1, read on the forward strand.
TGGTGTTGATCTCGATGAGCTTGGGGCCGGAAGGCGTGACGTGGAAGTCATACCCCATGAAGACACCATGAGGACCGGGATCCCGACGTGCGAGCGGGGGCGTCCATGCAGCCGCCGCTTCGCGATAGCCGGGTAGCATTACAGCCGTTTCCGCGGCCGCGACCACGGCCATCATCCGGTCGAGCGTCTCCGCGGGCAGGAAGACGGGGGACCGCGCGAACAGCCAGGGGTGGGTTTCCGCCAGGTCCGCGGCAAATCCGGGGATCCCCGTCTCACGATCAAGCGCGGCCGCGAGGGCCGTCTGATCCACCCCCACGCAGAAGCAGCCGCCGTTCAGCTGGTCTGCGCGTACGGAGCCGGCCGAGGGCGACAGGTCGGACATCAATGAACGGGCCTCCTTGTGGTGGCGAACCGGCGTGAACCGCGCCGGGTCACCGGTCAAGGCCGAGCAGCCGCGACGTGTGGCGGGCGATCACGCGTTCTTCATCTGTGCGGATCATCCGGACGGTGACGGGAGCGCCGACCGGGCTCAGGCGTCCAGAACCGCGACGATTGGCGGCCGGGTCGAGTTCGACCCCCAACCAGGCGAGCCGTGCGCAGGTCTCCGCGCGGATCCGCGGCGAATTCTCGCCGATGCCCGCGGTGAAGACCAGACCGTCGAGACCCTCCAGGCTCCCCGCCAGGGCCGCGACCTCGCGCGCCGCCCGATAGACGAACAGATCGACCGCCTCCCGCGCGGCCGGGCTGTCGCTTTCCAGCAAAACCCGCATGTCGCCACTGAGACCCGAGACGCCCAGCAGGCCGGAGCGCCGATAGAGCAGATCGACCAATCCGGCGGCGTCGAGGCCCCCGGCTTGCTGCAGATAGAGCACCACCCCAGGGTCCAGGCTCCCACAGCGCGTGCCCATGACAAGGCCGTCGAGCGGCGTGGCGCCCATGGTGGTGTCGATGCTCCGGCCGTTCCTCAGCGCGCAAAGGCTCGCGCCCGAACCCAGATGGGCCGCAACCACGCGTCCCTCAGCCATCGACGGATCGAGCACCGCGAGCTGTCCGGCCACGGATTCGTAGGACAGGCCGTGGAAGCCGTAGCGGCGAAGCCCTCTGGCTTCCCAGAGCCGGGGCAGACCCAGCCGATCCGCCACGGGGTCGTGACCGCCATGGAAGGCGGTATCGAACGTCAGGACCTGAGGCAGATCGGGACACGCCTTGCGGAGCGCCCGGACCCCCGCGAGTCCTTGCTGCTGGTGCAGGGGCGCAAGCGGGGCAAGGGCCTCAAGGCTCTCGAGAACGGGGTCGGAGGCGGCGACCGCCTGGCTGAAGTCGGGGCCGCCGTGGACCACGCGATGTCCGACCGCGGCCACGGGCCCGGCCAGTCGCGCCTCCACCCAACGCAAGAGATCTGACGTCGGGTCGTCGCCCCCGGCGATCCAGGGCGTTTCGGACAGGCCGCCGCCGGCGGCGTCCTGGCTCACGAGCCGTCGACCCGCGCCGTTAGATTCGATCCGGCCCCGCAACACCGGTGCAAGGTGTCCCCGGGCGGCTTCGAACACGCCGAACTTGACCGTGGAGGAGCCGACGTTGAGGGCGAGGACAGGCGGCATCCTGGCGGTGACCCCGGACTGGCGCACGCCGGGCGTGCTGATCACGTCCTGACGCAGCCAATCCTCGCCCCTTACGGACCCGACCACGCCGGCCGCCTCACACCGCCCTCTCCCGCGATCCGCCCGCGGCGTAATACTTTGCCGCCGGCGGCGTCAGACAGGCAGCGATGTTCAGTCTCTCCCGAAAGGATTCAGCCCCATGGCTTCGAACCGACCAGGACGCATCCTGAATCTCCTCACCTTCGCAGCCTTCGGCGCAGGGTTGGCCTATCTGCTCATCGGGGAGCATCGTGTTCATCTCCTCGGCTGGCTGCCGTTCCTCCTGATCCTGCTCTGCCCGCTGCTGCACATGACCATGCACGGCGGTCATGGGCGCGGGCATCGTCAGGGACCGCCGGGCCCTTCGGCCGCCGATTCCTCCCATCCGCACCAATCCTGAGCGAGGTTCCCATGCCCGAACCGCAAGCCTACGGCCTCTGGTCCCTGGTCATCCTGAACTCGGTCCTCTTCATCTTTTTCGCCTTCACCTTCTTCAAGCCGAGGACGGGCCGGGACTGGCGCTCGTTCGGCGCCTTCAGCGCCTTCCTGGTGGCGCTCTTCACCGAGATGTACGGTTTCCCGCTCACCCTCTATTTCCTGTCCGGCTGGCTGCAAACGCGCTTCCCCGGCGTCGATTGGTGGTCGCACGACGCCGGCCACCTCCTGGAGACGATGTTCGGCTGGAGGGCGAACCCCCATTTCGGACCCTTCCACATCCTCAGCTTCGCCTTCATCGGCGGCGGCTTCTGGCTCATCTCCGCGGCCTGGCCGGTGCTCTATCGCGCTCAGCAGGAAGGCGCATTGGCCGCCAGCGGACCCTATCGGTCCATCCGCCATCCGCAATACGTCGGCTTCGTCCTGGTGATGTTCGGCTTCCTGTTGCAGTGGCCGACGGTTCTCACCCTGGGCATGTTCCCGGTCCTGGTCTTCATGTACTGGCGGCTGGCAAGGAGCGAGGAACGCGAGACCGAAGCCCGCTTCGGCCCGGAGTACGCAACCTACAGGCGGGCCACGCCGGCCTTCATTCCGCGGCTGCGCTCCCGGGCGGCCCCGGCGCCTTCCCGCCTCTGATATTCCGTTCGGGTCCCGATCTCAAAGCTCCCTACGCCCATTACAGGTCGGCGATTGGCGCCGCCTGCATCCGAAGGGCGCTCACCACACGACCGCAGGATTCGTTTCAGCTTTCGCCGGACGGCCTTGCCTCGCTCACAGAGCCAATACGCGCCGCAAAGGACAATCCCTCGGAATATCGGCTGCAAATATTCTTGATCTGACCGTTTGATCTATCGCAATCCCAGCCGACATTTCCGGACCGATCCTGCCTTCATGTTGAAGAGCGGGACTTGTCAGATGAGCCTGAATTGCGCCTCCATATTGACCGCGCCCGGGACAGCGCGCGCTCCGATCCGCCTTGTCCCGGCGTCGGCCCGTCCCGAGGACATTCACCAGCTCGTGGAACTCCGGCTTCGAAAGGGCCGGGCCGGCCATTTGCGTTTCCTCAGGCGACGCCTCCGGTCCCAGGAAGACGCCGAAGACGTTCTGCAGGAGTTCGCCCTGAAGGCCACCCAGGGTGCAGGACACCTGACCAACCCCGGCAAGATTGATGCATGGCTCGGCATCGCGCTGCGCAACGCCCTGTTCGACCGCTACAGGCGCAATGCGAGCCGTACACGGCTGAATGAGGCCATGCTGTCGGAGTTTCCTGTACCCGCCGCAGATGATGCGCCCGAGGGTCTGGACCGGGCTTTGCAATGCTTGGCGGGAGCACTGGACGACCTGGGGCCGGAGACCGCCCAGCTCCTGCGGCGCGCCGAGCTCCAGGAGACGCCGCTGAAGGTGATCGCCGTCGAGATGCAGCTGACCACCAACAACATCGGTGTTCGGGTCCACCGCGCCCGGGCGGCGCTGCGTGAACGCATGCAGGCGCGTTGCGGCGCCTGCCCGGAGCCCTGCGCCCTCGCGGCGCGGTGGAGGCAAGCCGTCGATACGGCGGGTCAGGCCTCGATCTCGATCATATCGCCATGCGACGCCGCATAGTCGAGCGCATAGGCGAGTTCGCCCGCCGTCTCGGCGTGCACCGTCAACAATGGCTGGCCCGCTGAGATTTCGGTGCCCAGGCGCACCTGCATCTGGACGCCGGCGGCCTTGCGTTCAGGCGCGCCAGCCAGTTTGGCCAGCGTAGCGACCTGGCGGTTGTTGATGAGGATGACGCGGCCGGATCGGGTCGCATGGATGGGCGCCCGCTGGGCCGCGACCGGCGGTGTGCGCATGCCCCCTTGCGCCTCGCAGATCCGCTGGAATTTCGCCCAGGCGCGACCGTCGGCGATCACCGCCTCGGCGGCGAGCACGCCCTGCCCCGCGGTTGCCTGCCCAGCCAGTTCGAGCGCGGCGCCCGCCAGCAGGCAAGCGCGGTGGCGCAGGTCCTGCGGCGCTTCGGGTCGGTTCTGCAGCACCGCCAGGACATCAAGCGCTTCCAGCGCCGGGCCGATGCCGACGCCGACCGGCTGCTCCCCGTCGGTCTGAACGCAGAGGGCCTTCAGGTCGAACCGGGCCGCGATCTCGACGAGCCGTTTCGCCAACTTCGCGGCCGCCTCTCTCGTCCGCACCTTGGCGGTGGCGCCTACGGGAATGTCCAGCACCACATGGGTGGAACCCGCCGCGATCTTCTTGGACAGGACCGAGGCGATCAGCTGGCCTTCGGTGTCGACGTCGAGGACCCGCTCTACACGGATAAAGATGTCGTCGACCGGGCTGAGCTTCACAGCCCCGCCCCAGACGACGCAGCCGTTCTCGGCTTCCACCACGCGGCGCATGGCGGGCAGATCGAGATCGACCGGCGCCAGGGTCTCCATGGTGTCGGCCGTGCCGGCCGGTGAAGTGATGGCCCGCGAGGAGGTCTTGGGCGTGACCAGGCCGCAGGCGGCGAGGATGGCGACGACGATCGGCGTCGTGCGGTTGCCGGGAAGTCCGCCGATGCAGTGTTTGTCCATGACGATATCCGACGGCCAGCTCAGGCGGTCGCCGACGTCCACCATGGCCCGGGTCAGCGCCCCCGTCTCGGCGTCGTCCATCGGCAGCACCGATGTCGCGGTCAGAAAGGCCGCGAGATGGATCGGCGTGTATCGCCCGGCGGCCACGTCCCTGACGACACCCCGGATCGCGGCTTCATCCAGCCGCGCTCCATAGATCCGGCGGCGAACGCTGGACATGGATTCGATGGCCGGAGCGTGTCGCACGACGACGGGATCGCCCGGCGCCACCGCCAACTGCCGCCAGGCCTCTTCGGAGAGCGCCGCCTCGTCGAGGCCGAGAACGTCGCCGTCCATCTGGTACAGGGTGGCGTAGACCTCCCGGCCGGCGGCCGAAAGCACCACCTGGGAGCGGGACGACAGGCCTTCGGAGCGGCAGACGTGGCAGTCGCGCCGCATCAGCACGATCGACTCGTGCTGGGCGTACAGGCCGAAGCGGCGCGCCTTGAGGGGCGCCGCCGCATGGGGTGCAGTCTTGACCACTTTGCTCACAGCTCGTGCCGCTCCATCATCTGCGGGATGACGCAGTCCCATCCGAGCCGGTCGTGAATCCGGACCCGCAGGGCGTCCGCCGCATGGGGCTCGCCGTGAACGATGAAGGTCTTGCGCGGCGGTCGCTTGAGGCCGGAAAGCCAGCGCAGGATTTCCTCGTAGTCGGCGTGGGCCGAGAGCATCGGCAGGTTGGCCACCTCCGCGTTGACCTGAACCCACTCACCGTGGATCTTCACCTCTCGGGCGCCCTCGACCATCGAACGGCCCCGCGTTCCGGCCGCCTGGAAGCCTGAAAACAGGATGGTGTTGCGCCGGTCCGGGCCGAAGGCCTTGATATGGTGGAGCACCCGCCCGCCGGTGGCCATGCCGCTGGCCGAAAGGATGACCTTGGGCATGGGGCTGGCGGTGAGTTTCTTGGAGGCGTCCACATCGCGCACATAGGTGGCGATGCCGCAGGCGGCGTCGCACACGTCGGCCGGCATGCGATGGTCCTCCAGGTGCGCGCACAGGAGGTCGGTGGCGTTGATCGCCATGGGGCTGTCCATATAGATCGGCGTCAGGCCGATCCGCCCCGCCTGCTTCAGCCGCCAGATGTGGTACAGCAGCGACTGGGCCCGGCCGACGGCGAAGGTGGGAATGACCACGGTCCCGCCGCGCGCGGTGGTGCGTTCGATGATCTCGCCCAAGGCTTCCGTGGGGTCCTGGGGGTCATGGAGCCGGTCGCCATAGGTCGATTCCACGACCACATAGTCGGCCTCCGCCACCGGCTCGGGATCGACCATGGTGGCGTCGCCGTAGCGGCCGAGATCGCCGGAAAACAGGATCTTCGTCCCGTTCCAGGTCACCTCGGCGGTGGCCGCGCCGAGGATGTGCCCGGCGCGCCGCAGCGTCAGGCTGGCTCCGCCCGGCAGCTGGACCGACGTGTGGAACGCGATCGGGGTAAAGCGCTCCACCGCGCGTTCGGCGTCGTGCACGCCATAGAGCGGCAAGGCCGGCTTGTGTTTGCCGTAGCCGTAGCGGTTGGCCTGTTCGGCGTCCTTCTCCTGGATATGGCCGCTGTCGCGCAGGATGATCTCCGCGACATCCCGCGTCGCGGCGCTGGCCAGGATGGGCCCGCGAAAACCGTCCTTCACCAGTTTCGGCAGGTAGCCTGAGTGGTCCAGGTGGGCGTGGGTCAGGACCACCGCGTCGATGCTTGAGGGCTCGACCTGGAGGGGGGCCCAGTTCTGTTCGCGCAGGGTCTTGAGGCCCTGGAAAAGGCCGCAGTCGATCAGGATGCGGCGGCCATCGGCCTCCAGCAGGTGTTTTGATCCGGTGACGGTGCCGGCGCCGCCGAGGCTGGTGAGACTGATCACGATGGAGATCCTTCCGGGGGTGAGATTTGCAGGATGCGGGGGTGTGCTTCGCCGCGGACGGCGGCCATCTCCCCGGGTGTCAGGACGTCGGCCGCGTCGGCGCCGAGGAGGTCCGCACAGGCGACCGCGGCGTGAGCCCAGGTGCACCGGTTGGCGAACAGCATGCCGGGGGTGTCGAGCGTCCCGCCACGGCTGAGGTAGCCGAGCGCCCGGGTGCGCTCGGGCCCTCCGTCGAGGCGGCGCAGCAGTCCGAGCATCGGCTCCGGGCGGGTGTGGGTGAGGATCAGACGGGGCAGGCGTTGGGGAAAGAGCGCTTCCAGCGCCTCGGCCGAGACCACGTGCGCCGCCTCGATCTCGTCCCTCGGGGCCCGGAATCGTCCCGGTTCGAGCAGAGCCGTGACACAGGCGCGGCGGCCATGATGCGTGAGTCGCGCAGCCGCCGCCAGCGCCTCCCGCGCCTGATAGGCGCCGACCGCAACGATCTGGATCTCGGCCCTGTCCAGGTCCCCGCCGATGAGCGCCGCGCCGCGCTCCCAAAGATCCTGGGCCGCGGCCCCGTCGAGCACCTGCGGCAGCGTCCGTTTGGGCGTGATCAGACACGCGACCTCTCCGCGCCGGCCATAGACCCCGCGGAGCGCGGCGACGGCGCTGTTGGCGTCCACCGGGAACAGCACCCGGGCGGTGTCCGACATCTCCCCGAGCAGGGCCTCGGCGAGCGTGGGATCCTGGTGCGACTGTTCGTTCTTGCCGTTCTCCCAGGTGTGGGATGTGGCCAGCAACGGGACGGCGAGCCATCCCGGGACCTGGCCGCTCTCGCGCTGATGGCGCGCGAAAATCACCTCCTGGCGCAGGAGACCCAGCATCTTCACCGCAAACGCTTCGTAGCTGACGATGAGATTGAGCCCGCCCTTGTTGCCCAGCGCGGCGCCGGCCACCGCTTCTTCATTGAGGGCGGTGATCACCGCCCCGTCGATCGCCTCGGGAACGCCGGGTTCCGGTCGGTTCACCCGGTGGCCAAGCCGGTCGAGCGTACGCCCCATGCCATTGCTGCGAAGCTCGTCGGGATTGCCGAGGCGGACGCGCAGGCCCGGGTTGGCGTCGACGAATTCCACGAACCAGGCGTCGATCGCCTCCATCGGGGACCTCGCCCTGTCCGACCAGTCCGGAATGGGCCGCACGGGCGGCGGCGGCGCCCGTCGCGCGGCCGGATGGCGGCTTTCCAAAGGCCGGCGCTGCAGGTCATGGGTCGTGAGAACCCCCAGGGCGGCGTCGAGCTCGCTTCCCTGCACGAACAGCGTCGCCGCCGCGGCGTTGAACGCCGCCCGCGCCCCCTCGTCCGTTCGGGGATCGCCCTCCAGTGGCAGGTTGTGGGCGCGGTTCGTCCCGGCGCCGGGAAAGCCGAACCCCTTGACCGCCCGCGCGATCACATAGGGCAACGGCGCCGGATAGACCCGGTCGGGATCCGCTGTGAAGCGCTTCAATCGCTCCTCGGAGTCGAGAATGGCCCACGCCACGGCGGCTGGATCGTGACCGTCGATCTGGATCGGGTCGAAACCGTTCAGGCGCAGGTGTCGTTCGAGCCAGCCCGCGCCGCCGTCCTGGGCGATCTCCGTGCGTTCCTCTATGCGCCGCCCGTTGAGGATCATGAGGGGCGTCACCAGGCCGCAGTCTTCCGCCCGCCACCAGCGCGGGGACCAGTCGGAGCCACGCTGCTCCTCGAAGGCGCCGTCGCTCAGGAAAGCGACGAGGCTCTCCCCGCGCAGCGGCATGTGGACATATTCGAGCTCGGCGAAGCCCAGATAGCCGCCCTCCGAGACGGCTCCGGCCGTGTCCGGCCCGGCATGGCTGCCAAGCGGCGCGGCGGGCCGGCCGTCGGCGCCAATGGCGTAGCTGTAGAAGTCCGAAACGAGCTGGGACAAGCCGGCGTCCGAGCGGCTGTACCGACCCTTTTGCCGGGCAGAGACATCGCCGGTCAGCGCGTTGACCGCCTCGATCGCAGCCACGCAGTGCCCCTGGCCCATGATCCAGGACCGCGTGACGCCGGACAGGGCGTTCGCCAGCAAATAGCCGACGAAGGCCGGGACCATGTTCAGCGAGCCGCCGGTATGGCCCTCCGGCAAGTCCTTGAAGGCTTCCGTCGGCAAGGGCGCTCCGGACAGATCCACCCGGCGTACATAGGTCATGTGCGCCACCAGCCACATGCCGGCGCTCGCCAGCCGATCGGCGGCGGCCACCAGACGGTAGACCGACTCCTCGTCCGGCCAGACGCCTCGGCGCACGAGACGCTGCGCCATGTCCTCGATCCGCGTGACGGTGTCGGCTTGCCGGACCAGAGGCCCATAGCCGGGTTTCCACGTTTCAGCCCAGGTGATCGACACGATAGCGCCTTGCCACGAACAGACGGGCGCCGTGCCCGCTCCGGAGATATGACGCCCGCCCCCCGGAACGCTTACATCTGGCGGATAGACGGCCGACAGGATCACCGGCTCCAGGACCGGCGCCTGCCGCCTGAGTGACCGACCCCGGTCCTGACATCCCGGTTTTCATCGCCCACGCCCGGCGCGCCGCGACAGCTCATGCGCCTGGGTCCATGCGCCTCGCGTCGGCCCGGGACAGCGCAAGGGCCACCACCCACGGCAGGGTGAAGGCCAACAGCAGCCATTTGAAATCGGAGTCGATGGCGAAGTTGGTGACGGCCATGCCGCCGATCGATACCAGCCCCGAGACGGCCGCGACCATCGTCGCCCCGGGCCGGGCGGACCGGAAAGTCGTCATCGCGACATGGACGGTCAGCAGACCGGTGGCGAGCATATAGCCCCCCAGCACGCCGAAGACGCGCCGGAGCCACGGGGCCAGCCGGGGCAGGATGTCCTGGATCTGCGCCACGGTGGACCCCATGTATCTGGCGTCTTCAGGCAGCAGCGCCGGTCGCAGGAAGACGAACCAGAGTCCCATGCCGATGAGGATCATTCCCCCCAGGGCGAGCGCACCCGTCGCGAGCGTGCGCAACGTCATCCCGGTCACGGAAGCCGTTCGTCCCGGTGATCGGGCGAGGCTTGACGGTCACCCAGCTCGATCAGATCCGTCTGACCAAAGGATCGGCTGTAGTCCAGAAGCGAGACGATGGTGGGGCGCAGGCGAACGACCGCCACACCCTCCAACACCCCAGCCGGCGCGGGAGGCCCCGGTCGGGGAAACTTCTTCAGAACCAGTCCAGCCACGTTCAACAGCTCCCCGGGGTCCGTAACCCGCTGCGCCACCGCCGCGAGCGAGATCGCCTGGATGGGTTTCGACGTCTCATGCTCGGGGGTGACGGTCGCGGACACCCGGGAGTCCCGGGCGATGTTTTCCAGCTTCTGCGAGTGAAAAGTCGTCCCGAAATAGAGGTCGAGGTCGTCGTTCACGAAACTCACGACCGTCGCCTGCGGCCAGCCGTCTTCACGGACCGTCGCCACGGTCAGGGTGTCTGCCCGGCTGAGAATGGAGAGGATCAACTCCCTCTGTTCAAGGTCCAACTCAAATCCTCCAGATTGCAAGGGGCGTCGGACCGCGAAGGCAGAGGGTGTCGGGACACCGCCGCACCGCCCTCAAGAGTTCAACCGGGATGGCGCTCAAGCCAGGATTCGAGTTCCGCGATTTCCCGTGTCTGCGCGTCAATGACCGCCTGAGCCATGCGGCGGGCTTCAGCATCGGTGGCATCACTTCCCAGCAGAGCCTGCGACATCGCGATGGCCCCCCGGTGGTGGGCGATCATCTTGCGGGCCCACGTGCGCTGTGTGTTCACGTCGGTCGCCATCATCATGGCGCGGTGCATGCCCATCTCGGCCTCGGAGAAGACGGTCCGAGGCATGTTCATCCCCGGCGGCATCGCATGATCCTGGCCCATCATGCCGCTGCTCGAGGCTGACTGTGGCATGCTCATGCCGGCCATCGGCCGATCCGGCATCGCCATACCGGAGTCCGACGCGGTGGCGGCGCACCCGGCGACGGCGAGCAAGAAAAGCGTCGACAAGGCAATGGCGGTCCGCCTGACGGGCCGTTCTGTGAAGGTGAACATGGCGGTGGATCCTTTGGATCGAGCCACCAGCCAACCGGACGTGACGACCGGACCGCGGCGACTGCCATTTCAACGAACACCGGCGCCGTTGGTTCAGTTCGCCAGGCGAGGTGCGCCTGAACTGTCAGCCGGCCGGCGCTGGCCGAGCATCCGGGGCAAGCCGAGGCTGAGCACAACGCCCAAACCGGTCACCGCGGCCATGATGAGGAATGACGCGTCGGGCAACCAGGCGACATCGTACAACAACCCTCCCGCCGCCGAACCGACGGCCGCCCCCAGGCTTGCAGCGGCTGTCTGCTTGCCGAGTTGCGCCCCTTGAGCCTCGCCGGCCTTGCTGGAGGTCCAGTAGGTCAGGATCGGCGCCAGAATGCCGGCGCTGGCCGCCACCGCGCCGATCACCGCGAGCATCAGGTTGAAATCGGTGGCGCGCGGCAGCAGAAACAGCCCGATCCCCAGGACAGCCAGCGCCGGCGCGATCAGCCAGCGGGTCGTCGAGGGTTTGACCCAGGGCGAAAACACCAGGGCCTGCACCACGAGCATGACCAGGCTGCACTCCGTGAACATCAGGGCGATCTGGGTGGGGGTCATGCCCAGTTCCTGTTTCCCGCGCAGCGCCAGCCCGACCTCGAACACACCGACTCCGGCGGCGACGATGAACCCCAGGATCAGGAGATTGGGGATCAGCCATCGGCTTGTCGGCGATACGGTGGGATCCGGACTGGCGAGCCAACCCTGGCGCCGGGTTCGCGGCAGGGCGACGACGGCGGCGCCGGCGATGGCAAACGCCAGAACGGCCGTCGCGGCCAGCGGAAACGTCAACGACGCCATCGGATCGGCGGTCGCGACCATGTCGGCGCCGGCGCGAGCGATGAAGACGCCCAGCATGGGTCCCAGTAGAAATCCCGAAATGCCCGCCAGGCTGACGAAGGTCAGGCGGCGCGCCCGCGCCTCTTCGGTCGCCGCCAGATCTCCGATGGCGGCCAGCGCCACCGGCGTGACGGCTGCGGCGAACAGGCCGCTCAGGACGCGCTCCGCGTAGACGGCGAAGAGGCTCTCGACGAAGGCGAAGACCAGCATGGTGGCGCCGAAGCCGATCAGGCCGATCAGCAGGACGACACGGCGTCCATACCTGTCGGACAGGCGTCCCCACATGGGGGCGAAGAGAAACAGCGACAGCATGTAAAGGCCGGTCAGCAAGCCTGTCGCCCGGGAGATTTGTCCTGCCTCAGCCCCCCCGCCAAGCAGGCGTTCAATCAGGAAGGGCAGCAGGGGCAGGACGACTCCGAAGCCCATCGACACCGTGAAGGCTGACGCCATCAACACGGCCATCGCCGCGGAAGAGAGGTTTGATTGAGCGCGGCGTTTCACGCCGCCGCCTCCCCGCGAGACGGCTTCGCCCCGGCGGCTGCGCTCCCGGCATGCCCTCGATGCGCCTCGGCCGCCGCGGGTTCGACCGGCTCGGGGGTGCCTTCGGCCGGCGCCGGGTGGTCCTGGCAAACATGTTTGGGCAGGGCCCCTCCGGCGCAGTGAAAGCCGCAGGCCTCGATCGCGGCCCTGATATCAGACAGGCTGGTCCTGGCCGCGTCATAGGCGACCGTCGTGGAGCCCGAAACCGGGTTCACCGATACGCGGCCGACACCGTCGATGCGGCGCAGTTGTCGCTCTATCCCGCGCGCTCCAAGGACGGAAAACAGATTGCCGACGTCGAGTGTGCGGGTGGTCATGGCTGCTTTCTGACTGGTGACGGGACGTCCGAAGGACACCCCGCTCGATTATCTTCCCCCTCCCTGACGGCGACGACCCGGATATCGTTACAAACCTGCTCGGACAGCGGCGACTCCGACGTTCAGACCCGGTTCCCGGCGAACAGGTCGTTGTCGATCCCCATGGCCAAATCCGTCGCGGCGATCGACCGGCGGCCCGATGTCTCGCGTCCGTCTAGAGCCCTTATGGCGTCGATGGTCTCCGGCACGACGATCGCCTGATTGTCGACCATATAGGCGTAGAAGAGTTCATCGCCCTGCACCGTGAGCATGTCGGCCCAAAGCGCCACCTCGTAAAGGTCGCCGCGGGATCGGCCCCGATCCGCCATCAGCTCCTTGACGGCGTTGAGGGCGTCCAGACCATACGCGTCCTTCATCAGCAGGATGCGTGACGAGGATCGGAAGGCGTCGAGCACCTCCTCCTTGTCCACCGGTCGGGTCATCTGGACCGACCAGTAGTGGAGGTGGGCGATCGTCTCAGGCACCTTGACCGCCATGGTCACCACATCGAGGTCCGGATCGACGGTTTGGGCGTCGGGACCCTGGTGACTGGGGATTTCGGGCTCGGGAACGAGGGTGTTCATGATGCCGCCCTTGTGGCTTTCCCACGGATCGGTCGCGCGTCGAAGCAGGGTGCCCCGGGCCCGCTGAAGCAGCCCGGCGCGCTTCAAAGCGCTCAGAGTGCGCACCGTCGCGGTGGTGTTGCACGACACGACCCGGGTCGCCTGACGGCCGACCGCCGTCTCGAAACTGGCCTCCGCGACGAAAGAGTGTCCCGTCACGGCGTGCTTCTCTCCCCCCTGAAGGATGAACTTCAGGCTCCGGGCCCGGTAGAGGGGAACGTTGTCCGCCGCCACGTGCTTGGGCGTGCAGTCAATGATGACATCGACCTCGCCCAACAGATCGTCCAGCTGACCGGCCGTTCGGCGTCCTGCGGCCCGGAGTTCGTCAAATGCCTTGGGCGTGGCGGCAAAGAGCGGCACGCCCTTTGTCTGAAGGACCCGGGTGCGCCAGTCCGTCGCGACGTCGGCCACGCCGATCAGGGTCATGTCCTTCTGAGCCTTGACCGCATCGGCGACGCGTTTGCCGATGACGCCATATCCGTTCACGGCGACCCGTATTGGTTTGATCATAAGGAACTCTCGCTTGGGAGACATAGAACAGGCGATGCACGGCCGGCGCGTTGATCCGGATCAAGGTTCGGCGCGCCGATGCATGTCATTCTGGACGGATGGCGGATGAAGCGGAAGCCCTACACGAATGACCGCAAAAGCCGGATCGTGGGCGGATCGCAGCGAATGCTGACTGCGGGCATCTTCGACGTGGATGGGGTCCTGCTCGCATCGCCTCACGAGCGAGCGTGGCGCGACGCGCTCGGCAGCTTCGCTGAACGCGAGCGCTTCACGACGGCGATGTATCAGTCCCAGGTCGCGGGCAAGCCGCGTCTCGACGGCGCCCGTTCCGCCCTTGAGGCCCTGGGCGTGAGCAAGGCTGAACGCCACGCGGCCATTTACGCCGAACGAAAGCAGGCACGGCTTGAAACGCTGATCCAGACCGGCGCGGTCGCAGCCTTCCCGGACGCCCTGCGTTTCGTCGAGGCGGTCGCGGCTCTCGGCTGGCCCATGGCGGCCGCTTCATCGTCCAGGAACGCCACCGACATGATGCGGCCGATCATCCTCAGCACCGGCCAGAGCCTGCTCGACATCTTCCGCGTCAATGTCTCCGGTCGCGATCTGAAGCGCGGCAAGCCGGACCCGGAGCTTTTCCTGATCGCGGCCGCAGAGCTCGGTGTTTCGCCGGCGCAGTGCTTCGTGGCCGAGGACGCGCCTGCGGGCATTCAGGCGGCCCGCGCCGGCGGCATGGCGGCGCTCGGCGTCGCCCGGCTGGGCGACGCGGACCAACTGTGGGCGGCGGGATCGGACCTGGTCGTCAAAACCCTGGACGACGTCGCGGTGGTCGATCTCGCGCTGGGCCGTCTCAAGGCTCGGACACCGTGAAGGAACCCAGGACCATGAAACAGGCGCTGGAGCCGACGGCGGATGCCGCATGGGTCCTGAACGACGATGGCTGCGATCCGCTCCGCGAGAGCGATCGCGAAACCCGCTTCACGGTCAGCAACGGTTTTCTCGGGGCCCGGGCCTCCCACGCCGTCAATCGATCGTTCCGGCGCCTCGTTTCGCCGAACTCCTATGTCGCCGGGCTGTTCGATACGCCGGACACGGACCGGCCGGTCCCGGAAAGGGCTTTCGCTCCAGACTGGTTGGACGTCCGCATCGGCCTGGCGGGAGGACCGCTTGTCCACCACTTCGGACAAGGGCCCTCACACCCACTGACGCTCGACATGAGGCGCGGCCTGGCGCTCGCCGAATGTCGCCTGGTGGAAGGAACAGCCGTGAGCGTCCGACTGGGTCTCCTGCGCTTCGTCTCGCTGAGCCGGCGGTCGCTCGGCCTGCAGTTGCTGCATCTGGAGGTCGATCAGGGCGCGACTGACATCACACTGGAAGCTTCTTTCGAAGGCGGCGATCACGACCTCATTTCCGAACGCCTCGAGACCGAATTCGGCCTGTGGCGCACTCATCACTCCGGCAAACGTCTCGCCATGGCGGCAGCCGTGGCCTTGCGGATCGACGGTCAGGATCTGCCGCCGACGGCGCTCGCCCCGCTCAAATGGTCGTGGACCTGGCGCGCCCGCCCGGGGCAAGTCGTCTGTCTCGAGCGGATCGTGACGGTGGCGCGAAGCGACGGTCCCGATCAGGATCCTGGCGCGATTGTACGGAAAGAACTTTCGGACGCCCGACGGTCAGGCTGGCGAAGCGTGATGGAGCAACACGAAACGGCATGGGCAAATCGTTGGTCGTGCAGCGACGTCGAGGTTGAAGGCGACGCCGCGGCGCAGAAGGCGATTCGGTTTGCGGTCTACCACCTCAACAGCGCCGCCAACCCGGACGACCCGCGTGTCTCGATCGGCGCTCGGGGCCTGACCGGCGCCGACTATCGCGGGCATGTCTTCTGGGACACCGAAATCTTCCTGCTGCCCTTCTATATCCTGACCTGGCCCGAAGCAGCCCGGTCCTTGCTGATGTACCGCTTCCATACCCTGGACGGCGCGAGAGCGAAGGCGGCCGAGAGGGGCTGGCGGGGAGCATTCTACGCCTGGGAGTCCACCGACACCGGGCTGGAGGCGACACCTGAGCAGGCCGTCGGTCCGGACCGGCAGATCATCGACATCCTCACCGGCGCCCAGGAGCAACACATCAGCGCCGACGTCGCCTATGCCGTCTGGCAATACTGGCAGGCCACGGGCGACGACGAATTCCTGGTCGCGGCCGGCGCGGAAATCCTTCTCGAAACCGGACGCTTCTGGGCCAGTCGGGCCCAGCCCGAGGCGGACGGCTTGCATCACATCCGCGGCGTCATCGGCCCCGACGAGTATCACGAGGCCATCGACGACAACGCCTTCACCAACGTCATGGCGCGCTGGAACATTCGTCGGGCGCTCGAGGTCGCGGCCATGCTGGGCGAGCGGTGGCCCGCAGAATGGACCATTCTCTGCCGGCGCCTCGACCTGGATGAGGCCGACCTCGGGCACTGGACCGGCGTCGCCGAGACGATGGCGACCGGCCTGGATCCGGACACGGGCCTGTTCGAGCAGTTCACGGGCTATTTCGATCTCGAAGACGTGGACCTGTCAGCTTATGCGGGCCGTTCCGTTCCGATGGACGTGGTGCTCGGCCGCGAGCGAACCCAGCGGTCCCAGGTCATCAAACAGGCCGATGTCGTCGCCCTGCTGGCCCTGTTGCCCGAAGAGTTTGCAGGCGAAACCGGAGCGACCAACTTCCGGTACTACGAGCCCCGTTGCGGTCACGGCAGCTCATTGAGCACCGCCATGCACGGGCTCGTCGCCGCCCGTCTGGGCGATGTCGAGATGGCGCTGGACTATTTCCACAGAACCGCGGCGATCGATCTCGCCGACACCAAGGTGGCGATCGGCGGTGGTATTCATATCGCGGCGCAGGGCGGCCTGTGGCTGATGACGGTCTTTGGGTTCGCCGGGCTGTCGCTGCGAAGCGACGGCATCGGCCTCGCCCCCCATTTGCCGGCGAGTTGGCTCAGCCTGGGCTTCGGCCTCCAGTGGCGAGGCCGAAGCCTCGCGGTCAGGATCGACCAGACCAATCAGAAACTCGACGTCTCGCTGGAATCCGGACAGCCGATGATCATCACCATCTATGGACAACCGCACAGTCTCAGCCTCGACCAGGCCCTTGTCACAGACATCAAGCGACCCCGCCAAAGTGATGATCGTTCGCGGTAACCATCGGCCAAGGCGATATGGATCAATGCGAGGACGCGCGGACTGGCCCTCCTGGCGTGGTCCTCACCGCGCCGCCTCCCTGAACGGCTGCCGGCCGGCTAAGGTCTCGAATGGTTCTGGACGTCCTGAAGATAGGCGATCAGATCCGTAATCTGGTCGCCCTCCAGGGTGATTTCCGGCATCTTAGGATGTCCGTTGGTTAGGCCCTCGGCGAAGGCTTCCTGAAGATCCGTCACGGGATAACGGGTTCCGAGATGACGCAGCGGGGGCGCGCCCGCCACCGGGCTTTCGCCGGTCGGCCCGACGGAATGGCACGCCGCGCACCGGCTCTGCACGAGCGCTCGCCCCCGCGCCGCCGAGGCGAGGTCCACAGCCGGTTTGGGATAGTATTTCGCCGCGTCAGCCGTGCCAGCAGCTTCGCGATATTCGGGACCAGCTGTGCATCCCATCAGCATCAACACGGCAGCAATCGCGATCAACCTCAAGACGCTCTCCATACCGCACATTCGACCAGCCTGATCCTCGACGAAGCGCCCGGCATTGATTTCGATCAATGTCATCGTGGCGCACCCGTTGGACCTTCGATGCTTGTCGGGAGCGGAAACTCCGTGAAAAAATGTCGTCCTCGCTGGCGCGCAGACCCCGCCTTCCGTCCAGGACTCACCTGACCCCGAAGACCTGGTGAGGGCCTTGGTAGAGCGAGGCTTCTACGTCTTCCGTCGGCTCAATGCTCAGCACGCCGGCAAGCATGCTCCGCATGCCGGCAAGGGTGAAAAGATCGTCGCCTCCACAACGCAGGACGTTGCATGGGGCAGACGGGCCGAACCGGTTCCGCCATTTGAGCTGGGCACAACATCGGTGGCCGGCCCGGCGCCATCCTCCAACCTGATCGATGGACCGTCCTCATCGCATGACGCTCCGGGGATCAGTGAGGGTAGATCGCCGTCACCTCTCCGGCTCCGTCCCGTACTGTCAGATCGAACTGGATGCGGTCACCGACGGCGGCCTCCCGCAACACAGCCGGCGAAGCCTTGAACGTCATGGTCATCGCGGGCCATCCGATTGAACGGATGGCCTCGTGGTTGATGGTGATCGTCGCCGCCGCCGGGTCCACGGCTGTGATGACGCCCGCGCCGTCTGCGGTCGTGGCGTCGGCGGTCGGCGGCGTCGAGGCGCCACCCGCGCCAACCGTCGGTGATCCGGGCTGGGCCATCGGGATCGCCGGGCTTACGGGTTCCGCCTGCTGACCGCAGGCGGCCAGAACGGCAGTGATACCGGTCAGCAGGATTATACGGCGCTTCATTGTGTGTCTCCTCGAAGGACGGGGGTCGAACGGAACCTGCGACGTCTCAGCAGCAGATAGCCCGCGGGGATAACGAGCATCGACAGCAAAGGCGCCGTGATCATGCCGCCTATAACGGGCGCGGCGATCCGGCTCATGATCTCCGAGCCGGCGCCGTGGCCGATCAGGATCGGGAACAGGCCCGCCAGGATCACGGCCACGGTCATCGCCTTGGGCCGAACCCTGAGCAGAGCGCCTTCCCGGACCGCTTCCTCGACCTGCAGGGCGTCAGGGTGGGGCCCCCGATCCCTGAGCGCGTGCTTGAGGTAAATCAGCATCACCACGCCGAACTCGGCCGACAGGCCGGCCAGGGCGATGAACCCCACCCCGGTCGCGACCGACTGATTGAAGCCGAGCAGGTAGAGCATCCATACGCCCCCGGTCAGGGCGAAGGGCAGCGTGGCCATGATCAGGGCGGCTTCGTCGAATCGGCCGAAGGTCAGGTAGAGCAGCAGGAAGATGATCGCGAGCGTCGCCGGCACAACGATCTTCAGGCGGTTGGCGGCGCGCTCGAGATATTCGAACTGGCCGGAGTAGGCGATGCTCACCCCGGGACCGAGATCGACCTCCGCAGCGACCGCCCGCCGCAGGTCCCCCACCACCGACGCCAGATCCCGGCCTCGCACGTCGATATAGACCCAGGTTGAAGGCCGTCCGTTCTCGGACTTGAGCATCGGCGGCCCATCGGCGATACGGATCTCGGCCACCGCGCCCAGGGTGATCTGCTGGCCCGCCGGGGTCAGGACCGGAAGATTCCGCAGCTGTTCGGGATTGTCGCGCAGTTCGCGGGGATAGCGGACGCTGATCGGATAGCGCGCCACCCCCTCAATGGTTTGACCGATGGTCTCGCCGCCGATGGCGCCGCCGACGATCGACTGGACATCGGCGATGGTGAGCCCGTAGCGGCCGGCGGCGGCGCGATCGATATCGACATCCACATACCGGCCGCCGGTCAGGCGCTCCGCGATCGCCGAGCTCACCCCCGGCACATCCCCCGCGACCTCGGCGACGCGGCCGGCGATGCGGTCGATCACGGCCAGATCGGCCCCGGAGACCTTGACGCCGATGGGGCTCTTGATGCCGGTCGCCAGCATGTCGATGCGGTTGCGGATTGGCGGCACCCAGACGTTGGCCAGGCCCGGAACCTGAACCGCGCGGTCGAGCTCCTCGACCAGCTTCTCCGGCGTCATGCCGGGGCGCCACTGGTCGCGTGGTTTGAACTGGATCGTAGTCTCGAACATCTCCAGCGGCGCTGGATCGGTGGCGGATTCCGCCCTCCCCGCCTTGCCGAACACGGTGGCGACCTCGGGAATGGTGCGGATCATCCGGTCTGTCCTCTGCAGCAGCGCTGACGCCGCCGCCGCCGACAGACCCGGCTGGGCGGACGGCATATAGAGCAGATCGCCCTCGTCCATGGCGGGCATGAACTCGCCACCGATCTGGCTGAGCGGCCAGGCCGTGGTGGCGAACGCGATGACAGCGATCGCCAGGGTCGTCCGCGGTCGCCGCAGCACCCAGTCGAGCGGGCCGCGATAGATGTGCGTCAGCCATCGGTTGACGGGATTGGACTGCTCCGCGGGGATGCGCCCCCTGATGAGATAGCCCATCAGGACCGGCACCAGGGTGACCGAAAGAATGGCCGCCGCCGCCATGGCGTAGCTCTTGGTGAAGGCCAGCGGCGCGAACAGCCGACCCTCCTGGGCCTGCAGGCTGAACACCGGAATGAACGACAGGGTGATGATCACCAGGCTCAGAAACAGGGCCGGACCGACTTCCGCCGCTGCGTCGGTGATCACCTTCCAGCGGATCTCTCCCGCGAGTGGTTCGTCGGGGTGCTCATGCTCCCATCGCTCGATATGCTTGTGGGCGTTCTCGATCATGACTACGGCCGCATCGACCATGGCGCCCACGGCGATGGCGATGCCGCCCAGCGACATGATGTTGGCGTTCACCCCCTGCAGGTTCATGACCAGAAAGGCGGCGAGCACGCCGAGCGGCAAGGTCAGGATGGCCACCAGGGCGGACCGGGCGTGCCACAGGAACAGACCGCAGACGAGGGCGACGACGATGAACTCCTCGATCAGCTTTGTGCTGAGATTGGCGATGGCGCGGTCGATGAGCTGCGAGCGGTCATAGGTCGTCACCACCTCGACCCCGGGAGGCAATCCGGCCTTCAGGGTCTCGAGCCGGTCGGCGACGGCGGCGATGGTGGCCCGGGCGTCGCCGCCCGAGCGCAGGATGACCACTCCCCCGGCCACCTCGCCCTCGCCGTTCAGCTCGGCGATCCCGCGCCGCATCTCGGGACCGACCTGAACCGTGGCGACGTCGCCGAGGGTGACGGGCACGCCGCCCGCCGCCGTGCGGACGGGGACGGCACGGAAGTCATCGAGACTGGTCAGATAGCCGTTGGCTCTGACCATATATTCGGCTTCGGCCAGCTCCAGCACCGACCCGCCGGTCTCCGAGTTGGCGCGCCCGATCGCCTCGACCACGGCCTGGTGGGTGACGCCATAGGCGGCCAGCCGGACGGGGTCGAGCACCACCTGATACTGCCGGACCATGCCGCCGATGCTGGCCACCTCGGCCACGCCTGGAACGGTTTTCAGCTCATATCGGAGGAACCAGTCCTGCAGGCTTCTCAGCTGGGCCAGGTCGTGGCGGCCGGAGCGGTCGACGAGGGCGTATTCATAGACCCAGCCGACGCCGGTGGCGTCCGGACCCAGGGCGGGACGAGCGCTCTCAGGGAGGCGGGCCTGCACCTGGTTCAGGTATTCGAGAACCCGCGACCGCGCCCAGTAGAGGTCGGTCCCCTCGTCGAACAGGACGTAGACGAAACTGTCGCCGAAGAAGGAGTAGCCGCGCACCGTGCGCGCGCCAGGCACCGACAGCATGGTGGTGGCCAGCGGATAGGTGACCTGGTTCTCGACGATCTGCGGCGCCTGCCCGGGATAGCTGGTGCGAATGATGACCTGGACGTCGGACAGATCCGGCAGGGCGTCGACCGGGGTCGTCCGCACCGCCCAGAGGCCCGCCGCCGCCAGGGCGACGGCGGCCATGAGCACAAGAAAGCGAGCGCGAACGGAGGCGCGAATGAGGGCGGCGATCATTGCGCGGCTCCACCGTGGCCGGCGTGCCCGTTCACCGCGGCCGGCGCAGGGGGCGTGGCGGGTGAAGCCGGAGGCACAGCCGGGCGCTCGCCCGAAATCGCCCGGGCCGCCATCCCGGACAGGCTGGCTTCGGAATCGATCAGGAACTGACCGGAGGCCACGAGGCGTTCGCCCTCCGCCAGCCCGGCCACGACCTCGGTCATCCCGCCGGATTCCCGTCCGGTCCGGACCTCGGCCGGCTGGTAGCGCCCCTCGGGCAGGGCCAGCATGACGAGGGTTCTTTCGCCCGTTCGGATCACGGCCTCGGACGGAACCACCAGCACCTCTCCGCCGCCGCCGCCGAAGGTGATCTGCCCGTACATGCCGGGCCGCAGGAGTCCCGCGCGATTGGCCATCTCGATGCGCGCCGTGAGCGTGCGGCTGTCCCCGGAAACCTCGGGCAGCAGCGCCGTCAGACGTCCGCTGAACCGCTCGCCGGGGAAGGCCGAGAGCGCGACCTCGACGGATTGGCCAAGGCGCAGCCGGCCCGCCTGGAGCTCGGGTATGGCGGCATTCAGCCAGACCGTCGACAGTCCGCTGATCTCGGCCAGGGTCATGCCCGGGGTGACGCTCATCCCGGCCCGAACGCCCAGGGTGCGGATGGCGCCGGCGGACGGACTGACGATGGTCACCGTGGTCCTCGGCCGTCCGGTCCGTTCGACCTGGACGATCAACGCCTCGGACATCCCGAGCAACAGGAGCCGCCGCCGGGCCGCCTCGATCAGGGCCGCGTCACCCGTCCGGCGGACGGCCAGATACTCGCCCTGGGCCCCCGCCCACTCCGGGATGAGCAGGTCGACCAGGGGGGCGCCGGCGGCGATCACGTCCCCGGGCGCGCGGCTGTAGACTCGCTGGACGAAACCGGCGGCGCGGGCCTGGACGATGGCCACGTCGCGCTGGTTGTAGTCGATGACAGCGGAGGCGTTGAGATCGCCCTCCAGCGACGCCCGGCGCGCCGTCGCCAGACGCATGCCGAGATTCTGGGTCAGGGAGGGATCGATGCGCACGCCGGGCGCGCCGTCCGCCTCGTCGGCGTATTTCGGGATCAGCTCCATGTTCATCGAGGAGCGGCCCGGACCCGGGTAGCGTTCATTGGGCAGCATCGGATCGTACCAGTAGAGAATCTCGCGCTCCGCGGATGCGGTCTGGCCGGCGGCGGCCCCATTCGCACGCTCCAGCATGGGGCGGCCGATCAGGCCGGCCGCGAGGCCCACGCCGAGGACCAGGACAGCGCCCGCGACGAGCGCGACGCGAGGGTTGGAACCGGTCATTGGTCGTCGCTCCTGTAGGCGAGGGTGATGCGGACGGTGTCGCGAGCAACGGCGGCTTCGCGGTCGAGGGCTTCCAGACGCGCGTCGGCCAGGGCGGTGAAGGCGTTCAGGACATCCGCCAGGCCCGCCCGCCCGGCGGCGTAGCTGGCGGTTTCCAGATCGGCCTGCTGGCGGGCGGCCGGGACGATGACATCGCGCGACCGGACCCACTGGTCGCGGCGTGCGGCGAGATCGGCGAGGTCGGCGTCCAGGGAGGCGCGCAGTTCGCGCGCCGCGGCCTCGCGCTCCAGCCGGACGCCCAGGGCGTCGGCCGAGCGGGCGGCGATCAGCGGCTCCTGGCGCTGATTGGCGAAGAGCGGCAAACGGACGCTGGCGCCCACCGACAGCATGTCTCCGAACATCGGATCGCGGCGACCGTAGCTGACCTCGAAGGCCCAATCGGGCCGTCGCCCCGATCGGGCGAGGGCGACCTCGGCATCGGCGCGGCTTCCAGCCGCCCGCCAGGCCTGCAGGGTCGGAAGGCGCTCAAGACCCGCCCTCAGACCGGTCGGGTCGATCTCGAGGTCGGGAGCCGGCCCGCTCGCCGCCGGGTCCGCGTCGCCCGTCCAGCGCGTCAGTTCGGCGCGCGCCCTCGCCACATCGGCCATGAGCCTGCTGTGCCTGTCCTGCAGGGCGGCCTGCAGCACGACGGGGGCCAGGGCGCCGGCCGGCCGGTCCGTTCCGGCGGCCACGCCCGCGGGGGCGGCCTCCCAGAGCGGCTCCAGCGCCGACAGCACCTCCTCGAGCGTCGCGAGCCGGCGCCCGGCGTAGTGCAGATCGAGCCAGGCCACGCCGGCGGCCACCCGCGCCTCGCGGCGCGCGATCGCGTCGGCGGCGGCGGCCACGTCGATGTCGGCCTCCGCCATGGCGCGTTCCGCCCGTCGCCGGGCGCGGCTGGGGACCTCCTGCATGAGGCCGATGCGGGCCATGGTCATTTCGTCGTCGCCGAACCGCCCGGCCATGGGGCCCGAGACCGGCAGGTTGTCGATTCCGAACCGGAGCTGTGGATCCGGGAGCCGACCCGCGGCCGCCGAGGCCGCCGAGGCCGCCTCCACGCCGAGGGCGCTGGCCCGCAGCTGCGGAGCGGTGGTTGCGGCGAGCGCGAGGGCCTCGTCGAAAGTCATCGGCTCCGCCGCAGCGGGCATGCCAATGGCGGCGAACAAGCCGATGGCGGCCGCGGCAGCGGCCACCGTTCCCCTGGGGGCGATCCTGGCCAACTGGAGTGATTTTCCGCGATCGGGATCGACCGCGGCGCTCGACATGTGACGGCCTGGAGCCGTCCGATAGCCGGAGTTCATGGGAATGTCCTCGAGCCCCGCGTCGATCACCTTGGTGCGACGCGGGATGCTAGTCGTTCGATCACCGCCCACGCGAGCGCGGGCCATGGTCAGCGAAGTCGGGCTATGCCGGAGACTTGGGAGGGTCGCCCAGGGGCGTCGGCCGCTCCCCTGCACGGGTGTCATCGGCGCTCAATGCGACCTGCTGGCGATGCGGCGCCGACGGCCGGGCCGTGACGCCCGCGTCGGACGGAAGAGGAACCGCGACTGCCGCGCAGGCAGCGAGGCCCAGGCAGTGGGGCCCAGAGTCATCGCAGGGCGCCGGACCTTCGGCGCCTGCCTGCATCATCATTTCGGCGCAATCCGGCATGGCGGCCATGGCGTCTGCGGTCACGCCCGGCCGCTGGGGCGCGGCGAACGCCGACGCCTGGCCGATGGAGCCAGCCAGGGCGAGGGCGAACAAAAGCGTGCGAACGATGCGCCACATGCCATCGACGTTCCGCTTCGCTCTCCGGCGTGTCAAGACGGCGAGCGCTCCGCTCAAACCCCGGCTTGACATTCCGAACGAGAGGGATCTGCGGCCGTGCCGCAAGCTCGCCCGGGCGAGCCTCCGGGCGCCGATGAAGTGGGAACGAACCAGGTTCCACTGTCCGCGTCTCATTCGCCTCTCCCTTGCGAGATGTTCATCCCGGACCCTCGGTGGTCACGGCGCCGGACTCGGACCTGCGGCGGCGGCGGGCCGGCCCCGCTGCGTCAGGTTCACGCAGCGCCGACGCCAGCAGCGGCGCCAGGGAGATGGCGTTGCTCGGATGCGGCACGCTGTCAGTGGACACCACCTGATCGGATATCCGGGCCAGTTCCTCGAAGGCGTTATCGGCGAACACAGCATGCACGACCACGCAGACCGGGGGCTTCAGGCCCTGCGCCTGCAGCCGTCGCGCAGCCTCGATCAGGGTCCGACCCGAGGAGGCGATGTCGTCGATCAGCACAGGCCGTCTGCCGGTCCAGGCGCCGAGATCGGGCAGAACGATCTCGACCTCGCGATCGCCCCGGCGGATCTTGCGCAACACGATGTGCGGGGCTCCCACCCTGGCGGCGACGGCCGCGACCCATTGTTCGCTCTCCTCATCCGGACCTATGATCAGGGCATCCGGAACCTCGGCCGCGATCCAGTCCGCCAGCACGGGCGCCGCATGCAGCGTCGCGGTCGGAATGGCGTACAGCGCCGCCAGATCCGGATAGCGGTGCAGATGGGGATCCACCGTGATCAACCGGTCGAACGCCCCGGACAGCAGACGCGCGAACGGGCGCGAGGTGACCGCCTCTCCGGGCTTGAACCGCCGGTCCTGGCGCATATAGGCGAGGTAGGGCGCGACCAGGCTCACCTGCGCGGCGCCGAGATCCCGCGCGGCGTCGGCCGCGAACAGCAGGCTCAGAAAGCCGGGGTCCGGGCGGGCCAGGCTGCAGACCAGATCGACCGTCCGACCCGCCATATCCGAGAGGTGACGGACGTAGCTCTCCCCGTCCGGAAAGCGCCGGGTTTCGAGACGGCCCAATTCGAACCCGCCGGCCGTGGCGAGCCGTTCGGCGAAGGCCTCATTTCCAGGCAGCGGCACGATCAGTCGCACGAGAACCTCCGATGGACCGGCGGACGGCCGGCAGGCTCTCCGACAGACGCAGGCGCGCGTGAAATCTTACTGCGGCGCCGGACTGATCGCGAAAGCGGGTGTCGGCGAGCGCGGAAGGATGCGGCTCCGGCGGTCGGAACCGCATGTCCGACGACGCTCAGGTCGGCCCCCCCGGCGATGGTGAGGCCGGCGTGACCGCCGTCACCACGTTCCGGGCCGCGCCCGCGGCATAGGCTTCGATGTTGCCAAGGGTGGTCTCGATGATCCTGTCGACCGCCTCCTGGGTATTGTAGGCGATGTGGGGCGTGACCAGGACATTGGGCAGCCGAACCAGGGCGTGATCCGCCAGCAAGGCGCGCAGCCGGGCGGGGTCGACCTGGGCGTCCTGCCGGAAGATCTCCGCCTCATCGCCAAACGCCTGCTCCTCGGCGATGACGTCGAGGCCGGCGCCCGCGAGCCGGCCCGACGAGAGCGCGCGAAGAAGGGCGGCGGGATCGACGGCTCCGCCGCGCGCCGTGTTGATGAGCAGGGCGCCGGTCTTCATGAGTGCAAACTCCGGATCCGACAGGCGCAGGCCGGAGCCGCCCGGGGCGTGCAGCGAAATCACGTCCGAGGCGGCGAGAAGCACCGGCAATGAAACAGCGTGGAAGTCGGGATCTTTTCGCGCTGCGGCGTCCGGAGACGGGTCGGAAGCGAGCGTCCGCATGCCGAAGCCGCGCGCGATCTGGAGCACGCGGCGACCGATCCGGCCGGCGCCGATCACGCCGAGGGTCTTTCCCGTAAGCTCCACCCCGCGGAGGTCCCGCGCCCGGACATCGCCCCGGCGCACCCGCTCCGTCGCCTCCGGAATATGTCGGCACAAGGCCAGCAGCAGGGCGAAGACGTGCTCGGCGACGGTATGATCGCCGTAGTCCGGCACATTGCAAACGGTGATTGCGGCCTCTCGGCAATAGGCGAGATCGACATGGTCGTATCCGGTCGATCGGGTGGCGATCAGCCGCAGCCGGGGCATGCGGGCCAGAACGGCGGCGCCGAGGTTCGAATGGACGAAGGGACTGATCACCTCCGCATCGGCGAAGCGGGCGACGTTGTCCGGGCGGAGTGGTTCCGGAGTGCAGGCCAGGGCATGGGGCCCGGCGAGGCGGGCGCAGGCGGCCGCCTCCCACTGCTCGGTTTCGAAAATCACGATCTTCATTTCGGGCCCTCCCTGTCCTACCAGCGGCGCCTGAAGACCAGCCAGGCGCTCAGAAACATAGCGCTGCTGATGGCCCCCAAGGCCAGCGCCTGCCGCCACAGTTCGGCCAGTCCCGCCCCCTTCAGGAACAGCCCCGATACAATCTCGACATAGTGGCGTTGGGGACTGGCCAGCGAGGCGGTTTGGAGCCACGGCGGCATGCTCTCGATGGGGGCGATGCTCCCGGACAGGAAGAGAAGCGGAAACAGGCCGAAGAAGCCCACGAGCATCGCCTGCTGCAGCGTCTGGGTGATGGCGCCCACAAAGGTGCCGAGCGAGACGGCGCTCAGCAGGTAGACGACCGTGAGAATAAGCAGGATGAACACGTCGCCCCGCATCGGCACGCCCATCAGCGTCATGATGACCAGGGCGGGAAACACCGCGCCGGTGCAGATCACCAGGGTCGGCGTGATCTTGGCGATGAACAATTCGTGGGCGCGGATCGGAGTAACCCGAAGTTGCTCGATGGTGCCTTCCTGCTTTTCCCGAACGATCGCGGCCGCCGGCAGGACCACGCCGAGCATCAGACCGGCCTGGGCCAGCATCGACAGGGCCATGAACCGGGTGTTGGTCAGGTCCGGATTGTACCAGACCCGCACTTCCGGCCGGACGGCGGCCCGCCGATCCCCGGCCGGACGCCGGCTCTCCACGAAGCGGGCGCTCTGTTCGATCACATAGGCGCGCGCGCGCCGCGACATTGCCGTTGGATCCGTCGACCACGACTCCGAACGACGCCGGGCGTCCGGCGGCCAGCCGGGCGCCCATGCGCGGCGGTATTTCGACGACCACGTCGAGCGCGCCGCGCCGCAGCCGGTCTTCCGCCTCGCGCAGGCTGGTGAACTGATCGGCGAGCACGAAATTGTCGCCCGTGGTCAATTCCTCGATCAGGGCGCGGCTGACGGCGGAGCGGTCGTGATCGACCACGGCCAGCTTGAGATGCTGGACGTCGAAACCCAGGGCCATGGTGCACATGACCAGTTCGGCCGTGTAGAGAAAGATCACCACGAACAGCATCACCGGGTCGCGCAGAAACTGGGCGAATTCCTTGGTGATCAATCCCGCGAGACGGCCGGACAGCATCAGGCGATCCTCTTGCGGAACCGCCAGGCGGCGAGCGCGAACACCGTCGCGGTATAGGCCGCCAACACGAGGACGTTGGGCCAGAGGTCCCCGAGCCCCGCGCCCCGCAGCACGACCCCGCGTGAGAACTCGAGAAAATACCGCGTGGGCAGGGCTGAGGCGTAGGCCTGAAACGCCGGCGGCATGGTGAAAAGCGGATAGACGAAGCCGGAAAACAGGAAGGCCGGCATCAGGGTCACGATCAGGGCCGTCAACATGGCGGCCAGCTGGGTGCGCACGAGGGTGGAGACGAGCAGTCCGATGGAAACCGTGCAAAGAACGTAGAGAAGCCCCACGGCGAGGAGCAGCCCCACGCTTCCCCGTACGGGCACCTCGAACCAGACTACCCCGCCAAAGACGACGAGGAGAAGTTCCGCATAGGCGATCACGGCGTAGGGCAGCAGTTTGCCGGCGATGAACTCGCTCCCGGTCAGGGGCGAGGCGTAGATCTGGGCGATGGTGCCCAGCTCCTTTTCGCGCGCCACGGCCAGCGCCGTGAGCAACGGCGGAAAGGCCATGAGGATCACCGCGAACAGGCCCGGTACGATGAAGTTGCGGCTGCGCAGTTGCGGATTGTACCAGACGCGCACCTCGGGCCTGAGAGGAAGGCGCACCTCCTCCGGATAGGCGTGGAGGATGGCCCGGCCATAGGCCGACAGGATCGCCGCCGTGCTGGCGTAGGTGCCGTCGACCACGAACTGCACGGGCGCGTCCTCGCCGCGTCCAAGGCGGCCGGAGAAGCCCGGCGGGATGAACAGGGCCGCCCGGGCCGTCCCGCGCATCAGGGCGTGTTCGGCCGACCGTTCGTCCTCCGGCGCCGCCTGGAGGATGAAATATCCCGAGTTGAGAAACCGGGCCTGCAGCTCCCGGCTGGCGGCGGTCCGGTCATGGTCCACCACGATCAGCGGCGCCCGGTCGACATCCAGCGATATGCCGTAGACGAACAGGAACAGCATCATCAGGGGCATGAGCAGCGCCACCCCCATGGTGAAGCGGTCGCGCGAGATCTCCAGCACCTCCTTGCGGGCGAAGGCCAGAACGCGCCGCGCCTTCACGCCGCCCTCCCCTGCCCGGTGCGTTCTCGCTCGATGAAGCCGAGAAAGACCGCCTCGACATCGGGCGTCACGAGTCCAAGCTCGTCGGTCAGCCTCGTCAGCGGGCCCAGGGCGATGAGCCGGCCGTCCATCATCAGCCCCAGACGATCGCAGAACGCGGCCTCCTCCATGTAGTGGGTGGTGACGACGATCCCCACGCCGTCGGCGGCCAGGGCCGCGATCAGGCGCCAGAACCGGAATCTGGACAGGGGGTCGACCCCGGAGGTCGGCTCGTCGAGGAAGAGCACCCTGGGCCGGTGGACGATGGCGCAGGCCAGCGCCAGCCGCTGGCGCGTGGCCCCGGACAGGTCCCGCACCGCGCCCTCCCCCGCGTCCTCGAGACTGGCGCGCGCACTGGCCCAGGCGATTCGGCCGTGCAGTTCGGATCGGGGCACGCCATAGGCGCGCGCGAAGAATGTCAGGTTCTCGCGCGCGCTCAGGTCGGGGTAGAGGGAAAACCGCTGGGACATGTAGCCGATGCGCGCGCGCACCGCCTCGCTCTGGCGCGCCACGTCGAACCCCGCCACCTCGGCGGTCCCCTCCCCGGGCGAGAGCAGCCCGCACAGGATGCGGATCAGGGTGGTCTTGCCGGCGCCGTTGGGGCCGAGCAGGCCGAGGATCTCCCCCTCGGCGACCGTGATCGTCACATCGTCCACAGCCTTGAAATCCCCGAACCGAACGCTGACGCCGCGCGAGACGATCACGTCATTCCGGATGCGCGGCGGCGGCGGCTGCGGGGGCGCGGCGGAGGCCGCGCCAGGCGGCGCGGGCGGGGGCGCCGAGGCGAAGGTGAACACGTCCTCCATGGTGGGAACGGCGGCCTCCGCCACGGCCGCCTCGATCGGCGCCAGCCTCGACCCGTCCCGGACCTGCGCTCGCACTTCCCGGCCCGCGCGGCGCTGGAAGCTGATCACGCCGACGTCGGTCTCGAGCGCCGCCTCGATCCGGTCCAGGGCCGGACCGGTGATCCTGTAGACCTGCCCGGCCACGTCGCGTCGCAACTCCTGCGGGGCTCCAAGCGCGAGGGGCTTTCCATCCCGCAGAAGCAGGACGCGGTCGCAGGCGTCGGCCTCGTCCATGTAGGAGGTCGCGAACACGATCGTCCGGCCCTCGGTTCGCGCCCGGTCGAGGATTCGCCACAGCTCCCGTCTCGACAGCGGGTCCACGCCCAGGCTGGGCTCGTCGAGGATGAGCAGCGGGGGCTCGTGCATGAGGTTGGCGCACAGGGCCAGCTTCTTGCGCATGCCCCCCGACAGTTGTCCCTCGCGGCGGTGCTGAAAGCGGTCCAGCCCGGCCATGCGGAGCAGCTCGGCGCCGCGCACGGCCCGGTCCGGTCCGGTGACGTCGCGGATGTCCGCCGCGAAGGCCAGGTTTTCGGCGACGGTGAGGCGATCGTACAGGGAGAAGCCCTGCGACATGTAGCCGACGCGCGCCTGCACCCCGGCCGGATCGCGCCGGACGTCGCGCCCCAGAACCTGGCATGTCCCCGCGCTCGGGCGCAGGATGGCGGCCAGCATCTGCAGCAGGGTGGATTTGCCCGCTCCGTCGGGGCCGACCACGCCGAACACCTGCCCGGCGTGGACGTCGAGATCGATGTTCTCCAGCACGCTACGGGCGCCGTATCGGCGCCCCAGTCCGCGGGCCTCGACGACAGCCTCGGCCATCCCCCTACTCCGGAACGGCGAGACGGTCGGGCCAGCCGGCGGAGGCGTCCCACAGAATCCATGCATCGGCCGGCATGCCGGGCTTGAGCAGCCCGTCCGGATTTTCAGCCTCCAGAGTGACCCCGTAGACGGTCCGGCCCCGTTCGTCCTGCATGTGAATATCGCGGGGGGTGAACTGGGCCTGGGCGTCGACCCGGGCCACGCGCGCCGCGAAATCCCGGCCGGGAAAGGCGTCAACCCGCAGCTTGGCGGGAGCCCCCAGACGGACCTTGCCCAGGTCCGGCTCCCGAACGAACACGCGCAGCCTCACCCGAGACAGATTGGCCAGCACCACCACGGGCTGGCCGGCGACGATCACTTCGCCGGGCTCGGCGAGACGCTCCAGCACCGCCCCCGATATCGGCGAGGCGATATGGGTCCTGACCAGCTGCGATCGGCCCAGGGCCAGGGTCTGGGACGCCGCCTCGGCCTGGGCGACGGCCTCGCCCCGGCGAGCCTCGAGCAGGCTGATCTGATCCACGGCGGCCTGATGGGCGTTGCGGACAACGTCGAGGCGTTGGGCCGTGACATATCCCTCGCGCGCCAAGGCCTCATAGCGCGACAGATCCGCCCGGGCCGAAGCGGCGTGATGGCGGGCCAGATCGATCTGGCTGCTCACCTGGGCCACGGTCTGCCCGGCGGCGGCGCGCTGGGCGGCGGCGCGATTCATGAGCAGACGGGCGTCGGACGGGTCGATCGAGGCCAGCGGGGCTCCGGCCCGAACCGGGGCGCCTTCCAGGGCGTGGTTCTGCAGTAGACGGCCGGACAGCTCAAACGAGACACGCACCTCGTCGACCTCGATCCGCCCGCTGCCGTAGATGACCTGCGCCGGCGCCGGAGCGGTCTGCAGCCGCCAGAAGGCGACGGCGGAGCCGGCGGCGACCAGAATGAGGCCGACAGCGACCAGCACCGTCAGACGTCGCCCCTGAATCCTCACATCCTGCCTCCGGACGCGCTCGCCTGTTCGATGCGCTGATCCTGAAGACGCCGGCTGGAAGGATTGCTTACGCGCTTGGAAAGCCGCCCGCGACGGCGGCTGTGCGCAAGGGGCAGCCGCGCTTCGAGCCGGGAGAGGAGATCCGGCGCCGAAGTCCCCCCAAGCTTCGTCGGACATGATCGCGCCAGCCGGGGGCCCCGCGGTGTGCGTCTCGATCCGGCCGCGCAGACAGGGCGCCAGTCCGCCCGGCCCCTTGGCGAAGACGCCGAATTAGCAGGTCGAGGCCCGCTGTTGGGAGCGACGATGAACGGCTTGCCACGACTGGATCCTTGATCGGACAATGACCTGATGGCCCAGGGTCTGACGCCGGCGACCGGCGGGTCTTACGACCGTCGGCCTTCCGCGTCGGTAATGATCGGTCGGGTGAGGCGTCAGACGGCGGACGGTGTTCAGAACGGAAGGGGCCTCGCATGACCTCCAATTCCCCCGGGATCGGCCGGGTCTTCACGCGGCGAGTTCTGGCTCATCTCCGCCTGGCCGGTGCTTCATCGCGCCCAACGCGAGGGCAGGCTGACGACGACCGGTCCGTGCAAATCCATCCGCCACCCGCAGTAGGCCGGCTTCGTGTTGATCATGATCGGCGTTCTGCTTCAGTGGCCGAGGCTGCTCACCCTGGCGATGTTTCCAGCGCTCGTTGTCCTGTACTGGCGCCTGGCCGTGGAGGAGGAGCGCGAAACCGCCGCCCGCTTCGGCCCGGCCTGGGCCGGATACCGGCGGGCGACGCCGGCGTTCCTCTCCCGACTCGGTCCCGTGTTCCGGCCCGCCCGGCCTGAAGTTTGATTTTCACCGGAGTTCTTCTTGATGCGCACCACCACCATCGACGTTTCCGGATTCCGCACCCCGCTGGATCCGCTCGTGATCGAGAAACACCTGCGGGGTCTGAAGGGCGTGCTGGACGCCGCCGCCAACTTCGGCTCGGCCACCGCCACGGTGCGCTACGACGAGGCCCGTCTCAGCCAGGCCGAACTGGAACAGGCCGTGCGGGACTGCGGCTTCCATTGCCGGGGCGAGGTCGTGCCCCGACACGTCTGCGTCCCGCATGAGGCCGCCGTGGACGCCCGCGCCGCGCACCCCCGCCATCCGGCGGCCCCTGCCGCTCCCGACGATCATGCGGCTCGCCCCGGGCACGGCGCCGCAGCCGGTCCCGACGACATGGCCGAGATGGGGCACGGCCCCGGCATGGACATGCAGGCCATGGCCCGGGACATGCGCAACCGCTTCCTGATCGCGCTCGGCTTCACCGTTCCGATCTTCTTCCTCGCCCCGATGGGCATGGACTTCATGCGCGTGGCGCCGCCGTTCGGCCTGCCGCTGAAGCCCCTGCTGTTCGTTCTGGCCAGCGCCGCCATCCTCTACCCCGGCTGGCCCTTCTACATCGCCGCCGTCCGGGCGCTGCGTCGCGGCGTGCTCAATATGGCGGTGCTGGTCCTGCTCAGCGTCGGCACCGGCTATCTGTTCAGCGTCGGAGCGACCTTCCTCTACGACGCGCCGGACTTCTACGAGGCTTCGGCCCTGCTGCTGGTCTTCATTCTCATGGGGCACTGGCTCGAGATGCGGGCGCGGGCCGGCGCCTCGGACGCCATTCGCAGGCTGATGGACCTGGCGCCGCCCACCGCCCGGGTGCTGCGCGACGGCGTCGAGGTCGAGGTCCCGACCTCCGCCGTTCTGGTCGGCGACCGGGTGGTGGTGCGGCCGGGCGGCCGCATCCCCGTGGACGGCGTCATCGAGGACGGCGGATCGGAGGTCGACGAATCCATGCTCACCGGCGAATCCCTGCCGGTGATGAAGGGGGTCGGCGATGCCGTGACCGGCGGCGCCATCAACAAGACGGGGGCTTTCCGCTACCGCGCCACCCGGGTGGGCGCCGACACCGCCCTGGCCCAGATCGTCAAGCTGGTGCAGGAGGCGCAGAACTCCAAGGCCCCCGCCCAGCTGCTCGCCGACCGCGCCTCCCAGTGGCTGGTGCTGGCGGCCATCGTCATCGGCCTGCTCACCTTCGGAATCTGGTTCTGGGTCCTGGGCCAGACCCTGCTGTTCGCCCTGACCCTGACCATCACCGTCTTCGTCATCGCCTGCCCCGATGCGCTGGGCCTGGCCACGCCCATGGCCATCATGGTGGGCACCGGGCTGGGAGCCCGGCACGGCGTGCTGATCAAAAACGCCGCCGCCCTCGAGGATGCGGTCAAGCTGGATGTGATCGTGTTCGACAAGACCGGCACCCTGACCCTCGGCGCGCCGAAGGTCGTCCAGGTCACCCCGGCCGCCGGGGTGGACGAGACCGACCTGCTGATCACGGCCGCGGCCCTCGAGCGAGGGTCGGAACACCATATCGCCAAGGCCGTGCTGGAACGGGCGAAGGAGCTCCCCGAAGTGGCGGCGACCGGCTTCGAATCCTTCGGCGGCAAGGGGCTGCGGGCGACCGTGGACAGGCGCACCGTGCTGTCCGGCAACCGCATGCTGATGGCCGACAACGGCGTCGAGCTCGGCGAGCTGGCCGCGGAATCCGAACGGCTGCAGGGCGCCGGCCGCACCGTCGTCCACATCGCCCGCGACGGCCGCGTCATCGGCCTGATCGCGGTGGCCGACGCCGTGCGGCCGACCGCCGGGGCCACCATCCGCCGGCTGCAGGGCCTGGGCGTCAAGGTGGCCATGATCACCGGCGACAACCTCGGCACGGCGCGGCGCATCGCGGACGAACTGGGCATCGACATCGTGCTGGCCGAGGTCCTGCCCGGGGACAAGGCGCTCAAGATCAAGGAGCTCCAGGGCGAAGGCCACAGGGTCGGCATGGTCGGCGACGGCGTCAACGACGCCCCGGCCCTGACCCAGGCCGACGTCGGTTTCGCTATCGGGGCCGGGACCGACGTGGCCATCGAGAGCGCCGACGTGGTGCTGATGCGCAGCGATCCCGCCGACGTGGTCAAGGCCATCGAACTGTCACGCGCCACCCTGCGCAAGATGCATCAGAACCTGTGGTGGGCCGTCGGCTACAACGTCATCGCCTTCCCCCTGGCCGCGGGCGTGCTCTATCCCTTCACCCTCAGCCCCGAGATCGCCGCCCTGTCGATGTCCGGCAGTTCGGTGCTGGTGGCCGTCAACGCGCTGATGCTCAAACGGCTGCGGCTCGGCGCCGGCATGGGCGCCCGGCAGCCCGCTACGTCAGGGGCGGCGCCGATCTAGCTTCGCCAGTACCGCGTTGTCCCTGGTGACCGAGGCCCGCTGAGCGCCGCAGCGGACAGGGCGGCTCCTCCAGCCGGAGATGCTCCAGCGGTTCGGCGGACGGTGAGGTCGTCCGGGCGGAGCTGATCCGCCACACCGCCCGGCGCCGGTTTGGCTTGACGGGGAACCTCCTGCGGAAAGAGCAGGCGGGGCATCCGACGACATCGGCTGGTGGAAACCGGGTGAAGCGGATGTCTATACGCATCGCCGCTCCGTATCCCTCAACAAAACAGGAGCCGAAGGGAATCTTTTTAAGCACTTGATTCAGCACAAATCTAGACGTTGCTTACTCAGGAATCTTCCCTGACTTCATGCAAGGGACCAACCATGAGTTTACAGAGCCTCGTCACCGCTTCCAGCCGGGGAACACCGTCCACATACCCCCGGCTTGCCGCCTCCGCGACGCCGGCGGCTGAAATTCGCCGCCTCGTCGAGCGCCGTCTGCGCGAGGATCGTCCGACGCATTTGCGCTACCTCGTCAAACGGCTGCGCTCGCCCGAAGACGCCGAGGACGTCCTGCAGGAATTCGCTCTCAAGGTGACCCTGGCGGCGGGCCGGCTGACCGACTCTGGCAAGGTGGACGCCTGGCTCGGCATCGCGTTGCGCAACGCCCTGTTCGATCGTTACCGCCGAAACGCGGCTCGAGCCCGGTTGGCGAACGCCCTGGACGCCGAGCCCCGATATGACGAGGGGAACGGAACTGACGACGACGTCCACCGCGCGCTGCACTGTCTCGCGCAGGCCCTCGCCGAGCTTCCGCCGGAAACCGCTCGCCTGCTGCGCAAGGCGGAAATGGAAGATGTCCCTTTGGCGGCGATCGCCGGCGAGATGCGACTGACCGCCAACAACGTCGGCGTGCGGGTGCACCGGGGCCGCGCCGCGCTGCGGCGGCAGATGCTGGCGCACTGCCAGGCCTGCCCGGAGCCCTGCGCCCTGGCGGCCGCGGCCACCGCCCGCGCGACGCGGGCCGGGACTTTGGAGCATCAGACATCGACTTCGATCCGGTCGCCATGCGACGCCGCATAGTCCAGGGCGTAATCCCGTTCGCCCGGGGTTTGCGAATGAACCGTGGCCAGGGCGTCGCCGGCCGTCCCTTTCATGCCAAGGCGGACGCGCATCGGCCCGTGCTGGCGGGCAAGCTGTTCATCTTCGCGCGCATGCTGGTCCTGGCGGCCGCAAATCGCGTCCACCTGGCCCCGGATCTCGCCAGCGCCCGTCACATTACCAAGGACTTCCGGCGCGGTCGGACGTCTGAAGCGCGACCTGGTGATGGAAACCCTGCTCGCTCTGGCGCTCCTCGTCGTGGTCGTGGTCGCGGTGGCGCCCTGGCTCCGGTCACGCCCATCACCATGGCGAAGTCGGCATGGCGGCTGGCGCGCGACTCCCTTGCCAGACGACCCCCGCCGGGCCCCGGCGCCCAGCCGCCGCCCGCCTGGCGCCGGTGGCGCTCACGCACCAATCTGACTAGGCTGGGACGGAGATGGAATCCTGAGGGGGCGGCGTGCCGGATCGACTTCAAGAGCTTATCGAGCAGTGGCGCGACGACCCTTCGGCGACTTATCAGACGTGGTTCCTGTGGGATGAACGGCTGAAGAATTTCCGGTCCATCCGCCGGGGCATCGGTCAGGTCGTCGAGGAGATCGAGGCGGGCCGGTTCGGCGTCGCCTATCGTGGCTCGTCGCTGGAGACCATCGTCCATTCGGTCGCCGAACAACGCCAGATATTCAGGGGCGCCGACCACGCGTTCCTGTGGAAGCCCAAGCTCCGGATTCCCGACATCTACGAGAACCCGCCCAACCAGCGCGCCTTTGGCCGTCTGCTGCATCACTGCAGCTGCTGTTCAACCGGCACCGAGATCCTGTCCGGCATCCGCACGATCGATCAGCTCAAGATCAAGGGCCTCGGGCCGGCCGTGGCCAACCTGATCTACTTCCTGCATCCCACGCACGCCCCGCCGTTCAACACCGCCATCGTCAATGGCTACAACGCAATCACCGGGTCGAAAGTGAAGCTGGGCAGTTGGGAGCACTATCTGGCCATGCGTGAGGGAATTCTGGAACTCAACGCCCGCTATCGCGACCTGCTGTCAAACGACCTGGGCGCCATCGCGGGCTTCCTGTTCGATGTCGGGTCAGGACGATACCCCGCTCCGCCCCTGGAAAGCGAAGATCTCTCTGACCGTGACTGGGATCGGCGGCTGGCTGAAGCCCGGGCTGAAGCGGTGAAGTTCGAGAAGACCGCGCTGCAGCAACGCGACACTGATCGCACCCACACCGAAGTTCAGGCATGGATCCGGGATCTGGGGCGAGCGCTCGGCTATCGCGTGTGGATCGCCGCCAATGACCGCAGCCGGCCTTATGACGGCGCGCGTCTCGGTGAGGGTTGTCTGGACCAGCTGCCCGCGGCGCTGGCGAACGGCGCGGGTGCAGAGTCGATCCGCCTCATCGACGTCCTCTGGCTGGAGGCCGGCGCGGATCGCGTGACAGCCGCCTTTGAGGTCGAACACTCCACCACGATTTATTCCGGCGTCGTGCGCATGCTGGACCTCGCCCTGTCTGGCGAGCTCCATACGTCCGCAGGCCTGTTCCTGGTGGCGCCAGAGAGCCGCGAGGGCGATGTCCGCGCCCAGTTGCGGCGGCCCGCCTTCAGCCGGATCGCGGACCTTGACGTGCGCTACCTTCCCTATGGCGAACTGGAACGGCACCGGGCTTCAATCGCCCGCTTCGGGACCGACCTCCGGGCGCTGACCGAAATTTCGCACCGTCTGATCTAGATCGGCATAGGACCGACAAGGAGACCGCCGCGAAAAACGCCGACCTGGCCGAAGGCGAGCGGCAGGATGGCGATCTCAGGCGACGCCAACCAATGGTTGGGATGCCGAACCTGGCGTCGCTCACAATCGCGGGCCAGTAATCGCGCACGACACGAATGGGTCGGAACACATAGCGATGCGGTCGCCGTCACCCCCCGTCCTTCAACCGAGCTCGGCCTGTGTTTCCAGTGGCGCGCGAAGTCGCTTCGGCGACTACCTTCTCATGCTGAGCACATATGCGCGGCCAGAGAGCCGCGGCTTCGGGGCAGACGATGCCGAACACCCGCCGAAGACTGGCGACGTAAGCCTCTGCACCGTCGAGCAGGCGCACGGTTGTTCGCTGGCCTTGCAGCCGGCATAGGCCGCGCCCCAGAAGCAGCACTATGCCGCCGTCGAGGTGCCGCTGGCAAACAGCGTTGCGAAGGTGGGGCGAAGCGGAGGACGTCCGCATCCATTCCGACGCAGCGATCAGACGCGCGCGATCTACGGGCTCCAGGGTAAAGTCGTAGTAGGGGATGCTGGCATTCGCGTGATTGTGAAGCCGCCACCATTCTGAATCGAGAGGTTCGAGCCAGAAGTTCAGTTTTCCTTGTCGATGCAACCCAGAACGAAGTGGAATGGGCTCGCGCAGGCCATCGCCAAAGCCGACATCGGCCAAGTAGGGTTGGTCGAGATCAATACGAAGGAGCGGATGTACTCCCTCTTCGGAACGGTTCCATCGATCACGCTTGATGACGGCCGCCAAGGTTCTCACACGATATCCCGCCGCCTCGAGCGCACCCGCGAACAATGCGTTCATCTCGAAACACCAACCGCCTCGATTGCCCCTTACAAGCTTGTCAAAAGCTCTGTCACCATCAACGCTTAGCTCGCGACCGAGCAGCACATCGAGGTTTTCATAGGGGATAGTCCGCAGATGGGCGCGATGCATGCGCCGCAGGAATGCCAGGTCCGGCGCACAGCGTCGTGGAATGCCGATACGTTGCAAGTAGGCGTCGAGGTCCACGGGGCTGAAATCCTTTTATGTTTCGATCCGGAGGACCCAGACCAGCATCGGGAGAATGGTTAATGGGATCGCTGGGCCGGGCCCGCATCGACGCCGGGTCCGCCAGCGCCAGGGCAGGCGCGCTGCGGCCAGGCCAGAGTCAGGGTCCATGCTTCTCGACAATGGACAGCAGCTTTCAAGCGCTGCGCCGCTCTACCCCCCGATCGGTCAAGACGCGCTCCTCGATCCGCACCCGCCAGGCGATCAGCAGCGCGTTGAGCAGGCTGAACCCCACGACGACGCCGACCTGGCCGAAGGCGAGCGGCAGGACTGCGATCTCAAGCGACGCCACCCAATAGTTGGGGTGACGCACGAACCGGTAGGGTCCCGTCCTGACCAGAGGCGCGCCCGGCAGGCTGACGATGCGGGTGGTCCAGAACCGGCCCAGGGTGGCGATGACCCAGACGCGGGCGAGTTGCAGCAGCAGATACAGACCCAGCAGCCAGAGGTTCGGCGTAGTGTTCCAGGGCGTGAAGATAGCGATGGCCGCCAGCCAGCCGCCGTGCAGCAGGATGAACAACGGATAGTGGCCCGCGCCGATCTCCACGGCCCCGGCGGCTTTCAGGCGGCGGGTGTTGCGGGCCGCCAGCCACAGCTCGGCGAGCCGCTGGGCGACCACCAGGGCGAGGACGGCCGGCAGCCAGATCATGGATGGATCAGCATCACGGCGGTGGTGAACCCGGGCCCCAGGGTGGTCAGCAGCAGTGGGCCGGGCTCGTCGGCGTCCAGCGCCGCCTTCAGCACGAACAACACCGTGGCCGAGCTCATGTTGCCGTGGGCGCGCAGGGTCTCGCGAGTGTGGACCATCGCGCCGGCGGTCAGGGCGAAACAGTCCTCAAGCGCGTCGATGACCTTGGCCCCGCCGGGATGGCAGACGAAGCCGCCGACGTCGGCTGTGGTCAGTCCGTTCCGGGCCAGGAACGTCTCGGCGATGGGCTTGAAGTCGTCCTGAACCAGGCTGGGAATGTCGCGGCTGAACACGACCTTCAGCCCGTCGTCGGCCACGTCCCATCCCATGACGTCCAGGCTGTCGGGCCAGGTGTGCTCGTGCGACGCGCCGACGACCGGCCCGATCGCGTCTTCGCGACACGAAACGACGGCCGCCGCCGCCCCGTCCCCGAACAGGGCGGTGGCGACCAGATTGGATTTGGAACGGTCCTGAAAGCGGAACGTCAGGGCGCACAACTCGACCACCAGCAACAGCACCCGGCTGTCCGGCGCGGCGCGGGCCATGCCGGCGGCGCGGGCCAAGCCGATGACGCCGCCGGCGCACCCCAGGCCGAAGATCGGCAAGCGGCGCACATCGGGGCGGAACGGCATGACTTGCATCAGCCGCGCCTCCAGCGACGGCGTGGCGATGCCGGTGGAACAGACGGTGATGATGGTGTCGATCTGACCGGCCGTCAGACCGGCCTCGTCCAGGGCCTTCTGAGCCGACTCGGCCATCAGCGCCACCGCATGCTTCAGGAACAGGTCGTTGCGTTCGGAGAAGCTGTGCGGCTTCAGATACCAGTCGATCGGGACGCAGGAGTGCCGCGTCTCGATCAGGGCGTTGCGATAGATCGGCGCCAGGCGCTCAAAGCCGCCATGCGTGGTGGCGAACATCTCCGCGCCGTTGGCCGCCACCTCCTCCTGACGCAGGAGGTGCGCCGGCCAGGCGGTGGCGAGACTCGCCAGATGCGCTTCAGGCGACCGTCCGGCGTCGCCGCTCCCACGAGAGCAGTTCCCCGTCGGGGTTGGAGCCGAGGTCAAGGCGCCCGTTTTCGAGCCGCGCGCGCCGTCTTCACGTCCCTCGAAATCCGGATCCACAACAGGATGAACCCCGACACGACGATGCTCAGCGTCAAGGCCGTGGTGATGATGATCAGAGGGTGATTGAAATCCTCGCCGTCGTTCCAGTCCATGACGTGGAGACGCCAGAAGAAGTCGAAAATCCGCCAGACGCCCGAGCGGCGCGTCACCACCTCGCCGGTGGCGGGCGACAGGTAGAAGGAGGTCTTTTCGCGGTCTGCGAAGTCCACCCGCCAAAGCGGCCCGGTCCGTCCCGTCTCCTCTGGCGCCGTTGTCAGGAGAACGGCGCCCGAAACCCCCGCCTCACCCTTGTAGGCGCGCTTGGCGAAGGCCGAGACCTCGGCGGCGGACATCGGTCCGAACGGCCGACCTGTCGCGGCGGACACGATGACCGGCTCGCCCGCCGCCGGCTTCAGGGTCCAGGCCGGCCCCCTCGGCGTGGAATGAAGCTCCGCCTGGACGGGCGCGACGCCGGCCCGACGGGCGATCTCGCCGAGGGCCGGAAGCGCGCCGAGCTCCAGCGGACCCGGCTTGAGTTCGACCGCGCGATGTTCGCCGCGCACCGTCTCGATCGGGATGGCCGTCATCACCAGACCGCCGCCGACCCAGAACAGCACCTGAAGACCGACGACCAGCGCGATCCATTTGTGAAGCTGGGTGGAGAGCTTGAGAATCTTCATG
The DNA here is from genome assembly GCF_035561115.1 of Brevundimonas sp. Taxonomy (GTDB): domain Bacteria; phylum Pseudomonadota; class Alphaproteobacteria; order Caulobacterales; family Caulobacteraceae; genus Brevundimonas. Next base: position 50,258 of record NZ_DATMYH010000021.1, read on the forward strand.
CCCTAGCCGTGACGCGCGAACACACGCGTGCCGCCGCTCTTGAGGATCAACAAGGTCTCGTAAGGCTCCCGCCGGCCGTCGGGCGTCTCCATCCCGGGCGATCCCAGCGGCATCGCCGGCACCGCGAGACCCACGGCCTCCGGACGTTCAGCCAGGAGTCTGCGCACATCCTCCGCCGGCACATGACCTTCCAGCACATATCCGCCAATCAAGGCCGTATGGCAGGACGCCAAGGACTCGGGAACGCCTTGGGCGCGGCGGACCGAGCCGGGGTCGGTCACCTCGGTTATCCGCGCCTGAAACCCCGCCGCTGTCATGTGTTCGACCCATGCGCCGCAGCAGCCGCAGGTGGGCGATTTGTAGACGGCGAGGTCGGACGAAGGACGAGGGGTTTGAGCGCAGGCCGCTGCTGCCGAGGCGCTGACGCCGAGGATCAGAAGGGAGCGGCGCGAAAGCGACTTTATCATTGGCTCATTACTCTGGTGATCGGGAGGCCGGGCAACCCGTTTCCGCGTCTTCAGGTCGCCCGGCGCAAGGGCCGAGCCGAAGAGTGATAGATGGCGAACCTCCACTCGTCGCCCCGCTTGCGCAGGACGCTTGTGGCGACGCCGCGGCGCTCGATCGGTTCGCGCGCCGTGTCCTTGAAGGTGATGTGATAGGTATAGGTCTCGCTCACGAATGCGGTATCGCCGTCGATCTCCACTGTCATCTCGTGGTTGCGAAACTCGAAACCCGCCAGATCGGTAAACTCGGGTCCGAGATGGTGCTCGAGGTAATAGGCGAAAGTCCCCTCTACGCCGCCGTTCTCGAAAATCGCCGAGTCCTCCCAGAACAGAGCCGGGGTCTGTGACACGTCCATCCGGGTAATGGCGTCCTTGTAGGCGGCGACGACGGTTCGGACCTGCGCCTCGTCAGCGGCTTGCGCATGGCCGGGAGCGTGTGCCGAGCCTGGGGTGTGGGCCGAGCCGGGGGCGTGAGAGTGGGGCGCCTGGGTCTGGGCCTGGGCGGAGGTAGCGAGGACGGCGGCGAGCGCCGATCCGGCGAGTGCTGAACGAAACGACATGGATCAAAGCTCCTGGTTAGCCGCGGCCGCGAAAGCGTCCTGGTCCGGCGAAAGTGGATGGAAAACTATGGGGCGGGCGACGCGTGTCCTTGAGGCCGTCAGAACATAAGATGTCTCACGCCGTGGGTCAGCATCCCGCCCAGCAGGCCGTTGACCATCACGGCGGCGGCGGTGAGCGTCAACAGGCCGACGTAGATCAGCTCACGCCGGCGTCCCGGTCGGCGGACCCAATGCTCCTTCGCCCACCAGCTCAACAGGCCCAGAACGGCGATCGAGGTGCCGAGCCACCGGTGATAAGCGTGGGTCGCGTCGTCCTTGCCGGGGAGGCCCATGGCGAACCACCCCAGCGCCACCGCGGCGAGCGCAGAGATCGCGGCCAGGGCGATAATGACGCGGGTGCCCTGGGTCAGGACAGGCCGGCGGAGCGTCAGCGCGGCGATCTCGAGAAGGGCGGCGACGAGGAACAGCGCGATGGGGAAATGCACCGCGGCCGGATGCATGGCCCCGAGCCAGCGATACAGGCGCTCGGGCATGGGCTTGGGAGCCTCGTCCGCCATCATGGCTCCGTGGTCCATGTCCTGGGCCATGCCCGGCATGGCCATCACGCCGCCGTCCGGAACGGCGGCCGTCGGCGTGGCGACCTGGGCCCGAGCTGCTGCGGCCTTCTCGTGGGCCTCATGCGCGTACGCCGGCGCGCTGACTGAAAGCGCCAGCGCCAGGGCGAGCCCCGGCAGAAATTTGCGTATCGCCATTGTTCTCTCACATCCTGTGCCTTCTGCTAACTACGCATCCGGGAAGCCGTCCCCTCGATTGAGGGATTCCGCCCGTTTCGGCGTAGTAGGGATTAGGGGCGCTAGGAGAGTGTTCGATGACGCGTAATCTGGATGATCTTCTGAATCGATCGGCGGCCATGTCCGCCGGTCGGTCGCTCGACGGGCTCGAGCCGCTCGTCTGGCGCCGGGTCGACGCGCTTCGCGGCGAAAGGCTGACCGGGCAACTGCGCCTTGGCGCCGTCGCCATGGCCCTGGTCACCGGCCTGACCGTGGGCGGCGTCGGCGCGGTCGCCGCTCCCCGACCGCGTGGGGATATGGCCATCTTCACGGTCGATGCGGGTCTGTCGCCCCTGGTGCGTCTGGAAGCCGGCCGGTGATGCGCGGCTGGCGGGCGATCGCACTGACCGCCGTGCTGGCGGCTGTCGCCAGCGGCGCGGGCACCTGGATCAGCGCCAGTTGGGTGCTCAGCCGGCGCGAACCGCCGTCCCTGCACGACATCGTCCACCATGACTTGAAGCTCTCGCCTGATCAGCTGACCCGTATCGAGGCCGTCGAAGCCCGGTTCGCCGCCCGCCGGCCCGCGCTCGAAGCCGACATCCGCGCGGCGAATCTGGAACTGGCGCGCGCCATCCAACAGAGTGATGGCGACGGACCCCAGGTCCAGGCCGCGGTGGACCACTTTCACGTCGCGATGGGCGCCCTGCAGAAGGAGACCATCACCCACGTCTTCGAGATGCGGTCCGTGCTGACGCCGGCCCAGGCGGAGGTCTTCGACGACCGCATCGTCGCGGCTCTTACGCCCAACGAAGACTAGCGGTCCGGGTGGAGAGTTCAGCGGACCTGTCAGCCCGCGCCGCCGGGGGCGACCGGGCGGCCTTCAGCGAATTGATGCGGCAGACCAAGACGGCTCTGTTCCGCTTCATCCGGCGCTATGTCGGCGACGAGCAGGAGGCATGGGATCTGTTGCAGGAGACCTATGCGGCGGCCTGGATCAACATTCGCCGTTACGATCCGACGCGCCCCTTCGAGGCCTGGATCCGGACCATCGCGCTCAACAAATGCCGGGACTGGAGCCGCCGCGGTCTTGTCCGACGGCTCATCCGGGGCGGCGTCGATCTCTCGTCGCCGGAAGCCATGTCCGTGCCGGACGGGGCCGAGTCGGCGGATGAACGGATGGAGGCCCGCGACCGGCTCGCCCGGCTGAACGAGGCGATGAGCCGTTTGCCCCCTCACCTCAAGGCGCCGCTCCTGCTCACCACGATCGAGGGACGCAGTCAGGCGGAAACGGCCGGACTGCTTGGCGTCTCTACAAAGACGGTAGAGACCCGCGTGGCGCGCGCCCGTCGCAAATTGTCTGAGGCCCTGGACGGCACGGCCGCCTTTCGGGCCGTTCCGGACTGAAGGCTTCCGGCCGTTCGTCTATGCTCGCTGATCGCTGCATTCCTACGGGAGCCAGGGCCGGTCGATCCATATCGGGCGAGGGCTGCGGCTCGCGCCCGCGTACTCCATTATGAAGGCGTCGCTCACTCTCGCTCGACGGCCGCCCATTTCTTCAGGAGCTTGCCACATGAGACTCTCGATCCTCGCCGCCGCTGCGGCGTTCACCCTGGGCGCCTGTCAGCCGGCCGCCGAACCTCAGCCAGTCGAGGCCCAGCCGGCGCCGGACGCCTCGGCAGCGACGCCGATGGACGCCGCGCCGGTGGTTGCGCCCGAGCCGACACCGCAGCCGCAGGCCGCCGCGCCAGCGCCCGCCACGGCCCCGCGGGCCTCGACACCGCAAGCCCCGGCGGCCCGGCCCGCGCCGGCTCCCGCTCCGACGCCGCCGCCCGCCGATCCGATGGCCGGCCATGACATGTCGAAGATGGACGGCATGACCATGCCGCCCAAACAATAGTTCGCGTAAGCATCAGGAACTTTCTCATGAACCGTTCAATCTTCGCCAGCCTCGCCGCCGTGGCGGCGCTGGCTCCCGTCTCACTCGCCCACGCCCAGAGTCATTCGCACGCCGGCGTGTCAGCCCAGGAACACGCCGCCGTGCAGGCGCCTGCCAACGGCGTCGTCACCGCGCCGGCGGACAACGCCATGCTGGCCGCCGCCCCGACGGCGTTTTCGGCGACATTTCCGCACGCCATGACCCTGACGTCGCTCAGGCTGACGGGCGCCGCGGGCCAGCCGGTCGATGTGGTGGTGTCATCCGAGGCGCCGCCGGCCACAACCGTCACCGCGCCTCTGCCCACGCTTGCGCCGGGATCCTATTCCGCCGCCTGGGCCGCGAAGGGCGCCGACGGCCATCAGATGAACGGCGTCGTCCGTTTCATGGTTCACTGAGGAGTCGGCCTCCCGCCCCCTTGGGGGGCCGACGCCTGATGTGGAGGAACGCCGCGCAACCTGCTGCGCGGCGTTTTTCGTCGTGGATGGGCTTCCGTCGCCTCCCGGTCCGGGCGCCGGAGGTCACCCTCCGCCGTGAGCATTGTCGGCTCCGGGCGGTCGCAACCCGGCGCGATCACTCGCTCCAAGGCGGCCTCGCCGCTCCGGGGAGATGGGTCGCCAGGCTCGCCAGGGTCCGGACCACGACGTGGGCGTCCCCTGAACCGCGTCCAACAGCTTCGCCAGCCTCCGGATCGTACAGAATTGTGAAACAGCCCAGCGCCATGGCCGGGCGAATGTCCCATACCAGACTGTCGCCGACGACGCAGACCTCTGCCGGTTCGACGGCCAGGGCGGCGAACATTCGCCTGAACGCTGCGGGATCGGGCTTCCCCACGCCGACCTCGCCTTCAATCTGGATGTGGTGGAAATGCGAAGCCAGGCCGAAACGCTCGATCTTGGCGCGCTGCAGGGGACCGGCGCCGTTGGTGAGAAGCGCCAGCCGGTATCCGGCATCCCGCAGATGGACCAACACGGCGTCCGCCCCGGGTTCGAGCCGCATCTGCCGGTCGCGATGAAGGCTGAAGGCGTCGGCGAGGCGTTCGGCGATTTCCGGAGAGGGCGTCGCACATCCGTCGCGCCGCAGGGCCTCAAAGGCCTTGGCCGCGATGATGCGCCTGGCCTGCCTCGGGGCTCCGCGGCCGATGGCGTGGCTTTCCGGATCGCTCCAGAAAGCCCGCCCCGCCTCCGTCAGGGCCCGCGCCGCATGGTCCGGAGCCAGGTCGCCAAGCTCGGTCTGGTACAACTGACAGACCCTACGCCACGCCAGGTCCGGGCGGCGATAGGCTGAGATCAAGGTGTCATCCAGATCGATAGCGACGGCCCGGGTTCGCCGAGTCGCTGTCATTGGACCCCACCCGGCCGGACACCAGCGTGCGCAAGACACTGGCTATAGTGGCGCACTGACCCACGCGAGGGCATCCTCATGCCCCCCCGCTGGTTGACTGCGCGGGCCCGGCGCCAAGATGAACCCGCCAGCCTTCGCTAGAACCAGGCCCGAATGCCGACGACCAGTCGGGTGTCTTCCGCGCTTCGCCCGTCAGCTTCCAGAAAGTCCGCCGTATTGCCGAAGCTCCTGGTCCATTCCACGCCGACGTAGGGCGCGAACTCCTTGCGGAATTCGTACCGCAGCCGGGCCCCAACCTGGAGCGAGGACAGGCCAGATCCGATACGGAGCTCGGGGATGTCCTCCGCCGACAGCACCACCTCGGCCCGGGGCTGGACGATCCAGCGATTGGTGATGCGCTGATCGTATTCGGCCTCTCCCCGCGCTGTCAGTTCGCCCTTGTTGGACAGGAAGACAGCTCCATCGACCTCGAACCAGTAGGGCGCCAGCCCCTGAATGCCGACGACGAGATCTGTCCGGTCGCCTTCGGGCCGGTAGGTCTGCCGCAGGCCGGTCTGGAAGTCGAAGAAGGGTCGGAACGCCCGGCTGTAGAGGGCTTGGATCTCGGCCTCCTCGACCTCGCCGCCAAAAGCGCCCTCCCCTTCCGACTTCCACCAGAAGCGATTGATGTCGCCGCCGCTCCAGCCCTGGGCATTCCAGGCGTAGCCTTCCTCGTCGTCCCCGAAGGTCGCTTCCAGCTGGTCGAGGATGACCGCCGTCGTGCGGACGTTTCCATGCTCGACTCGGAGCTGGGCGCGGGCCGCCGCCATTTCGGCGGGGTCGAACAGCAGGTCGGCGGCGTTGGTCGGCCCACTTGTCGCGCCCGCCGGAGCCGGGGTTTCCGGCGGACGTCCCGGATTGTCCGCGCTGGTCGGGACGTCAGGCGGCATGGCCATTGCGGACATGTCGTAGCCCGCCGGCGTCTGGCCCATGGTCGACATGTCATGACCCGCCGGCATTGCTGGAGCGGGAGTCTGGCCCATCGTCGACATATCGTGACCTGCGGGCATCGCCAGCGCGGGCTGGGTTTGACCCATCGTTGACATGTCGTGCCCCGCCGGCATCGCCGGAGCGGGCGGGGTCTGGCCCATGGTCGACATGTCATGGCCAACATGCGGGGACGCGGCGGCCGGAGCCGGCTGCGTCTGGCCCATCGTCGACATGTCATGGCCGGTGTGAGGGGACGCAGCGGCCGGAGCCGGTTGGGTCTGGCCCATAGCGGACATGTCGTGCCCGGCACGAGCGGACGCCGCGGCCGGAGCAGGCGTCTGGCCCATGGTCGACATGTCGTGTCCCGCCGGCATCGCCGGAGCCTGCAGACGGACCGGCACCGCGCCCGTCGGGCACGTCGGCGCTCCGGGCATGCCTGTCCGGGATGCGTCGGCGGTGGGGGAGCCGCGCGCGACGCAACCCTCCGGAAGCGCCTGGCGAACCGGCGCGGGCATGGCATGTCCAGCGTGGCTCTGCGCCAGCGCCGGTGTCCCCGCCGCCGCGGAAGCCGCCGCGAGGATCAGGGGAAGGATGGCGACCGACGTCTTCACGATGCGGCTCCTTCCATCGGACGGACCGTGACGACGTTGAACATCCCGGCATGCATGTGCAGCAACAGGTGACAGTGGAAGGCCCAGTCGCCCGGATTGTCCGCGGTCAGGTCGAAGCTGACCTTGCCGCCCGGCGGAACGTTGACGGTGTGCTTGAGCGGCTGGTGACCGTCCGGGCCGCCGGTGACCAGCTCGAAGAAATGGCCGTGCAGGTGGATCGGGTGCGCCATCATGGAATCGTTCACCAGGGTCACGCGCACCCGCTCGTCCCGCTCGAACCGGATCGGTTCGACCAGTTCGCTGAATTTGCGCCCGTCGAAGCCCCACATGAACCGCTCCATGTTGCCGGTCAGGTGAATCTCCATCGTCCGGGACGGGGGACGCTGATCCTTGTTGGGCGCGAGCGACACCAGGTCCGTGTAGACGAGGACGCGATGCGGCACGTCCTGAAGCCCGATCGGCCGCTCGCCCATGCGATTGGCCGGCGCCATGGCGATGGCGTCGACGCCCACCCCCACCGCCATGTCGGGCGGGGCGTTCTCCGGATCGCGCATGTTCATGCCGGACATGGAGCCGTGGTCCATACCGGACATCGTCCCGGCGGGGGCCTGGGGGGCCATGGCGCCGTGATCCATGCCCGCCATGGCCGCGCCGGGCGCGCCCGTCATAGCCCCGTGGTCCATTCCGGCCATCGCTCCGCCCGACTGGGCTCCCATGGCCCCGTGATCCATTCCGCTCATGCCCCCCATGTCTCCCATGCCCATGTCCTTCATGGTCAGGTTGGGAACCTCGCGAAGCGGCGGAACCTCGGCCGTCATGCCGAGGCGGGGCGCCAGGGTGGCGCGGCCCATGCCCGAGCGGTCGATGGCTTCCGACACGATGGTGTAGGCGCGGTCCTCGGTCGGCCGAACGATGACGTCATAGGTTTCGGCGGCGGCGATCTGGAACTCGTCGATCTCGATCGGGCGCACGTTCTCGCCGTCGGCCTGGACCACCGTCATGGGGAGGCCGGGGATGCGGACGTTGAAGATCGACATGGCCGAGGCGTTGATTATGCGCAGCCGCACCCGCTCCCCGGGCCGGAACAGGCCGGTCCAGTTCTCCTGGGGCCCATGGCCGTTGATCAGATAGGTGTACGTCGAGCCGTTGACGTCGAGGATGTCGCGCGGATCCATCCGCATCTCGCCCCACATCCGGCGCTCCTCCAGGCTCATCCGGTCGCTGCCGTCCAGCAGGCCGGCCAGGGTGGTGCGCTGCCGGTTGAAGTAGCCGGGACTCTTCTTGAGCTTCTCGAAGATTTCGTGCGGATGCATGAAGCTCCAGTCCGACAGCACCAGCACGTGCTCGCGGTCGTAGCCGACCGGATCCGCCCCGGCCGGATCGATGACCAGGGGTCCGTAGTGGCCGAGCGCCTCCTGCAAACCCGAGTGGCTGTGGTACCAGAAGGTGCCCGACTGCCGGACCGGGAACTCGTAGACGAAGGTTTCGCGCGAGCGGATGCCCGGGAAGCTGACGCCGGGGACGCCGTCCATCTGGAACGGCAGCAGAATGCCGTGCCAGTGGATCGAGGTGTCCTCGTCGAGCTGGTTCGTCACGGCCAGTCGGACGTTCTGCCCCTCGCGAAGGCGAAGCACAGGAGCCGGGAGCACGCCGTTGATCGTCGTCGCCATGGCGGTGCGCCCGTTCACGGTGAACGGCGTCTGGCCGACCGTCAGATCGATGTTCGGGCCGGTGAGGGTCGGCAGGTCCGCCCGCAGCCCCGGAGACCCCGTCTGGGCCCAGGCGGGCATCAAGCCCTGCAAGGCCGCAAGACCGCCTCCGGCGACGGCGCCGCGCAGCAGCGCTCGACGATCCAGCTTCATGGGATACTCCTGAAAGTCATGGTCGCGCCTCCTGAGGCGCGATCTAAAAGGTTTTACGCAAGCGGCGCGGCCCGCCCTCGCGACACGCTGCCGCAGAGCCGACCGCGCCGGCGGCCCTCGCGGCCGCCCGCCGGATTACCGCCGCGCCAGAAGGGCCTTCATCTGGGCGATTTCCCGCGCCTGGGAGCTGACGATCTCCTCGCACAGACCGAGCACCTCGGGATCTTTCAACTCCGCTTCGTTGCACATCAGGATGGCGCCGGAGTGGTGGGGTATCATCGAACGCAGGAATTCCGCATCCCCGACCGCCGCCTGGGTCCGCATGCCCCAGAAGCTGACCGCGAACACCAGGGCGGCCGCCCCGCCGATCAGTAGATTGGTCCGCTTCGACGGATACATCGATCGCATGAACACCAGCATGAGGATGGCCATGGGAGAGACCATCATCAGGGTCATGTAGACGTTGTTGAGATTGAAGTAGAAGTGATCGAGGGATGCGATCATCGTGTACATCACCAGGTACATGATGATGAAATCAAGGACGAGCTCGATCGCGAATGATCGATAGCTGCCCTTCATGGCCTGCGTGTGATTCATGCCCGTCATCTTTTCCATGTCCCTGCCCCTCTTTCAGTCAAACACGCTCCGCCCGTGAGAGCCGCGTCAGGACCCGCCGACCGGGTGGGCCGCGAGCCAGGCGCGCATCTCGGCGATGTCGGCGGTCTGCATCTCGATCGTCTTCTGCGCCATGCGCCGGATGCCGGCGTCCTGGCTTTCGCGGAGCGCCACCTGGGACATCTCGAGCGCGCCCTGGTGGTGAGCGATCATCTTGCTGGCCCACATCCGGTCCGTGTTGGCCCCGGTCGCCGACATCATGGCGTCCTTCATCTTCGTTTCGGCCGGCGCGAAGGGAGGTTCCCCGCCCCCGCCCGGCGCGGCCGCGCCGGCGGCGGCCCCGACCCGCGTCTCGAGCCAGCGCCGCAGCTCGGCGATGTCCGTGGTCTGCATTTCGACGGTTTTCTGGGCCATCCGGCGAATGTCGGCGTCCTGGGTGTCCCGCAGCACGATCTGGGACATGTCGAGCGCGCCCTGGTGATGCGGGATCATCTTGCGCGCCCAGGTTTCGCCCGCATCGGCTCCCGTCGCCGCCATCATGGCCTCGTGCATCCTGGTTTCGGCGGCGGAGAACGGCGTCTGCGCCATCGCCATGGGCTCCGAAGCGTGCGCGGACTCTTCGGCCTTGGACGTTGCGGGCGGCTCCGCCGCGGGGCTGCACGCCGTCAGGACGAGCGCGGAACAGCCGGCGAGCAGGAGGGACGGGCGGGTGACGATCGGGTTGAACATCGGGGATCTCCGCTTGGGACGGTCGCCAGCCGGATCGCCAGGCGGCCAGACAATGAGGTGCGCCCGGCGACGCTGCATCCGGGCGGGCGTTGCGCTCGCCCGGACGACTGTCCCCACCGGACATCGAAGCCAGCGTAATCCGGACCCGCCGCCACGGTTCCACCACGATTAAATATGCCCGAACACCGTCGGATCATGCGAGGGATCAACCGCCGGGATGCGTAATGGGCTGACGGCTGTCATGGTTTTCCCCGGCGGTCTCGAGCGCGCCAGTCGATGGTCAAAGCCTGACCGCCCGAAGCCGCAGCGCATTGCCGATGACGCTGACGGATGACAGGGCCATGGCCAAGGCCGCCAGGGCCGGCGACAACAGCAGGCCGAAGACCGGATAGAGCAGGCCCGCCGCGATCGGGATGCCGAGCGTATTGTAGCCGAACGCGAACACGAGGTTCTGACGGATATTGCCCATCACCGCCTTAGACAGTTTGCGCGCCCGGACGATGCCCTGCAGGTCGCCCCCCAGCAGGGTGACGCCGGCGCTCTCGATCGCCACATCCGACCCCGCGCCCATGGCCACGCCGACGTCGGCGGCGGCCAGGGCCGGGGCGTCGTTGACCCCGTCGCCGGCCATGGCCACGACCCGGCCCTCGGCGCGCAGACGCTCGACGACGGCGGCCTTGTCCTGGGGCAGGACCTCGGCCTGGACGTCGTCGATGCCGAGCCGGCGCGCCACGGCCTCGGCCGTGGTGCGGTTGTCACCCGTCATCATCACAAGGCGCAGCCCCGCCGCCTTCAGATCGCGGATGGCCTGGGCGGTCGTCGCCTTGACCGGATCGGCGATGCCGAGGACGCCGGCCGCGGCCCCGTCCACGGCCACAAAGATGGCGGTGGCGCCGTCCCGGCGAAGCGCCTCGGCCTCGGCCTCGAGCGGCGCGACGTCGACCCCGATTTCCCTGAGGTAGCGGCCGTTGCCGAGGGCCACGCGGCGGCCATCGACCATCCCGGTGACGCCCCGTCCGACCGGACTGTCGAACTCCGACGCCTCCGAGAGGACGAGGTTCCTGTCGCTGGCAGCGCGGACGACGGCGTCGGCCAGGGGGTGCTCGCTGCCCCGCTCAAGGCTGGCGGACAACCTCAGAAGCTCGACCTCGTCGAAACCGGCCGCGGGCCGGATCGCCGTGACCGATGGCCGTCCCTCGGTCAGGGTGCCGGTCTTGTCGAGCACCAGGGTGTCGACCTTCTCGAAGCGCTCCAGCGCCTCGGCGTTCTTGATCAGCACCCCGGCCTGGGCCCCGCGTCCCACCCCGACCATGATGGAGATGGGCGTGGCCAGGCCCAGGGCGCAGGGACAGGCGATGATCAGCACCGACACCGCGGCCACGAGGGCGTACGACAGGCGCGGCTCGGGTCCGGCCAGGCCCCAGACGACGGCCGCGAGAACCGCGATCGCGATCACCGCCGGGACAAACCAGCCCGACACCTGGTCGGCCAGCCGCTGGATGGGCGCGCGGCTGCGCTGGGCCTGGGCGACCATCTGGACGATCCGGGCCAGCAGGGTGTCGGCGCCCACCTTGTCGGCCCGCATCACGAACGAGCCGGTCTTGTTGAGCGAACCGGCGACGACCTTGTCGCCGACCTCCTTGGTCACCGGCATGGATTCTCCCGTGACCAGAGATTCGTCGATGGTCACCCGGCCGTCCAGGATTTCGCCGTCGACCGCCACCTTTTCGCCGGGCCGGACGCGCAACCGGTCTCCGACGGCGACCAGGTCGAGCGTCACATCCTCGTCGCCGCCGTCGTCACGCACGCGGCGCGCGGTCTTCGGCGTCAGATCCAGCAGCGCCCGGATAGCGCCGGACGTCTGTTCCCGCGCGCGCAACTCCAGGATCTGGCCCACCAGAACGAGGACGGTGATCACCGCCGCCGCCTCGAAATAGACCGGCGCGCTGCCGTCCATTCGCCGGACTGCCGCCGGGAACAGGCCCGGAGCCAGAACCGCGACCACGCTGTAGACCCACGCCGCGCCAACGCCGATAGCGATCAGCGTGAACATGTTGAGGCTGCGGTTGCGGATCGAGGCCCAGCCCCGCTGGAAGAAGGGCCATCCGGCCCACAGCACCACCGGCGTCGCCAAGGCGAACTGGATCCAGTTCGAGGTCTGTCCCGGTATCCGCATCATCAGGCCGGTCAGATGCCCGCCCATCTCCAGAGCGAAGACCGGCAGGGTCAGCACCAGGCTGACCCAGAAGCGGCGGGTGAAGTCGATCAGTTCGTGATTGACCGGCGCCTCGGCGGTCACCGTCTCCGGTTCCAGCGCCATACCGCAGATCGGGCAGGAGCCGGGGCCTTCCTGGCGCACCTCCGGATGCATCGGGCAGGTGTAGATCGCGCCCGGGACGACGGGCGCAGGCTGCGGCTTCTCGCCCAGGTATCGGTCCGGCTCGGCGACGAATTTGGTCCGGCAGCCCGCCGAGCAGAAGAAATAGTCCCGGCCTTCGTGAGCGGCGCGATGCGCCGCGGTCGCCGGATCGACGGTCATGCCGCAGACCGGGTCGACGGCCTTCGCGCCGCTGTCGGCCGTGTGGGTCGAACAACCGGCGTGACCGTCCGGATGGGAATGCGAGGACGTGGACATGGCGGGCTCCTGAATCGGCTGGACGCCAAATATACCCCATTGGGGTATCGCGCAAGATACCATCATAGGGTATAGGGAATGACTGGAACGAGGAATTGGATGCAGACCCTGACCAAGCCCAAGGTGATGAACCGTCTCAACCGGATCGAGGGACAGGTGCGCGGCATCGCCCGGATGGTCGAGGATGACCGATACTGCGTGGACGTGCTGACCCAGCTGCAGGCGGTGCGGGCCGCCCTGCTGCGTGTCGAGAGCGAGGTCCTCAAGGATCACCTCGACCACTGCGTCATGGGCGCGATGACCGGCGACGATCCGGCCGAGCGCAAGGCCAAGGCGAACGAACTGATCGAGCTGCTCGGACGCGCCTCGCGCTAGTGCGACAGGGTGTCAGACACCCCGTCGGAAGGGTTCGGCGAGTTGCCGGAGATATCCTCTGGGGTAGTCGGGCCGACCGGACACGCCGATCTGGCCCGTCCGAGGCGTGTCGGCCCCCGACCGGAACGTTCCCAGCAGATGGTCCCACAGGCTGGTGAACAGGCCGAAATTGACGTCACCCTCGGTCTGCGACGCCAGATGATGGTGTCGGTGGGCCGGGGCGACCGCCCATATGTAGATCAGCGGTCCGATCTTCATATCGACGTTGGAGTGCTGAAGGATCAGTTGGATCGCCACGGCGAAGGCCAGAAGCCAGGCGACGTCCGAGGGCATGCCGAGGAGCACCAGCGGCGCAACACCGGCCGTCAATTCTATCGCCTGATGGAGGGGATGTTTCAGCAGGCCGTTGAAACCATACATCCGTTCGACGGAATGATGCACGGCGTGCAACGACCAGAGCGCCGGGATGCGATGGCTGGCGTAGTGCGCCAGGGTGATGCCGAAGTCCGCCGCCACTATGGCGACCGCCAGTTGTCCCCATAGCGGCCAGCCGGACGGCCAGACGTCGAGACCCGGGATCACGCCGGACACAAGGGGCAGGGCCAGAACCGAGAGGACAATCGACGCCTCATTGACCGCCGCATGGATCAAATCGCGGCCGGCGTCCCCGTGGGGTTGATTCCAGACGGGTTCGTAGGGCGCCAGACGCTCGGCGGCGAACGAGACCGCCAGCGCCAGCCCGAGCAGGATCGGCAGACTCCACGGGGGCGCCCCGCGCTCGGCCAAGGTCACCGCGGCCCCAAGGAATCCCGCGAAGAACACCGGCGCATAACCGAGACGGACGAGAAACCGGGCGAGGGGCATCGGAGGGCTCCAGGGACGCCCCAGGATGACGCGGCCGGCGGGCGGCTTATTGAACGAACCGATTGTCCGCAGAACGCACGACGCTCGACGCCTGCAAGGGCGTCACGCCGAACATGCGTTTCGTGACGCGGTTCAGATGCGCCTGGTCGGCGAAACCGCCGGCGATCGCCGCCTCCACCAGGCCCGCGCCCGACGCCATCTCATGCCCGGCCCTCTGCAGCTTTCGCCATAGCAGCCATTGCGACAGCGGAGCCTGCATCTGCGCCTGGGCCAGAACCCGGAGGCGCGCGGGGGACAGGCCGACCGCCCGGGCCGCCCGGGCGACGGCGCCGGGCGCCGGGTCTTCGGACGCCTTGAGGAGCGCCCCTTCAAGGCGTGGATCCAGCTTCACTTCCTTGACGCCGAGCCCTTCTCTGAGGCCCGCCACGATGCGGTCCGGCTGGGCCTCAGGGCTCAACAGGGCCGTCACGGAGGGCGGAGCGACGGCCGCGACGGCCGGCGCTATCAGCGCCAGAAGGCTCGAGGCCAACGGCGTGTGCGTCTCCAGGTAAAACAGCAGGACCGACCCGCCCTCGTCGGTCATCCGATGGCGAACCCGCGGGCCGATGACGATCGCCTGACCGCTCAAGGTGCGATGGTCTTCCAGAACCACGCGGACCGAGCCCGTGCGGGCCACGGCCAGCTGTATCGCGACATGGGCGTGAGCGGCGTGCGCTTCATGCGGGCCCGCATAGGCGGCCCATCCGTCGCCCATGGCGAAAACTGCGCTCGATGAAGGCGAAGCCATAGTGTCGCGGCGTCCGCGCCGGTCCCATCGCCGACGGCAGTTGTCATCGCGCCTTCCGGCGAAACCCGCAAGCCGCGCACCATGAGCCCCTCGCAACGGGTAGGAGCGGACCATCGCCGCTTTGCCGGGCCCACGGCACCGCTGGACTGGCGCCTGACGCGGCGGGACGAGGGATGTACGTATCCGATGCGTATCCCAGATAGGTGGACCGTCGTGTTCCGCCCGCCTTGGGGGGGCCATTGCTCATGACGTCCGTACCGCCGACCCGCGACGGCTATCCGGCCGAGCTGAGAGCCCTGACCAGTCTGCGGGCCTTCCTGGCCGTGGGCGTGGTGCTGTTCCACTACCAGCTCCAATGGGATCCGGCCTTGGGCTTCAGCCCGATCATCGAGCGCAGCCGGCTGGCGGTGGACGCCTTCTTCATGTTGTCGGGCTTCATCCTGGCCCACGTCTACGGGCCGGCGTTCGCCGCCGGGACCTTCAGCTACAGGCGCTTCCTCATCGCCCGCTTGGCGCGGCTCTACCCCCTACACGTCTCGGTGCTGGCCAGCGTGCTGGTCATGGTCCTGGGCGCCACCGCGGCCGGGGTCCGGTTCGACGCCGACAGCTATCCGCCGCTGGCCTTCTTCCAGACCCTGTTCCTCGTCCAGGCCTGGTTCCCGACGGACGCGGTCATCCACTGGAGCGGACCGAGCTGGTCGCTGTCGGCGGAATGGTTCGCCTATCTCCTGTTCCCGGCCTTCGCATGGCTGGCCCTGCGGTTCCGGGCTCGCCCCTGGGCGTTGCTCGGGACGGGGGCGGTGGCGTTCGTCGTGTTCGACGCCCTGTACGTTCAGGCGTTCGGCAAGGTCCTGCCCCGGGCCGAGGATTCCCTCGGCATTCTGCGGATCGTCCCGGAATTTCTGATCGGCATGGCGCTTTACGCCCTGGGCCATCGCTGGCGCTGGAGCCGGCCCGTCGCCATCGCCGCAGCCCTGTTCACCACCTTGGTCCTGCTCGGCGCCATGCAGCTGTCGCTGGATGACCGCATCATCGTCGCCCTCTCAGCCCCCGTGATCCTGACCTGGTCCCTGCTTGCACGCGCGGACTGCGAGGGCCCCCTCGCCGCCCCGGCCCTGGTCTTCGCCGGCGAGGCGTCCTTCGCCCTCTATCTCGTGCACATGCCGGTGATCGTAGCCTGGAAGGGCGTCGTCGCTGAACTCCGCGGCATCGACAGCGCCTTCCGGATCACACCGATCGAACTGACCGGGTTGTTTGTCGCCACGGCGTTGATCGCGGCCGCCCTGCATCTGCTCGTCGAGAAACCCGGCCGCGCCTGGATTCGACGCCGGTTCGAAAGTCCTCGGACCTGCCCCTGACGCGAGCGAGGCCCCGGGTCAGGCCGGCCGGCGCGAACTCCGAAAAAGAAGGTTTCCATCGGCGGAAGGGCGGTGAGGCTTTTAATCGGGAGCCCTGAGGGTCCGGGCGTTATTCGGTTGGAATCTGACCCATCATCGGAAAGCGCGTTCTTCATCGAACGCCTCGCTCAAAGCACCGCCCCCTCCGACACTGCCGACAAATCCGAACCTTTGGCGGGCTGGGCTCCCGCGCCGTTTGCTTTGGATCAAAGCGCCGTTCGCCAGCGCCGGTAGAAGGGAATCGAAGACTGTCTTCGGGAGGACCGGCCACATGAACAAATCCCTTGCTCTCGTGAGCGCCCTGGCGCTGGCCGTCAGCGTTTCAGCCTGCGCGACCACCGCGCCCCCGACGGCCGAACAACGGACGTCGTGCGAACAAATGCTCCGCACCATGGGCGAAGGCGCGACCCACAGTCACAGCGCTGAAAAGAGCGGCGGCGTGAGCCCGATGGGAATGACCCACGCCCAATGCCGACGCATGCTGGGCCGGTAGCGCCGGGTCAGCGAGCCATGACTGTTCGATGACGTCCGCAAAGGACAACGACAACGGCCGAGCACCTTGAGATCCACCGGCCGCGCCGCGGAACGACCCCGCTTCGTTCGGCGGCCACCGGCGCGACCTTGCTCAGCCTTTTTTTGCCCTTTGCGCGAGCGCTATTCGCCGGTGACGAGGACGATCTCATCCGGGGACATTCCCGGCCGAACGCTCATGCCGCGATAGCTGACCTCGACATCGGAGGAGCCGGGATAGTCGGGCGCCGGCGTCAGCCCGACCTCGCGGCAAAACTGGTCCCACTGATCGAAACCCACCGTGACGTACTGCAGGTCGTCGCCGTGATAGACGTCCATCGCATGATCAACCTCGTCCCTGATCGTCATCTGGACTCTCTCCGAAAATCGCATGCCTGCTGACCGACAACGTCGGCGAGGATAGAACGCTCCCCTCAGATCGCCACGGCGATCATTGTGCGCGGTCGAGCTAGATTGGCCAGACCCTGCGCATCTGGCTTCCCCGGTCCGGGGACATCACGCCGCTGCGGCATCCTTTCGCCTGCGCACCCCGGGCAAGCCGGATGGCGGCCTCTTCAGCATCCACCTGATAGTCGAAACTTCCTCGCGCGACGCCCTCGGACATGACGGTCCACCGATCGCCGCTCCTCAACACAAACAGTTCGACGATTTCGCCCGTCACCACCGTCTCCTGGATAGGCGCCGCTAGTGCGACCGCCGCAAATGATCCGGAGCATAGTCCAGAGTTTCGCCCAAAACAGCCCGGAGGCTGGCGGCCAAATCCTTGTTCAAGACGAAGGCGATGGATGCGCGGCCCCACGCCATCTACCTAACCGCAACAGGCCTTCCCATCCACCTGTATCGGCGGACACGGGACATCCGCGTAGGAACAGAAGACGCAGCAGTCGCCGTATTTGGGCTTCAGCATCCGACCGCAGCCCAGGCAGTCGTAGAAATACAGGCAGGCGTCGGTCGGCATGGTCTCGGTCGCCTGATGGCCGCAATGCGGACAGACCAATGTCGACCGCAACTGCACTTCCGCCGTCATTGGCCGGCCGCCAGGCGAAGCAGGATCCAGGGCTCTATCAAGGGCTGCCAGGCCAACGATAGCATCACCAGCACCGTCGCGGCGACGAGGAGCCCGGCGGCCAGTCGCGACGGCCGTCGGCAAGCGTCCTCGCGCCGGCACATGCGGAGGCGGCGCCAGTGCAGCATCCATCCCGCCAGCAGGGCGACGACCGCC
This sequence comes from Brevundimonas sp., assembly GCF_035561115.1. Lineage (GTDB taxonomy): Bacteria > Pseudomonadota > Alphaproteobacteria > Caulobacterales > Caulobacteraceae > Brevundimonas. The sequence continues at coordinate 67,965 of NZ_DATMYH010000021.1, forward strand.
AGGACGGTCAGCCAACCCCGCATGCCGGCGATCAGCGCCGCGCCGGCGAAGGATAGACCCGCGAGCGAAAGCGCCAACGGGAGAACGCAACAGGCCGCCCAGGCGAACACGGACGCGGCGGCGCCAACGGCGGCCGTCGCGCTGACAGCCATTTCCGGTCGTCCCGCCCGGCGTGTTTCTGGCAAGTCCACGGTTTCTCCTCGGTCCATCGACCGGTAGGATGCAACCCGTAGCGACTACGGGATCAAGCAAAAATGTCGGGACGCGGTTTGACGATCGGACGGCTGGCGGAGAGCGCCGGCGTGAACCTGGAAACGGTGCGCTACTACGAGCGCGTCGGGCTGATGCCCGAGCCCGGCCGGACGCCGGGCGGTCATCGCAGCTACGAGCCCGAACACCGACAGCGGCTCCGGTTCATCCGCCGCTCTCGGGAACTGGGGTTCGGGCTCGACGCCATCCGGCGCTTGATCGCCCTCAGTGAACCCGGGGTCGAAACCTGCCGCGAGGTCCGCGACATGGCGCAGGATCATATCACCAGCGTCGATGCGAAGATCGCGGATTTGCAGCGGCTGCGGCGGGTATTGAGGCAGGCCGTCGCCGACTGCAGCGACGGAGTGGCGGTCCGCTGTCCGGTCATCGAAGAGTTGGGAAGCTGAGTCCAGCCGCCCGGGTCGCGCAGCCGGGCTCGGTCCTTGGCAATCGGAGCCTCTCGCGCCTGCAGCGACGGACCACTCCGCCCAACCGCCTGTGAGAAAGTGGAGCCGCGGCGCCCGATCGTCTGCAAATCGTGGCGCGCGCCTCTTGATCCTCTGGCGACTTGAGATCGCATGCTGCTATTGAGACCCATTCGCACTGACAGGACGCCACCATGCCGGCGACGCTTCGCATCTTCCTCGTCTTCGCCCTTCTGCTGGGCGCCGCGCTCCCTCTGTGGGCCGCGGCCCAGGAAACGACCCCCGGGGCGGAGACCGCTTGGCGGCTGCTGGACTACATCGCCGTCGATTACCCCGGCGCCGTCTCCGACGGCCGGGTGATCAGCGAAGCGGAATACGCCGAGATGCGCGAGTTCTCGACCTCGGTGCGCACCCGCATCGCCGCCCTGCCGGCGCATGAGGCCCAGCCCCGGCTCCTCGCGGAGTCGTCCGCCCTGATCTCGGCGGTCGCGGCGCGCGCGGCGCCGGAGACGGTTGCCCGGCAGGCGCGGAGCCTAGCCGACGATCTCCTCGCCGCCTATCCGACGCCGCTCGCGCCGCAGGCCATCCCGGACCTGCCCCGCGGCGCCGCGCTCTATGCCGAACAGTGCGCCGTCTGCCATGGCGCGACCGGCCGCGGCGACGGTCCCGGCGCTGCCGGGCTCGAGCCGCCGGCGATCGCCTTCACCGATCGGGACCGCGCCCGCGAGCGCAGCCTGTTCGGTCTCTATCAGGTGATCGGCCAGGGCCTGGACGGCACCGCCATGCCGAGCTTCGCCCATCTCTCCGCCGACGACCGCTGGGCGCTCGCCTTCTACGTCGGCGGCTTCGCCTACGATGGGGAAGCGCCCCATGCGGGGGAGCGCGCCTGGCGCGACGATCCCGAGCTGCGCGCCGCCGTTCCGGATCTCGAGGCCCTGACCCAGGTCACGCCGGCGGCGCTGGCGACCCACCTCGGGGAGCCTCGGGCGAACGCGGTGGTCGCCTACCTGCGCAGCCATCCGGAAGCCCTCGCGGTCGGGGGCACGGACGGCCTGGACCTGGCCCGCCGCAAACTCGCCGAGAGCTTGGCGGCCTATCGCGCCGGGGACGCGGGCAAGGCCGAGGAACTGGCGCTTTCGGCCTATCTCGACGGCTTCGAGCCCGTGGAGCCTCTGCTGCGGGCCCGCGACGGCAAGCTGATGGCCCGGATCGAGGCCGCGATGGGCGAGCTTCGCGCCAGCCTGGGTCGCCGGGCTCCGGCCGACGAGGTGGCCGGACAGGTGACGGCCCTGAGCGGGTTGTTCGACGAGGCCGGCCAGGCGCTCGCGCCCTCCCGGGCCTCGGCCCTGTCGACCTTCCTGGGCGCCTTCACCATCCTGCTGCGCGAAGGGCTGGAGGCCCTGTTGATCGTGATCGCGATGATCGCCTTCCTGCGCAAGGCCGAGCGCCAGGACGTGCTTCCGTACGTGCATGGCGGCTGGGTCGCCGCGCTCGTCGCGGGCGCCGCCACCTGGGCGGCGGCGACCTGGCTGATCTCGATCAGCGGGGCCAGCCGCGAACTGACCGAAGGCATCGGCTCGCTGGTTTCCGCTGTCGTGCTCCTGTCGGTGGGGGTGTGGATGCACGGCAAGGCCCAGGCCGGCGCCTGGCAGGCCTATATCCGCGACAAGCTGTCGGCGGCCCTGTCGAAGCGATCGGCTTGGTTCCTGTTCCTGCTGGCCTTCATCGTCGTCTATCGCGAGGTGTTCGAGACCATCCTCTTCTACGCCGCCCTGTGGAGCCAAGGGACGCAAGGCGCCCTGCTCGGCGGCGCCGCCCTGGCGGTCGTCTGCCTGGCCGTGATCGCCTGGGGGCTGCTGGTCTTCAGCAAGCGTCTGCCGATCTCGCAGTTCTTCGCCTACAGCGCGCTGCTGATCGCGGCCCTGGCGGTGATCCTGGCGGGCAAGGGCGTGGCCGGGCTTCAGGAGGCGGGCGTCATGGACGTCCATCCTTTGGCCACCATGCCACGGATCGAGATACTTGGGATCTTCCCAACCTGGGAGGGCCTGGCAGCGCAGCTAGGCGCGGTGCTCGCCATCGCAATCGGGTTTTGGTGGGCTGACCGGAAGAGCAAGGCCGAAGCGAAATCTAGGCTTCTGTCGCAGAGTCCCGGCGTTACCGACCTTTGATCCCTGATGGCTGACCAACGCATCAGATGTCGGCTGAATAAGTCTCCGAGTGTCGAGCCCGGAGAGTCCGCGTCTTGGGCCGCCAGGCCGACGGAGGGTTCGACGGGCTCTGTCAACCCAAACTTACCTTGGCGATAAGGGCAGGCCCAACGATCAGCCGCCCTGGCAGAGTGGCAGACGCTCGCCGCAGGCGCCGCCTCCCGTGCCCGGATTCCCGGCTCCGGCGACGAGTTGCCGTTGGACTGACAGCACCCCTATGAGCCCTCGATTTGGCGGTCTTGTCTTCGTCTTTTGTTTCCCGATGAGGGATCCAGACCCTGTAATCGTGAATTGCCGTGAGCCGGGCCGGTGAGGCATTATTGGGGACTTCGTGGAACGCGGCCGTTGTCGGTCGCATTACACCGGGCGACTTCGGCTTCGGTAAGTGCTTCACCCGCGCGGGCAAAGCGTGAAACTGGGCCAAGCCGGCCGACAAAGCGACGGCATTCACGCATCAACGGCTGCGACGTGCCCGTTCCGCGGCCTTCGCAGGTACCGTCGGAACCACAGGTCCAATGACGTCCATCGAAGTTTAGCTGGATTTCGCGAGGTTGCAGCAGGGTTGCTGCTGCGGCCGACAAGGGCGCGGGAGCAGCGGTTTGCAAGGCGAGGGCCGCCAATAGGTTTAGGACGAGCATGTTTTTAATCCTCCGGAGCTGTTCGTAGCCCGTGATCTGGGGGCTTCAGGGAAGTGGGCCGACGGAACGGTTCGATGAGTTGGTCGAAATAGCTCCGAGGGTAGTCGGGTTGGCCCGCGACGCAGATATCGCCGTGCGACGGGTTCCAGACAGGCTCGTAAGGAGCAAGTCGCTCGGCCAGAGCAGACACGGTCAAAGCGACGAGCAGGATCGGCAACACCCATGTGAGAGCGCCGGTTCCAATCAAGGCTACGGCGACAGCGAGAAATCCCGCAAAGAACATGGGGACGCAAAAGACGCGGGTGACTAATCTGACAACAGGCATGGGCCTCTCCTTCGAGACCAATGTGCCTTGATCTGCTAGCCAGTTATTGAACGTTTCGATTGCTTGTCGGCCGCACCGCGCCCGATGCCTGAGCCGGCGTCACGCCGAACATCCGCCTCATGCTGCGACTCAGATGAGCCTGATCTGCGAACCCGCCGGCCAGCGCAGCAGCCGCCAGGCTCGTGCCGATCTCCATCTCCACATAGGCCCGGCGACCACAAGGACCGGCGGCCAACGCCACAGCAGGCGGCAGATCCAGGGCAACAGCAGGTAGCATCCGATCAGGGCGGACAAGGTCCAGGTCGGCGCATTCCAGCCCTGCCCGCCCGGCACGCCGTAGGACTGGACCAGAAGCACCTGGGCGGGCAGCTGCGACCAGTCGAACCATTGCGGATTGCTGGGGGCTGGGCCGGCCAGTGTCGCGCCGCCCACAATGGCCACGAGGATCAGGCTGACCAGCAAGTGAGCCGGGATGACGCGGAGCAGGCGTTGACGAGAATAGGCCTGCAGGGAGACCTTTCCGGCGGCCAGGCGATCTCCATAGATGCGGGCCAGTACGTAACCGGAATCGATGATGAAGAAGTCGGTGAGCAGATAGCCGCGCTCGAACACCGGATGCAGCTGCCCCAGCGGAACAGGAGCCGCGTCCCGGAAATGATAGAGGATGATCAGGGCTCCGACGATGAAGCGGAGCGCGTCCAGCCAGCCGCCCCGCGCGATGCGTGGCGGAGATCGATCCCTCGGCTCGTCGGCGGCACGGAGCATGCTCGTCCCTAACCCCGGAGCGACCAAGGAAAGGTCATCGACCGGGCTAGAGCCCGCCCGGATAGAGAAGCGCTACACCAACGACCAGGGCGACCGCCATGCCGATGGTGGCGACGACCTGGGGCCGGCCTCGGGGGGTGATCAGGATATGGGCCGCGGCGAGCGGGACGAGCGTCCCGCCGTATCCGAGGTAAAGAGGCAGCTTGAACGTACCGACCATCGTGGATCCAAGGAAGAGCGCGCCGACCACGGCGATCGGAACGCTGATGAGCGCCACGACGAGGTCGAGCCCCGGCCGGGGTGGTTTCGGCGCCTTGCGGCGCCCCGCCCGGTGTTTGCTGTAAGGCCTTGTGGTCCAACGCGGGCTGCCGCCCCGGATGGTGGTTTTCTTGCCGCCTGCCATGATTTCAAGTCCGATCGGAAGAGGCCTTCACCGGTGACCGTCTTTCAAGGTCTCCGGGCGGGCGTCGGCGCAGCCGCCCGCCGACGCGTCGATCTGTCTCGAAGTCCTCGGTTGCGTGAGCGTCACACCGTGGGTAGATGCGGGTCAGGGATCCCATTTGCAAAATTCGATTCGTTCCTTCTGCGTCTTTCTGTGCACCGCCCTTCTGGCGGTGACGACGCTGCATGGCATGATGGATGCGCAGCACGGCATGGCGCATGCCGCCGATTGGCCCGCCGTAGCGCTGGTCGAAGTCGACACGGTGGCGGACCGGATCGCGGATCACGTCCATGTCGCGCCGGACGATCAATCCGACGACGCCCCGGCCGAAGACGTCGATAGTGGAGGACCGGTGGGTCACGGACACCAGGTCGGCGGCGACAGCCACGGCGCCCTCCCCGGAGCCGAGCATCCGCTAGGCGACGGCCTGTCTTCAAGGCTCGCCGCCCGTACGCCCGGCGTGGCTCCGGCCCTGGGCGATCTGAGCCGGGACGGGCCCGAATATCCTCCGAAACGGATGCGCACGGTCGTCTGAACCGGCGCGGCCGTTCGGCTGCGCGCACCTCGTTTTCCGGAGATTTCCTTGAACACCCCGATCACCGGCCTGGCCGGATCGTGGGCGCGTCTGGCGGCCGTTTCGGCGCTGGCGCTTCCACTGGCGGCGTTGCCGTCTCTTCCTGTGCTCGCGCAGACCCCGCCATCGGCCGCCGCAGAGGCGGCCGCCCTGACCCTGGAGGGCGCGCTCGCGCGCGCCGCCGGCGTCGACCCGAGCTTGCCTGGCGCGGAGGCGCGTGTTCGCGCCGGTGACGCGGCCGTTCGGCAGGCCGACCTCCGACCCAATCCGACCTTGGGCCTGATGGTCGAAAACCTGCCCACCTTGGGCGGGGGGGACATCCTCAACAGGACCGAAACGACCCTGTCCTATGAGCAGCGGCTGGAACGGGGTGGTGATCGCCCCGCGCGCGTCGCCCTGGCGCAAGGGGAAGCGGCCGTGGTTCGGGCCGAAGCCGCTATCCGGAGACTCGACCGGCTTGAACAGGTGCAGCGCGCATGGGCTGACGCTCTTGCCGCCCAGGCCGAACTTGAGATCGCGCGTGAACGCCTCGCCCTGGCCGAACGCTTCCAGATCGAAGTGCAGCGTCGGGTCGACATGGCCCGCGATCCTCTGTTCGCCGGCGCCCGCGCCGAAGCCGAACTCGCCCAGGCCCAGATTGACTTTGACCAGGCAGGAATTCAGGCCCGGCTCGCTCGCGCCACGCTCGGACGCTTCTGGATCGGCGCCCCGGATTTTTCTCTCGATCCGGCCGACTTCGAGGACACCAGCGCCGCCCGAGAAATGGCCGGCCCGGCCTCCGGGATCGACCTCGCGGTTCTGGCCGCACAGCGGGATGTCGCTCAAGCCAGAGTCCGCGTGGAACAGGCGCGCTCCACCCCTGACGCCACGGTCAGCGTCGGCGTCCGCCACTTCTGGGACGGGCAAGATCTTGGCCTGGTGGTCGGCGGGTCCATCCCGCTCGGCCGCTACGATCGAAACGAGGGGGCCATCGAGCGCGCCAGGTTCGAAGGCGTCGCCGCCGAGGCCGACATGGCGGCGCTCCGGCAGGAACGGGAACGCGAGATCGCCCGGCTGCAGGTGCTCCTCGCTTCGCGGGCCCTCGAAGCCCAGCGCATCGCCAATGAAACCTTGCCCCAGGCCGAGCGCGCCGTGGCCCTCGTCCGCGAAGGCTTCGCGCGCGGCGGCTTCACCTACAACGACGTCATCGCCGCCCAGACCGCGCTTCTCTCCACCAAGGCCCGACGCGTCGCCGTCCTCAAACAGTTTCACATCGACCGCGCCCGCCTTGACCGGCTGACCGGCGCGCATGCCGACCTGCTCGGCCTGGAGACCCGCTCATGATCCGTCACACCCCCTCGCGGCGCGTCATCGCCGCGTCATTGCTGGCCCTTGCGGTCGGCGTTTCAGCCTGCGGACAGGGCGGGGCTGAAAAAGCCGAGGGCGCAGAGGCCGCGGCGGCCGCTGACTATGAGCGGGGCCCGCACAACGGCCGCCTGCTCCGGGATGGCGATTTCTCCTTGGAGATCACCATCTTCGAAGAGGGCCCCGAGCCGCTCTATCGCCTCTATCCATATTTGAAGGACAAGCCGCTGGATCCGCGACAGGTCCAGACCTCCATCGCCCTGACGCGGCTGGGGCCCAAGGTGGATCGTTTCGCCTTCACGCCGAGCGCAGACTATCTCGCGAGCCCCACGGTGGTGGTCGAGCCGCATTCGTTCGACGTCTCGGTGGCGGCGACCCATGCGGGCAAGCGTTCGACCTGGACCTATCCATCCTATGAGGGCCGCACGGTGATCACCGCCGAAGCCGCCCGGGCCGGCGGGGTCACGACCCAGAGAGCCGGCGGGGCGGTGTTGGGCGAGAGCCTGCCGCTCAGTGGTCGGGTCGAGATCACGCCCGAGGGACAGAGCGAAGTCCACGCCCGCTATCCCGGACGGGTGGTGGCGATGAATGTCCAGTTGGGCCAACGCGTCTCGCGGGGTCAGGTGCTGGCGCGCGTCGAGTCCAGCGACAGTCTGCAGACCTATTCCGTCACCGCCCCGATCTCGGGAATGATCACGGCCAAGAACGTCAACCCCGGCGCCATCACGGGCAATGGCGAGCCGATGCTGACCATCGGCGATCCGACCCGGCTCCACGCTGAATTCTTCCTCTATCCCCGCGACGCCGAACGCGTCCGGGTCGGCCAGCGCGTCGAGATCACCAGCCTGGCGGGCGAACATCGCGCGCTCGGCGTCATCGAGGCGGTCCTGCCGTCCAGCGACCCCATGAGCCAGACCCTGGTCGCCCACGTTGAACTGCCCTACCAGGGCGGGGTCTGGAGGCCCGGTCTCGGGGTCCAGGGTACGGTCCAGGTCGGTCAGGGCGAAGTTGCGCTGGCGGTCCAGACCAAGGCCATTCAGCCATTCCGCGATTTCCAGGTCGTCTACGCCAAGGTCGGCAACACCTATGAAGTGCGGATGCTGGAACTCGGCCGCCGCACGCCGGAATGGACCGAGGTGCTGGGCGGTCTCGAACCCGGAACCGAATACGTCGTCGACGGCGCCTTTCTCATTCGCGCGGACATCGACAAGTCCGGCGCGAGCCATGACCACTAGGGGGCGCGCAGACCATGCTTGAACGCATCATCGCGCTGTCGATCCGCTTCCGCTGGGGGGTCATGGCGCTCGTCCTTCTGGCCTGCGCGGTCGGCGTCTGGAGTTTCCAGCGCCTGCCGATCGACGCCACGCCGGACATCACCAACGTCCAGATCCAGATCAACACCGAGGCTCCCGGCTACTCGCCGCTGGAGGCCGAACAACGCATCACCTTCCCCGTCGAGACGGCGGTCGCGGGCGTACCGGGCCTGCAATACACCCGGTCGGTCTCGCGCTACGGGCTGAGCCAGGTCACCGTCATCTTCGACGACGGCACCGACATCTATTTCGCGCGCCAACTGGTCAACGAGCGGCTTCAGAACGCGCTCGGCCAGCTCCCCCCAGGCGTTACGCCCGAACTCGGCCCCATCGCCACCGGCCTGGGCGAAATCTTCATGTACACGATCGACGCCGCGCCGAACGCGCGTCGCCCGGACGGACAGCCCTATACGACCGAGGATCTGAGAACCCTGCAGGACTGGGTGATCCGACCGCAGCTGCGCAACACCAAGGGCGTGACCGAGGTCAACACGATTGGCGGATATGAGCGTCAGTATCACGTCACGCCCCAGCCCGATCGTCTTTCCGCCTATGGCGTGACCATGGCCGAGGTGGTCGATGCGCTGGACAACAACAACGCCAACGTCGGCGCCGGCTATGTCGAACGCTTCGGCGAGCAGTATCTGATCCGCGTGCCAGGTCAGGCTTCGACCACCGAGGATCTGGGCAATGTCGTCATCGCCACGCGGGGCGGGGTTCCGATCCGCATCGCCGATGTCGCAGACGTGGGCATGGGCGAAGAACTGCGCACCGGGGCCGCGACTGAAGATGGCAAGGAGACCGTGCTCGCCACGGTTCTGATGCTGGCCGGCGAGAACAGCCGTGTGGTGGCCCGGGCCGCCGCCGTCAGCCTGGAGGAGGCCGCGCGCGCGTTGCCCGAGGGGGTGACGGCATCGCCGGTCTATGACCGGACAGACCTGGTCGAGCGCGCCATCCACACGGTCGAGAAGAACCTGCTGGAAGGCGCCCTGCTGGTCGTCGTCGTGCTGTTCCTGCTGCTCGGCAACATTCGGGCGGCGTTGATCACGGCGGCGGTCATTCCGATCACCATGCTGATGACCATCACCGGGATGGTGCAGACCGGCACGTCCGGCAATCTGATGAGCCTCGGCGCACTCGACTTCGGCCTGATCGTCGATGGGGCCGTCATCATCGTCGAAAACTGTCTGCGCCGCTTCGGCGAGGCCCAGCACCGCCTGGGTCGCATCCTGACCAAACAAGAACGCTTCGAGCTGGCGGCCTCGGCCTCCAGCGAGGTCATCCGGCCCTCGCTGTTCGGTGTGATGATCATCACCCTGGTCTATGTGCCGATCTTCGGCCTGACCGGGGTCGAGGGGAAGATGTTCCACCCGATGGCGATCACCGTCGTCATCGCCCTGACGGCGGCCCTGCTCCTGTCGTTGACCTTCGTGCCGGCGGCGGTGGCCATGTTTGTCACCGGCAAGGTCGAGGAAAAGGACAGCTTCGTGATGCGCTGGGCCCGGGTCGGCTATCAGCCGGCGCTGGACTTCGCGTTGAAGACCCGGGGTTTGATGATCGGCGTCGCCGTGGCGCTTGTATTGCTGGCGGGCTTCGGCGCGTCGCGAATGGGTTCGGAGTTCGTGCCCAATCTCGACGAAGGCGACATCGCCATGCACGCGCTGCGCATCCCCGGCACCAGCCTGAGCCAGGCCATCCAGATGCAGACCGCGCTCGAGGCTCGCATCGCGGCGTTTCCCGAGGTCGAGCGGGTGGTGGCAAAGATCGGCACCGCCGAGGTCGCCACCGATCCGGTGCCGCCTTCGGTCGCCGACACCTTCATCATGCTGAAGGACCGCTCCGACTGGCCCGATCCGAGAAAGCCCCGCGGCCAGCTGGTCGAGGAGATGGAAGCCGCCGTGAACGAAATACCCGGCAGCAAATATGAGTTCACCCAGCCGATCCAGATGCGGTTCAACGAACTGCTCTCGGGCGTGCGCGCCGACGTCGCCATCAAGGTCTTCGGTGACGATCTGGACGAACTGCTCAGGCTCGGCGCCGAGATCGAAGGCATCGTCTCGACCGTCGAGGGCGCGGCCGATCCCCAGACCGAACAGATCACCGGCCTGCCTGTGCTCCAGATCACCCCGAACCGCGCCGCCATGGCGCGCCTGGGGCTGAGCGTGAACGACGTCCAGTCGGTCATCTCCACCTCCATGGGCGGCACGACGGCGGGGCAGATCTTCGAGGGCGACCGGCGTTTCGACGTCGTCGTTCGACTGCCCGAGGATCTGCGGGCCGACACCGACGCCATCGGCCGCCTGCAGATCCCGTTGCCGGCAAGCGAGGGGCAGGCGCGCCAGTTCGTGCCCCTCGCCGAAGTGGCGACGATCGAGCTCACGGTCGGTCCCAACCAGATCAGTCGCGAGAACGGCAAGCGCCGCATCGTGGTCACGTCCAACGTCCGCGACCGCGACCTGGGCTCCTTCATCGGGGAGGTTCAGGAGCGGGTCGACACCGAGGTGACAATCCCCGCCGGCTATTGGGTCACCTATGGCGGCACCTTCGAACAGCTGATCTCGGCAGCCAAACGGCTTCAGGTCGTGGTGCCGGCTGTGCTGCTGCTGATCTTCGGCCTGCTGTTCGCCCTGTTCCGCTCGTGGAAGGACTCGGCGATCGTCTTCTCCGGCGTGCCCCTGGCGCTCACCGGCGGGGTGGCCGCCCTGATGATGCGCGATCTCCCGCTGTCGATCTCGGCCGGCGTCGGCTTCATCGCCCTCTCCGGCGTCGCCGTACTCAACGGCGTCGTCATGGTCAGCTTCATCCGGGGCCTGATCGAGGAGGGCAAGCCGATTCCCGAAGCCATCCGCGAGGGCGCGCTGACCCGTCTGCGGCCGGTGTTGATGACCGCCCTGGTCGCCAGCCTGGGCTTCGTGCCCATGGCGCTCAATGTCGGAACGGGGGCCGAGGTGCAGCGGCCTCTGGCCACTGTGGTCATCGGCGGGATCATCTCATCGACCCTGCTAACCCTGCTCGTGCTCCCGGCCCTCTACAGCCTGGTGCACGGCCGCGACCGGCCCGAGGATCGCCCGCGTCCCGCCTGGCTCGACCACCTGCCGTTCCGCGTCAAAGGCAGGCGGAAGTGACGGGGATCGGCGATCGCCGCGGACCCAGGGCTTCCACGTTCCGTCCCCAAACCTTCGAAAGGTTCTCATGACAGTTGCGTATCGCCGCGACCGCTGGTCGTGGCTTCAATCACCGGCCATGGCGCTGGCCGCCGTCCTGCTGTTCTTCCTCATGGACGGAGCCATGGGTCAGGCGCTGGCCCATGGCGTCGCCGAGGGCGACAAGGGCTATATCCAGGAAACCTCCGGCTTCCTGTTCTGGCCGTTCGTCTACCTGGGGGCCAAGCATATGGTCACCGGCTACGACCACCTGCTGTTCCTGCTCGGCGTCATCTTCTTCCTCTACCGGATGAAGGACATCAGCCTCTATGTGACGCTGTTCGCCATCGGCCACTCCACCACCCTGCTGCTCGGCGTGCTGACCGACATCAGCGTGTCCAGCTATCTGGTCGACGCCATCATCGGCCTGTCGGTGGTCTACAAGGCGCTCGACAATCTCGGAGCCTTCCAGCGGTGGTTCGGCTTCCAGCCCAGCACCAGGGGGGCGACCCTGATTTTCGGCCTGTTCCACGGCTTCGGCCTCGCCACCAAGCTGCAGGACTTCAACCTGTCGCCGGACGGACTGATCGGCAATCTGGTCGCCTTCAACATCGGCGTCGAGGCGGGCCAACTTCTGGCCCTGGGCGCCATCCTCATCGTCATGGGATTCTGGCGCAAGACCGGCAGTTTCTGGCGGCACGCCTATGCCGCCAACGTCGTCCTCATGACTCTCGGCTTCATCCTGACGGGCTATCAGCTCGTCGGCTTCTTCGTCGTCTGACCGGAGACCTCATCATGTACAACGCCAATAAACCCACCGACGCGGACCTGCCCTCGACGCGCAAGCTGCTGAAGTCCACCGGCATCGCCGTGGCGGTCGCCACGGGGTTGCTCGTCACGGTCGTCCTCCCCGCCGAATACGGCGTCGATCCGACCCGGGTCGGTTCACTGTTCGGCTTGACCGAAATGGGCCGGATCAAGGTCTCGCTCGCCGCCGAGGCCCAGGCCGAAGACGTCGCGGAAGCGACGGCCGCCGCCACAGGCGGTTCGCTTCCCGTCGCGACGGCGGCGGCACCGACGCCGGCGGGCGCTGCCTTGGCGACCCCGGCGGCTCTGCGCTCCGACCGGACTGTCCTGACCCTGGCCCCCGACCAGGGCGCCGAGATCAAGCTGGTGATGCAAGCCGGGGCCACGGCGCGCTTCACCTGGACCAGCAGCGGCGGGCGGATCAACTACGACACCCACGCCGACCGGCCCGGAACCGCCTATCACGGCTACAACAAGGGCTCGGCCGAGCGGGTCGAGGATGAACTGACCGCCGCCTTCACCGGCAGCCACGGCTGGTTCTGGCGAAATCGCACGGGCCAACCCGTGACGATCACCCTGGTCACCGAGGGCGCGTACAGCGAGATCAAACGGGTCGTCTAAGCAACCGGGTCACCCCTTCGTCGTCGGCCAACGATCATGGCGTTCGTCGATGACGAAGGGATGGGCGTGGTCCGCGTCATCTCCCGCCCGGCCTTCACGCCTGTGAAGGTCGTCGGCCGGCAGATTCATATGGCTGTGGGGAAGGTTCTCGGGATCATGGGCGGGCCAGATCAGCAGGCCCAGGACAGTTCCGGTCGCGCACAGCCCCGCCAGCACCAGGAAGGCCGCGCCCGGATCGACCGCGGCGCTGACCAGACCCGCCACGGGATAGGCGATCAGCCAGCAGGCGTGGGACAGGGCGAACTGGGCCGCGAATAGCGCGGGCCGATCGTCCGCGTTGGATGACCGGCGCAGAGCTCTCCCCGCCGGGGTGATCGTCAGCGAATATCCGAAGCCCATGATCACCCACAGCGCCAACAGCGCGACGTAGCTGACGGCCAACCAGGCTCCCGCCAGCAATACGCCGGTCATCGTCGCCGCGCCGAGGACCATCGCCGCGCGGTCGGTCAGCCGACCGAGCAGGCGCGGCAGAAACACCGCCGCGGTCATGGAGCCGCCGCCGAACGCCGCCAGGGCCCAGGCCGTCGCCTGGCCCGAGAGACCAAAGCGCGACTGAACGAGAACGACGGTGTTGACGAACACCATGGCTCCGCCCGCCGCGGTCGCCAGGCTGATGGCCAGCAGGCCCCGCAGGCGCGGCGTCAGGGCGAACAGGCGCATGCCGCCGGTGAGGCGTTGCAGGAAGGGCTTCTGGGCCGCCTTGCCGAGCTTGGGCAGGACAGCGGTGACCACGAACAGAGCGGATACCACGAAACCCACGGCAGTGCCCGCGAACAGGTTGCTGTAACTCATTACCGCCAGCAGCAGGGCCGCCAGCACGGGACTGGCGACGCTTTCCAGGTCGGCGGCGAGCCGCGAGAGAGACAGGGCCTTGGTATATTCCCCTTCGTCCGGCAGCAGATCAGGGATCATCGCCTGGAAGGCCGGCGTGAATGCGGCCGAAGCGACATAGAGCACGGTCATCAGAGCGTAGACCTGCCAGGCCTCGCCGACGAACGGCAGGGCGGCGGCCACGCCGGCGCGCACCCCGTCCAGAGAAACCAGCAGCACCTTCCTGGGCAGCCGGGCCGAAAGTGCGCTCGCAAACGGCGCCACGCCGATATAGGCGATCATCTTGATCGCCAGGGCCGCGCCGAGGATTTCGCCCGCGTTCGCGCCCGCGAGGTCGTAAGCCAGCAGCCCGAGCGCCACGGTCGCCATCCCGGTCCCCAGCAAGGCCGAGACCTGGGCAATGAAGAGGTGGCGATAGCCGGCGTGGCGAAGTGGGGAGAACATCAGGAACCGTCTGAAACGCGCGGATGAAGCAGCTAGTCATATCCCCTCCAGGGGGATAGCATTACATCATGGCTCACGTCGCTCATGAATCCCACCCCGAGATCGTCAATCGGCTGAAACGCGCCGAGGGGCATCTGCGCAAGACCATCGGCATGATCGAGGCGGGACGCAGCTGCCTCGACCTGGCCCAGCAACTTCATGCGATCGAAAAGGCGGTCGCAGCGGCCAAGAAGACCCTGATCCACGACCATATCGACCATTGCCTCGCGCACGCTTCGGACGGCGATCCGGCGGAAGCCCGACAGGCGGTCGTCGCGTTCAAGGCGATCACCAAATATCTCTGACAGCGGCCAGGCGGCGCGCCCTCGGCCCGTCCGCGGTCTCCGAACGGCCCGCCCCCGCTCGGCAGGCGAGAGGCGGCGCGCGCAGGCCAGTGGATGAGCGCAGGATGGCCGCGACTGATTCTTAACCCACGCCCTGTCGTCCTTTTCAGCCCCCGAAAACACCCAGGTGTTCGAGCAGGATCGTCAACCCGAGGACGACCAGCGCCAGACCTCCGAAGAGTTCGGCGATCTCGCCGAAGCGCTGGCCGACCGCCCGGCCGATCAGCATGCCGAGCGTGGTCAGCAGGAAGGTCGTAAAACCGATCGAAGCGGCGATGACCCAGATGTTGGCGCCGATGAAGGCCAGACCGACGCCAACGGCGGCCGCATCGATGCTGGTTCCGACCGCCGTGGCGATCAGTCCCCACGGCCCCGACCGGCGTGGAGCGTCATTCTCCTCCTCAACACGGGCGCGGGTCGCCTCCCAGATCATCTTTCCGCCCACGGCGGCCAGGAGGCCGAAAGCGATCCAGTGGTCGATCCGTTCGACCAGGCCGGCGGCGACCATGCCGAGCGCCCAGCCGATCACCGGCGTGATGGCCTCGATGACGCCGAACACCAGGCCCGCCTTGAGCGCCCCGGGCAGGGTCGGCCGATGTGTGGCCCCCCGTCCGATGGCGGCCGCAAAGGCGTCCGTGGACATGCTGAGGGACAGGATAGCGATGGCGACGGGGGTCATTGCGGATTTCCACCGGGCGACAGACAGCGCTTCCCACTCCGGCCGGTGCGGCGGTGGGACGCGCTGGTCTCGCTAGGCGGCGGTTCCGCTGGTCGGACCACGCGTCGAAACGCGAGCGTGTTGATCCGACCCCGGCGATCAAACGCCGGAAGCTACTCCCCAACAGGAAGCGGCCTTCTAGAGGGTCTCGCGCGCCGCCGCAAGATACTATAGGGGAGTATCCATGGCGCACACCTCCGCGAACAAGAAGAAGCTCGTAACCCGGGTCCGTCGCATTGCGGGACAGCTGGGTGCAATCGAACGCGCGATCGAGTCCGAGGCCGGCTGTTCGCAAATTCTGCAGCAGGTCGCCGCGGCGCGGGGAGCCATGGGCGGGCTGCTGGAGGAACTGATCGAGGATCACCTGCGGCACCACGTGGCCCGCCCCGATCTGAACGAGGCCGAGCGCCGGAGCGGGGCCGACGAACTGATCGCCATTATTCGTCGCTATTCAAAGTAGCCGGGCCCATGGCGACGACGACCGCCGACGATCGACCTCGCGACCGGAAAATCAGGATCGCGCAACCGGCCAAACCTTCTGGGCCGGCATGACGTCACCCGCATTCAGCCAGAAAATGGACTGTCCAATGGGCGAACAATCCGGCCGCAGCCTCCCTGCCCTCGCCGACCAGGCGGAGGCCCGCACGATCGTCCCGGCCGCCCCGAATTGTGAGGGCGGTTCCGGGCAAGCCCCTGTCGACGCCGGTCATGACCGCGATCACCACGATCACGACCATGACCACGACGACGATGGTCACGATCACGAGCATCCGTTCGAGTGGCCGGAGGCGATCCGCATCGGTTTCGTGGCGGTGACAGCGGCGCTCGTGTGGTTCCGGGTTTGGGAGCCGCTTGAAGGGATCAGCCTGATCGGAGCCGTCGGTCTGCTGGTGGGCGGCTGGCCGATCCTGAAGGAAGCCTTCGAGAACGTCCTTCAGCGTCGCATGACCATGGAACTGTCGATGACGATCGCCATCGTGGCCGCGGCGGCGATCGGCGAGTTCTTCACGGCGCTGATCATCACCCTCTTCGTGCTGGTGGCCGAGGTGCTGGAGGGTTTGACAGTCGGCCGCGGCCGCAAGGCCATCCGCGATCTGCTGGAGTTTCTACCCCGCGAGGTCTCGGTTCGCCGGACAGGCGCCATCCGAACCATTTCGGCCGAGGAACTCAACATCGGCGACGCGATCCTCGTCGCGCCGGGCGGACGTATTCCGGTCGATGGCGCGGTCTTGTCAGGCCATTCGTTCGTGGATGAGTCCCGCATCACCGGTGAATCCATGCCGGTGGAGAAGACGGAAGGGACCGCTGTCTTCGCGGGATCCATCAATCAGTCCGGCGCGCTCGAAGTTGAAGCCCAGCGTATCGGCAGGGACACAAGCTACGGCAAGATCATCGAGGCGGTGGAGCGCGCGGAGCGCTCCCGAGCGCCGGTTCAACGCCTTGCGGACCGCATGGCGGGCTACCTCGTCTATTTCGCCCTCGGCTCGGCTGTCCTGACCTATCTGATCACCCAGAATATCTATTCCACGATTTCAGTGATCATCGTCGCCGGGGCCTGCGGCATCGCCGCCGGCACGCCCCTGGCCATCCTCGGCGGTATCGGTCGCTCCGCCCGGCTCGGCGCGATCATCAAGGGCGGCGTCCATCTGGAGACGCTCGGCAAGGTCGATACTGTCGTGCTCGACAAGACGGGAACGCTGACCTTCGGCCGGCCCGAGGTCCAGGCGGTCGTGACCGTGGCCGGCGCAACGCCGGACGACCTTATCGACGCGGCGGCTTCGGCCGAATTGCGATCCGAACATCCCCTGGGAAAGGCGATCATCGCCTACGCCCTGGGCCGGGGACGAACGGTGACCGAACCGGAACACTTCGCCTACACGCCAGGCCGAGGGATCGTCGCCAGGGTGGGGGACTCCGTGATCCTTGTCGGCAATCAGGCCTGGATGCAGGACAACGCGGTGTCGATCCCCGGCGCGCTCAGCGTCGGCGTCCAGGCGGCCTCAGAGGTATACGTCGCCCGGAATGGTCGCCTGCTGGGCGCGATCGCGGTCGCCGACACCGTACGACCGGAAGCCAGGCGCGCCATAGAAGCGCTGCATGGCCTCGGCATCCGCACCCTTCTGCTGACCGGCGACGTTCTTCCCGTCGCCCAGGCCGTGGGAGCCAGCCTCGGCATCCGGGACATCGAAGCGGGCCTACTCCCGGAAGACAAACTCGCCCGCATCCAGACGCTCGTGGGGCAGAAGCGGATCGTCGCCATGGTGGGCGACGGCGTGAATGACGCACCCGCGCTGGCCGCCGCGAGCGTCGGCATCGCCATGGGCTCGGGAACGGACGTCGCCCAGGAAAGCGCCGATGTCGTCCTTCTGGGAAATGATCTCGTGCGCCTCGTCGACACCTTGCGGATCGCGCGACGGACGCGTCGGATCATCTGGCAGAATTTCGCCGGCACCCTGGCCATCGACGCCCTGGGAATCGGCCTGGCGGCGGCCGGCTTTCTCAACCCGCTGTTCGCGGCCTTCATCCACGTCGCCTCGGAGCTCGCCTTCATCCTCAATTCAGCCCGGCTCCTGCCAGCCGGGGCCAGAGCGGATGAGGCAAGCCCCGCTCCGGTCCCGATCGGCGTCCGGCCTACGGCGGCCACGCCATGAGTTCTGATTCGCCCTGCATCGACGTCTGTCGCTTCGATGGCCGAACCGGCTGGTGCGTGGGCTGTGGCCGTTCGGTTCCGGAGATTCGATCCTGGCGCAAAATGCAGCCACGGGCCCGACAGCTGATCCTCAAGGATCTCACGCGACGTCTGCGACGGTTGAAGGATCAAGGAAGGTCCCAGGCTCATCGACCATCCGCGGCGCCTGCCGATCTGGTCCAGAATCAAGAGGGATGACCCGCGTTGACCTCGGTCAAAGCCGCCGCGCCCGCCGGGAGCCTGTCGGACCGGACGGATCGACGCTGGCTGCTCATCCTGGGCCTCGCGATCCTGATCGCCGCCGACCTGGTCCTCGCCTTTGTGGCGACCGTTCCAGGCGTTCTGATCGGGGTCGCCCTGTTGGGCCTGCACATGGGCCTGACCCAGGGATTGTTGGCGGCCCTGGTCGTGGATACGACCCCGTCGCACATGCGTGGAACGGCCTTTGGTCTGTTCAATCTCGCCAGCGGCGTGACCTTGCTGGCGGCCAGCGTCGTCGCCGGCTTGCTGTGGTCCCGGATGGGACCGGAGGCGACCTTCCTCGCCGGCGCCCTGTTCGCCCTGCTGGCGACGGCGGGGCTTGTACTCATGGCATCGCGTGGTCCGAGCGGAGGAACGGCGGCCCTCTGAGCGGCTTCCTGGCCATTAGTCGCCCGCCATGGACCTGGTCGGGACACCTCTCCGAAGACCTATCGGAAGCCGCTGATCCAGTCTTCGACCTGCGCGCGCGAACCCGCCGCCGCACGTTCGAGACCGACCTTGCCGAGGATCGCCAGATGCGAGCTGGCGGTGTCAGGGTGACGGGACAGGTCCATGCAGATCGACAGTACCGCCTCTTGCAACTCGCCCTTCTGACACAGGGCGAGCGCCCGTGCCTTGGCTTCGCCTACCCGGGCGTCAACCGCCGAGGTCGAAACGGGCTTATGCGACGCGGCTGCGCGGCCCGGCCGGATGAGATGGTTCGCCCAGAGCTCCAGCGCCGCCCGCTTCTCAGGCACATAGGTGTGCCGGTCATAGACGCTGGTGACCGCCGCGCCTTCATTGGGCGTATGTCCGAGCACCAACCCGACCACGAAGCGGCTTACGCCGTAGCGCCCCGTGAGCGTCGTCGCGCCGGACCGCCTGACATCATGGGGCGAGCCGACGGCCAGCTTTCTGCGCGTGCAAGTGCGGGCGAACGCGCGGGTGATGGCGTGCGGATCGAGATGCTGGCCAGGAGATCGGGCGGACGGAAAGAGGTAGGGGCTGCCCGGATCAAGCGCCCAGGCGACCTCCAGCACCTCGAGCGCGTCGGCGCCCAGGGGGACGACGTGCTGATGCTTGGCCTTCGCCCGCTCCGACGGGATGGTCCAGATCTTCGCCGCGCGTTCGAACTCGGTCTTTCGGGCGCCGGCGACCTCGTTGCGGCGGGTCAAGGTCAGCATCAGCAGCTGGATAGCCAGCCCCATGGCCGGCTCGAGACGCGCATGAACCCCGGCGGTCTTAGCGCCGGGGGCCCGCGGCACGGACGCCTCGGACGCAGCGTCCCAGAGCGTCTTGAGGGCCACATCGTCGAACATGCGCTCGCGCGACGTGAGCGCCAGCGGCCGGGCTAGCCCGAGCGCGGGATTGGCTTCGATCCGCTCCTCAAGGACGGCGAACCCCAGGACGGCGTGCAGCAGGGCGCCGATCGACGCGACGCTGGCGGCCGCCAGCCCGCTTTCGGTCACCAGCGTGCGCATGAAGACCTTGATGTCCGCACGCCGGATTTCCGTGAAAGGCCGCGCCCCCAGACGGGGCTGGATGTGGTTCCGCCACCTTTGGCGTTCGTTGCTGAGAGTGACCTCCCGCTTCGGTCGGCGGCGTCCACCGTGAAGTCCCACCGCCGCCGCCTGCCAATAGGCCTCGGCGAGTTCGTCGAGGGTTTCGCCGGTCCGCGCGCGTTCGCGGGCGGCGGCCTTTTCGGCGACAGGATCCCCGCCGTCCACGACCGCGATCCGCAATCCCGCGACCTTCGACCGGGCCTCGGCGAGAGAAAGGTCGGGATAGGTGCCCAAGCAAAGACGCCGCCTCGTTCCGTTCGCGGCGACATAGCGGAACTCGAACTGCCTCAACCCGGTGGGGAAGACGCGAACTCCCAGTCCCCGGCTGCCACCGATCCCGATCTCGTAGACTTTGTCAGCGGGTTTCAGACCCGAGATCTGACGATCTGTGGTAAGCAGAAGGCGGGCCACAATGCGCTCTCCTCGCGCCTGCGCTGCAAATCAAGCGCCTCCCAAACTAGCATTTCCTGGGGCGCTGGTGGG
>NZ_DATMYH010000022.1:0-13458 GCF_035561115.1 Brevundimonas sp.
CCCCTGACGTGCACGATCGCGTTGCCGAAGCGATCCGCGCGGCGGAAGCCCGCACCTCGGGCGAAATCTTCTGCGTCATGGCGCGACGCGTCTCTTCCTACCGCGACATCTCCTTGGGCTGGGCGGCGGCGGCGGCCCTGATCCTGCCGCTCGGCGTGATCCCGTTCGGCTTCGAGCCGGCCTGGGTGCCGGGCCTGGGCAGTGGCTGGGAGGCGGCGCACCTGGCCGCCAGCGACGTGATCGTGGGCCAGGCGCTGGGCGCCTACGCCCTCATCCAGGCCGTCGTCTTCCTTTTGGTCTTTCTGCTGACTTCCATTCCTGCGGTTTCACGGATCGTCACGCCGCGCAGCATCCGGCGGGCGCGCGTGCGCAAGGCGGCGCTGCAGCAGTTCCTCGCGCACGGCCTGCACGTCACCGAAGCCCGCACCGGCGTCCTGATCTTCGCCGCCCTCGGGGACCATCAGGTCGAGGTGGTCGCCGATGAGGCCATCCACAGCAAGGTCGACCAGACCGTCTGGGCGGACGCCGTCGAGGTTCTGGCCAGGGGCCTGCGACGCGGCGACCCCGCCGGAGGCTTCATCGACGCCATCGACCTGTGCGGCGCCGTGCTGGCCGAGCATTTCCCGCCCAGACCGCTCAATCCGAACGAGATCAAGGACAAGCTGGTTGTAATCTGACCTCGCTGCGCCGCCGCTATGGTGTCGCATTCCCCGTGGTATTGGCTGGCCCGCCATAGCCCCCGCTGGACCCGCTCCTGACCCCATGCCTCGCCTGCTGACCTACAATGTGCACCGTTGCGTCGGCGTTGACCGCAAGCTTGACGTGGGTCGGATCGCGGGCGTCATCGCCGAGCATGAGCCCGACATCGTCTGCCTGCAGGAACTGGATGTCGGTCGGAGGCGAACGGGTTTCGTCGATCAGGCCCAGTCCATCGCCGACCAGCTGGCCATGACCTTCCATTTTCACGCCGCCATGCGCGTCGAGGCCGAGCAGTACGGCGATGCAATCCTGACCGCGCGTCCCGAACGGCTGGTGAAGTCAGGTCCGCTGCCGACCATTCGCGGAGTGCCCGGCCTCGAGCCCCGCGGCGCGCTGTGGGCGGCGATCGATATCGACGGCGCGACCCTGAACGTCATCAACACCCATCTGGGGCTGGTCCCGCGCGAGCAAAGACTTCAGGCCGCCGCCCTGATCGGCGCAGACTGGCTGAGCCACCCGGACTGCACAGGCCCTACCCTCCTGACCGGTGATTTCAACGCCACCTCCGTCACCCGCCCCTATCAGGCGCTGGCCTCGAAACTTGCGGACTGCCAGCGCAGCCTGGGTCTGCGGCCCTCGGTCAAGACCTTTCCGTCCAGCTTTCCCGCCATCCGCATCGATCATTGCTTCACCAGTCCAGAGGTCGTGGTCACCGGCGTCAAGGCGCCGTTCTCGCCGCTGGCCCGGATGGCGTCCGACCACCTGCCGCTGATCATCGATTTTTCGATCAGGCCGGCCCCGGCGCCGGCAGGGTCCGGTGCGACCGGGTCCGGCGCTTCCACGGCCTGAAGGCGTCGCGGGTCGAGGTCGGATCGCCCAGCTGGAACTCGGCGATGATCCGTTCCGCGCGCGACGGGGGCTCGGCGCCCAGGGTATGCATTCGGCCAGTGTCGAACCGCTGGATGGCCTGGCCGACCGAGCCCACCGCCGCCTCCGCCGCCCCGAATTCCGGTCCCTGGATGCCGATCCAGTGCCCGATCGTCCGGTGACGAAAGGCGCGGATGGCGTCGCGCCCCGCCTGATCTCGGGGCTCAGCCACGACATCGCATTCCGTGTCGAAACCGAAGGAACGGTTGTTCAGATTGGTTGAGCCTACGCGCAGGACGGCGTCGTCATAGATCGACACCTTGGCGTGGACGATGATCCGCTCGCCTTCCGTGGTGTACGGTGTGAAGGCGAAGAAGCGGTTGTGGCGGTCCGCCTGCTCGAGTCGGAACAGGACTTCCGATCGGGCCGTATCCATGGTGATGCGATCGAACCAGCTGGGACTGCTGCCGGTCGAGACCAGGATGATCTCCGGGCCCTCTTCCTCCGCCAGCCGTTCGGCCAGCGCCTCCGCGATGACGGGCGAGGTGAAATACTGGTTCTCGAAATAGATCAGTTTCCTGGCGCTGCGGATCGCATCCAGGTGCAGCGCCTCGTTCTCGCGCACCTCGGCCCGTCCGCCCGTGGCCGGCTCGGTGCGCGCGATGGCCACCGGCACATCGCGCATGTCGGGCTCGACGCCGTCGGGCCAGGGGTCGCTGTCGACGTTGTCGGCCACCGTCCGCTCCCAGGTGGATCGGAACCAGCGCTCGCGCGCCAGATCCCCCAAGGCCCGTGCGGCGGCGCCGTCCATCACCGCCATGACCTCATGGCGCGGTGACGGGATTTCTCCCGACGGCTGGCAGCGTCGCGGGTCTCCGTCCAGATGCCCTTCCGAATCCCAGCGGTCGGTCGAGATGTCTCCGCCGCCGCAGAAGGCCACGGCGTCGTCGATGATGACCACCTTCTGGTGATGGCAGGCTCCGACAGGGCCCGGCTGGTCGAGCCGGAACTCGACCATCCGCTTGCGGAACCAAGCTTGCGCCCTGTGCGGATAAAAGCCCTGCGACGCGGCGATCAAGAGCGGCGACTTCCAGATCAGAAGCCGGACGTCCAGGTCGGGGTTGGACTTCACCAGCATGCGCAGCTGGTGCCCGATCTGGGCCTGGTGGTCGTTGTGGGCGCTCTCGGGATCCAGCCGGGTGCGCGGGTCGAATTGCCATCCAAGGATGACGATGGAGCGGCGAGCCTTGGCCACCGCCGAACGCAGGGCCTCGAAATAGGCCGCATTCTCCATCAGCACGGCGAAGCGGTCGGCCGTCTCCACCCGCCAGCAATTGCGGCCGGGGTTCAGCAGGCTCTGGCTGGGGTCGGCGCGAAAGTCGTTCATGGCGCAGGTATGGCCCATTTGCGTGGCGGGCGCCGGACGCCTCAAGCTTTACAGGACGCGCACCGACCCTTTCCGTTCCACGGGCGGGCGCCGGGGGTCAATGGTGACGCTTTGTTCATGTGGCCCGGATTGTCCGAACGCGGTTTTGGGCGCATAAGAAGATCGCAGTCGGGACAGGGAGATCGGCGATGCAGGCGCTGATCGAGTTTATCGCGGGGTTCGTCGCCCTTCTGGCCGCGGCGGCTCTTTCGCAGTTCGGTCTCGATCTCGACACGCCGCAAAAGCCCGAGCGTGAAATTCACCGGGTCCGCGACTGCGGCGGCGGAGCCCCGGCGGCGATCATCGCCGCCTCCTCCGAGCGCAAACAGGACTGCTGATCCGCGACGTGAACACTTGTCGCGGGATTCGTTTGCCGTCGCCTTTGCGCGCCGCGATTGACTCGTTAGGGTCGTAACGTCCTATCGCGCGTCGGTCGCCGACGCCGCTCCGTGACGAGATCGCCGCATCATGAAACCACCCCGTCAACGGCCCGCGCTGAACCTGACCGATCCGGAAACGGAGGCGGGCGTCGTGGACTCTTCGCCCGAAGCAGCCCCGCCGCTCGCCGAGCCGGCCGCTGACCGTCCGATGTCCGAGCGCCGCAGACGCCGGCTGGCCGAGGAACAGCGCCGCGCCGAGGAGCGCGCCGCCGCCGAGGCGGCCCGCACGGACCCCTGGCCCACAGAGGTGGGAGCTGAACTGGCCGTGTCCGCTGACGCGCCGCCGATCGCCTACGATCCTGCGCCCACGCCGGCGCCGGTTCGCCGTCGGGAGCCCGCCGCGCCGTCGGGCCGTCACGCCTATCTGGTCGCCGGTGTCGCCTCCGCCTTGTGGATCGGGGGCGTCGCGGCCTGGTTCATGTACGAATTCGGCTCAGGCGCGGTGGGGCTGGAGCCTTTGCGACTGGCGGTCTATGCGCTGATCGCCCTGGCCCCGGCCGGCATGGCGATCATGCTGGCCCACGCCGTCCGCCAGGGCGCCGGCCTGGCCGCCGAAACCCGCCGCGCCCGCGAACTGTCCGAGGCCCTGGTCGCGCCGACCGCGCTGGCGGCCCAGCAAACCGGCGAGGTCCTGCAGTCCCTGCGCAATGACATTGACCAGGCGTCCCTCGCCGCAGAGCGGGCCCGCAACGACATGGCCCTGCTGCGTGAGGCCCTGTCGCAGGAAACCACCCGCCTCAACGAGGCCGCCGAGGTCGCCGGCCGCACGGCGCGCCGGCTGGCCGAACAGTTGGGCGGCGAACGCACCCAGATGGCGGCGCTGGGGACTCAACTGGACGCCCAGGCCTCAAGCGTGATTGACGCCGTCGAACGTCAGTCGCGCATGGTGGTCGACGCTTCCGACCTGGCCCAGACCCAGCTGCGCGAAGCCGAGGCGGCGTTGGCCGCGCGCGCCGCTGATCTGGCCGCCGCCGCCGGGGAAGCGCAGGACGCGGCCCGCGTCGCCGCCGACGATCTGGCGCGTCAAACCCTCAGGCTCGAGAACGCCGGTTCCGGCGTCGCCGAACAGATCCAGTCGGTCGAGGAAGGCCTCGGCCAGCAGCGCGCAGCCCTGGTCACCGCGGCCTACGCCCTGCGGACGGACCAGGAAGACTTCTCCGCCCAGGTGGAAAGCCAGCGGGCCCAGCTGACGGAACAGCTGTCAGCCAGCCGCACGGCCGCGGGCGAGCTGGGCGAGACCTCGGCCCGCACGGCCGAAACCATCAAGGACCTGGTCGAGGCCGCGACCGATCAATTCCGCGCCCTGGTCGAAATGTCCCAGCGGGAGGCCGACGGGTTCGATGCGGCCACCAAACTGGCGCTGGACCGCTTCGAGGCCCTCGCCGCCGAAGCCCGCGACGCCCTGGTTGAGGAGACCCGGCTGGCCCTGTCGGCGCTACAGGCCACGGCGGAGGAATCCCGCGCCGCCGCCGCGGATGCGGCCGAACAGGCCAGAATGCGCGCGGATCGGCTGGGCGAGACCCTGTTCGAGGCAGCGCAGAAGGCCGATCAGGCCGCTGACGCCCGGGTGGACAGCGCGCGGAAGATCGTGGTGGAGACGGGCGGGCTGGTCGACGAAGCCGGCGAACGCGCGCTCGAACGGCTGGAATCCACCCTCGAGCGCATGAACGCCGCCCTCGTCCAGATCGACGAGACCATTGGCGATCTGGACGAGCGCGCCGCGCGCCTGCCGGAAGAGGCGCAGAAGCGGGTCGACGCGGTCCGGACATCGGTCGAGGAAGGCCTGACGGCCCTGTCCGCCGCCTCGCAGAAGGCCGCCGCCGACACCGAGGCGCTGGATTCCGGCTTCCAGGAGCGGGTGCGCCGCAACTACGACATGCTGACCGAGGCCGTCCGGCTCATGGGCGTCGTGTCGGGCGACACGCCGGCCATCCGCCGCCGCGAGCCCGCGCCGGTTTCGCCCCCCGCCGAGTCCGACACCGCCCGCGATCGTCCCGCCCGGACCGAGGAACCGCGCGGTTTCGGCCTGCGGGGACGGCTGAAGCTGGAGCCGATGCCGGGTTCGACGCCGCCGGCCACGGAGGACCGTCTGGGCTGGAGCGACCTGGTCGACGACGGCCCGGGCGAGGCGCCGCTGGATCTGGATACTCCCGTCATGCCGGTCGCCGACATCGCGGGGCTGGAAGAGCGCGTCACCGCCGCGATCCGGCGCATGGGCGTCGATCCCAACGCCCTTCTGCCCCGATCCCGGATCGAGGAAGCCGCCCAGGCCGTCGCCGAGCGCGACCCCGATCGGGCGCGCCAGATCGTCCGCCGCGTGGCCCCCGCCGCCGTGCGCAGCGTTTCACGCCGGGTTCTGACTGACCCGGACTTGCGGACGGACGCCGAAGCCTATGTCCGGGCCGTCGCGCGAGACCTGACGACGCGCGCCGGCGCAGGCGACGGGGCGGGCATTCAGGCGCGCCTGACCTCCGACGGCGGCCGGGCCTATATGCTGCTGGACGCAGCCATCGGCGATCTTGCCTGACGTTTAGACTGTTTCCGGCTTGACGGACGCCGTCAGAAGGCGACACCGTCACACATCTGTCACGCGTAAGCAGGCTCCATGCCCGACCTAGCCGAGACGCCGCCCGATCACCGACCCGCGATCGTGATCTGCGCCTGGGACGCCGACGAGACGGGCTGGGATCCGGTCGAGGATCTGTCCGGCCTGCCCTGGAGTCCCGCCGGCGCGCGCACGGTCGCCGTTCCGGGCGGCGAGCCCGACGCCCTGGCGGGGACACTGGCCGCCCATCTCGCAGATCAGCGCTGCCGGGCCCTGCTGCTGGTCGGCCGGACCCGCCGCAGCACCGCCTTCAGGCTGCAGATCCGGGCCGAGAACCGATCCCTGGACGGCGTGCGGCGGCTGACGAGCGTCGGTCCCGCCGTGGCGAGGGCCACAGCGCCGGCGGCGGACATCGTTCGCGCGCTGAACGAGGCGGGACTGCCGGTCGAGACCAGTTCCGAAGCCGAGGACGATGCCGGCAGCTACCTGCTGTACCGGGTGCTCTCGGGACTGCCCGAGGGACTGGACACGCCTGCCGTCGGTCTGTTGCGCGCGCCGGAGAACCAGCCCGACGCCGAGGTGCAGCGCGCGGTGAAGGCCGCGGCCGAGGCGATGGCGCGTCATCTGTCGCCGCTGCCCCGCTCACGGGCCAGCTGACGTCTGAGCGGCACGGCCGCCAGGAGGCCGGCGGCGGCCATCGCCGCCATCGCCCAGTAACCGCCGGCGCCGAACCGATCGTACAGGGCGCCTGACGCGGCCGTGGCCAGACCGATCAGAACGCCGGCCGACAGGACCGAGCTGAGCATCTGCCCCGCCGTCTGGCTGTCGCGCGGCGCCAGCCGTTCGACGATCTGAATCCCGGCCAGAAAGGTGGCGGCGAAGGTCAGGGCGTGCAGCGCCTGCAGCGGCCACAACATCCACAACGGAGGCGCAAAGGCCATGGCGCCCCAGCGCAGGACGGCTGCGGCCGCACCGGCCACCAGCATGCTCCAGGGGCCGATGCCCGCGCGGCGGCGCCAGGGTTCGAACAGCCACATCAGGGCGATCTCGGCCACGACGCCGAAGGCCCAGAGCTGGCCGGTGACCGCCTCGCTGATGCCCTCCGCCTTCCACAGGATGGCGGAGAAGCCGTACTGGTAGGCGTGGGCCGCCTGGACCGCGCCGATCGAAAAGATGGCGGTCACGAAGACCGGGTCCTTCACCAGCCGGCCCAGGCCGCGGAATCGTTCGCGGCCGCGCAGGGGCTCCCCGTCGGCGACGGGCTCGGCCGGAAGGGCCAGGACCGCGACCACGGCCAGACCCAGGGAAGCCGCCACGAGCCAGACGATGATCGCATCGGCGGATACGGTGAGCAGCAGGACGCCCATGATCATATTGGCGGCGACGAAAGCCGCGGAGCCGAAGGCGCGCGGCACGGCGAAGGTGAAGCCCAGCCGGGCGGCCATCCGCAGGTTCAGGACATCGGTGAGCGGAACCAGAACGCCCATGGCGGTGGCGCCGACGAACCAGCAGACCACCCAGGCGACATAGCCGTCCACCAGTCCGGCCGCGCCATAGCCGAGCGTCATGACCACGGCCAGCAGGGCGATGGGGGTGCGTCGCAATTTGAAGCCGTCGGCCCAGACCGCCAGGAGCGGGCCAGTGATGATTCGGGCCAGCATGGGGACCGCCAGCAGGGTTCCGATCTGCGCCCCGCTCAACCCCCGCGAGCTTAACCACAGTCCTGCAAACGGAAGGCTGACCCCGGTGGCGCCGAAGAGCAACACATACTGCAAAGCCAGGCGCCGGGCGGGGGTCATGGCGCGCGCAATAGCAGACTCGCGGGACTCTGTCGGCTAGCGTTCCGGTCATGAAAGTGACGCGTAGTCTGGCGGTCTTCGCCGCCCTGAACGGAGCGCTGGCCGTGGCCATCGGCGCGTTCGCCGCCCATGGGGCCGGGCCGCAGGTGAAGACGCTGCTGACGACGGGCGGTCACTATCAGATGGTTCATGCGGTGCTGGCCCTGGTCTGCGCCGTCTGGCCGGCCGCTCCGCGTCCCGTCGTCATCGCCGGCTGGCTGGCGGCGGCAGGCGGACTGGTCTTCTGCCTCGCCCTGTCCGCTGTCGCCCTTCTGAGCCTGTCCGTCATGGGAGCAGTCGCCCCGATCGGCGGGGTTCTGATGATCGCAGCTTGGCTTTTACTCGCCGTTACCGCATTGCGGTCACAAACCGTCACCGCCTGACCGGCGCGAACAGAGACCCGATTACCGTATGGCTTTCCCTGTGCCCGAAACGTCCCGCCGTGACCTGTTCCCCGAGATCGAGCCCTACGCCACCGGCTATATGCCGACCGGCGGGGTGCACGAGATCTATTATGAGGAATGCGGCAATCCCCAGGGCCTGCCGGTCGTCGTACTGCACGGCGGGCCCGGCGGCGCGGTCAATCCCGGGATGCGGCGCTATTTCGATCCGGCGAAATACCGGATCGTCCTGTTCGACCAGCGCGGCTGCGGCCGGAGCCGGCCCAATGCATCGCTGGAAGAGAACACGACCTGGACGCTGATCGACGACATCGAACGCCTGCGCGAGTTGCTGGGGATCGACAAATGGGTCGTGTTCGGCGGCAGCTGGGGTTCGACCCTGTCGATGGCCTACGCCATCACCCACCCCGAGCGGGCCGAGGCCCTGCTGCTGCGCGGCATCTTCCTGCTGACCAAGCCTGAACTGCACTGGTTCTATCAGGACGGGGCCTCCAACATCTTCCCCGACGCCTGGGAGCGGTTCACGGCTCCGATCCCCGAGGATGAGCGGCACGATCTGATGGGCGCCTATTACAAACGGCTGACCGGCGACGACAAGGCCGAGCGCGAGCGTTGCGCCATCGCCTGGTCCAGCTGGGAGGGCGAGACCGTCAGCGTCGAGGGTCCGGACGCGCGACCCGACAAGTTCGCCGAACCGGAGTTCGCCGTCGCCTTCGCGCGCATCGAATGCTGGTACTTCATGAACGGCGGTTTCTTCCCCGAGGAGGGCTGGCTGCTGGAGAACATCAGCCGGATCAGACACATCCCCTGCTGGATCGCCCAGGGCCGGTTCGATGTGGTGACGCCGATCGCCAGCGCCTGGGCCCTGCACCGGGCCTGGCCCGAGGCGAAGCTGGACATCGTCAAGGACGCCGGCCACGCCTCGACCGAGCCGGGCATCATCGACAGCTTGGTGCGGGCCACGGACTGGGCGGCGGGGCTGTAGTTTTCAAAGTATTCAAACCTCTCCCTGACGGGAGAGGAATGGCTCCCCTTCCCTATTTCGGGTTGGTCTTCTGCACCATTTCCGCCAGCTGGAAGCCGATCCGGCGGGCTTCACGCTCCTCGGGTCTGTTGCGGACGTCGAGCAGGACGTTGATCTGGCCGTAGTGCTGGATCAGGCGCACCGGCTTGCCGTCGGCGTTCTTGCCCAGGAACATGATGAAGTCGGGGCCCCAGAAGCCGACGTCCTCGATCGACATGGTGCCGTCGCCGGGCAGGCCGACGATGCGGGCGCCGACTTCCTCATCCTTGTCGAGGCCCTTCTCGAAATCCTCGATCAGTTTGGACAGACGCACGAAGGCCCATTCAGCCGGATTCTCGCGCATGCGAACGCCATCCATCAGGGCGGCGGTCCGCTCCGGCGAGGCGGCCGGAAGAACCGGTTCGGGGCAGGGTTTGTCGCCCCAGTCGGGCACGAAGACGGGTGGCGCGATCGCGGCGGCGGCTTTGGGCTTGGTCATCATCCGACCTTAACGCACGAGCGCCGGATCAGAACAGCCCGTGGCCCTTGGGCAGTTCGACGTAGCGGTGGACCCGGGTGGACAGAACCAGGCCGAAGCCGATCATCACCGTCATCATCGACGACCCCCCGTAGGACAGGAGCGGCATCGGCACGCCGACCACGGGAGCCATGCCCATGACCATGGCGCCGTTGATAAGGACGAACAGGGCGAAGAAGGCCGTCATTCCGGCGGCGGCGATGCGGCCGAAATGGCTGTGCGCCAGGGAGGCGATGCGCAGGGCGATCAGGATGATGGCGACATAGCAGGCCAGCACCGTGAAGGAACCGACGAAGCCGAATTCCTCAGCCACGGTGGAGAAGATGAAGTCCGTGTGCCGTTCGGGCAGGAACTCCAGCTGGCTCTGGCTGCCAAGGCCATAACCCTTGCCCAGCAACCCGCCCGATCCGAGCGCGATCTTGGACTGGATGATGTTGTAACCCGTCCCCGAAGGGTCGGATTCCGGGCTGAGGAAGGTCAGCACGCGATTACGCTGGTAGTCGTGCATGCCGAACATGACGAAGGGCGGAATGACCGCGACGGCCGCCGCCGCTCCGGCGGCGATGACGCGCCAGCTGAGGCCGGCCACGAACATGACCACGGCGCCCGTCAGGCCGATGACCATGGCGGACCCCAGGTCGGGCTGTTTGGCCACCAGCAGGAACGGGACGCCGATCATGCCGGCGGGGATCAGCAGCTTCCACGACCAGCGCGCCTCCTGGGCCGTATGGTTGTGGTACCAGCGGGCCAGCGCCAGGACGAGACCGATCTTGATGAACTCGGCCGGCTGGATGCGCATGAAGCCCAGGTTCAACCAGTTCTTCGCTCCGCCCGCCGTGTAGCCGAGCGGGGTGAATTCGATCATCAGGACGAGGACGAGCAGCACGCCGTACAGCGGATAGGCGGCGCGGAACCACCATTTGGGGTGCACCATCGCCAGACCCAGCATGACCGTCAGCAGCGCCGCGAACCGGATCACATGCTTGGCGGCCCAGGGCTGCCAATTTCCCCCCGCGATCGAATAGAGCATGGCGGCGCCGACCAGGGCGACCAGGCACAGCAGGCCGATCAGGCGCCAGTCCAGCTCGCTGATCTTGGTCGAGAGGCGATCGCGCTCACCGGGACGCGTCAGGGCGGAGGCGGTCATTGCGGGCCCTCGGGCAGATAGGGGCGCGGACCGGCGGTCGTGGCGGGAGCGGCGCGCGGCGCGGCGGGGGCCGCCGCGGGCGCGGCGACGTCCGGGTCCGGCGCCGCGCCGATGGCCCCTTCGTCGATCTGCGGGCCGGTCGGCTCGGGCGGCAAGGGCCGGGTGATCCGTTCGCGCATCTCGGGGTCTTTCAGCAGCACGGTGCGCATGACCTCGCGCGCGCGCGGCGCCCCCGCCGTGCCGCCGCCCCGGCCGCCATGTTCGATGATGACCGCCACGGCGTACCGGGGGGCGTCCAGCGGAGCGAAGGCGATGAACAGGTTATGGTCTTTCAGCGCCCAGACGTCGGACTTGCGCGACCCCGAGCCATAGTCGCGCGACTGGGCCGTACCCGTCTTGCCCGCCATCTGGATGTCGCCGAGGCCCAGCTGGCTCTGGCGATAGGCGGTGCCCGAGGTGTCGTTGGCCACCGCGATCATGCCCTGGCGGACGATCTCCAGATGTTCCGGCGGGAAATCCAGGTCCGGCACGGCCGCGCCGCTGGGCCGCTCCACGCCTCCGACCGACTTGATCAGGCGGGGCAGGATCGCCTTCTTTCCATTGGCGAGGCGTGAGGTGTAGACCGCCAGCTGAAGGGCGTTGACCGTCACCGCCCCCTGGCCGATCGCCACCGACGTCGTCTCGCCGGGGTGCCAGACCGGATCGTTCGGGAAGGTCCGCCGCTTCCATTCCCTGGACGGCAGCATCCCCTTGCGCTGGTTCTGGACGCCGATGTCGAACGAGGTTTCGAAGCCCAGCTTCAGCGCCGCTTCGCGGATGCCGTCGACCCCCGCACGGTTGCACATGGCGTAGAAATAGACGTCGCAGGAGTTCTTGATCGCATTGTGCATGTCCTGGGAGCCATGCACCCCCCAGCACCGCTGGGTGCGGTTGCCGGTCCGCCACGAACCGCCGCAGGTGATCCGCTGGTTCGGATCGACCCCCGCCGCCAGCAGCGCCAGCGCCGTCGCCGGCTTGAACGTCGACCCGGGCGGGAAGGTGCCGTTGATCGACTTGTCGAGGAGCGGCTTGCGTTCGTAGTCGGCGAGGGCGCGATAGATGCGGGTCGGCACGCCGCCGACGAACAGGTTGGGATCGAACGAGGGCGCCGAGGTCATGCACAGGATGTCGCCGTTGCGCACGTCCATCACGACGCAGGCACCGCTCTCGTCGCCGAAGACCTCCAGCGCCCGGTTCTGCACGTCGGCGTCGAGGGTCAGGACCACGTCCTTGCCCGGCACGGGCGGACGTGAGCCGCCGATGTCCTCGGCTACCACCCTGCCCCGCGCGTCGACCTCGACCCGGTTGCCGCCGGCCTCGCCGCGCAGATCGGAGTCGAACGACTTTTCGACGCCCTGGCGGCCGATGCGGAAGCCGGGGTTGTAGAGGATCTCGGGGACCTTCTCGCCCTTGTCCTCGATCGCCTTGATGTCGCGGTCGTTGGGCTTGGCGACATAGCCGATGACGTGGGCGAAGGCGCCGCCGAACGGATAGTAGCGGGCCTCGTTCATGTCGGCCATGACGCCCGGCAGCTCGTTGGCGTAAAGGTTGACCTTGGCGAACTCCTCCCAGGACAGGTCGCTCTTGACCGGGACCGGCGAGAAGCGGGGCGCGGCGTTGACGTCGCGAATGATCGACCGGCGCCGATCCATCGTGTCGGGCAGGAGGCGGCCCAGCAGATCGAGCGTCTGGTCCAGATCCTTGGTCTCGTCGCGCACGACCAGCACGCGGAAGCTGGGGCGGTTGCCGGCGATGACGACCCCGTTCCGGTCCAGGATGCGGCCGCGCGGCGGCGGCACGAGGCGGAAGTTGAACTGGTTGTTGGCCGCCTGGGTGGCGTATTCGCCCGCCTGCACCACCTGCAGCTGGGCGAGACGGCCGGTCAGGGCCAGGCCCGCGATCGTCGTCAGCCCGCCGAAGACGAAGGTGCGCCGCAGGAAGGAGCCCTGCCGCTCATTGACGTCGGAGAAGAAGATGGAGGGTTCCGAACTCATCGGAACCTCACGTCGCCGTCTTCGAACCGCTCGATCATCTGGTTGGCGAAGGGGAACAGCAGCAGGGTCGGGACCACTTGGCCGATCAGGGCCAGCAGGCTGGCGGCGTTGTGGTCGATGATCATCCGGACCAGATAGACGAGCAGGAAGGCCAGGCCGCAGCAGGCGGCGTACCAGACGAACAGCACGGCGGTGTCCTGACCGATCAGGAAGCTGCGCGAAGCCAGCACCACCGCATAGATGGCCAGCAGCGACAGGGCCCACAGGCCAAGCGGGCCATAGGTGAAGATGTCGAGCCCCAGGCCGAGGCCCGTCAGGACCAGCGGCGCCACCACCGAGGGGCGGATCAGCGGCCAGGCGAAGGCCAGCACCATGGGAATGACCGGCTCCGGCAGGTTGAGGCCGAAGACCTCGACCGGCGTGCCCAGAATGATGGTGACCGCGACCGTGATCAGGGCCGGATAGACGATCCACTGCATCGGCCCGACGACGCGGACCGCGACGGGGCGTCTCATTCGGTC
>NZ_DATMYH010000023.1:0-15008 GCF_035561115.1 Brevundimonas sp.
AGTCGGCGGCGCGGGGGCGGGCGGCGTGGTCTGGATCGCGGCTCTCGGATGACCCGCTCCCTGACATCTCACGACGACTGGTGCGAGGCCCTGCTGCTGGACGAGGACGCATGGGACGTCCCCCGCCGCCTGACCGACACCGATCTGTTCACCCATGGAATTGACGGCTGGCGCCGCGCCGGCTGCGGCCTTGATGACCCGGAGGATCGCCGATGACCGACTTCCCGCCCGAAGACGCGCCCGCTCCGCTGGCCGAAGGCCGGTGGCTGTGGCGCAGGTTGTATGTGTTCGCCACCAGCGGCGGGGCCTGGCTGTTGCTGGACCGGCTCATCGCCGCG
Source organism: Brevundimonas sp. (assembly GCF_035561115.1). Taxonomy (GTDB): domain Bacteria; phylum Pseudomonadota; class Alphaproteobacteria; order Caulobacterales; family Caulobacteraceae; genus Brevundimonas. The sequence goes on from NZ_DATMYH010000023.1 coordinate 339, forward strand.
ACGCCGCCAGAGGCGGCTCCGGACCTGGCGCGCGGGCTGATGGCGCTGCTGGCGCTGACCATGGTGCTGTATCTGGTCGCGCCGAGCGCGCAGCAGTTGATCGCCAGCCTTGGCGCCCTGCCGGGGAGGCGGCCATGAGCTTCCGCCTGTCCGAACGGTCGCTGAAACGGCTGGCGGGCGTGCATCCCCGGCTGGTCGCCCTGGTCAAGGAGGCCTCGGCCCTGACGCCGGTGGACTTCATGGTCACCGAAGGGCTGCGCACGCCCGAACGCCAGGCGGCTCTTGTCCGCGCGGGGGCCAGCCGCACCCGCAAGTCGCGTCACCTGACTGGCCACGCCGTTGATGTGGCGGCCCTGGTCGACGGTCAGGTGCGCTGGGACTGGCCGCTCTACCCGCGTATCGCCGCGGCCTTCAAGGCGGCCGCCGCGCGCCAGGGTACGGCGATCGTCTGGGGCGGCGACTGGCCAACGCTGCGCGACGGTCCTCATTTCGAACTGGACCGGAAGGCGTTCCCGTGACGGCCCCGACATTCTTGCGCGCGCTGACGCCATTGGGCTGGAGCGTGGCCGTGGTGTTCGCGGTCGTCGCCCTGCTGACGGTCGGCCGCGGTCTCGGACTCCGCTGGGATCCGCTGGGCCTGACCGAACGTCGTCTCGCTGCGGCGGAAGCCCGGGCCGCGGCGACCGCGTCCGACCTCGCCGCGCGCCGGCTCGAAGTCGAGGGCGCGGCGGATCAGGCCCGCCGCATCGACATCCATCATCAACAGGCCGCCTCGGTCGCCCGGGCGACCGACCGCGCCGCCATCCGTGCAAGGAGCGCCCATGACGCCTCTGTCCCGCTGGACCCCGCTCGCGCCGCTCGTCTGCGCGACCATGATCGCCGGCTGTGCGATCTCGCCCCCGCCGTCTGCGCCGCCGCCCCGGCTGACCCTGCCGACGGCGGCGGCGACGCCGTGCCGGCTCGACCAGTTGCCTGAAGCGGCGACCCAGGCCGACCTTGAGGTCTCCTACGTCAGCCGGGGACGGGCTCTGGTCCTTTGCGACGCCGCCCGGAGTCTGGCGCTCGACACCCTGCTGGCCGAACGCGCACTGCTGGACCGGTGGATCGAACCGCCGCGACGCCGCTGGCCATGGATACGGCGATAGGGGCGTTGGCGCGGTTGGCGCCCCGAATTCGGAAACCGTGCCACGGCCGGAGGCACAAATTGCAGGGCGACCGGGCAGCTTTTGCCGTCCGCCCGGCACATTCTGCCGGGCGCCCGACGTGCTTAACAGGAACTAACGCAGCAAAAACAACGACCGGTGGTCTGGCATGTCGGTTCGGCGACTGGTCCCGTCCTTGCTGCGATAGCTGCGAGCAAAATGCTCCCGGCAGCCAAAATGGCGTCGGACACCTTGAAACAAGGACTATCGTCATGGCGCTCAACAGCGTTAACACGAACATGGGCGCGCAAATCGCCCTCCAGAACCTCCAGTCCACCAACAATGAACTGGCCACGGTTCAAAACCGCATCAGCACCGGCAAGAACGTCTCGTCCGCCAAGGACAACGGCGCCATCTTCGCTATCGCGACGAGCCAGCGCGCAGAAATCGGCGCCCTGAACGCCGTCAAGGACAGCCTGAACCGCGGCTCTTCCGCCGTGGACGTCAGCCTGGCCGCCGGAGAATCGGTCTCCGATCTGCTGAGCCAGCTGAAGGAAAAGGCCCTGTCCGCCACGGACAAGAGCCTGACCACCTCGGCCCGTTCGGCCCTGAACGAAGACTTCAAGGCCATTCGCGACCAGATCGGCACCGTCGTCGCCAACGCCAAGTTCAACGGCGTGAACCTGCTGGACAACTCGACCGGCACCGGCGGCTACAAGGCCCTCGCCAACACCGCGGGTTCGACTCTCAAGGTGGCGGGTGAAAACCTGTCGCTGGGCGGCGCGAACGTGACGGTTACGGCCACGACCACCATCGGCACCGCGACGCTGGCCACGACCGCCCTGGGTCTGGTCAACGCCTCGATCGACAAGGTTTCGGCCTCCCTGGCTCGCCTGGGCACCGGCTCCAAGTCGTTCACGACCCACCTCGGCTTCGTCGGCAAGCTCCAGGACGCTCTGGAAACCGGCGTCGGCAACCTGGTGGACGCCGATCTGGCCAAGGAAAGCGCCCGACTGCAGGCCCTGCAAACCAAGCAACAGCTGGGTGTGCAGGCGCTGTCGATCGCCAACTCCTCGACCTCCATCCTGCTCGGACTGTTCCGCTAAGGATCGACCGGAAGGGCGGGATCCCACGCGGATCCCGCCCGACCGATCCCCAGTCCCTTTTTAGGAAGCCGCCGGTTCAACCCCGTCGGAAGGAGCCATGCAAAGCAATGCGAAGATAGGAACAGTAACCGCGTCCGCCATCCTGCCCGCCGCCGCCGCCGGTTCCACCGCGGGCGGCGATTTCCATGACTCCAGAGCCTCCGAGGAGGCCGATCGCGCCGCGCGCTATCGTCTGGTGATCGAGGAAGGGCCGTCAGGGTCGTTCATCTACAAGACGCTGGACCGGGTCACCGGCGAAGTCGTCAAGCAACTGCCCCGCGAACAGGTCGTCGACCTGATGCGGACCGCGGAATACAGCTCCGGCTCGGTCATCAACACCACCGCCTGACCGCGCCAGACAACCGACCCATTCGCCGCGCAGGAGCGATCCGCGCGGTTAAAGCACGTGGTTATCGGGCGTTAACCATGTGTGCACGCTTGCGCCTCTAGCCTTGGCGAAACCTCACAGGGCTGAGTCGGATGACGAATAGCGTCCATACCAACAACTCCGCGGCCATCGCGCTGCAGAACCTCACGCGGACCAATGATCGGCTGGGCGATGTCCAGGGCCGGATCTCGACCGGCCTGAAGGTCCAGGGGGCCAAGGACAACGCCGCCATCTGGGCCATTGCCCAGGGCCAGCGGGCCGACGTCGGCGCCCTGAGCGCGGTGAAGCAGAGTCTGGATCGGGCGACCTCGGTCGCCGACGTCGCCCTGTCGGCCGGTGAATCGATCTCCGACCTGCTGAACCAGCTCAAGGAAAAGGTCGTCGCGGCCAAGGACGGCTCGTTGAAGACCCAGTCCCGCCAGTTGCTGGACAACGACTTCAAGGCCCTTCTGCGGGCGCTTTCCTCGCAGGTCAGCAACGCCTCGTTCGACGGCGGCAACCTGCTGAATGGATCGCTGACCACGGGCATCAAATTCCTGGCCAACGCCGACGCCACCAGCTTTGTCACACTGTCGTCCAAGAACCTGTCGCTGGGCGGCGCCATCATCGAACTGGCCCTGTCGGACAGCCTGCTGACGCTGACCGGAGCGACCCAGGCACTGACCCGTCTGGACGATTCGATCACCCAGCTGAACGCCGCCCTCGGCTCGATCGGGGCCCAGGCCAAACAGATCGAGGCGCACAACAACTTCGTCACCAAGCTGATGGATACGCTGGAGTCCGGGATCGGCAATCTGGTCGACGCCGACCTCGCCAAGGAAAGCGCGCGGCTTCAGGCTCTGCAGGTGCAGCAACAGCTGGGCGCCCAGTCGCTGTCGATCGCCAACCAGGCGCCGCAGATCATCCTGTCCCTCTTCCGCAGCGGTTGATCAGACCGCGCGGCCGTGTCCGATCTGGATCGCGGCCGGCCTGCGGCGCAGAGTGGTCCGTGGTCCGAAGCCGTACAGGGAAAGCAACGATTTCAAGGCATTGACGAAGGCGGTCATCACGGCGTCCTCCTCATCCGGCGCGCGAAGAACGAGCGCAGACGATCATTGTTCCCCGAGTCGGTCGTTGAGTCCCGTGCGGCGTCGTTCCGCATCCGGCCGTTAAGCCCTCGTTACGCTCGACCCTCCACAGTGCGGGCCGGGAGCCGCGTGTGATCAACAACAGCTATCTTCTGGGTCTGTTCGGCGGCACGGCTGTCGATACGACGTCGACTGTCACGGCCGCGGCCCTGCAGCAGGCGGCGAAGAAGCAGCCGACTCCACCCTGGTCCTCGACGACCGTCGCGCCCAAACAGGACGCTCTCGTTCGGGCGGCGCTGGGCGGACGCAGGTTCATCAACGAGGACGCGGCCCAGCTGGATCTCAAGTCCGCCTCGGCCGACTACCGCAAACTGTTCGCCCTTTATCAGGGCCTGGACACGTTGAACGCCCTCACCAATCGCGCCGCGACCAAGGGCGTCAGCGCCCTGGAACTGACCCAGCTCAACAAGCGGTTCACCGCCGGGCTGGGCGAGGTGGGGACGTGGCTCTCCGCCGCCGGGTTCGACGACATCCGGATGGTGCAGGGGACGGCCAAAACCACCAGCAAGACGACCGCCGCCGTGCCGCGGGACAGCGCCGTGTCGATCACCGGACCGATCCATGAGGGCTCGCTCGACACGCCCGTCGCCGCCTTCCAGGGCGAGACCAAATTCAGCATCACCATCAAGGTGCCGGTCGGCCTGACGGACTCGCTGACCACGGCGGTGCCGATCGATCTGGCTGACATGGGCGCCCAGCCCCGGACGCTCGACAATGTCCTGGCGCATATCAACACCCAGCTGGAGACGGCGGGCTTCCAGACTCGCGTCGGGCGTCAGCAGATCAAGGCGGAGCCGAAGACGGTCCAGGTCAATGGCAAGCCCGTGACGCTGCCCGCGGGTCCGGATAAATGGGCCATGGCCATCCGCGGCTCTTCGACCGAGACCGTCGGGTTCACCGCCCCGGCGACCTCGGACGCGGTCTATGTCGTCCAGTCTGCCGGGACCGCAGGCGGGGCCCAGTTGTTGAAGTTCCAGAGCGACGGCGGAACGGCGGCCCAGCCCGCCACCGGCGGCGTGGGTGAAACCCAATGGGTCGAGGGCCGGCTTTCGCAGGACAACCTGCCCGACGGGGTCAGCAATGTCCGCGCCAGCGCGGTCGGGCCGGACGGCTCCCTCTGGCTGGTCGCCGACGTCACGGCCGGCCCCGACACCCAGCCGATCAAGGGCGTGCAGGACGTCGCCCTGATGAAGTACGACAGCGTCGGCCGTCTGGTCGCGACCCGGACCCTGGGCGCGGCCTCGACCGCCAGCGGCTACGCCATCGCCATCGATGGAAACGGCAACGTTGCGGTCGCCGGCTCGGTTACAGGATCCCTGAACACCTCCAAGACCGACGCGGGCAAGACCGGAGAGGTGGCGGGCGTCGCCGACAGCTTCGTCACCGTCTTCAACAAGGACGGCGAAGAGCAATGGAGCCAGCGCCGCGGGGCGCGGGCGGCCGACGAGGCGACTTCGGTCAGCTTCGGCGCCGACGGCACGGTCTATATCGCCGGCCGGGCCAAATCGGCGATCACGGGCGCGTCCCCTGTGGGCGGCTGGGACGGCTATGTCCAGGCGTTCAAGGCGGCCGAACCCTATCCGACCGCCGGCATCGTCGTGAAGGCGGCCGCCACGACCCAGTTCGGCACCGTCAGCGACGACAGCGTCGACGCCATGACGATCGACGGCTCGAACCTCTACACCGCCGGCGTCGAGAACGGCCGCGCCGTCGTGCGCCGCTTCACCCTCGACGCGGCTGGCGTTCCGACCCTGGCTTCGACGCGGGATCTCGGCGTGATCAGCGGCGATATCGCCGGCGTCGCTGTGTCGGGCGGTCAGGTCATACTGACGGGGACCAGTCGCGACAGCGGCCTGTCGGCCGGTACGGTGACCACCGCCCACTCCGGCGGCAAGGACGTCTTCATCGCCACACTGTCCACCGACCTCGCCGCCGCGTCCGGCGACCGGACGACCTGGTACGGCGGGGCCGGCGACGACAGCGCCGCCGACGTCAAGATCCACGACGGCAAGGTCTGGATCACCGGGATCGCCGACCGCAGCGAGACGGCCAAGGCCACGGATCCGACCAAGGGCTATCTGGCGCGGATCGATCCGCTGAGCGGGGCGGTCGAATACGAGAAAACCTGGTCCGGCGACGGCGATCAGGCCAAACCCCTGACCCTCGCGGTCGCCGCGAACGGGGCCAGCGTGCTGGATCGACTGGGCCTGCCCAAGGGGGAAATCGACCAGAACGACTCCAAACGCCTCATCGACGCCACGTCGGTGCGGGTGGGGGACCGTTTCTATGTCAGTCCCGCAGCGGGCGGTCGGGCGATCTCCGTGACCATCGAGGCCAAGGATACGCTCGCCACCCTTGCCCGGAAGATCGAGATCGCCTCGTCGGGCAAGCTGAAGGTCACGATCGCATCCGAGGGCGGCGCGGTCACAGGCAAGGTCGGCGAGGTCACCACGACAACCGGCGGCTTCCAGCGTCTGTCGATCGCGGCCCGCGACGGCAAGGCCGGAGCTGTTCTGACCTCCGGAGAGACGGGCCGGGACGCCCTGGCGGGCCTGGGCCTGTCGCCGGGCTATATCGGCGCCTCCATCGGCGACGACATCGTCAAGACCTTCGGCCTCGATCTTCCGGCCGGCCTCAACCTGGGCGACGCGGCCTCGGTGAAGACCGCCGGCGAACGCCTTCAGGGGGCGATGAAGGCGGTGCGCGACGCCTATCGCGCCCTGGCTCCCGCGCCGGAGGGCGCCGCGGCCGGCGGGCCCGTGCCGGCCTATCTCACCGCCCAGCTGGCCAACTATCAGGCCGCCCTGTCGCGCCTCGTCGGATAGGCCACGGTCCACGAAGGACGTTGACGCGGAAGGTCCGGGCGGGGTTATTGGGGGCTCCATCCGTGTGAGCCCTTCATGCCCCAGGACAATCGTCTTCTCATCGCGATCGGCGCCGGTCTGGCGATCGTCGCGGCCGTGGTGCTCGCCCTCGTGTTCAGCGGCGGCCGGGGTCGCGACGCGGGTCCGCCCCCGGCGGCGCAGGGCGGCCTGACGGTCGACGTGGCCGACGCGCCGGATCTCAGCACCACCCGCGAACTGCGCTGCTTCGTGAATGGCCAATTCATCGGCATGGCGACCCTGACCGACTGCGCCCGCCGCAACGGACTGGCGACCGACGCCCTTGATGTCGGCATCGACGAGACGGGCGCCCTGGCCGCGGCCCCGACGGCCGCCTTCGCCCCGCCGCCCGGCCTGCCTCCGGTCGAACTGACCGAGGCCGAGCCCGCGACCCCCGTCGAACAGAACCAGCCGGCCCAGCCCTCGGTCCCGACTGCGTCCGGCAGCCCCTGCCTGCGCTATACGGGATCGGACTGGCGGTCGCTGTCCTCGAACATGAGTCTGAACGCCTGCGTCCAGGCGCTGTACGCAGGCACCTGCGTCCGGCCGGGCGAGGCCCTGTACGGCCGCTGGGGCGAGACCACGCTCAGGCTGGTGCCGCGCCGGGTCGAACAGTCACCCGACAACAACCGTTTCCGCACCCTGGTCGAGCAGGACCGGGCCTGCCAGTTCCCGGGTCTGCGCTGATGAAGCTTCTGACGATCACCGCGCTGGGCGCCGGCCTGCTGGCTCTCGCCGCCTGCGAAAAGGCCACTGAAGCGCCCTTCGACCAGGGTGTCTGCTACGCGGTGGAAACTGGCGTCGAAGGCGAGCCCCCGCGCTTCAACAAGGTGGCCGAGAAGCAGCCGCAGATCGAGTTCTGCGCCGCGCGCCTTGAGGAAATGCGCCTGCGCTTCCTGCGCCTTGGCGGCAGCCGCCGCGAGGTGACGGGTTCCTACCAGGGCCAGTTCATCTTCATCGATCGCGCGGGGGTGTGGATTTCGAAGACGCTCGAAGGGTCGCGGTTCATTCTGCTGGCCCGGACGGGAGACGGCAGGCTGGCCATCCCCAGCGCCATCCAGCGCGCCATTGACGGCTCGCCCGTTTCGGTCTCGGCCAACGCCGAGCCGGCGACCCCCGCGCCTTAACCCTGGACGGCGCGGAACAAACATGGAACAAACACGCCTGTGGATGACAGCGACAAAGCTGACCTGCGGGTCGCGGAAGCGCGCTAGTCAGGCCTGACAACAATCCGGCCCGAACAGCGCGAAGCGCGGCGGGTCAAGAACGAAGAAGGAGCTCGGCGATGGCGGGCAGCGTCAACAAGGTCATTCTGGTCGGCAACCTGGGCAAGGACCCGGAGATCCGCACCCTGAACTCGGGCGAGCGGGTCGCGAACCTGTCGCTGGCCACGTCGGAACAGTGGCGCGACAAGGCCACGGGCGAGCGCAAGGAAAAGACCGAGTGGCACCGGGTCGTGATCTTCAACGACAACATCATCAAGGTCGCCGAGAACTATCTGAAGAAGGGCTCGACGGTTTACATCGAGGGCACGTTGGCGACCCGCAAATGGACCGACGCCCAGGGCGTCGAGAAATATTCCACGGAGGTCGTGGTCAACAAGTTCAAGGGCGAGCTGACCATGCTGGGCGGCCGTGACGGCGGCGGCGGCGGGGCCTCGCGCGGTGGTGATGACGACTATTCCTCGGGATTCTCGACCGGCGGCGCCAACAAGCCCAGCGGTCCCAAGGAAAGCTACGACCTGAACGACGACATCCCGTTCTAGACGCCTCAGGTCGGGGACGGAGCGTTTGCGAAACGCTCCGTTACCCGCTTTGAAACCCCGACGGCGCAGACCTGTGCCATAGCCGGGGGGTGACTTCTCCCGACAAGCCCCACAGCCCGCTCTCGCTCGTCGAGATTCTCGCCATCCTCGCAGTGGTGGTGATCTGGGGCGTCAACAACGCCGCCGCCAAGCTGGCCACCGAGACCATGCCGCCGTTGCTGGTGGGCGCGCTGCGGTTCGCGATCGCGGCGGCCTGCCTGATCCCGTTCGTGCGGCCCCCGTTTCCGAACTGGAAGAGCCTGGCGATTATCGTCGTGCTGGGCGGACCGATCCACTACGGCCTGATCTATCTGGCCTTCTGGCTGGCGCAGGACGTCAGCCCGGTGTCGGTGGCGGCGCAGCTGTGGGTGCCCTTGACCGCCTTGTTCGCCTTCCTCCTGCTGGGCGAGAAACTGTCGAAATTCGCCCTGATCGGCATGGCCGTCGCCTTCCTTGGAGTGGCGTGGATGACGCTGGACGGACACGCGGTGGCGGACTGGAAGGCCATCCTGGTGGTCATCGCCGGCGGCGCGGCATGGGCGATGACGACGGTGATCGCGCGCCGGACGACTTCAATCCCCCCGCTGAAGATGCAGGGGCTTCTGGCTCTGGTCGCTCTGCCGACCCTCGCCTTCGCCTCGGCCGCGTTCGAACGCGGCCAGTGGGAGGCGATCCGCCAGGCGGACGCGCTGATCTGGGCCTGTGTCGTCTGGGCCGGGCTTGTGTCCTCGGTGCTGGCGACGACGCTGGTGTTCTGGCTGGTGCAGAAACGCGAAGCCGGGCGGGTGACCCCCTATCTGCTGGCCACGCCCGCGGTCTCCATCCTGATCGGTTGGGGCTTCATGGGTGATGTGCTGACGGCGCAGATCCTGACGGGGGCGGCCCTGACCATGGGCGGGGTCGCCCTCGTGGCTCTGGCTGAGCGCGGGCTGAGGGCCGGTGCGGCGAAGGCCTGACACGAAAAAGGCCCGGACGCCTTCGCATCCGGGCCATCTTTTGCGATGTGGCGCGCGCCTAGAGGCCCGGAAGCTTGAAACCCGTGTCGCGGCGCGGCGTGATCACGATGCCGGTGCGGCCGCCCGTCAGTTCCTGGAGGCGGGCGTATTCGGTAGCGGCGTCAACCGTGACGGCGCCCTCTGACGTCTGCATTGTGGACGCGGCCTGGCTGGCTGGATTGTCGCGGCGCCAGAACAGAAGACGGTTGGCCCAGCCCTCTTCCTTGTGCGCCAGGTCGCCGAACTCGTCGTCCACCACGTAGCGGGCGAGGGGATCGGCGCGGTCGCCGCCGGCCTGGGCGACCAGCTGTTGTTCGCCCGCCGAGCGGGTCACGGCCTGACGCTGGCCCAGCAGAATCTGGCGGGCGGCGGATTCGGGCGCCAGTTCCTGGGGACGGGGCTGGCCCGGCGCCGGGGGCCGCAGGCCGTACTCGGGCGGCACCGTCAGCGGAGCCGTGGACACGGTCAGGAACGCGTCGGGGGTGACCTTGGTCAGGCCGATGCCCTGGCGGACGCTCGAACAGGCGCCGAGTGCGAGCATCGAGGTGGTGAGGGTCAGGACGGCGACAGTGCGAAGGCGCATGTATGTGATCTCGGTGGCGAGGCGCCGGAGCGGGCGCGCGCGTAGTCCTTAACGGAAGCGGCTGATTACGACTTTTCGGCGGCGAGGCCAACCTTGGCCTCCCGTTCGGACAGCAGACTGTCCAGAATCAGCAGAACGACGCCGATGGTGATGGCGCTGTCGGCGATGTTGAAGACCCATGGGAAGAGCCTCGTCCCCGAGAAATCGATGAAGTCGACGACGAAGCCGAACCGGATCCGGTCGATGACATTGCCGATCGCGCCGCCCATGACCAGGCCGATGGCGGTGATCAGCAGGCGCCGGTCGGCCCGTAGCGCCCACCAGCCGAGGATCCCGGCCACGACGACGGAAAACAGGCTCAGCATCCACCGGGCCGAGCCGTCGCCGAAAAGGCCGAAGCTGACGCCGCGGTTCTCGACCCATGTCAGGTTGAGGATCGGCGGCCAGACCTCGACGCGCCCGACCTCGCGCAGATCGAGGCCGGACACGATCCAGGCCTTGGTCAGCTGATCGAGCACGACGACGATGAAGGCGAAGGCGAAGGCCGTGACGGCGAGGCGTGGGATTTTCATACGGGTCGCTGGAAGGTGAAGGGCGTTCGGTTAGCAGTCCGCGGGCCGTGCGCGAAGGGGCAATCGTGTCACGGACCGCATGTGTGCTTCTCCGGTTGTCTCGACCGGCCCCAACCCCCAGATGTGACGCTTCCAGTTCAAGGAAAGACCCGCCCGCATCCCAGGAGCGCCGATGCCGCATGCCGACAGCCTGATTCTCACCCTCGTCGGCGGCTTCGTGCTGGCGTTCGTGTTCGGCATGCTGGCCAACCGGATGAAGCTGTCGCCCCTGGTCGGGTATCTGGTCGCAGGCGTCGCCGTGGGGCCCCATACGGCGGGCTTCGTCGCCGACACGGAACTGGCGCCGCAACTGGCCGAGATCGGCGTCATCCTGCTGATGTTCGGCGTCGGCCTGCATTTCTCGCTCGCCGACCTGATGAAGGTCCGCAAGATCGCCGTGCCCGGCGCCCTGGTGCAGATCGCGGCCGCCACCGGACTGGGCTGGGGACTGGGCCGGCTGATGGGATTGAGCCATCTCGAGGCCACCCTGACCGGTTTCGCGCTGTCCGTCGCCTCGACCGTCGTTCTTCTTCGCGCGCTGGAGGAGCGCAAACAGGTCAAGGGACCGGTCGGCCGGCTGGCCATGGGCTGGCTGATCGTCGAGGATCTGGTCATCGTCATCGCCCTCGTCATCCTGCCTCTGCTGGTGATCCAGCCCGGCCAGACGCCGGACCCGGCCGGGCTGGCCCGATCGATCGGCTGGACCCTGTTCAAGGTGGCGGGCTTTACCGCCGTCATGCTGGTGGTGGGCGCCCGGCTGCTGCCGTGGCTGCTGGTCCGCATCGCCCACACGCGGTCGCGCGAGCTGTTCACCCTCGGCGTGCTGGCTATCGCCCTCGGCATCGCCTGGGTCGCCTGGCAGCTGTTCCATTCCTTCGCCCTGGGCGCCTTCCTTGCCGGGCTGGTGCTGAACAGCTCACCGCTGGGCCACAATGCGGCCGAGCGGTCCCTGCCGTTGCGCGACGCCTTCGCCGTCCTGTTCTTCGTCTCGGTCGGCATGCTGTTCGACCCGACCATCGTCGTCCGCGAACCGCTGGCCGTGCTGGGCGTGCTGGGCATCGTCATCGTCGGCAAGTCGATCGCGGCGCTGGCGATCACCACGGTCTTCAAGCTCGACAAGGCCACCAGCCTGACCGTCGCCGCGGCCCTTGCCCAGATCGGGGAATTCTCCTTCATCCTCGCCGCCCTCAGCGTGCAGCTGGGCGGTATGCGGCAGGAGACGCACGACCTGATCCTGGCGGCGGCGCTGATCTCGATCTCGTTGAACCCGTTCGTCTTCGCCTTGATCGACCGCATGGGCGCCCGGCCGAAACCGCCGGCCAGCGGCTCGGTCGAGGGGTTGGCGCTCGCAAGGGAAAAGGCCGCCGCGGTGAATCCCGCGACGGCCTGATCTTGTCCTTGGGCCTGCGACCGTTTCTGGCGTAGCGCCCTGGCACACTGCCCCGATGACTGCGCACGCGACAGATTTTCAGCCCGAGAGAGTCCGGTATGTCCGCAGAGTCCGCCGTTTTCGAGCGGACTCCGGACTCTCCCGGGTCAGAGCCGAAGTCTCACAGCACCCCGATCATGCTCGCCACCAGCGGATGGCGGACGATGTCCTGCTCGGCCAGCCGCACCACGGCGATGTTCGGTACGGGCATCAGCCGCTCGGCGATGTCCGACAGTCCCGAGATGCCCGGCAGAAGATCAGACTGCTGCGGATCGCCCGTCACCACCATGGTCGAATGCCAGCCCAGTCGCGTCAGCAGCATCTTGAGCTGGACGTAGGTGCAGTTCTGCGCCTCGTCGACGACGATGAAGGCGTTGTTCAGGGTGCGGCCGCGCATATAGCCGATGGGGGCGATCTCGATCAGGCCCTCGGCCATCAGCGCCTTGACCCGCTTCATGCTCAGACGGTCCGAGAGGGCGTCGTAGAGCGGCCGCAGATAGGGGGCCAGCTTGTCCTCCATGTCGCCCGGCAGGAAGCCGATCGATTCCCCGGCCTCGACGGCGGGGCGGGACAGGACGATGCGGCCGATCTTGCCGGCTTCCAGCGCCTCGACGGCCTTGGCGACGGCCAGATAGGTCTTGCCCGTGCCTGCCGGCCCGAGGGCCAGGACCATGTTGTGGTTGTCGATGGCGGTCATCAGCTCGGCCTGGCCGTCCGACTTGGGCTTCAGCGTCTTCAGATAGGCCTGGTCCCGATCGTCGTTGGACGGGTAGGGCGACCAGCCGCCATGGCCGGCATGGGTCGGCAAGCGGCGTACCTTGGAATCCTCCATGAACTGACGGGAATCGAGCACGCCGTGATCACGGGATGTCTCGCGGGTTTGACGCTTGATGGCCGCACGCTTGGTCATGGACGCCTCCAGGGCATGAAAAAAGGCGATGCTGCAAAAGCATCGCCTCGAACGAAGGTAGGGAAGGGAGAAGGGGATGCGACGCATCCGCCCGGATCGGAGGAGGGTCCTTTCAGGGACCAGAAGGCTCCCAGCGGAATAGTCCGCCGAACCGAACGCACCACGCACGTCCCCCGAGGTCTGACCGGACCGGGCTTGATCCGGCTTCCGATCCGGGGCCGAAATGACGGCCTCGAATCGCATCAACACAATGATGCTAGCGTGGTTTACGAAGGCTTAAAGCCAAGAAACGGCTCAAGTTAAGGTGATGTTTCCATGACGATTTATGCGTTGGCTGACAAGAAACCACAGCTTCCGCCAGAGGGCGAATACTGGGTGGCTCCGAACGCGACGGTCACAGGAGACGTGATTCTGAAGCCCGGCGCCAGTATCTGGTTCGGGGCCGTCGTGCGAGGCGACAACGACCCCATCACCATCGGCCGCGACACAAATATCCAGGATGGCAGCGTGCTCCATTCCGACCCGGGCGAGCCGCTGACCATCGGCGACGGAGTGACCGTGGGCCACATGGTCATGCTCCATAGCTGCGAGATCGGCGACAACACCCTCATCGGCATCGGGGCGGTGGTGCTGGGCCGGGCGAAGATCGGAAAGAACTGTCTGATCGGCGCCAACACCCTGATCACCGAGGGCAAGGTCATTCCTGACGGTTCGCTGGTCATGGGCCAGCCGGGCAAGGTGGTGCGTCAGCTGGAGCCGGGCCAGATCGAGGCCTTGAAGGCTTCGGCGGCGCATTATGTCCAGAACTGGCGGCGGTATCGCCGCGACCTCGCGGCCGTTACGCCAGACGCCGGCCGTTTGCCGCCGCGAGGCTGAGGGACGCGCGGGCGGCTTCCCCGACGCCGATCGAGACCCGGGCGGTCAACAGGCGCGGCTCGTCTGCCGCGAGGGTCAGGGTGGCCGCGGGCGCATACAGGCCCAGGACGCGGTCCGGTTCGCCCGACGGCCCCCGCAACGGGACGAGCGTGATCTCAATCTGATGGTCCGCGGCGCCGCCGGCCATGGCGACGATGACGACGGGGCGGGCCTCGCGCAGGGCCTGTGTCAGGGCGCCGGCGACCAGGGGCCGGGAAGCGGGCCGCCATAGCGACAGCAAGGGGCGGTCCTTGAGCCATTCGCCGTGGAAATCCTCGATCCAGCCGCCCGCCAGCCGAACGACGGCGTCCTCGCCCGGGCGCTCGATCATGAAGACGCGGGGCAGGCGCAGGCCCAGCGCATCCGGCTCAAACGCCGTACGCGCCGGAACGCCGGCTCGCACCTTGTTGCGGCGCGACAGGGCAGTCCAGTGGTCGATCAGAAACTGCGTATCAGGATGAAACATGGTCGTGACCTCTCATCCTTGAGCCGCAAGGGCCGGGCCGGACTGAAAGCAACGGAAATGAAAGGCTTCATGGCGTCAGATGCAGGCTGGAGCGGCCCGCGCCTCGCAGGGACCGCGCAAGTTTTGACGTGGAGGTCGGCCCATGCGGGTGCGGATCATGAACTGGCTGCTGGCGCTGGGGGGCTTTATGGTCCTGATGGCGTTCGCTGATCCGGCTGCTGCCCAGTGCGGACCGCCGTGCGAACCGCCGCCGCCGCCGTGCTGCGAACCCCC
>NZ_DATMYH010000024.1:0-38357 GCF_035561115.1 Brevundimonas sp.
GGGTCGTTCCAGGCGGTGTCGCCATCCTGCGGTCCCGAATGGGTCACACCCGGCTTCTTGCGGGTAGCCCAGACGACGATGGCGACGCCGAGCGCCACCAGGGCCAGGACGATCAGGGTGGGAGTCATGAGATCTCTCCGCGTTCAGGCGCAGCAGTATACGCCTGAAAGCGCCCCAGACCGAGGGGGAGTTCCCGGATCAGTGCGCGTGGTCGTCGCCGCGCGGGTCGATCATCCGGTGGGCGTGCAGGATGAAATACCGCATATGCGCATTGTCGACCGTGGCCTGGGCCCGGGCCTTCCAGGCCTTGCGGGCTTCTTCATAGTTGGGGAAGGCGCCGACGAACTCGACCTTGGACAGATCGCGGAACACCGGGGCGTCGAGATGGCGCAGCTCGCCGCCGATGACGAGATGCAGCAGCTGGGGGTTTTCGGTTTCTGGGGTCATCAGGAGGTCCGGTCGTTCTGGCGGGGCGCGAGCGGAATAGGCGCTGTGCGGCGCACGATCAACGGGTGAAGCGCGGGCGCGCTGCAGACCAGGCTGTTCTGGCGCGGATCGAACTGGTTGAACCGCCAAGGAAGACCATGGTGATCGCTGACGCGTCCGCCCGCTTCTTCGACGATCAGGGCTCCGGCGCAGACGTCCCAATCCCATTTGGGTGTCAGGGCGATGGCGGCGTCGAAGGCCCCGGCGGCGACCAGGGCCATGCGGTAGGCGATGGCGTTGCGCTTCTCGAACCGCATGGCGGGCCAGGGCTCGGGCCAGTGCGGGCCTTCCATCAGACGGGCGTCAGCCAGGACGGACGCGTCGTCGAGGTCGGCGGTGTCCGAGGCGGTGATCGGCCGGCCATTGAGGAAGGCGCCGCCGCCGCGAATGGCGGTGAAGGTCTCGCCCAAGGCCGGGGCGTGGATCACCGCGGCGACGGGCTGGCCGTCCTCGACGACGGCGATGGGGATGCACCACCAGGGCTTGCCCTTCATATAGGCGACGGTGCCGTCGATCGGATCGACCACGAAGATGCGGCGCTGCGTCAACCGCCGGCCGTCGTCAGTCGTTTCCTCTGACAGCCAGCCGTGGTCGGGGCGGGCGGGCAGCAGGGCGTCCTTCAGCAACCGGTCCACGGCCATGTCGGCCGAGGTGACGGGCGAGCCGCCGGACTTGGACCAGATCTTCAGGCCGGCGTCGCGTTCGGACAGGGCCAGCTCGCCGGCGGAGAGGGCCGCGTCGCGGATCAGAAGCAGGTCGGCGGCCAGATCGGTCATTTGCCGGCGATGGCGACACCGTCGAACAGCAACGACGGGCTGTTGAACGAACTGCGGAATTCCAGGTCCGAGCCGCGTTGCATGCGGGCGTAGAGGTCGAGCAGGTTGCCGGCGACGGTGACCTCGCTGACCGGGTGGGCGATCTCGCCGTTCTCGAACCAGAAGCCCGAGACGCCGGCGGACCAGTCGCCTGTATGGGCGTTCAGCGACGGGCCGAACATGGAGGTGACCAGCAGGCCGGTTCCGGCCCCGCTCATCAGACCCGCCAGATCAGGCTCGCCCGGTTCCAGATGCAGGTTGTGGGTCGAGACGCCGGGCGGTCCGGCGAGCCCGCGCGAGGCGTGACCGGTCGAGGCCATGCCGAGCTGGGCGGCGGCGGCGCTGTTCAGCAGCCAGGTGGTCAGGACGCCGTCGTCGATGATCGATTGCCGCGTGACGGCGACGCCTTCGTCGTCGAAGGGGGTCGATCCGAGACCGCGCGGACGGAAGGGGTCGTCGATCAGATTGGCCCCGGCCGGCAGGACCCGCTGGCCGAGACGGTCCTTGAGGAAGGAAGCGCCACGCGCGACCGACGGGCCGGACACGGCGCCGAGCAGGGGCGACAGCACCTGGCTGGCGACACGGTTCTCGAAGATCACCGGTGCGGTGGTCGAGGCGATCTTGCGAGGGCCGGTGCGGGCGACGGCGCGGCGCCCCGCCTCGGCGCCGAGGGCCTCGGCAGTCGGCAGGTCGGACAGGTGGCGGGTCGCGCGATGCTCGCCGCCCCGCTCCATGGCGCCGTCCTTCTCGGCGATGACACCGACGCCGAGCGAGAAGGCCGAGCCGTGATAGGCGCCGTCGAAACCGTGCGAGGTCACCAGCCGCCAGCGGCTGGACGAGGCCGAGGCGTGACCGCCTTCGGACTTCGCCACACCGGGAACAGCAAGGGCGGCCGCCTCGGCCCGGGCGGCGACGCCCTCAAGCTCGGCGGCGCTGCGCTCGCTCGAATCGTACAAATCGAGATCGGCGAAGGGGCCGCGGGCCAGCCGGTCCTGCGGGGCGAGGCCGGCATAGGGGTCTTCCGGCGCGAGGCGGGCCATGGCCACGGCGCGCTCGACCAGCCGGGCGCGGGTGGCGTCGGACAGGTCGGAGGCGGAGACGGTGGCCTGGCGCCGGCCGATGAAGACCCGCAGGCCGAGATCGCGGCTTTCCTCGCGCTCGACATCCTCGAGGGCGCCGTTGCGGACGCCGATCGAAAGCGACGCGCGTTCGGCGGAGACGGCCTCGGCGGCGTCGGCGCCGGCTCTCAGCGCGGCGGCGACCAGATCAGGCAGAAGGTCGGGAGAGGCGGCGGACGCGGTACGGTCAGGCATGCCCCGATATGGCCGGGACGACGGCCCGGCGCAACGGCGTCGCGTCAGAGAGCGCCGAAGGCGCGGCCGATCAGGGCCGCTGCGCCGCCCACCAGCGACAGCTGGGTCAGGATCATCCCCGACATGCGCCCGAAGGAAGGCTGTCTGGCGCGACCGAGACCCCAGGCGTGGAGGATGCGCCCGAACAGCATGGCGCCGCCGACCAGATGAACCCAGACCGGCTGGAATCCGAGGCCTGCCATCAGGACCAGCAGGATCAGGCATGGAGGGATGTATTCCGCGGCGTTGCCGAACGCCCGGCTGGCGGCCGTCAGCTCCGCATGACCGCCATCGCCGAACGATACGCCCAGGCGCTTGCGCGTGAAGATCGTTCTGAACGAGAGGACGACCAGCAGCAGGATCGAAAGACCGCTCCAGAGCGCGGCGGCTTGCAGAGCCGTCATTGTGTTCATCGTGTCCTCAGTTCTCGCGCCCCACCGGATAGAGCCGGTAATGGTCATCATAGAACGGGGTTCGCTCGTAGAACCACTGCAGACGCGCGTCGCCGTTGGCGGCGAATTCCGGCTCGGCGGCCAGCTTCGCCTCGAAGGCGGCCTTGAGGGCGGGATCGGCGGCCATCATGGCCTCGGCGAGCGGGGCGATGGCGTAGCCCTCGATGTATTCGACGCGGCTGAGCACCTCGGGGAACAGGCCCCAGGCGAAGAAGCTCTCGCTGGACTGCGGTTCCAGCAACAGGACGACGATATCGCCCAGCGGCTGGTCGGTCGGCACACGAACCGAACCGGCCGGGAAGGTCCAGTCGCGGCGGCGCGGCGTCACGGCAGTGACGGTGACCGGCACATGGCCTTCATTGGGACGGGCGGCGAGTTTGGGATCGTCGAGGCTGAGCATCTCGACCGATACGGTGCGCGCCGCATCCAACGTCTCCATGCTGACGCCGTGAATGCGCAGGCGCTCGATGATGTCCGACCGGTACGACGGCACCCAGTAGGCGGCGGGACGTGACAGGGTCAGGGTCGGTTTCGAGCCGAAGAAGGGCAGGGCCCAAGGCTCGGGATCGGCCTGGCCCAGCCAGCGGATTTCCCGACGGCCCGAGGCGGGACTTTCATACGTCTCGTAGCGGATGCCCTTGAAAGCCCGGGTGTAGGCGGGAGTCGGATCGGCCTGGAAGTTCGCCGGGATGGCGGCGGGGCGCAGGGCGCTGTCCCCGGCGATGGCGGCGCGCAGGGCGGCCCCGTCGCGGGCCAGCAGGCGCAGGGTGTCCTCGAGGAAGACATAGGTTCCCAGCACGCGCTGCTCATAGGGCTTCAGGCTGTGGTTCTCGATCAGGATGGTCGGCACGTGAGCCGCCGCGCCCCAGCCGTTGGAGAAGCGCTCGCCGAGGCCGCCGTCGGACAGGCCGGCGCGCGGATTGCTGTCGTCAACGCCGAAGACCAGCTCACCGGGGATGTGGCCCTGCGCCTCGAGCCCGGCGTTGATCGCCGGCTTGAAGACGTCGTTGAGCCATCGCGAGGTGGCGGGCGAGCGCGAATAAGCCCCGTTCTCGCCGTTGAAGCCGTAGGTGACATCGTACTGGTAATCCATGCCGTCGGTGACGTGGATGTCGACGTAGAGGTCGGGTTTGTATTTGAGGATCAGGCCGCGCACCGCCCGCATCTCGGGCTGGTCCAGCTTGAGATAGTCGCGGTTGAGGTTCTGGTTCGTCGCCGTGTTGCGCCAGCCCTGGATGCGGGGACCGCGCTGGTTGGGACGGCTGTAGGCCGAGGCCCGCTCATGGCCGTCGACCGACAGGATGGGGATCAGGATCAGATTGACCCGGTCCAGCAGCTCCGCCTTGCCGTTGAAGGCGATGTCGCGGAGCAGCATCATGCCCGCGTCCTTGCCGTCGATCTCGCCCGGATGGATGCCGGCCTGGGCCAGCAGCACGGGTTTGGCAGGGTCGAAGCTGGCGCCGTCCTTCGAGGCGATCACGGCATAGATGGGCCGGCCCTCGGGCGAGACGCCGAACTGTTCGATGCGGATCAGGTCCGAAGCGGCGTCCAGCCGGTCGAACCAGGCGCGGGTGTCGGCGTAGGTCGGGCTGAAGTCGTGGTCCGGGTCGGTCTCGAAGGCCGTGACCCAAGGGTCGGAGGCGTCGCGCAGCAGGGCGCGGCTGGCGCCGTTCCACTCGGGCGCGGGCGGCAGGAAGGGCTGGTCCCACGGAGCGGCGTTGGGGACGGACGGGGACTGGGACATGGCGGGACTCGACGACAGGGCGGCCATAACGGCGATCAGAAGGGCGGGGCGCATGGAATCTTCCTCGGCCAAATGTGACTATCCGACAAGCCGTTCCGTACGGCGGCCTCAGGCGGGCGGGGACCAGCCCCCGGCCGCGATCAGGGTGGCGGCCGACCGCGCCACGTTCCAGAAGCTGTAGGCCAGAACCAGCACCAGGGCGGTGACCGCGACCCGTCGCCAGGGCGCGAAGGCGGCCGTGGCCGTCCCCAGCACGAAGATGGCCATGCCGATCCACAGCCGGGGAACGGCCAGCTCGGCGAAGCCCGCATTGGTCGCAGCGAGACAGGCGAACAGCACCGCGACGATGGCGTTGGCGGCCATCACGCAGGTGAAGACCAGCCGCCGGTGAATCCAGAAATGCTCGTCCAGATCGATCCTGTCGCCGACGCCCTCGGCCGTGACGCGCGGGAAGGTCACGCTGGCGGCGACGTAGAAGGTCGCGGCGACCACCAGTCCGAGAAACAGCAGCGACAGGTTGAACGGCGCGCCGCGGAAGATGACCCAAGCCTGGGACCAGAAGGTCGCCACGTCCATGGCCACGAAGACGGCCAGCAGCGGCGTGAGCCAGCCGAACCGGACCCGGTGGCGTTCATGCAGCACCCGGGCGAAGCCGCCGACCAGTTCGGCGACCGACAGGCCCAGCAGCAGGCCGTAGAAGCTGAAGAAGAACTCGAAGGCGCTCATCGGGCGGCTTCCGCGGCGGGCGCTTCCGCATAGGCGTTGGCGAACATGCTGTTCGGAAAGACGACGGAGAGCCCGGCGATGACCAGATAGATGACGACGTGCAGCCCGATCAGGACCGCGAACAGGCGGGCGCGGCGAGCGAAGGCGGCGGGCGCCACGAGAAGGGCGTAGAGCGCCAGATTTATCAGATAGCCCTGGATGATCGTCATCCCTCCGTCACGACCCATATTGGCGATCGCCACCACGGCGACGCCGATCAGATTGGCCATGATCGTCAACATCAGGACGACCTTCTTGTTGGCCCAGAAGTGGTCGTCCAGCGACTGGCCGTCATCGAGGTCGTGCGGGAACACCAGCGAGGCGGCGATGAAATAGACCAGGGCGATCGCCAGACCGGCGATCAGCATGCCGTAGCTGAACGGCAGATGGCGGAAATTGACCCAGGCCGAGTCCCAGAAGCTGGCGATGTCCAGACCGACGAACAGCGCAAGCAACGGGGTGAGCCAGCCGATCCGGATCTTCTTTCGATGCTGGATCGCGGTCGCCAGGCCCGTGGCGATGACCGCAACCGAAAGGCCGAGCACAAGTCCGTAGAAGCTGAAGAAGAATTCGAACGCGCTCAAACCGGTCTCCCCGACGCTGCCAACCTCCACCGTAGGCAGGGTTGGAGCCCTCGTCACCCCGCGAACGACGGGGTTCAGCCGTGCAGCCGCGAGCGCGCCGTGGGCTGGAGGCGCATCAGCTGCAACGGATGGTCCAGCAGGCCTTCGAGGCCCGGATCGGCGCGCGCGCGCGCGATCGCCGCATCGGCGGCGTCCGGATCGGCAGCCGCAGCCAGCCAGACCAGCACCCGCTCGCCTTCGCGCACCGGCAGGCGAGGGAAGGTGTTGGGGCTGGCCTCGGTCGTCAGGACGGCTCGGGGAGCCAGGCCGGCGGCGGCGAGGCGCGGCGCGACCGCTTCGCGGAAGCGGACCGGCAGGGCGTCGTCCGGACCCGACAGGGCGTGGACGCTGGCGACGACGACGCCCCGGCCCGGACCCGACGCTCCGACCGGCGCACGCTCGCCCAGGCTGAAGCCGGATGCGGCGTCGAGCGGACGCAGCAGCAGGACGTTGTCGGAATCGATCAGGGTGGCGTTGGCCGCGGTGCGGTGCGCCTGCCAGACCGGGCCGAAATAGAAGGCTTCCAGCGCCGCCTTGCGGGCCTCCATGTCGGGAAAGCCGCGCAGCCAGACATAGCGGTCGGGCGCATCCAGATCCCGGAACTGGCCGATGACCGTGGCGCCGGCGGCTTCCTGGGTCTCGACGAACTCGCGCTCGAACAGGTCGATCAGAATATCCCGCCGGCCGGGATGAAGGGTGTACTGGCGCAGCTCGACTATCGGGCTGACGATCATGTCGGGATTCTCCGGGGTCCGGGCGGGTGCGGGGGTCCAGGCGGGAAAGAGCGTGCCGGCGGCGGCCATGCCTCCGACAACGGTGCGGCGACGGGGACGGTCGCTCATGCGGCGACCCTCGAGAAGTCCATCACCCAGTTGATCTCCCACGTCGCGCCGTCGTCGTACGAGAAGGCCTGGGTCCAGCGGGCGCTGTCGGGGGTGATGTCGGACCAGATGTAGCGGGCGATGACGGGCCGGCCGCCGTCGCTGTCAGGCCCTTCCAGCACGCAACCATCGGCGTGGAAACGGCCGCGGACGGGCGGCTGCAGGACGCCGTCGGCGCTGCTGATCCAGTGGATGACCCATTCGCGGGCGGGAATGTCGAAGGACCGCACCGCCATGCCGGTCCAGCCGCGAGCGGGACAGTCGATCTGTTCGACATTGGCAAGGCCGCCCAGCCGGGGCTCGCACCATCCGGTCGAGGGGAATTCGTCCCAGTCGTCGGAGCCGTCGCCCCGGACCTTCAGCTTGCGGTTGGCGACGCTCCAGCGGCCGTGGATGAAGTCGAAGTCGTGGATCCCGGGCAGGGTTTCGATGGATTCGGCGGACATGGGAGCTTCCTTCTCAAGGGGTGATGCGAGAGGGATACGACCCATAACCTGACACCTGTTGTCAGGATTTATCGGCTATGGTCGAAAAATGCGCGCCAGCCGACTGCTTTCCATCCTGCTGCTGCTCCAGACCCGGGGGCGGATGACGGCCGAGGCCCTGGCGGCCGAGTTCGAGGTGTCGGTGCGCACCATCTATCGCGACATCGACCAACTGAGCGCCGCGGGCGCGCCCGTCTACGCGGACCGGGGGCGGTCGGGCGGGTTCCAGCTCATGGACGGCTATCGCACCCGTCTGACCGGCCTGACCGACGCGGAGGCCGAGACCCTGTTCCTCGGCGGCCTGTCGGGCCCGGCGGCGCAGATGGGATTTTCCGGCGCGGTGACGACCATGCAGCTGAAACTGCTGGCCGCGCTTCCGCCCGAGCGGCAGGCGGCGGCGGAGCGGCTGGCCGGGCGGTTCCACCTCGATCCGGTCGGCTGGTACCAGAGCCCCGACGAGGCCGATCGCCTGCCCGCCATCGCCCAGGCGGTGTGGACCAGCCGGCGCATCGCCGTGCGCTATGAGAGCTGGAAGGGCGAGGTGGAGCGGACGCTGGAGCCGCTGGGCCTGATCCTCAAGGGCGGCCTCTGGTACCTGGCCGCCCGACTGGCCGGTTCCGGGCGACGCGAGCCCCGGACCTATCGGGTGTCGAACATCCTCAAGCTGACTGTGGGCGAAGAGACGTTCGAACGGCCCGCAGGATTCGAGCTGGCGGCGTGGTGGGCGGAGACGTCAAGGCGGTTCGAGGCGGAGATCTTCACCGGCGAGGCGCGGCTAAGGGTGACGGCGGCCGGGCTGAAGCGGCTGGCGCGGCTCGGGACGGAGCAGGCGCGGATCACGGCGGGCGTCAGGCCGGGGGCGGACGGCCGGGTGGAGATCGTGGTCCCGATCGAGTCGGTCGATCACGCCGCAACGGACTTCCTGCGGCTGGGGGATGAGGCCGAGGTGCTGGGCCCGCCCGAACTCCGGGAGGCCATGTCCGCGACGGCGCGCCGGCTGGCGGCGCTGTACGCCTGAGCTATCGCCAGATCGGCGCGCCGTCGCCGGGCAGGCCGAGGCGGTCCCACATGTCGGACACCCGCTCGACCACGGCCTCGTCCATGCGGATCTCCTCGCCCCATTCCCGCTTCGTCTCGGGCGGCCATTTGTCGGTGGCGTCGAGGCCGATCTTGGAGCCGAGGCCGCTCTCGGGACTGGCGAAGTCGAGGTAGTCGATCGGGGTGTTCTCGATGACGGTGATGTCGCGCGCCGGGTCCATCTTGGTCGAGATGGCCCACATGACCTGTTTCCAGTCACGGGCGTCGATGTCGTCGTCCACGACGATCACCCATTTGGTGTACATGAACTGGCGCAGATAGCTCCAGACGCCCAGCATCACCCGCTTGGCGTGGCCGGGGTAGGCCTTCTTCATCGACACCACGGCGATGCGGTAGCTGCAGCCCTCGGGCGGCAGCCAGAAGTCGGTGATCTCGGGGAACTGCTGGCGCAGCAGGGGGATGAAGACCTCGTTCAGCGCCTCGCCCAGCACCGAGGGCTCGTCCGGCGGGCGGCCGGTGAAGGTGGTCAGATAGATGGGGTCTTTCCGCATCGTGATCGCGGTGACCTGGAAGACGGGGAAGGTCTCGACCGAGTTGTAATAGCCGGTGTGGTCGCCGTAGGGGCCCTCGGGCGCGTGCTCGTCGAACAGGACGTGGCCCTCCAGCACGATCTCGGCGTTGGCCGGGACCATCAGCGGGATGGTCTTGCAGGGAACCAGCTCGGCCTTCTGCCCGCGCAGCAGGCCGGCGAATTGGTATTCCGACAGGGTGTCCGGCACCGGTGTGACGGCTGCGAGGATGGTGCCGGGATCGGCGCCGAGTACAACGGCGCAGGGCAGGGGGCCGGTCTTGCCGGCCTTTTTGTGCCGCGCGTAGTGCTGGGCCCCGCCGCGGTGGGCCAGCCAGCGCATGATGGCCCTGTCCTTGCCTAGCACCTGCATGCGGTAGATGCCGAGGTTGAAATCGTCCTCGCGATCGTCGGAAGGGCCTTTGGTGACGACGAGACCCCAGGTGATCAGGGGCGCCGGCTCGCCGGGCCAGCAGCCCTGCACCGGGAGGGACGTGAGGTCGATCTGGTCGCCCTTCAGCACGATCTGCTGCACCGGGGCCGACTTCACGATCTTCGGCCGCATCGACATGACCGTCTGCGCCAGCGGCAGCATCTCCATGGCGTCGCCCAGGCCGCGCGGCGGGGTCGGGTTGCGCAGGAAGGCCAGCAGTTCGCCGACCTCGCGCAGCTCGGCGGCGGTGGTGCGAACCTTCTTGTCCATGGTCACGCCCATGGCCACGCGCTTCACCGTGCCGAACAGATTGGCGAGACACGGGATGGGGCTGATCGAGCCGTCGGGCATGACGGGCTTTTCAAACAGGACCGCCGGGCCGCCGTTCCGAAGCAGCCGCGTCTGGATCTCGGTCATCTCCAGGTGGGTCGAGACGGGTTCGGAGACGCGAACCAGTTCGCCCTCGGCCTCCAGCATGGCCATGAAGTCGCGCAGGGATTTGTAGGCCAATGAGAACGCTCCGTCAGAGCGTCTGGATTAGGCGGACGCGGGCTTCGTGTCACGCCGTCCCAGCGTGCGGTCGATCGCCACGACCAGCAGGCCGACGATCAGGAAGAAGACCAGCAGCCCCAGGAAGTAGAGCGCCGCCCTGGCCAGACCGAGCTCGCCGATGTTCAGGAACCAGTATGGCCACCAGCCGGCGGCGTAGCCGTGGACCAGGGTCCAGCCGCCGTAGACCAGCGGAAAGACCAGCCATTTCGGCGCGTCGATCCAGCGCAGGCGGCCCTTGGGTGTGAACAGCAGCCAGTCGAGCAGGATGGCGGCGGGCATGACGTAGTGCAGCAGGATGTTGGCGACCAGCGACCAGCCCTGCGGGTCCCAGGTCGCGTGCAGCAGGAAATGGTACACGAGGCCGACGACGACGGCGTACATGGTCACGCTGGCGCGCACGCCCTCGGACGCCGCCCACCGGCCCATGCGCGTCCCGTTCCCGACGACCGGCAGGGTCAGGGCCACGGCGACCAGCACATTGGTCAGGATGGTGAAGAAGCTGAAGAAGTTCAGCGTTAGTTCGGTCGTGCTCGCGCCGGAACTGCCGGTGATCATCAGTCCGTACTGGAGGGCCAGCGCCGCCCAGCCGATCAGGGCGAAAGCTCCGCGCCACATCAGCGCCGCGCGCGATTTGTTCATCAATAGGCCCGCGTGTCCGACACCAGCGCCCACAGCGGCAGGTGCAGGGCGCTGGTCGCGGCGCCGATCTGGGCGGTGGTCAGGTGGGCGCGGCCCGCCTCGGCGCGGCGCGCCTCCTCGACCGGGACGTGCAGCACGGCGGCTACGTCCTCGAGGGCCATGCCGCGGGACTCGCGCCACCGCTTCAGCCTCGCGCCGACCGCCGCGTCGAGCGGATCGACGCCGGGAAATCCCAGCACCGAGCCCATCCGTTCGCTCCCTGTTGCGCCGACTATGCGCGGCGCTTCAGGCCCATTCTTCGTCCCACCGGAACGACTTGTCGAGCCAGTCGCCCATACGGCCGTCGGGACGGGCCAGGGCGTGGATGCGGTCCATCTCTTCGGGCGAGAGCTGGAAGTCGAAGATGTCGAAGCTCTCCTCGGCCCGGCTGACCTTCGTCGTGCGCGGAATGGCGATGACGTTCTGCTGGATCAGCCAGCGCAGGGTGACCTGACCGGCGGACTTGCCGTGAGCCTCGCCGATCCCGATCAGGGTGGGGTCGTCGGCGATCTTGCCCTGGGCCAGCGGCGACCAGGCGGTGATCGAGGAGCCGAGCTCCTTGGCCGCGGCCGTGAGCTTCGAGAGTTTGAGATACGGATGATATTCGACCTGGTTGGTGACCAGTTTCGCCTTAGACAGCGCCTGCGCCTCGCGGAACTCGGCCGACGGGAAGTTGGACAGGCCGATGGCGCCCGTCAGGCCCTGGTCCTTCGCCTCGTTCAGCGCCCCGATCGTTTCGGCGAAGGCGGGCTCCTTCCTCGGCCAGTGCAGCAGCAACAGATCGGGGGTGAAGCCGAGGCTGGCCCGGGATTCCGCCGCCTGTCGCAGCAGGCCGTCGCGGTCGAAATGCTCGACCCAGATCTTGGTGGTCAGCCAGATGTCTTCGCGTGCCACATGGCCGGCCTCGATCGCGTCCCGAACGCCGTCGCCGACTGCTGCCTCGTTCCGGTAGATCCATGCGGTGTCGATGTGCCGGTAGCCGATGCGCAGGGCTTCGGCGACCATCCGCCGGGCGTCGTCGGGTTCCAGCATCCAGGTGCCGAAGCCCAGCAGGGGAATGGCATGGCCGTCGACGGTGATGGCGGGCTGGTCGGTCATGGGACGCTCCGGGAGAGGAGGCGCTTACCTATGCGTCGTCGGCGCCGGTTCAACCAGCCAGTCGAACATCTCGTCCCAGAGCGTCTCCATGCCCTTCCGGAAGGCCCCTTCGTGGCCGATGCGGGTGGCGCCATGGTCGGAAGGCCGACGCACGGTCACCTCCCGCGGGGCGTTCGGATAGACAGCCAGCAGGATCGGGGACGTGACGGGGGTCGCGATCGGGTCGTCGGTGAATATCCATGAGCGGATCGGCGCCGTCACGGCCTCGAAATGGTGCGGCCGCAGCCGGTCCTTCAGTTCGTCGCGGAAATAGGGTTCCTTCAGACACCAGCGCCGCCAGGTCATATAGACGCCGCGCGGCAGGTCGGTTCCCGCCCAGAGGCCGCCGCCCTTGATGTAGCCGCGCCGCATCAGGCTCGACGGGCCGTAGGCCAGCCAGAAGAAGAGCTCCAGCGGGTTGTAGGACCGGTGGTGACGGCCCCAGAAGCCGCTGCCGACCGAGACGAAGGCGTGACGGGCGATGCGGTGCTGGTTGGGCATGAAGCCGAGGAAATGGCCGCCGACACTGTGCCCCACATGGACGATGGGTAGGCCGGGCGCGGCGTCGGCCAGCGCGTCGAGGGCGGCGGGCATGTCCAGACGGCCCCAGTCCGGATAGTCCATCCGCATGGCGGCCAGATCGTCGGGCCGAGATCCGGCGATGCCGCGGAAGTCATAGGTCAGGACCGCCGCGCCCCGGCCAGCCAGATGTCGCGCGAACCGGTCATAGAACCCCTTGGGAAAGCCCGTCCCCGAACTGACCATGACGGCGACGGTCGGCTCCGCGGCCGAGACGAGGCGCATCGACAAGGGATAGCCGTCGGCGGCCGGTGCGATGAAGTCGCGTATGACCAGGTCGTTCATATCGAGTCCGTAGTTATTCGCAACGAACCTAGCGGATTGACGCCGCGTCAGGTCAAGGGGTCTTGGACAGGGCCCGCGCGGTCGGCTAAAGCCCGTCGCCACCCTGTTCCGCCTTTCGAGCGCCCCTCATGACCGACGCCGCCCTTCCCGACCGCCTGTCCGTCGATCCCGACAGCCCCTTCCATGACGGCGAACTGCTGCAGAAGGGGATCGGCGTCCGCTTCAAGGGCGAGGACAAGACCAATGTCGAGGAATACTGCGTCTCGGAAGGCTGGGTCCGCCTGGCCGTCGGCAACCGCGTCGACCGCCGCGGCAAGGCCCTGACCGTCAAGCTGCAGGGTCCGGTCGAACCGTATATCAAGGGCGAATAGGCCTGCTTGTGCCGGCCGCCGGAAAACTCTGGCCGCGCCGGCTTGTCCGTTTCCATCGTGCGGTCCAGGTTCGGGCTCCCCGTTTGAGTCCCGGAGCCGTCATGCGTCTGTCCGTCCGCCTCCTTGCCGCCAGCGCGCTTGCGCTGAGCCTCGCCGCGCCCGCCTTCGCCCAGGACGCCGCCGCCATCCAGCGGGCGGCGACGATCCGCGACGCGGCGCTGAACGAGAACATCGCCCTGGACTATGTGACCCGGCTGACGACCCGGTTCGGGCCGCGTCCGGCGGGATCGAAGGCCGAGCAGGACGCCTCGGCCTGGGCGGCGGACTACATGCGGGCGCAGGGCTTCCAGAACGTGCGCATCGAACAGTTTCCGCTGGTCGGCTGGGAACGCGGCGAGGAGAGCGCATCCATCGTCGGCGAGCATCCCCAGCGGCTGGTCGTCGCCGCCCTGGGCCATTCGCCGGGCACCGACGGCGTCATCGAGGCCGAGGTGGTCCGCTTCGACAGCCTCGACGCCCTGAACGCCGCCCCGGCCGGGTCGCTGGCGGGCAGGATTGCCTTCATCGACGCCGGCCAGATGGTGCGGATGCAGGACGGCGCCGGCTACGGCCCCCTGAGCCGCATCCGGGGCGCGGGACCGGCCGCCGCCGCCGCCAGGGGCGCGGTCGCCTTCATCATGCGCTCGGCCGGTTCGGACGAGCACCGCATGCCCCACACGGGCACGACCCGCTACGTCGAGGGCCGGGTTCCGCTGCCGGGCTTCGCCCTCAGCGCGCCCGACGCCGATCAGCTGACCCGGCTGGTCGCCATGGGGCAGCCGGTGCGGGTTCGCCTGTCCTCGACCGCCCATACCTATGAGACCGTGTCGCAGAACGTCATCGGCGACATCCCCGGGCGTTCGCGTCCGGACGAGATCATCGTCCTCGGCTCACACATGGACAGCTGGGACCTCGGCACCGGCGCCATCGACGACGGCGCGGGCGGGGCCATCACCCTGGCCGCGGCCAAGGCCATCGCCGAAAGCGGACGCCGTCCGGCCCGGACGGTCCGCGTGGTGCTGTACGGTTCGGAAGAGGTCGCCCAGCCGACCGACACCGGCAACGGCGGCGGCGCCTATCTGCGAGGGATCGGAACGGCCGTCGAGAAGCACATCATCGCCGGCGAAAGCGACTTCGGCGCCGACCGCGTCTACGCTCTCGGCCTGCCGCCCGGCGCCCATAACTCTGACTTCGCCCGGGCCGCGACGCAGGTTCTTTATCCGCTCGGCGTGCTGGCGTCGCCGCAGCCGGAACTGCACGGCGGGGCCGACATCGGGCCTCTGGCCGAAGCCGGCGTGCCCGTGTTCGGCCTGAACCAGGACGGCAGCCGCTATTTCGACCTGCACCACACGGCCGACGACACGATCGACAAGATCGATCCGGAGCAGATGAGCCAGAACGTCGCCGCCTGGGCGGCCCTGGTGTGGCTGATCGCGGATTCGGACGTGGATTTCCGGGCGATGCGGCCGGCGACCGCGGCGGCGCACTGATCCCGCGTCCGGCCGGAAACTGGTGGACGCAGGGGACCTAAAGGTCTTAGGCCTCAAGACGTCGCCCGGCCACAGCCTCAGGACAGGGGTGGGCCGACGCACGCGGGCGTGGCGAAATGGTAGACGCACCGGGCTTAAAACCCGGGTCCTCACGGAGTGCTGGTTCGAGTCCGGCCGCCCGCACCACTCGCAGGCAGGACGCGGCCCTCCGGGAACGCCGTTGATCCGGATCAAGGGCCGGACCGCAATTCCCGCCCAACCATCTCACCTTTGGGGGGGCGAGCAGAGGATAGCCATGAGTCGGATCAAGTCGGTCGCGCATCGGCGCAAGGTGATGGACGCCGAGGCGGCGGCGGCCTTGATCGCGCCCGGCACGACCATCGGGCTCAGCGGCTTCACCGGGTCCGGCTATCCCAAGTCGGTCCCCCTCGCCCTCGCGGCGCGGATCGAGCGGGAGCATGCACGGGGCGTTCCGTTTCGGGTCAAGGTCTGGACGGGCGCTTCCACCGGTCCCGAGCTCGACGGGGCCCTGGCGAAGGCCGACGGCGTCGAATTCCGGCTGCCCTATAATTCGGACCCGATCGCGCGCGAGAAGATCAATCGCGGCGAGATGGAATATTTCGACATGCATCTCAGCCAGGTGGCGCCCGTCGCCTGGCAGGGGTTCCTCGGGCCGCTGGACACCGCGGTCGTCGAAATTTCCGGCATCCGGGCGGACGGATCCCTGATCCCGTCGTCCTCGGTCGGGAACAACAAGACCTGGCTCGACCGGGCGGGGCAGGTGATCCTCGAGGTCAACCGCTGGCAGAACCCCGCGCTCGAGGGCATGCACGACATCTACTATGGCACCGCCCTGCCGCCGGACCGGCGCCCGATCCCCCTGGTGCGCGCCGATGACAGGATCGGCGAGCCGTGGTTTCGCTGCGACCCCGACAAGATCGTCGCCATCGTCGAGACCGACGCGCCGGACCGCAATGCGCCGTTCACTCCGGCGGACTCCGCCGACCTCGCGATCGCCGGGCATTTGCTGGAGTTTCTCAAGCATGAGGTCGCCAGGGGCCGGTTGCCGCCGTCGCTGTTGCCGCTCCAGTCCGGGGTGGGCAACACTGCAAACGCCGTCCTGGGCGCCCTGGGAGACGGTCCCTTCCAGGGCATGACCGCCTTCACCGAGGTGATCCAGGACGGCATGCTTCACTTGCTCGAGTCGGGCCGGCTGCTCTCCGCCTCGGCCACGGCCTTCTCCCTCAGCCCGGAGGCCGCGCACGATCTCAATGCCCGAATGGCCGAGTTCCACGACCGGATCGTGCTGCGGCCGCAAGAGATGAGCAATCACCCCGAGCTGATCCGCCGGCTCGGCTGCATCGCCATGAACGGGATGATCGAGGCCGACATCTTCGGCAGCGTGAACTCCACCCACATCATGGGGTCCCGGATCCAGAACGGCATCGGCGGCTCGGGGGATTTCGCCCGCAACGCCTACATCTCCATCTTTATGTCAGCCTCCACGGCCAAGGGCGGGCGCATCTCCACCATCGTGCCCCACGCTTCGCACGTGGATCACATCCCGCAGGACGTGCAGGTGATCGTCACCGAGCAGGGCCTCGCCGACCTGAGAGGCCTGTCGCCAAAGCAGCGGGCGTCTCTGGTGATCGAGAATTGCGCCCATCCGGACTACCGTCCTGCCCTGGCGGACTACTATGCGCGGGCGCGGCGCAATTCCTATGGTCAGCAGTCGCCTATGCTGTTGCAGGAGGCCCTGTCCTGGCACGACCGCTTCGTCCGCACCGGCACGATGAAGCCGGAGTGAGAGGATACGGCCTGAACCCGGCCGCGAGCACCGAGGGATCGAGGCAAGGCTCACGGCCTCTTGATCCCGATCAAGACGATCCTGGCTCGCATCGATAATGCTCGGCGCGCGAAGGAGCCCGTCATGCCTTATTCCGCCGCCGCCCTGATCGTCGCCGTCTGCGCGGCCGTCTCGCTCTTCATCTTCGTGGTCGGCGGAATCTCCGTCTGGACCAACCTGCCCGACCGCGGAAAGCCGGACTGAGAGGAGGGGGCGGTGCACCTTGCAGAACGGCGGGAAGAACTGGCGCTCGGCCTGCTCGGCGCCGGCTACGCCGATCTCACGCCGGTCCAGCGCAGCGTCGTCGACCTCATGGCGGCGGAAGCCCCGACCGGCCTGGCGCCGGCGCTGGCCGATGATCGCGCCCTCTGGGACCGGATCGCCGACCGGGTGGCGCAGGTCGGCGGCTCCTGGACCTTCCTGGGCGGCTTCGCGCTCGCCATGCTGGTCTGGATTGCGGCCAATCTGGCGTTGGCCCGCTGGGCGTTCGACCCGTACCCTTTCATCTTCCTGAACCTGGTGCTGTCCACCCTGGCGGCCGTCCAGGCTCCGGTGATCCTGATGAGCCAGAACCGACAGGCGTCCCGCGACCGCAGGGCGGCCGAACATGACTACCGGGTGAACCTGCGCGCGGAGCTGGAGATCATGCGCCTGCATGACCGGCTGCAACAGAACGAGCTGCAACTGCGGCGGATCGAGGCGGCTGTCGCGGCCTCGCCTGCGCCTGCGCCGGCGACCGCGACCGGCCGCAGCACGCGTTGACCCTGGGCCGCAGGGCCCCCCGGTCAGAGCGGCCGAAGGCGTCGCTCAACCCCCGCCGGACGCCCAGGGCGACGGGGCCGCCGAGCGGTCAGGGATGCTCCGGCCGAACCTGCGCGCCAGTGTGCGAACCGCACCGCTCCACGCCCCGGCAAGGAGGCCGGTTCCGACGGCCAGCGCCAGGAGCGGCGGGCTCGGAGCGCCGAAGCGGAACACCCCGGCCACGGGTGGCAGGAAGAGGCCCATGAGAAGAACCACCCCCAACCCGGCGGTGATGGCCCAGAACAGGCGGCGGTGCGGATCGAACAGTCCGACCCCGGCCGACGCGCCGATCGCCATGGCCAGCGCCAGGTTGCCGACGGCGAGGGCGACGTAGGCGGCGCCGCGCGCGACGGCCTCTCCCGCGATCGGCAGCAGACCCAGGTAGAGGGCGAGGACGGCCGCGAGAATGATCATGCCCTGCACCAGACCTGTAAGGATTTCGCGCGCGCCGAACAGACCCGCGCCAAGGGGCCGGGGCGGCCTCCGCATGGCGTCCGGCTCGCTCGGCTCGGCTTCGAAGACGAGAGAACAGACCGGGTCGATCACCAGCTCCAGCAGGACGACGTGGACAGGAAACAGGAAGGGCGGCGCGCCGAGCAGGATCGGCAGCAGGGCCAGACCGGCGATCGGCACATGGATGGCGGTAATGTACACCAGCGCCCGGCGCAGGTTGGTGAAGATGCGGCGGCCCAGTCGCACCGCGCCGAGGATCGAGCCGAACCGGTCGTCGAGCAGCACGAGGTCGGCCGCCTCCCGGGCCACGTCGGTGCCGCGGCCGCCCATGGCCACGCCGATGTCCGCGGCCTCAAGCGCCGGCGCGTCGTTGACCCCGTCCCCCGTCATGGCCACGACCGCCCCGTTGGCCTGGAAGGCTCGCACCAGCGCCAGTTTCTGACCGGGCTGAACCCGGGCGAAGACCCTCACCGTGCGCAACCGCTCAGCCAGGGCCCGGTCGTCCAGAGCCGCGATCTCGGCGCCCGTCATCAAACCGCCCGCCACGTCGATTCCCGCGTCGGCGGCGATCTTCAGCGCCGTCGCCGGATAGTCCCCGGTGATCATG
This sequence comes from Brevundimonas sp., assembly GCF_035561115.1. Lineage (GTDB taxonomy): Bacteria > Pseudomonadota > Alphaproteobacteria > Caulobacterales > Caulobacteraceae > Brevundimonas. The sequence goes on from NZ_DATMYH010000024.1 coordinate 18,481, forward strand.
GCCACGGCGATGCCCGCGGCCCGGGCCGTCTCCAGCGCCGCCGGCACGTCGGCGGCGACCGGGTCAAGAAAGCCTACAAGGCCCCTGAAGCGGAAGGCGAGCGCCTCCGGGGAAGCCACCGGCGCGTCGTGGGTCGCCTCGGCGACGGCCAGAACTCTCAGTCCGCCCGTGGCCAGGCGTTCCAGCGCTTCCCGCGCATACGCGGTCTCGGGCGGGGTCATCCGGCACAGGGCGAACACCGCCTCCGGCGACCCCTTGGCCGCGGTGCGCCTCCCACCGTCCGCCCGCCATGTCTGGACTACCGCCAGCCGATGCGGCGCCAGAGGCCAGACCTGTTCGGGCCGATCCGCCACGGTCGGGCCGAGCGCAGTCAGGGCCGCGTCCATAGGATCGCTCGGTTGCGGGTTGCTGGCCAGAACCGCCGTCTCCAGCACCGCCCGCAGGGACGGCGCCAGATCGCCGTCGTCGGGAGCGCCCTCTCCCAGCGGAGACCAGAGGGCCGTCACGGCCATGCGGTTTTCGGTCAGGGTGCCGGTCTTGTCGACGCAGAGCAGGGTGGCGCCGCCCAGCGCCTCGATGGCGGCGGCGCGGCGCACCAGCACCCGGCGCCGCGCCAGTCGCCAGGCGCCCAGGGCGAGAAACACCGACAGGACCACCGGGAACTCTTCGGGGATCAGGGCGATGGCGATCGTGATGCCGGCCAGGGCGCCTTCGATCCACAGACCCCGCACCCGACCGTAGGCGACAGCGACAACGACGGCGAAGACGAGCGCCAGGACGCCGATCCAGATGACGATGCGTCCGGTCGACTTCTGCAGCGGCGTCCGATCCTGGCCGATCGCCGAGAGGGAGGCTCCGATCCGGCCGAGCGCCGTCCTTGGTCCCGTGGCGCTGACCTGAAGGACGCCCTGGCCGGCGACGGTGAGCGTTCCGGCGAAGATCCGGTCCGACAGGGCCTGGTCCGACGGGACGGCCGCGCCGCTCCGGATCACCGGAACGGACTCTCCGGTCAACGCCGACTCGTCGATCTGCAGGACCTCCGGCCCGATCAGGACGCCGTCGGCCGGAGCGCGCTGGCCCTCGGCGAGAAGGACTATGTCGCCGCGAACTACCTCCCGCGCCGGGACCGCGTACGCCCGGCCGTCGCGCACCACCCGAACCGTGGGATCCGAAAGGCGCCGAAGCGCCCTGAGCGCGGTCTCGCTCCTCACTTCCTGGGCCACCACCAGGGCCATGGTCACCAGCCCGGCGGCGGCGAGGAGCAATCCTTCCGCCCGATCTCCGAGCGCCAGATAGAGCGCGGCGGCGGCGGCCAGCAGCAGGAACATCGGTTCACGCAGGGCCGAGAGGGCGATCGCCGCCATCGGCCGGGTTCGATCCGCCGACAGCAGATTGGGTCCGTCCTCCGCCAGCCGGCGGGCCGCCTCGGATGCTTCGAGCCCGTGGAAGGATGAATCCGGATGCATGGCCGCTCCACTGGCACCCTGCCTGCGTGCGGGGGTGATCACACCCAGTCTGGATTCAATGAACGTCGGACGCCTTGATGCGGGTCAAGGCGTCCGACGGCAGGGAAGGCGGGTTCATGTCGACAGGAGATCGAAGGCTTCCCGCAGGATCGGCCGCTGACCGACGTGAATGCGCTTCCATGCCTCCGCCTCGCCGAAATAGCCCAGGGCGTCGATCTCAGGCGTGAGGATGCGCCGTCCCGAGCGGGGCGGCCATTCCAGCTCGAAAGGGGCGCTGCGGAAAGTCCCGAGGTCGAGATCAGCTTCGCCCAGCCAGCAGTGGATGACCTTGCCCGAGCCGGTACGGACGGGCCGAAGGGCGATCCGGGGACGCGGGGGCTCCAGTCCGGTCTCTTCCCGGAATTCGCGCCGCGCCGCCGCCTCAAGCGTCTCCCCGACCTCGGGCAGGCCCTTGGGAACAGACCAGGCGGCCGCGTCCCGGCCGCGCCACCAGGGCCCTCCGGGGTGGGCCAGCAGAACCTCGGGGCCTGCGGGTTCGCGCCGGTAAACGAGAAGACCCGCGCTCGTAACCGGCATCGCTGCTCCTTTCCATGAGATGGGAGACAGAGGGCGACGGGATCTGCTTCCGATCAAGACCGGCCCGGCGAAGGGGTGAGGAGGGCCGTCCGGCCGAAGAGCACGAGCGCCAGGCCGCTGCTGATCAGGGCCGCTCCCACCAAGGGTCCCCAGCTTGGCGCGGCGCTGGAAAAAATTTCGCTGGAAAGAGCGATCGCGGCGATCGCCGAGGCCAGGGCGGAGGCGAACAGCCACCGCCAGACGCCGGCCGGCCGCAGCTTCAGGGCCAGCGCCAGCTGCAGGCCGCCGTCCATCACCAGGGTGGAGATCAACAGAATGCCGATCGCAGCCGCGCCGGTCCGGGGGTTGTAGAAGAGGAAGGCTCCGGAGGCCGCCGCAACCGCACCCGCAATCAGCAGGCCCCTGAGCGGTCGCCCCCCCAGCAACAGGAGCAGCCAGAAGGCCAGGATGGTCATGCCCGCGAACCAGAGCATCCAGCCCGAGGTCCCGCCGAGGACGACGCCGGAGGGGTCAGGCGCCGTGATCACGACGGCGCCGACCAGAATGAAAGCCAGCGCCGCGAGGAAAACGGGCCGGGGCCGGACGCCAAGGTCGCCGACCAGCCCGTCGGACCATTGCGGCAAAGCGCGTGTCGTCATCGTCGCCTCCTGAAGACCCGCTTTCATCGCCCTTCGGCGCGGCTTCCACCTTGACGTCGATCAAGGCGGGGCTCCCTCCCTCCTGCATCTTTGACGGAGCGCCGGTCAGGCGCGCAACACTCGCAGGAGCCATCCCATGACTGCTCAATCCGTCCCCGCCGCGTCGCCGCCGGCCCGCGGTGTCGCTCCCTTCTTCGCGCCGCTCCAGCGCGAACTCGATCGCGTGCTCGCCGATTTCAGCGGCTTCGACCTGTCCGACAGGTTCGGTCTCTCGCCCCGGATGGACATGAGGGAGACGGACGCCGGCGTCGAACTGACCGTTGAACTGCCCGGCCTGACCGAAGACGACGTCCACATCGATCTTGAGGACGAAGTCCTGACCGTCAGCGGCGAGAAGAAGTCCTCTGCGGAAAGCCACGACAAGGGTTTCCGGATGGTCGAGCGCCGTTACGGCGCTTTCTCACGGTCGGTTCGACTTCCCGCCGGCGTGAAGAGCGACGCGATCAAGGCGTCGCTGAAACAGGGCGTGTTGACCGTGACCGCGCCGATGGACGCCGGCGCTGCGGCCCGCAAGCTCGCGATTCCGGTCAAGAGCGCCTGAAGGAGATCGTCATGGACCTGACGGGATCAAGCCTGGTGGTCGTCGCCGACGGGCGCCGGGCCCGGTTGTTCGAGGAGCGGCGTCGCGGGGGAGCGTTGATCGAGATCACCACCCGGCTCGGCGATCTGTCGCTGCATCGGCCTGAGGCCTCCGGCTCCCGGGGCGGCGCCCATGACCGTCTCGGTCCGGCCTCCCACACGGGCGACGGACCGACGCCAAAGGACCGCCGGGAGGCCGATTTCATCGACCTGGTCGGCGCTCGGACGGCCCAGATCATGCGCGGAGGCGGTTATCAGGATCTGATCCTGATGGCCGCGCCGCGCGCGCTTGGCCAGCTGCGCCGGGTGATGGCCCAGGCCGGGGTGACCGTGACCCTCGCCGAGGCGCATGATCGGGCGTCCCAGGATCCGGCCTCGCTTCGAGCCTGTCTGCGCGAGCTCCGTCGGCGCGCCCCGAGCTCCTGATCGGGGCGCCGCCGCGGGGAATTCAATCGCTGGTCGCGTTCGGCAGAAGCACCGCCGCGCCGGAGAAGCGGCCCCTCCGCAGATCGTCGAGCGCGTCGTTGGCCCGCTCCAGCGGATACAAGGTCACGTGCGGTCTCACCCGCGCCTGCTCGGCCAGGGGAAAATAGTCCAGGGCGTCCTGCCGGGTGAGGTTCGCCACCGACGCCAGCACCCGTTCGCCCCACAGCCATTCGTAGGGCATGGCGGGAATGTCGCTCATATGGATGCCGCCGCAGATCACGGCCCCGCCCTTGCGAACCGCCCGGAGCGCTTCGGGCACGAGCTCGCCCACGGGCGCGAACAGGATGGCGGCGTCCAGGGGGGTCGGCGGGGACTGCCCGGACGGACCAGCCCAGGCGCAACCCAGTTCCCGGGCGAGAGCGGCCGCCGCTTCGTCCCCCGGGCGGACAAAGGCGTAGACCCGCTGACCATGCCATAGCGCCAGCTGGGCCAGCAGATGGGCCGCGGCGCCGAAACCGTAGAGGCCGAGCGTCTCCACGGAGCGGCCGGTGCAGGCCATCCGCCAGGCCCGGAAGCCGATCAGGCCTGCGCACAGCAAGGGAGTGCATTCCGCATCCGGGAGCGTGGAGGGCAGGGAGAAGCAATAGCGCGCGTCAGCGATCACCGTATCGGCGTAGCCGCCGTCGCGGGTCCAGCCGTGGAATTCGGCCCGGTCGCACAGATTCTCCCGGCCCTCCAGGCAAAAGGGGCAGACGCCGCAGGTCCAGGCCAGCCAGGCGGCGCCGAGGCGCTCGCCGATCCGTCGACCGGTCACGCCGGAACCCAGGGCGTCGACCACGCCCACGATCTCATGGCCGGGGATGATCGCCGGCTGGCGGGGCGCCAGGTCGCCGTCCAGCTCGTGCAGGTCCGTGCGGCACACGCCGCAGGCCGAAACCCTCAGGCGGACCTGGCCGGGGCCGGGTTCCGGATCCGGCCGGGTTTCGGCCACGAGCGGCCCGTGGGAGTTCCGAAGCGCCATGCACCGCATTGTTGGTTCTCCGCCGGCGTCATCCGAACCTGCCGCTCTGTAACGCCGCCGCCTTGATCCGGATCAAGGCGGGCAGCCGCGGGCCGGGTTCTTCATGGGTTCGCGAAGGAGATCGCCATGCCGCGCCGCCTCCCGGAAGTCAGCCATCCAATTGACCCTCGGGGCGAGCGGGCGCTCGACGCCGCACTGGCCGCGTCCTTCCCCGCCAGCGACCCGGTCGCCGCCCTCGAGCCCGCGCCCGAACGGCCCCGGCGCCGTCGGGGGTCCGTCCGGACCGGACCCTCAAATGATTGCTCGCCAACCCGGAAAAGGGACCAGCCATGACCTACAGAAGCATGATGACCGTGGTGGACGGGAGTCCTGCCGCCCAGCAGCGAGCCGAGACCGCAGCGATGCTGGCGGCCCGGTTCGACGCGCATCTGACCGGAGTCTTTCCTCGTCCCGCCCTGCCCGTGTCGGCTTGGGACGAACCGGTCTACTGGGGCCTGCCTCCGGTCATCCCGCCCGCAGTGCCGCCGGAAGTCCTCGCCGCGCACGAACGCCGGACGGATGCGCAGGCCGAAGACGCGCGGCTGGCGTTTGAAGCGGCGGCCGGCTCGGCAGGGTGCCGTTCGGACTGGCTGGTGCTTCCGGCCGACAGTGGAGCCGGAGTTCTGGAATTGACCCGCCGCACGGATCTGACGGTGTTGCCGGCTGGCCGCCTGCCGACGGTGGGCCCCACCGGCGCCGCCGCCGCCGACCTGGCCCTCGCCGGGGGCGGCCCGGCGCTCATCCTGCCTGAGCGCGCCGGGGATTCCACGCCCGGACGCCGGATTGTCGTGGCGTGGAACGGGAGCCGGGAGGCGGCGCGTGCGGTGCGTGACGCGTGGCCGTTCCTTTCGACGGCCGAGACCGTTCACGTGGTCATCGTATCGCCCGCTGAAGCGGACGGACCGGACAGCCGGCTGCAGCGCTATTTCGAGGAGCATGGATGCACCGCCCAGGTGGTCGTCGTTCGTGAGGCGGATTCGGGGGCTGCAGAGATCCTGCGCGGCCAGGTGAGGACACTGCAGGCCGATCTGATGGTGATGGGGCTGTATGGCCAATCGCGCCTGCGCGAAACGGTGCTGGGCGGCGTCAGCCGCAGCCTGCTTCGCGATCCGCCCGTCCCGATCCTTGTGTCCCATTGAACCGCGAGGCGCCCGTGCCTTCCCGACCCCCTGAATTTCCCGATCGCGCCGCGGCCGGCCGTCGCTTGGGCGAGGCCCTGGCGGACCGCGTTCATGGCGATGCGATCGTCTACGCCATCCCCAGGGGCGGCACGCTGGTCGCCCTCGAGGTGGCGCGCGCCCTGGACGCCCCGCTGGACCTGGCGTTGGTGCGCAAGATAGGCGCGCCCGGGAATCCAGAGGTGGCGCTCGCGGCCGTGATCGACGGGAGTCATCCCCGAACCATCATCAATGAGGACATCGTCAGGCTCACCGGCGCCACGGCGGACTATCTGGAGCGCGAGCGCGTTTCGGCGCTCGCGGAAATCGAGCGGCGTCGGCGCCTGTACTTCGAGGATCACGAACGCCTCGATCCCGCAGGACGCGTCGCGGTTCTCGTGGACGACGGGCTGGCCACCGGCGCCACGGCCCGGGCCGCGGTCGCGGGACTGCGCGCCCAGGGCGTGCGCCGCGTCGTGCTGGCGATTCCGGTGGCGCCCCGGGCGCTCGCGGCGACCTTCCGCCACGAGGTGGACGACCTCATCTGTCTTCTGGAGCCTCAGCCATTCCGGTCCGTCGGGGAAGCCTATGCAGATTTTCATCAGGTGGACGACGCCGAGGTGATCGCCTGCCTGGCCGCCTCCCGCGCCTGAACCCGGAAGGGGTCTTGATCCCGGTCAATGCGCCCGGGCCGCGTCGGAACATCCTCACAGGATTATCCATGGAGGCGACATGACCCAGGCCAGCCTGCCGGATCGGCCGGCCCGATCACGCTCTGCCGACGACTATGTGCTCGGGCTCGACGAGGTCGGTCTGGGCGACATCGCCGCCGTCGGCGGCAAGACCGCCTCGCTGGGCGAGTTGAGGCGTCTGTTGCGAGGCCGGGCCGTGACCACCCCGGACGGCTTTGCAGTGACGGCGGCGGCGTACCGCGACGCCCTGACCGCCGCGGGCGCATGGCCGAAGCTCGCGCGCCTGCTCCAGGACCTCGACATCGACGACGTGGGGCAGGTGGCGGCCAAGGGGGCTGAGGCGCGGGCGATCGTCTATCAGGCGACGGATGATCCCAGGCTCGGGGCTGCGATCGCGAAAGCCTACCGCGAACTGGGCGCGGGGGCGAAGGCCCGTCCGAGGGTCGCCGTGCGCAGTTCCGCCACCGCCGAGGATCTCCCGCAGGCCAGCTTCGCCGGCCAACACGACAGCTTTCTGCATGTCACGGGGGAGGCCGGGGTCGTCGAGGCCTGCCGGCGATGTTTCGCCTCGCTTTTCACCGACCGGGCGATCGTCTATCGCGCCCGGAACGGGTTCGACCACCTCAAGGTGGCGCTTTCGGTGGCGGTCATGCGGATGGTGGACGCCGACCGGGGCGCCAGCGGGGTCGCCTTCACCATCGACACCGAGACGGCCTTCCCGGATGTGGTGTTCGTGACCGGCGCCTACGGGCTGGGCGAAGGCATCGTCCAGGGCCGTGTCGGCCCGGACGAGTTCTATGTCCACAAGCCCACCTGGCGCGCGGGCTATCGGGCCGTGCTGAGGCGGTCGCTGGGCAGCAAGGAGACTCGCCTCATCCGGCCCGAGACCTCGTCGGGTCCGGGCGTCCTGCAGGCGCGGGCCGTCTCGCGCCGCGATCGGGAGCGCTTCTGCATCACGGACGCGGAAGTGCTGGAGCTCGCCGGCGCCGCGATCGCCATCGAGGATCATTATTCGGCCAGGGCCGGCCGATGGACTCCGATGGACCTGGAGTGGGCGCGGGACGGCGGTGATGGGCCCCTGTACATCCTGCAGGCGAGGCCGGAAACCGTGGCGTCGCGCCGGCCGGCGGGCGTCTATGAGGTCCGGACCCTCGATGCCGGTGACGCGCCGGTCATCGTCTCCGGCAAGGCGGTGGGCCAGGGCGTCGCGTCGGGGGCCGTGAGAACCGTCGCCACGGCCGAGGATCTGGCGGCCTTTGTCCCGGGTGAAGTGCTGGTCGCCGCGACCACGAGTCCGGACTGGCTGCCGGCGATGAGGACGGCCGCAGCGATCGTCACGGACCAGGGCGGGCGCACCTGTCACGCGGCCATCGTGGCGCGGGAACTCGGCATTCCGGCGGTCGTCGGAACAGGGGACGGCACGAGGCGCCTCGTCGCCGGGCAGGCGGTGACCGTCAGCTGCGCCGGGGGAGAGGAGGGCGCGGTGTACGCCGGCCGTCTGCCCTACGCCGTCGACCGGCTACGCCTCGCCGATCTGCCGCGAACCCGAACGGCGATCATGCTCAATCTGGCGCAGCCGGACATGGCCTTCCAGGCCGCGGCCCTGCCGGCGGCGGGCGTCGGATTGGCGCGGATGGAGTTCATCATCGGCGAGTTGATCGGCATCCACCCCATGGCCGCGGCCCATCCCGAGCGGATTGCATCCGGGCGCGTACGTCGCGCCATCGCCCGATGGGCGCTCGGGGAGTCCCCTCGGGCCTGTTTCGTCCGTCAACTGGCGGAAGGCGTGGGCGCCATCGCCGCGGCCTTTTATCCACGGCCGGTCATCGTGCGTCTGTCCGATTTCAAGACCAACGAATACGCCTCACTCACCGGCGGCTCAGACTTTGAACCGGTCGAGGAGAACCCCATGCTGGGGTTCAGGGGCGCCGCCCGCTACGCCCATCCGCTGTACGCCGACGGCTTCGCCCTTGAGTGCGAAGCGTTGGCCCGGGTCCGCGACGTCATGGGACTGACCAACGTCCGGCTGATGGTGCCGTTCTGCCGCCGGGTGGAGGAAGGGCGGCAGGTCCTGGAGACCCTGGCCGCGCACGGACTCCGCCAGGGCCCGGGAGGCGTCGAGATCTATGTGATGTGCGAAATCCCCAACAATGTGATCCAGATCGACGCCTTCGCCCAACTGTTCGACGGCTTCTCGATCGGCTCGAACGATCTCACCCAGCTGGTCCTGGGCGTCGATCGGGATTCGGCCGAGGTCGCCTTCGATTTCGACGAACGCGATCCGGGTGTCCTTGAGATGCTTCGGCAGGCCGTGGCCGGCGCCAGGCGCAATGGCCGACCCGTGGGAATCTGCGGGGAGGCGCCGGCTTCCTACCCGGAGGTGGCGGCCGCGCTTGTGCGCGCAGGGATCGACTCAATCAGCGTGAATCCGGGGAGCTTTCCGCGGACCGTCGAGGCCGTGGCCCGGGCGGAGGGCGCCGCCCCGACGTCCTGATCAAATCGAGGCGCGGCCCCCGGCCTATCGGAAAGCCGTCCCCGGCCGCACGCCCAGCCGCCGGAATATCATGGCGGCCGGGCAGAAGCCGGTGATGGAAGCCTGCAGCAGATTCAGGCCCACGAACACCGTCAGCCATACCCAGGCCGGGTGAACCCAGTGGGTCAGCGCCAGGCTGAGCAGCACCATGAAGCCGGCGAACATCATGACGGCGCGGTCGAGGCTCATGGCGTGGTCTCCTGAACGGGGGCGGATTGAGTGGTGCGGCGCAGCTTGTGGGCGCCGATCAGGTCGAGGGCCAGCTTCTCGTAGAGCGGCTCAGCCTGGCCCTTGCGGACCTTGTGCAGGAAGTAGCCTTCGAAGGCGACCTTGGCCGTGTGCACCCACCGGCCGCTGGCCGACCAGTTGATGTTGCGCGGCGGAATCTGAGGCTGGGCTATGAAGGCCACGCCGCCATCGCCGAAATCGGCCAGGCAGATGGCGTTCCAGCTGGCCTCGAAGGTCGGATCCCTGCCGTCCAGGATCTGGTTCAGATTGGCGGATATGGCGGAGACCATGCTCTCGATCATGAAGCCGGTCTTGGGCACGCCCACGGGCACCGGCGTGGGGCCGGTCGGCGGGATGGCGATGCAGACGCCCAGGGCGAATATGTCCGGCCAGGTCGGATTGCGTTGATGTTTGTCCACCAGAATGAAGCCGCGGGGATTGGTCAGACCTTCGACGCCGCGCACGGCCTCGACCCCGCGGAAGGCCGGCAACATCATGGAATAGGCGAAGGGAAGGTCGTGGTTCGCCTTCACGGTCCCGTCCTCGCCGACCTCCTCGACATGCATCATGCCGGCGTCGACGCTCTTCACCTTCGCATTGGTGATCCATTTGATGTGCCGCTGGCGCATCTCGCTTTCCAGCAGTCCCTTGGTGTCGCCGACCCCGTCGAGACCGAGATGGCCGATGTAGGGTTCGGAGGTGACGAAGGTCATCGGCACCTTGTCGCGCAGCTTGCGGCGACGCAGCTCGGTGTCGAGGATCATCGCGAACTCGTAGGCGGGCCCGAAGCAGGACGCCCCCTGGACCGCGCCGACCACGATAGGGCCGGGATTCTCGACGAAGCGGTCGAAGGCCGCGGCGGCCTCGACCGCGTGGTCGACGTGGCAGATCGAGACGGTGTAGCCGTCGGGGCCGAGGCCCGGGATCTCGTCGAAGGCCAGCTCCGGGCCGGTGGCGATGACCAGATAGTCGTAGTGCAGGGCCCGGCCGTCGGCCAGGTCGACGCCCTTTTCGGCGGGGCGGATGCGGCTGGCGCCGACGTTGATGAACTCCACGCCCTTGCGCTTCATCACCTCCGGCAGGCTGACCTCGATGGCCTCGCGCTTGCGCCAATTCACCGCCACCCACGGATTGGACGGGGTGAAATGGAAGGTGTCGCCCCTGGACACCATGACGATCCGCGCCCGGTCGCCGAGCGCGTGGCGCAGATCATAGGCGGCGATAGCGCCGCCCAAGCCTGCGCCGATGATGACGATGGTGGGCCGGTCCATACGCGATCTCCATTCCGGGACGGTCTTGTCGAAATCTAATCCTGCGCCCCCCAGGCCGTCGTGCCTTGATCCGTATCAAGACCGGGGAACGGCGTCGGGTGGATAGTTCCGCAGGCTTGCAATCATATTAGCAATATCTAATATTAGCGCAAGCTTACATAAGGACGCCATTGATGACGAAGCCCACGGCTCTGTTCGCCGCCCTCGCCGCCACCATCCTGCTGGCCGGCGGTCTGTCGGCGTGCGGCGGGGAGCCGGAGGTCGTCGCGACCGCGCCGGCGCGGGGTGAGCGCCTGGCGGTGACCGAAGCCCTGATCGACGCCGTCAAGCCGGCCTCGGCCGTGGTCGCCTCCCGCGATCTCGCCGAGGCGCGGGCCCGCATCCCCGGCACACTGGTCCAGCTCAACGTCCGCGAAGGCGATGTGGTCCGGCAAGGCCAGGTGATCGGCGTCGTCGTGGACGATCGGGTCGGCATGGAGACCGCCGCTCTCGGGGCCCAGGTCGCGGCGGCCGAGGCCGAGGCGACGCGCGCCCGCGCCGATCTTTCGCGGGTCCAGACCTTGTACGACCGCGGCTTCTACGCCCAGGCCCGGCTGGATCAGGTCCGCGCCGCCTCCCAGGCGGCCGACGCCCAGGTCCGGGCCGCCCGCGCCCAGCGTTCGGCCAGCGCCGAGACCGGCGCCCAGGGCCGCATTCTCGCCCCGGCCTCGGGGCGCGTCCTGACCGCCGACGTTCCCGTCGGCTCGGTGGTCAGCGGGGGTCAGTCCGTCGCGACCATTACGGCGGGCCCCCTGGTCCTGCGCCTCGAACTGCCCGAAGCCCAGGGCCGCAACCTGCGGGTCGGCCAGACCGTGACCCTGTCCGGCGAGGATCTGCCCGGCGTGGCCAGCGGTGCGATCGCCCAGGTCTATCCAGCGTCCACGGCCGGGCGAACCACAGCAGACATCGCCGTCGACGGCCTGGCCAGCGATCGGGTCGGACAGCGGGTCATGGTCCAGGTCCCCGTCGGCCAGCGACGCGCCCTGGTCGTGCCGCGCCGCTTCGTCGCCACCCGCTTCGGCATCGACTTCGTTCGCACCGTCGACCGCGCCGGCCGCGTCAGCGAGGCGCCGGTCCAGTTGGGCGGTCCCGTCCCGGGCGACCGGGTCGAGGTGCTGTCCGGCCTGACGGCCGGCGATGTCGTCCTGGCCGCCGCGCCGGAGCGCGCCCGATGAACCTCGGCCTGTCCGGACGCCTGACCCGCGCCACCCTCAATTCGCCGCTGACTCCCCTGATGCTGCTGGCGGCCATCGCCGTCGGTCTTATGGCCGTGCTTTCGATCCCTCGCGAGGAGGAGCCGCAGATCAGCGTGCCCATGGTCGACATCATGGTTGCGGCCCCCGGCTTGAGCGCCGCCGACGCCACAGAACTGGCGGCCAAGCCGCTGGAAGCCATCGTGCGCAGCATCGACGGCGTCGAACACGTCTACACCCAGGTGCAGGATGACCGGGTGATGGTCACGGCCCGCTTCGTGGTCGGCTCGGATCCTGACGACGCGGCGGTTCGCGTCCATGAGAAGGTGCGCGCCAACTACGGCTCGATTCCCGTCGGCGTCTCCGAGCCGCAAATCGTCACCCGGGGCATCAACGACGTCCCGGCAGTGGTCCTGACCCTCACGCCGCGCGCCGACGCGGCCGGGCGCTGGAGCGATCAGGCCCTGTATGACGTCGTCGCCCGGCTCAGGACCGAGATCGGCAAGGTCGAGGATGTCGGCCTGACCTTCATCGTCGGCGGACGCCCGTCGGAAATTCGCGTCGAACCCGATCCGGCGCGCATGGCCGCGCGGGGCGTGGCCCTGTCCTCCGTCCTCGAGACCGTGGCCCAGGCCAACCGAAGCTTCCCTGCGGGCTCCGTCCGCGATCAGGGCCGGGCCCTGAGCCTGCGTTCGGGCGAACGGCTGGCCACGCCCGATGACGCGTCGCTGCTGACCGTCCGTTCGATGGCCGGCGAGCCCGTCTATCTGCGCGACGTGGCCACCGTCGTTCAGGCCCCGCGCGAGGATCAGGCCCGCGCCGCCCACTACGCCCGCGCCGGCGACGGCTGGAGCCGGACCCCGGCCGTCAGCCTGGCCGTCGCCAAACGCCAGGGCGCCAACGCCGTGGTGGTCTCGCATGGTGTCATGCAGCGGGTCGAGGCGCTGAAGGGCACGCTGATCCCCGAAGGCCTCGAGGTCGTGGTCACCCGCGACTATGGCGAGACGGCCAATGAGAAGGCCAATGAGCTGCTGATGCACCTCGGCCTCGCGACAATCTCCATCGTCATCCTGATCGGCTTCGCCATCGGCTGGCGTGAGGCGGGCGTCACCGCCGTGGTCATTCCCACCACCATCCTGCTGACCCTCTTCGCCTCCAATCTGATGGGCTACACCATCAACCGCGTCAGCCTGTTCGCCCTGATCTTCTCGATCGGCATCCTCGTCGACGACGCCATCGTGATGATCGAGAACATCGCCCGCCACTGGGCCATGAACGACGGCCGCAGCCGCGCCGAGGCGACCGTCGAGGCCGTGGCCGAGGTCGGCAACCCGACCGTGGTCGCCACCCTGACCGTGGTCGCGGCCCTGCTGCCCATGCTGTTCGTCTCGGGCCTGATGGGCCCCTACATGGCGCCGATCCCGGTCAACGCCTCGGCGGCCATGGTCTTCTCCTTCTTCGTCGCCGTGGTCATCGCGCCCTGGCTGATGATCCGCCTCGCCCGGAAAACCCTGGCCGGCGGCCACGGTCACCAGCACGGCGAGGGCATGCTGGGCCGCCTCTATCGCAAGGTGGCGACGCCGGTCATCCGCTCGCGCCGCAGCGCCTGGACCTTCCTGATCGTCGTGGGCCTCGCCACCCTTCTCGCCATGTCGATGTTTGGCTTCCGGGTCGTGCCGGTGAAGCTGCTGCCGTTCGACAACAAGTCCGAGCTGCAGGTGGTGCTGGACATGCCCGAGGGGACCAGCCTCGAAACCACCGAGCGTACCCTGGCCGGGGCCGCGGCCGTGGCCGGAACCCTGGCCGAGGTAGAGTCGCTGGAAAGCTACGCCGGGACCGCGACGCCCTTCAATTTCAACGGCCTGGTGCGCCACTATTTCCTGCGCGCCGGGGCCGAACAGGGCGACCTGGCGGTCATGCTGGCGCCCCGGGATGACCGCGACCGCAGCAGCCACGCCATCGCCCTGGACCTGCGCCGCCGTCTGGCCGGGTTGCCGCTGCCGGCGGGCGCCTCGCTGAAGGTGGTGGAAGCTCCGCCCGGACCGCCGGTGCTCGCTACCCTGCTGGCCGAGGTCTACGGCCCCGACGCCGCGACCCGCCGCGCCGTGGCGGCCGAGTTGGAGACCCTGTTCCGTGCCGAGTCCTCGGTGGTCGACGTCGACAACAGCTACGGCGTGCGTCGCCCGGTCCTGCGTCTGATCCCCGACCGCGAGAAGATCGAGCGGTTCGGCCTGTCCGAGCGCGAGGTGCACGACTCCATCGCCGCCGTCATGGGTGGCCAGATCCTCGGGTACGCCGCGCGCGACGACGAGCGAACGCCGGTCGAGATCGCCGTACGCCTGCCGCAGTCGGCCCGGGCCTGGACCGAACAGATGGCCGTGATGCCCGTAGCCGTCACCACGATCGACGGCGGCCGGCGGCTGGTCGAACTGGGCGAGGTCGTAGAGGCCCGTCGGGAGCTGGCCGGCTGGCCCGTCTACCGCCGCGACGGCCGCGCCGCCGAAATGGTCACAGCCGAACTCGCCGGCCAGTTCGAGGCCCCCATCTACGGCATTCTGGCCATCGACGCCGCCATCAAGGCCCACGACTGGAAGGGCCTGCCGCGCCCCGAGGTCCGGCTCAACGGCCAGCCGACCGACGAGACCGTTCCGACCGTGCTGTGGGACGGCGAATGGGAGATCACCTGGGTGACCTTCCGCGACATGGGCGCCGCCTTCGGGGTGGCCCTGCTGGGGATCTATGTTCTGGTCGTGGCCCAGTTCAAGGATTTCCGCATTCCGCTGGTGATCCTGACGCCCATTCCGTTGACCCTGATCGGCATCGTCATCGGCCACATGCTGTTCGGCGCGCCCTTCACCGCCACCTCGATGATCGGCTTCATCGCCCTGGCCGGGATCATCGTGCGAAACTCGATCCTGCTCGTCGACTTCATCCGTCACGCCCGAACGCCGGGACGGCCGCTGCGCGAGGTTCTGCTCGAGGCCGGGGCCATCCGCTTCAAACCCATCCTGCTGACGGCGCTGGCGGCGATGATCGGGGCGGCGGTGATCCTGTTCGACCCGATCTTCCAGGGCCTCGCCATCTCCCTGCTGTTCGGTCTGATCTCCTCGACGATTCTGACGGTGCTGGTGATCCCGGCCATCTATATCGCATTGAAGGACGACGGCCGCCCCATGGCCGCGCCCGGACCCGCGGAAGAGACGCCATGACCGACGCCCTGCCCACGCCCGACGCCGCCGCCCTGGCCGAGCTGGAGGCCAGCGCCGCCCCGGCGGCCCGCCTGATGCGTCTGTTCGCCAATGAGCAACGGCTGATGCTGATGTGCCGGCTCAGCGAAGGCGACTGCGCCGTCGGCGATCTGGCTGGCTACGTCGGCCTGTCGCAGTCCGCCTGTTCGCAGCACCTCGGCCGTTTGCGCGACGCCGGCGTCATCGCCCCGCGGCGGGAAGCCCAGACCATCTACTACGGCATCGTCGACCCGGCTGCCGCCCGGGTCATCGGCCTGCTCTGTGACATCTACCGTGACAAACCGAAGGACCGGACAGCATGACCTATTTCCACGCCCGCACCGTCGAGGGCGACTTCGACGCCGTTGTTGAACGCACCCGGGCCGCGCTTCAGAAGCACGGCTTCGGCGTCCTCACCGAGATCGACGTCCAGGCCACGCTCAAGGCGAAGATCGGCCAGGATTTCCGGCCCTACCGCATCCTCGGCGCCTGCAATCCGGTCATGGCCCATGAGGCCCTGAAGATGGAGGCGCACGTCGGCGCCATGCTTCCCTGCAACGTGGTGGTCCAGCAGGCCGAAGGCGGCGTCGAGGTCTTCGCCATCGACCCGGCCGCCTCGATGCGCGCCATCGACAATCCCGACTTGCTGAGCCACGCGAAAACGGTGGGCGAGCATCTGCGGGCGGCCGTCGACGAGGTCTGAAAGCCGGCGGCCCGGGCTGTCTTGATCCAGATCACGGGGCGGCGAGCCGCGATCTGCCACTGTGCGACTGGCCCAGATGGATCACCGCCGCCCATGCCCTTGCGGGACGAACAACGCCCAAACCGAGCGGCGGACCGGAACACCGCCGCCGGGAATCCGCCGGCCGCACCGGGGAGGCTGTGCTTTCGCGCCCGGGGCGTGAACAGGGTCTATGGCTCCGGTCCGGCGGCGGTGCAGGCCCTGCGAGGCGTGGACCTGGATCTGCCCGAGGGCGAGATGGTCGTGGTGCTGGGCGCGTCCGGCAGCGGCAAGTCGACCTTCCTCAACATTCTCGGCGGGCTGGATACGCCGACCAGCGGCGAGGTCCTTTTCAGGGGCGAGGACATCAGTCGGGCGGACCAGAGGCAGCTGACCGAATACCGTCGCCGGCACGTCGGGTTCGTCTTCCAGTTCTACAATCTGATACCGAGCCTGACCGCGCGCGAGAACGTGGCCCTCGTCACCGAGATCGCCGAAGCGCCGCTCAGCCCCGAAGAGGCCCTCGCCATGGTCGGCCTGGAGAATCGTCTGGATCATTTTCCGGCGCAGTTGTCCGGCGGCGAGCAACAGCGCGTGGCCATCGCGCGCGCCGTGGCCAAGCAGCCGTCCGTGCTGCTCTGCGACGAGCCGACCGGCGCCCTGGATTCGGCTACCGGCGTACGGGTGCTGGAGGCGCTCAAGACCGTCAACGACACGCTCAACGCCACCACCCTGCTGATCACCCACAACGCCGCGATCGCCGCCATCGCCGACCGCGTGGTGCTGTTCGCGGACGGGCGAGTTCGCGAAGTGCGCGAGAACGCGGACAAGCGCCAGCCTGGTGAAATCTCGTGGTGAGCGGGCTGCCCGTCTGGATTGGCGCGCTGGATCGCAAGCTGGTGCGGGAGCTGTGGCGCATGAAGGCTCAGGCCCTGGCGATCGCCTTCGTCATCGCCGGGGGCGTCGCGGTCCACCTCCTCGCCGCCGGCATGCTCAGCTCGCTGGAGGAGACCCGGCGCGCCTACTATGAACGCTATCTGTTCGCTGACGTCTGGGCCCCCACGGTCCGCGCTCCGCAGCGTCTGATCGACGATATCAGGGCCATCGACGGGGTCCAGGCCGCGGCGACCCGCATCAGGGTCCCGGCGCTCTTCGCCATGGAAGGCATGAGCGCACCCGCCACCGGCGAGGTTCTGTCATTGCCGGACGTGGGGGAGCCGGCGGTCAACCGGCTGCATCTGGTCCGCGGTCGACTTCCGGCCGCCGGGCAGCGGGACGAGGCGGTGGTCCTGCAGGCCTTTGCCGACGCACACAGACTCCAGATCGGCGATACGGTTCCGACCACGCTTCGGGGCGGGCGACGCCCACTGACGGTGGTCGGGGTCGCCCTGTCCCCGGAACACGTCTACGCCATCGGCCCCGGCCAGTTCGTTCCCGACGACCGGCTGTTCGGCGTCCTCTGGATGCGGCGCAGCGCCCTGGCGCAGGCGGTTGACCAGGACGAGGCCTTCAACGAGGCGGTCGTGAGGCTCTCTCGCGGCGCGTCGGAGCCGGCGGTGATCGCCCGGCTGGATCGTCTTCTGGAGCCCTATGGCGCACCGGGCGCCTATGGCCGCGCCGACCAGATATCGGACGCCTTCGTGTCCAGCGAGATCGACCAGCTCGCGACCATGGGACGGGTTCTGCCGCCGGTGTTCCTGCTGGTGGCGGCCTTCCTGGTCAATGTCGTGCTCTCGCGCCTGATCGCCGTCCAACGCGCCAGCATCGGCCTGTTGAAGGCCTTCGGCTACCGGGATCGCGACATCATCGGCCACTACCTGAAGCTGGTCGCCGTCATCGCCGCGACCGGCGTGCTGATCGGCGGGGCGGCGGGGATCTGGCTCGGCCGGGCCATGGCGGAGCTCTACATGGAGTACTACCGCTTCCCCTTCCTGCTGTTCCAGGCGAATCCGTCCGACTACGCCATCGTCGTCGGCGCCGCGATGATCACGGTGATGGGCGGCGCGGTCCTGGCGGTCCGGCGGGCCGCGGCCCTGAATCCCGCGGAGGCGATGACGCCCGCGCCCCCGCCCGACTATTCCAGGGCGGCCGGCGCGTGGATCACCCGGATGCGCTTCATCGACCAGCAGTCGCGCATGATCCTGCGCCAGATCATTCGCTGGCCCTGGCGCGCGGCCCTGACCGTCGCCGGGATCGCGGCCTCCGGCGCCCTCCTGATCGGCACCCTGTCGACGATGGACGGGATCGAGGTGATGATCGACTCCAGCTTCAACGCGTCCAATCCTCATGACGTGTCGGTGAGCTTCGTCGAGCCACGGTCGCGGGCCGGCCTGTTCAGTCTCGCCCGCGAGGAGGGGGTCTTGGCCGCCGAGTCCTTCCGGGTCGTGCCGGTCCGCCTCCGCAACGGCGCGCGCGAGGAACGCGCGGTGATCACGGGTGCGCCGCTCGACGGAACCCTCTCGCGATTGGTCGACACCCACAACCAGCCGGTCTTTCCGCATCCCGGCGGTCTGGTCCTGTCCAGCGATCTGGCCGCCAAGCTCGAGGTCGAGGCGGGCGACATCGTGGAAGCCCAGGTCACCGAAGGCCGGCGGCCCCTGCTCGCGATTCCGGTCTCGGCGGTCGTCGTCAGCTACGTCGGGTCCGGCGCCCGGATGCGGATCGAGGACCTGAACCGGGCGCTTGGGGAGGGGCCGCAGATGTCAGGCGCCTGGCTGACGGTCGACTCCGACCGGACCGGAAGTCTCTACGCCCGTCTGAAGGAGACTCCCGCGGTCGTCGGCGTGGGTCTGCAGGCGGACGCCGTCAAACGTCTGGCCGCCATGCTCGACGAAAACCTCGGCCGGTCCATCCTGACCTTCTTCTTCTTCGCCGGATTGATCGCGTCGGGGGTGGTCTACAACACCGTGCGTATCTCCTTCGCCGAGCGCCAGCGCGAGCTGGCGTCGCTGCGGGTGCTCGGCTTCTCGCGCGCCGACGTCTCCTACATCCTGCTCGGCGAGGTGGCTTTCCTGACCCTCCTCGCCCTGCCGCTGGGAGCGGCGGCGGGAGCCGGTCTCGCCTGGTATCTCGCCTACGCCATGAGTTCCGACCTGTTCCGGCTGCCCTTCGCCGTCGCTCCGGCGACCTTCGGCATGGCCGGAGCGGTGGTGCTGGCCATCACGGTCGCTGCGAGTCTGATGGTGCGCGGCCAGATCGACCGGCTCGACCTCGCCGAAGTCCTGAAGACCGGAGAATAGTGTGATGAAAATCAACCGGTTCAATCTCAAATTTCGAACTCTGTTCTGGGCCGGGGTGGCGCTGGCGCTGGCGGCGCTGCTGATCTTCGCCTTCCGCCCGCGTCCGGTTCTCGTGGATATCGGCGAGATCAGCCGAGGCCCTCTCACCGTCGCGGTTCGCGACGAGGCGCGCACGCGGGCGCGAGAGGTCTATGTGGTGTCTGCTCCCGTCTCGGGCCGGCTGATGCGCGTCGGCAATCGTGCAGGCGAACGGGTTGAGGCCGGGGCGGTGATTGCGATCATCCAGCCGGCCCCGCCGATCCTTGTAGACGAGCGCTCCCGTCAGGAAATCCAGGCCGGGGTTCGCTCGGCCGAAGCTGCCCTGGCCCTGGCGCGCGCCGAACTGGAAGGCGCCGACGCCCGGCTGGCCCATGCCCGGATCGAGGCGGACCGCGCCGAGACTCTTTTCGCCGCGTCGGTCGCGTCGCAGAGCGCGCTGGACCGCGCCCGTCTCGACGTCCGCACCGCCGCTGCCGCCGTCGGCAACGCCCGCGCCGGCGTCGGCGTCCGGCAGGCGGCCCTCGAGGCGGCCCGCGTACGGCTGATCGAGCCGGCCGCGGCGGCGACCGGGGGCCGCGCCGTGACCATTCGCGCCCCGGTCACGGGCCGGGTGCTGCGGGTCCTGCAGGAAAGCGAAAGCGTCGTCGCCCAGGGCGCGCCGGTGATGGAGATCGGCGATCCCGGAGATCTCGAGGTGGTCGCCGAACTGCTGTCGAGCGATGCGGCGCGGATC
>NZ_DATMYH010000025.1:0-12481 GCF_035561115.1 Brevundimonas sp.
CTCCCACCCTGTCGTCGCTGGCGCGCCGACATCCCTCCCCCGGAGGGGGAGGGAGAAGCCCGTGACCGGTCGTTGAAAACTAGATGCCCCCGGCCCTGTCCCGGGCCAGCCCCGGCTGGTCCATGAAGGCCGCGTCGAGCCCGTATCCCGCGAACCGCGCCAGCCGCTCCCGCAGTCGCCCGTGCGCCGTCGGCGCCTCGCCGATCCGGTCGGCCCCGGGCAGGAAGGCGTTCTCGGCGCGGAAGGTCCAGGCGGCGACCTTCAGCCTCGCGGCGTGGGCGTCGGCGATCAGGCGCGTCGGGGCGCCGGGCGCCGGTTCGATCAGGGCGGTGTCGGCGCCGATCCAGTCGGCGTACGCCGCGACCGCGGCCAGACCCTCGGGCGTCGTCATGGCGGCGTAGCGCGACTCCGGCTGGTCGAACGGCCCGCCCGACGCCGCGACCAGCTGCAGCAGCGGCGTGGCGATGCGGGTCCGCAGCCGTTGCAGCGGCCCGACTTCGAAACACTGGACCAGCACCGGGGCGTCCGCGCCGGTCAGCCCCCGCTGTTCCAGAACGGCGACGAAGGCCTCCTCCATCGGCAGGCCGAGAGCGGCGAAATACGTCGGATGCTTCAGCTCCGGCGCGACGCCGACGCCCGCCTCGGCGGCGATATCCAGCACCTCCTCGAAGGTCAGAATCGGCTCCTGCCCGTCGAAGGCCGTGTTGGCCGGCCGCAGGTCCGGCAGGCGCTCCCGGGCGCGCAGGGTCCTCAGTTCGGCGAGGGTGAAGTCCTCGGCGAACCAGCCGGTCATGCGCTCGCCGTCGACGGTCTTCGTCGCCCGACGGGCCGCGAACTCCGGGCGGGCGGCGACATCCGTCGTGCCGCCGATCTCGTTCTCGTGGCGCACGATCAGGACGCCGTCGCGGCTCATGACCAGATCGGGTTCGATGAAATCCGCGCCCTGTTCGATGGCCCGTTCATAGGCCGCGCGGGTGTGCTCGGGCCGTTCGCCCGAGGCCCCGCGATGGGCGATGATCAATGGATGGGCCAGCACCGGGCTCCCGGTCAGGATAAGCAGGGTCGCGAGGATGAGCCGGATCATGCCCGGGCGGTAGAGGCGGGAGGCGACATGCTGATGACGCGACCTCTGCTTTCGTCATCCTCCGGCGAGCGCGGCGAGACCGGGGGACCCAGCGGCGCGCGAGAGCGCGACCCTGTCGCGGACCGGTCTGGTCGCTCGGGCGTGCCTGAACAGATCGCCTTCGGCGCCGCTGGGTCCCCCGGTCGCGCCGCGAAGACGCGGCTTGCCGGAGGATGACGAAAGGCAGGAGGCTACGCCCCCAGGATCCAGCCTTCTTCCTGTTCGACGCGCGCGATCAGGGCCTCGTCCGCGCCCTTGGGCGGGGCGAAGGCGGCGGACAGGGCGCCGGCCTCGTCCAGTCTGGCGAAATGTTCGGCGGTGACCCGGACCTGGGCCTGATCCTTGAACTCGCCGGGGTTCGGCTTCGCGTCGAACATCGAGGGATAGACCTCGACCACCAGCGCCGACAGCGGTTCGACGTCGGCCGTGTCCAGGGCACGCCAGCCGGTGCCGAAGGGCCAGACGGCGCCTGAGGGCCCCAGGCTCTCCAGCAGCCGCCGCACGGCGGGAATGCCGACCAGGGTCTGACCGCCGACGGCCCCCGCGCCGTGCATCTGCCACACCGACTTGGGCTGCAGCTTGCCCTTGCGGACCGCGTCCTGGGTCGCCCGGTATTCCGGGATGTCGGCCCCCGCGCCCGCCGGCGGCTTGGTCGTGGTCAGCCAGCGCTGCGCCTGATTGGCGGGCGCGCCCCACAGCGGCCAGGCCTCGTCGGTCATCAGCCGGTTCATCTTGGCGGCGACCTGATAGCGGTTGTTGGTGTTGTCGGCCTTGTCGACCACGTTCGAGGCGATGAATTTCCACATCGCCGACCACGGCGGCGTCCCCGTCAGCTTCAGCCGCGCGGCCGTGCCGGCGGGATAGCCGAAGTTGAAGTCGAACCCGACCAGCACCCGGTCGCCGCGCTTGCGGTGTTCAGCCAGCAGCGAGGCCAGCAGCGTCTCGCCCTCGGCGCGCGTGGCGACGTTGTGCGTCTCGGTATAGAGGCGGAAACGCACGTCGCGCTTGGCCACGCCGATCCAGACCGAGCCGTCGCCCAGCTTCTTGCCCTCGGCGGCCGTCCAGTCGGCGATGATGTAGGCGTCGAACAGGCGGGCCACGGGATATCCTTGGGTACGCGGAAACAGAAGGGGCGCTTCTAGCCCTCCCGCCCGTCCGCCGAAAGGGCGATCAGCCCTTCAGCAGCGCTTCCAGATGCGACAGCCAGCGGCGGCCCAGCCGCAGGGCCTCGCCGGGAGACCCCGTCTGGGCGGGCAGGGTCGCATCCCACAGGGCCAGTTCGAACTCGGGATGCCGTGCGTCGGCGAACAGCAGGCGCAGGGTCACCTGCTCGGCCTCGGGCGCCAGCACGTCCAGCGCCTTGCGCGTCTCGCCGCGGCGCACGCGGGCGACGACATGACCGTCGACGATGATCTCGCCGCCCTCGATCTCCTCGAAGGCGTAGACCAGACCCGAACCGCCCCGGTTCCACAGCACCGCCACCTGGGCGCCGTCGAAGTCCAGGCCGGCGGCGCGGCCCTCGGCGGGCGACAGGGCCTCGGCCTCGGGCACGGCGCCCAGCGATTTGAGCAGGGCGCGCTTCATCCGGCGCACGGGCTCCATCCACCAGGCCAGCACCAGGGCCGCCGTGGTCAGGGCCGCCGCCGCCAGCGCCACCAGCAGGATGACCCGGAGCGCATCGGCCACGGCCTAGTCCTCCAGTTCGACGACGACGGGGACGTGGTCGGAGGGCTTGTCCATGTCGCGGGCGTCGCGGTGGGTCTCGATGCCGACGAAACGATCCGCGGCCTGGGGCGACAGCAGGTGGAAATCGATGCGGATGCCGTGGTCTCGCTGCCAGGCCCCGGCCTGATAGTCCCAGAAGGTGTAGGTCCCGGGCGGCTGCTTGCCGAGTTCGCCCGCCTCGGACAGGCCGAGATGGTTCAGGGCGCGGAAGGCGGCGCGGCTCTCGGGCTGGAACAGGGCGTCATTGACCCAGGCCGAAGGGTTCTTCGCGTCGTCCGGCGTCGGGATGACGTTGTAGTCGCCGCACAGGGTGAAAGCCTCCTCCTGTCGCAGCAGGTCCTTTGCATGAGCCTGGAGGCGATCCATCCACGCCAGCTTGTAGGCGAATTTCTCGGTCCCGATCGGATTGCCGTTGGGCAGGTAGAGGCAGCCGATGCGGACGGGGCGGGGGGCCTCGATCACGGCCTCGATATAGCGGGCCTGTTCGAACTCGGCCTCAAAGCCCGAGGCGTCCGCGCCGGGCAGGCCGCGCCTCAGGTCGCTGAGGGGGTATTTCGAAAGCAGGGCCACCCCGTTGTAGGTCTTCTGGCCATTGGTCTCGATGTTGTAGCCGAGGGACTCGAAGGCCTCGCGCGGGAATTTCTCGTCCAGGCATTTGATCTCCTGGAATCCGACCACGTCGGGTTGGGCGGCCTCAAGCCAGGCGAGCACCGTCGGCAGGCGGGCGTTGACCGAGTTCACGTTCCAGGTGGCGATGCGCATGGCGCCATGAGTACGGCGTGTCGGGCCGGTCTGTGAAGCCGGATCGTGCAAACGAAAAACGCCCCGGAGCGAACTCCGGGGCGTCGTCTTCGTCAGGCCTGAGCCGGGGCTTACTCGGTGGGCGCCGGGGCGGCGGCCGGGGCCGGCGTCAGGGTGCAGCCGCCGCCGATCCGCTGGGCCGTGGCGCAGGGATAGATCTGCTGTGTCGCGCCCTCGGGGCTGACACGGGCGATATAGCCCTCGCCTTCGGCGGCGCATTTTGCCTCGTAGAAGCGGCCGTTGGCGTTGGTGCCCATCAGACGGACCTGGGCCACGTCGCAGGCCGAGGCCTCGGTGCCGGCCAGCTTGGGCTCGAAGCCGTCGGCCTGCTCCCGGGCGGTGGTGAACCGGCAGGTTCCGCCGGCCGAGGCGACCTGCAGGCAGTCCTGCAGCTTCCAGCCGGTCGCGACCTTCTCCAGCCAGTAGCCGTCGACGCCGGCGCAGCCGACCTCATAGACGATATTGTTCTGGTCGCTCTTGCCGATGGCCACGGCCTCGTCGACCGTGCAGGTCACGCCGGCCTCGCGGGCCCAGCCGCCGATCACGGCCAGACCGTTCTGATTGGCGGGCAGGACGCACTGCTGACCCACGTCGGCGGCCGGGTCGCGCAGCCGGGCCGTATAGGCGGTCCCGGCCAGCTCGAGGCAGTCGAAGCTCTGGGGCGGCGTCGAGGCGATCAGGATGTAGCCCGGACCGCCGGCGCAGGCGGTCTCGTAGATTTTCGCCTGTTCGGCGGTCATGCCGGGATTGGAGGCCTCGGTGACCTGGCAGGTCAGGCCGGCGGCCGTCGCCACGGCCTGGGCCGCGGTCTTGAGCTCTTCCGGCGTCGGGGGGGCGGCCGGGCGCTGCCGGCGGCGATTGCGGCTGGCGCGTTCGCTCTCGACGGCCTGGCCTTCGTCGGCCTGCGCCGACGGCGCGCTGGCCGGGCGGTTCTGGGGGTAGTTCTGAGCCAGTGAAGGTTGGGCCGAGGCGGCCGCGATCACCAAGGCGCCGCCCAGCAGGGCGATCAGTTTCTTGTGCAGCACAGGGGACTCCCGAATGGACAACGTCTTCAACCCTTGGCGAGCGGTTGTGGTCGGGTCAAGGCAGGATGGCGGCGAGGCTGGACGCGCAGGGAGGCTTGGGCTTATCTAGGGAATGAGTTTCGATTGGAGACGGACTTGGCGGATGGAGTCCTGATGACCGGGGCCGGCGAGGCCGCCCGGGTCGGGCGCGGCCTGACCTATCCGTTCGGCGACCCGCCGGGATTCGGAGAGGCGGTTCCCGTCGCCGCGGGCGTTCTGTGGATGCGGCTGTCGATGCCGATCGCCCTGAATCACATCAATGTCTATGCGGTCGAGGACGGCGACGGCTGGGCCCTTGTCGACACCGGGCTGAACATCCCCGACACGCGCGAGCGGTGGGACGCCCTGCTGGCCGGGCCGCTTGGCGAACGACCGGTGACGCAGGTGATCTGCACCCATATGCATCCTGACCACATCGGCCTGGCCGGATGGCTGTGCGAGCGGTTCGGCGTCGGCCTGACCATGACGCGGCTGGAGTATGTGACGGGACGCATGCTGCTGGCCGACACGGGCCAGCCTGCGCCGGAAGCGGGCGCGGTCCACTATCGCGCCGCCGGCTGGGACGAGGCGCATGTCGAGACGTACCGCCGGGAGTATGGCCAGTTCGGCCGGGCGGTGTCGCCGCTGCCGTCGGGCTTCACCCGGATACGCGAGGGCGACCGGATCAGCATCGGCGGACAGGACTGGCGCGTGGTGGTCGGCGAGGGCCACAGCCCGGAGCACGCCTGCCTGTGGCGCGAGGCGGACGGCGTGGTGCTGGGCGGCGACCAGATTCTGCCGAAGATATCCTCGAACGTCTCGGTGTGGCCGACGGAGCCTGAGGCCGACCCGCTCGGCGACTGGCTGGCGTCGCTCGAGCGAATGCAGTCGGTGTTTCCCGAGGATGTCCTGGTGCTGCCGTCGCATGGCGAGCCGTTCCGCGGCGTGCAGGCCCGGCTGGATGCGCTGATCCGGGGACATATGACGGCGCTGAAGCGGCTGGAGCGGACCCTGCAGACGCCGAAACGGGCGGTGGACGTCTTTTCCGCCCTGTTCGCGAGGCCGGTGGGCGACGGCGTGCGCGGGATGGCCACCGGCGAGGCGATCGCGCATCTGAACTATCTGCAAAAGCGGGGCCGGGTCAGCCGGACGCGCGACGCCGATGGCGTCGACTGGTGGACCATCGTAGAAGACGGAGAGACGGCGTGACCGACCATATTCAAACGGAACTGGCGGACGGCGTCCTGACCGTGACCCTGTCGCGGCCGGAGAAGAAGAACGCCATCACCCAGGCCATGTATGCGGCCCTGTCCGACGCCACCGAGCGCGCGCGCGCCGACGACGCAGTCCGGGTGCTGCTGTTCCGGAGCGAGGGCGACAGCTTTTCGGCCGGCAACGACATCGCCGACTTCATCGCGATCGGCTCGCAGACTGGCGAGCCGCTGGACATGTCGGTGTTCCGCTTCCTGAAGGCCCTGGCCGAGCTGGACAAGCCGGCGGTGGCGGCGGTGCGGGGCCGGGCGGTCGGCATCGGCCTGACCCTCCTGCTTCATTGCGACATGGTGGTTGTGGCCGAGGACGCCCTGCTGTCGGCGCCCTTCATCAACCTGGCGCTGGCGCCGGAAGCCGCCTCGTCGCTGCTTCTGCCGGCCGTGCTGGGGCATCAGCGGGCCTTCGAGATATTCGCCCTTGGCGAGCCGATCGATGGCCGCACAGCCCTCGCCTGGGGCCTGGCCAACCGCGCGGTCCCCGCCGACGAGGTCGAGGCCGTTGCGGCGGAATTGGCCGGCAAGCTGGCGATGCGGGCTCCCAATTCGATCCGCAGGACCAAGGCGCTGATGCGGGATTCGGAACGTCTCTGGGCCCTGATGCAGCGCGAGGGCGAGGTCTTCGGCAGTCAGATGAAGAGCCCGGAGGCCATGGAGGCCTTCATGGCCTTCAGCCAGAAGCGCGCGCCCGACTTCTCGAAAGCCGGTTGATTCGCCCGGGCGACGGCCCTAGTTGCGCCGCCTGATGTTCGACACCCCGCTCAAACCCGCGCCTGTGCGCATCGAAGCCGAGACACCCGCCGACGCTGCGGCGGTCGAGGCGCTGGTTCTGGCCGCCTTCGGTCCGGGCCGGTTCGCCAAGACGGCGGAGCGGTTGCGCGAGCGCGCCGGCGTGGCCGCGGCCTTCGTCGCGCGCGACGGCGAGCGGGTCATCGGATCGGTCCGTCTGTGGCGGATCGCGGTCGGCGAAACGCCGGCCCTGTTCCTCGGCCCCATCGCCGTGGCCTCGGACAGCCGCAAGGCCGGCCTGGGCGCCGATCTGGTGCAGGCCTGCATCGATCACGCCGCCCGGGTCGGGCTCGACATCCTGCTGGTCGGAGACATGGGCTATTTCGAGCGTTTCGGCTTCGCCATAGCGCTCGATGTGCAGTTGCCCGGTCCGGCGGATCGCGCGCGCGTGCTGTGGCGGGGCGAGGATTCGCCCACGGGGCTGGTGCGGCCCGTCCGCTAGAAGGGGTTTGCCGCCGCCGCCCTGACGCCTAAGTCTGGACCCATGGCATCCACCGACGACAGCAAGACCGGACTGGCCGCCGTCGCAGAGGCGGCGAAACAGGCGCCGGGTCGCGGTCTGCCCCCGGTTCATCTGTGGAATCCGGCGCATTGCGGCGAGATCGACATCGTCATCCGCCGCGATGGCGTCTGGATGCATGAAGGCTCGCCGATCGGTCGGGCCGAGCTGGTGCGGCTGTTTTCGACCGTGCTGCGCAAGGATCCGGACGGCTATGTCCTGGTCACCCCGGGCGAGAAGCTGTCGATCACGGTCGAGGACCTGCCGTTTCGAGCGGTGACGGCGGAGCGGCGGAGCGGCGCCCTGGTCTTCACCACCGACGTCGGCGACGAGGCCGAGGCGGGCCCTGAACATCCCATCGTGGTCGAGACGGATCCGGAGACGGGCGAACCCTCTCCGTCGGTTCGGGTCCGTGCGGACCTGTGGGCCCGGATCTCGCGCCCGGTCTTCTATGAATTGGTCGAGATGGCCGACATCGAGGACGGGCGGCTGACGGTCCGGTCGAACGGCGCCGCCTTCGCTCTCGGGCCTGTCGGGGCGGGTCTGGAATGAGTCTGTCCACCCTCCGCGTGCGATTGGCCGAACGGCTGGAGCCGGTCGAGGGCTGGAGGCCCGACGGAGCCGCGACGCGCTCGGATTTCGATCTCAATCCGGAGGCGGAGCGCCCGGAGCGGACCCTGCGCCCCGCGGCAGTGCTGATCCCGGTCATCGCCGGCCCGGACGGAGCGACGGTGTTGATGACCCGCCGCGCCGACAGTCTGGCCAGCCACACCGGCCAGATCGCCTTCCCGGGCGGGAGGCTGGACCCTGGCGAAACGGCCGTCGACGCCGCCCTGCGCGAGGCGATGGAGGAGGTGGCGCTGGATCCGGCGCTGGTTGAGGTCCTGGGGGTCGGCGACGCCTATGAAACCGGCACGGGATTTCTGGTCACCCCGGTCGTCGGGTGGCTGACCCGGCCGCCCGTCACCGCGCCTGCCCTGGACGAGGTGGCCGAGGTGTTCGAGGTGCCGTGGGACTTCCTGATGGACGTCGCCAACCATCGCCGGGATTCCTACGAGCGGGACGGCCAGCCGCCCCGCTGGTTCTGGGCCATGCCTTATGGCGAGCGGTACATCTGGGGCGTGACGGCCGGGATCATTCGCGCCCTGCACACGCGGCTGTACGGCCTCGAGAGCGCGCCCGATGCGGCGGCGGCTGAGGATGCGGCATGAGCGTGCGCCTGACGGATCAGCCGTGGCTGACCGCCGCCTCCACGCGCGCGGTGATGGCGGCGCTTGAGGCGGCCGGGGGGCCGGGCTGCGCACGCTTCGTCGGCGGCTGCGTGCGCAACGCCCTGATCGGCGTGCCGGTCGACGATATCGACATCGCCACGACGTTGAAGCCTGAAGAGACCGACAAGGCGATCCGCGCCGCGGGGCTGAAGGCCGTGCCCACGGGCATGGCCCACGGCACGGTGACCGCGGTGACCGAGCGGACGCCGTTCGAGATCACGACCCTGCGGCGCGACGTCTCGACCGACGGCCGCAACGCCACCGTGGCCTTCACCGACGACTGGGCCGAGGACGCGGCGCGGCGGGATTTCCGCCTGAACGCCCTCTATGCCGACGCGGACGGCCAGGTTTTCGATCCGACCGGCCATGGCGTTGCGGACGTGAAGGGGGGACGGATCGTCTTTGTCGGCGACCCGGAAACCCGGATCGCCGAGGACTATCTGCGCATCCTGCGCTTCTTCCGCTTCTTCGCCTGGTATGGCCGCGGCGAAGCCGACCCCGCGGCCCTCGCCGCATGCCGCGAACGGGCGCCGGGCATGGGCCGGCTGTCGGCGGAACGGGTGTCGAAGGAGCTGATGAAACTGCTGTCGGCCCCGGATCCGCGGCCGGCCATGGCGGCTATGGACGGCGCCCGGGTGCTGGCCCAGGTCCTGCCGGAGGCGACGTCATGCGCGCAGTTCGACGCGGCCGTCGATCTGACCGCCGATCCGGCCTTGAGATTGATGACCCTGTTGCCCGCCGACGCGGAGGTGGCGAAGGGCGTGTCGGGCCGGCTGAGACTGGCCAACGCCGTCCGGGACCGGTTGATGCAGGCTGCAACGGCCTTCCCGTCCGTCGATCTGTCGATGAGCGACGCCGCGGCGCGGGCGGCCGTTTATCGCCACGGCGTGCGCGCCGTCATGGACGCCCTGTACCGGCGGTGGGCGGAGGCGCCCGGGCGCGGCGACGACGCGCGACGGCTGTTGCGGCTGGTCGAGGACTGGACCCCGCCGGGGCTGCCGGTCGGCGGCCGTCAGATCGCCCGTCTCGGGGTCGCTCCGGGCCCGGAGACGGGGCGGCTGCTGAAGGCGTTCGAGGACGGCTGGGTCGCCGACGACTTCCCGTCCGAGGGCCATGCCGAGCGGCTGGCCGCCCTCGTCAATCGGCCGCGAGAGTGAGTTCGGTCACCACCGGCCGGTGGTCCGAGCCGGTGGGGCGGCCCAGGCGGCGGCTGACGAAGGCGAGATCGGGCGAGCGGTAGACCTGGTCGATGGTCACGCTGAACAGGGACGGCGCGGCGCTGGGCCAGGTGCCGGGAAAGCCGGGAGCAGGGCGCAGGCCCAGGTCCCGCTGGATCTGGCGGCCGATGCGGGCGCTGGACACGCTGTTGAAGTCGCCGGCGACGACGACCGGGCCGTCGAGGTCGGACAGGACGGCGCCCAGCGCCATGGTCTGGCTGATCTGCCCCCACTGTTCCTGGAACGGCCAGGGGCGGGTCAGGTGGACGCCGACGACGTTGAGCGGACCCAGCGGCGTACGGACCGCGGCGCCGACGGCGTGCAAGCCGTCGGGCCGGTCCTGGATCGCCCTCAGCGGCCAGCGGGAGGCGACGACCGACCGCGCCGCGCCGCTGGGACGCTCGATCCGGGGGGTGGCGACCCGGTGCGGATAACCCGCCAGCAGTTGATCCATTCGCGCGGCGGGCGCGTCGCCCAGTTCGATGAGGACGACGATGTCAGCGTCAGAGGCGGCGACCGAAGCGGCGATCGCGTCAGTATCGGTGTTCAGGGCCCACAGGTTGGCGGAATACAGCCGGACGACGGGGGCTCCGGGACGCGGCGGGGCGGACGCCGGAAACCATTGCGGCGCCACGGCGAGCGCCAGGACGAGCGTCGCCGCCAGCCCGTGCCATGCGGCCGCCTTCAGGCGGGCGACGATCAGGCCGGTCGTGAGCGCGGCGGTCAGGATCAGGGCCGGCGCGGTGAACTGGAGCAGGATATCGACCCACCGGTGGCCGACGCCCGACAAGGCCAGAAGGCCGAGCCCCAGGGGCGCGGTCAGGGCCAGCCGCAGCGTCATCTCCACCCGCCGGCCGCGGGCCTTCGGGCCCCCGTCCCCCCGTCCTTGCCTTTCATGGTGAACGGGGGTCGTCATGGCGCGTTACGGTCTCGCTTATTGGAGGGCAGGCATGGCCAGACGGTCCGTCGCGGATATCGAGAAGATCTGGTCCAATGTCGAGGGCGTGAAGAAACTGTCGGACCGGGCTTTGGGCATCGGCCCGTTCGGAATCGGGCTGGACGGCCTGCTGACGTGGATCCCGGTCGTGGGCACGGTCTACAGCGTCGGGGCCGCCGGGTGGCTGTTGATCCAGGCCGGCAAGGCGAGGGCGACGCCCTCCACCCTGCTGCGCATGGTCGGCTATCTGGGCCTCGACAGCGCCACCACGGCCGTCGGAGAGGTGATTCCCTTCGCCCCCGACGTGGTCGATGTCTTCTTCCCCGGCCACCTGATGGCGGCGAAGGCGCTGCAGAAGGATATCGAGAGCACCCACTGGGTCGAGGCCAGCGAGCGCGAGGCCCGCGCCTCGGGCGATCACGACCGGCATGTCGCCGACATGCGCAGGAACCCGAAGCTGCGCCGGATCGTCTATCTGCATGATTGACGGCCGGACGAAGCCGGAGGCCGTCCCGTTCGTAACGGCCCCGCTGCTGGCATTTCCCGCCGAACCAGACGACTTTCGAAAGCCAGTTCGCTGATTTTGCAGACGTTTTTCGTTTGAGTAGCGTCATCTCCCAGCCGCAGGAAGCGCCGCGCCCACACTGATCTCCGACACTCGTGCGGAGAGAACGATGAGCGACGACCACAGCGCCCGGCTTGAACTGCCCTATCTGGCGGCCGGGCAGATGCAGAAGCATGTGACCCTGAATGAGGCCCTGACCCGGCTGGACGCCCTGGTCCAGACCGCCGTGGTCAGTCGAACCACGACAGCTCAGCCGGCAGAGCCGACAGACGGCGCCCTGTGGATCCTGCCCCCGGATGCGACTGGCGCGGACTGGGGCGCGCGGCCGGCGGGAACGCTTGTTCGGGCGGAAGGCGGCGGGTGGAACGCGGTCGCGGTTCCGGAAGGCCTGGTGGCGCTGGTCGAGGATGCGGCCGAATTGGTGGTGCGGCACCGGGACGACTGGGTTCCGCTGGGCCGGCGGCTGGGGGAAATCCAGGACCTGGGCCGGCTGGGCGTCGGCGCCACGGCGGACAGCGGCAATCCGTTCCTCGCCAGGCTGAACAACGCCCTGTGGACCGCGCGGGAGGCGGCATACGGAGGCAACGGCGACCTGCGGCTGACCCTGAACAAGGAGGCGGCGGGCGATGTGTTGTCGCTCGTGTTCCAGAGCGGATACGGCGGCCGGGCGGAACTGGGGCTGGTCGGCGACGATGACCTGAGGCTGAAGGTCAGCGCGGACGGATCGAACTGGCGCGACGTCTTTTCGGTCGAGCGGTCCAGCGGTCGGGCGGTCTTCACGCAGGGCGCGGGCCAACGGTCCGTGACCGCCTTCAGCACATCGGGGACCTATGCGCCGCCCGTCTGGGCGCACAGCATCGAGGCGGTGGTCGTGGGCGGCGGCGGCGGCGGCGGAAGCGGCGCCTTCGGTCCATCCGGCGTGCGTCCGGGCGGCGGCGGCGGCGGCGCGGGCGGCGTCAGCCGGGCCGGTTGGCCGGCGGATGTGCTGAGCGGCGGACTGACGATCACCGTCGGAACGGGCGGCGCCGGCGGCTCTGGCGGCTCCGGCGGCGACGGGGCCGACAGCGTGGTTTCGCTGGGCGGCGCGGCGCTGCTGACCGGCGCCGGCGGAGGCGGAGGTCAGGATGGCGCGGCAGGCGGGGCGGGCGGCTTCGGCGGAGTCGGAGCGCCCGCCTCCAACGCCGGCGGCGCCTCCGGCGTCGCGACGGCAGGCGCGCCGGGCAAGGGCCGTGACCGGCCCGAC
>NZ_DATMYH010000026.1:0-28886 GCF_035561115.1 Brevundimonas sp.
AGCGCGCCCGTAGCTCAGCTGGATAGAGCATCAGACTACGAATCTGAGGGTCGGACGTTCGAATCGTTCCGGGCGCGCCACTTCGGTTTAAAACCGAGAACTCCGCCACTGGCGGCATAATCCCCACCACCACTGGACGCCAAGGCCCGCAGCAGCTCCGTGCGCGAGCCGATGATGCGCGCCTCTGTCTTGCTGATGACCTCCACGCGCTGCGTCAGGGCGCGAAGGTGGTCTCGCCGGTAGCCGCTGGTGCGGTCGCGGAGCTTGCGGCGCGCGGCCGTCGCGAATCGACTGAGAGACTCGGCGGTAATCGTCGGCGCCAGGCGGTCCACCGATGCACTGACCCGCTCGGCGTCGGCTCTGGCCTGGTCACGAATGCTGGAAAGTTCGGCGACCCGATCTTTTAGGGAAGGATCGTCAGGCGCCAGCATCCCGTTCTCGATGGCTTCATAGAGGCGATTGAGCTTGGCCTCGGCCCCGGTGGCGCGCTTGCGCATCTCGGCGACGTGCCCGCGCCGCTGATCGGCCCACTCCTCCCGGCGATCCAGAAGCTGCTCCATCAACAGCATCAGGCGCTCCGGATCGAGCAAGCGGGTTTCAAGGTGGTCGATGACGGCGTCGTCCAGCTTGTCCATCGGGACCGACATGCCGGTGCATCCGGTCGCTCCGATCCGGGCCTTGGTGGAACAGGCGTAGTAGCGATACTGGCCGCCTGCGCTCCCCTTCCCCGTCCTCAGGGTCATCGCGCCGCCGCAGGCGCCGCAGAAGCAGATGCCGGTGAGCAGGTTCGGTCCGCTGGAGACGCGCGGCGGCGTCCACTTCGGATTCCGGGATGTCAGGTGAGCCCTGACGGCGTCGTAGTCCGTTTTCGATACGATTGGCGGCACGGCCATGATGGCGTGCTCGGACTCCGGCTTCGGCTTCTTGGTCTCGTGGTCGCGGGCATTGAACCGGTGCTCGCCCATGTAGGTCGACCGGGTCAGGATCTGATGCACGGCGCTGATTCCCCAGCGTCCGCCGTCGCGGGTCCGGATGTTCTGATCGTTCAGGCGCGTGGCGATGGTCTTGAGCCCCATCGGTCCGCGCTCCCCGTCACCGGTCAGCGCCCAACGGTAGATGGTGCGCACGATCTCGGCCTGGAGCGGATCGATCTCCAGCTTCTTCTTGGTCTTGGACCCGCGCTGCTCGGCGGCGACGATGCGGTACCCAATCGGCGGGCGGGCGCCGTTCCAGAAGCCTTGCCGGGCGTTCTCTTTCATGGCCCGCAGAGTGTGCTTGGCGTTCTCCCGGGACTGGTACTCGTCGAAGAGCGACATGATCTGCCGCATCATCATGCTCATGGGATCGTCGCCCAGCTCCTGGGTGATGGAGACCAGACGCACCCCATTCTTGGCCAGCTTCCGGACATAGAATTCGAACTGGAACTGGTCGCGGAAGAACCGCGAGAAGCTGTGCACCACGACGACGTCGAAGCCGGGCGGCTTGATCAGGGCCGCCTCGATCATCGACTGGAATGAAGGACGCCGGTCGTCAGTGGCGGTGTTGCCCGGCTCCACATACTCGGCCGCCGCTTCCCAGCCCTTGGCCTCGCAGTAGGCTTCAAGCTGGCGGCGCTGGTCCGGGATCGACAGGTCGTTGGTCGCCTGCCGGCCGGTCGAAACCCTGAGGTAGAGGGCGGCGCGGGTCTGGATCCCTGTGTGGCGAGCCGTGTCCGTCATGTCCTCATCCTCTCAGAGGCGCGGACCGAAGACCTCGTCCAGCACCTCACCAAGCCAAGCCTCCACCGCCCGCACCTCCGCCGGGGTGATCGGCAGGTCCTCGGGCCAGGTGTCGGTGATGCGTATGGGTGAGCGTACCTCGACTCGCCGGGCTGGCGGAGTCCGGCGCCGCCGCCTCTGCGGCTCCGATGACGGCTGGACGTACATGGCCGCCAAGCTGGCCACTCTAGAAGCAGGCGCATACTCGTAAGCTCTCCCTCGCAAATTTCCGGCCCCGCCTTCTCGCAAGGCGGATCGATCCATCGATCCTTGCCGAGCCACCAGCGGGGCCGGACGAGCGGGTCAACGCCTGCGGCGCCCGTCGCAGCCCGCAGGGCGCGAAGCGGGGTTGAGGCGGTCGGACGGCTCCGCTCCACAACGGGCTTTGAGGGTCGATACGGCAGCGCTTGTCAGACAATGCCGGCGCAAAGCCTATCCTGCCCTAGACCCTCATTTGCGTTTAGAGGGCCGGACGCTGCCCGCTTCATCGACTGCGCGGCTCAGGTGAACGAGTGCCTCCGCTAAGCACGTTTCGACCGCCCTCTGGTCGATGCCTAGGTGCTCGGCGATCTCTTCCAAGGGCATCCGGGCGAAGCGATGAAGAAGGAAGGTGTTCCGACATTCTTGCGGCAGTCTGCGGATCGCCCGAGCGAGAACCCGGCGGTCTCGCGCTTCGGTGGGACGTCGTAACCATCGCCAGGCTCGCAATGGCCGGATGATCACTGGTCGGCCTCATGCCTCGTCTCCATTGCGGTCTCAACGGCGTCCAGAAGCTCGCAGATGACCTGATCGGCCGCGTCGGGGGACAACGGGAGCTCTGGCTTCACCGATCCCGAACGCAGGGCGCCCGAGGCGTACAGCGGGCCTAGAATGGCGGCGAGGTCGGCGAGACCGTCTGGCACTCCCCGGAAGCCGATCATCCGGACACACCGGAGCGCCCTGCTTAGATCATGGCGGAGGTGAACGCGGTTCCAGTCATCGGAGAACCCGCGATGGAGCAGGTAGGCTTTCAAGCCGAGCTCTATAGCGATGGCTAAGTGATATGTTGATCGGGTGCCGGTGCGGTCATTGTCTGTCCAAGCCATGGCGTGAAAAGCGCGGG
Organism: Brevundimonas sp.; assembly: GCF_035561115.1. Lineage (GTDB taxonomy): Bacteria > Pseudomonadota > Alphaproteobacteria > Caulobacterales > Caulobacteraceae > Brevundimonas. The sequence goes on from NZ_DATMYH010000026.1 coordinate 2,860, forward strand.
CGTTACGGACGAAAGCCCGTGCAAGGCGATGATCCGGAACGCGTCGCCGGGTGCTCACGGCACGGCTCCCGCCGAGGCGAAGTAGGTAACGGCCCGAATCAACCATGTGGGACAAGGGGCGGCCTTTGCAGCGCCCGACGGCACGCCCTCGGGGGGCCTAATCGCACTGGTCTGTCTGCCTTGATGGTCAGGCATGCGTGACCTCCCGCGCAGCCGCCCGGTCGCTCAGGCGACGCTGAACGGTAGAGTTTCGGAGTATTTCGGTTAGTGTTCAGCGGAATTCGCCGACCGAGTCAACAGAATTCTGCAACTAGTCGGAGTTTTTCGCTAAAAATGATCAGTCCTGCTCAAATCCGAATGGCTCGCGCTGGCCTTGGTATCAGCGTCCGTGTGCTGGCTGAACGTTCTAATGTGGCGGAATCTACCATCCACCGTTTCGAGGCCAGCCGAGGTGGGATGCAGACAAGCACGCTTGAGCGACTTCAATCCGCTCTCGAAGCTGACGGGGCCACCTTCATCCCGGCCGATACTACAGGAGGACCGGGCGTCCGATTGAAGGTCTGATTTCCAAGTCGGAATCGCTGGCGTTCATGTCGGCGGTTATGAAAGCTGGGATTTCGATGTCCGACTTAATGGAACGTCAAATCCGGTTTCGGGAATCGTTCCGAGATTTGTCGAAAGCTTGTTTATCGTTAATGGCTTTATGAAAGCCCGCACCCCGTTCTGCTTTTCATAAAGCCACAGCGATGATAAGTGCGGCGAATGCCGCCCTGCATTCCGGACGATCTCCCGCTGGCCGACCTAGATTGGCGCGGCCTGTTGCCCCTAGCTGGTCGGGGCAACGCTGCCTTGGCACGCTATGACGGCATGTTGCAGACCTTGCCAAACCCGGCGGTCCTTCTTTCCCCCATCACAGTCAACGAGGCAGTGCTGTCTTCGCGTATCGAAGGCACGCAAGCCACGCTCGACGAAGTGCTGGAGTTCGACGCGGGCATGGAGAGCGCCGATGTGCGTCGGGGCGACATTGAGGAAATCTCTAACTACCGCGCAGCGGTGCAAGGCGCCGAAGATGCGCTGGTTGATCGACCGCTTTCGCTTGGGCTGATCCGCGCGGCCCATCAGCGGCTCATGCAAGGTGTGCGTGGTCGCGACAAGGAACCAGGCGCCTTCCGCACTGATCAGAACTGGATCGGTCGCCATGGCGATCCGATCGAGCGGGCCCGTTTTGTGCCGCCCAGTCCCTTAATGCTGCAGGGAGCGCTGGAGAACTGGGAGCGTTTCCTTCAGGCGGAGGGGGAGGATCCAGTCCTCCAGACAGCAATCGCCCACGCCCAATTCGAAATTCTACACCCATTCAAAGACGGCAACGGGCGGATTGGACGGATGCTTATCCCGCTGCTGCTCTACCGGCGTGGGGCCCTGTCCCGGCCGATGTTCTACATGTCAGAATATCTGGAGGCGAACCGGGCCGAGTATTACGACCGGCTCCTCGCCATCACTGAGACAGGCGACTGGGAGGGTTGGCTCCGGTTCTTCGTCAACGCGCTTGTCGCCCAGGCCGAGAGCAATCTGGAGAAGGTGCGTGCAGTTCGCGATCTCTATGAAGCCATGCGCCGCGACTTCGTCGAGGTGACCCATTCGCAGTACGCGATGGCGGCTGTCGATGCCTTCTTTATGCGGCCAGTCATCCCGGCGCCTGCCTTTGCGCAAGCTGCGGGCTTCAACAACCGTGTGACGGCCAACAACATGTTGCGGCAGCTCAACGACGCCGGCCTCATTGCCCGCGTCCGAGAGGGAGGGGGTAGGGTCTCGGCGATTTATGCCCTGCCACAGTTGATCAACATCACCGAAGGCCGGCGTGTGTTGTAACTCTTTACTGGTGCAGCATTGGGTGTGGGAGGGCAGTCAGAGGTGGGCGCGGAAAGCGCCCATCGCGCGAGCGACGGACAGGCCGCCCTTGACCGACCGAGACCTACGGCTTCGAACGTCAGGGAGACGCTGCCCTCTTCAAGCTGTTCTGGTGTTGAGCTACCGTCGCTCGCTCACGGAGGAGCGACATGGCTTATCTGATCATTGGGATCATCATTGGGGCGGTGGTCGGCGCAATCCTCGCCAACGTCTGGCGAAACACCCCGACGACCCAACCCAAGCCGATAATTTTCCTGACCCGCAAGTCGGACGGCGAGACCTACCGTCTAGAGCAATCGGTTCCGAACGTCGCCGGGTGCGGTGCGCGGACAATCATCCTCTACAGGGTCAGCGACTATTCGTTGGAGGCTTGGCCGGAGGATCGGGTGGAAGCTGAGTTCGACCGTCAAGCTGAACCGGCTGACCCCAAAATCGAGAAGATGATCACCGAGGCGCGCGCCCGCGCCGCCGCTACAGCCGCCGCACAATGATCGGGTGGATGAAAAAACGCTGGCTCCGGGCGAAGGCTCTGTCGATCCTCCAGACGTTCTACAAGATACCGCTGAAAGAGCCGCTGGAGGGTCTGGACGACCTGACGCTCCAGCAAGGCGTGGACGCGGCGTTCGACACCGGCGGAAACGAATGGGATGCGGCGGCGGCCTATGTCTACACCGTCGCCGTGGGGATCCTCGGATCACAGACCGAGATCAGGGGCAACGACCGGGAGGCGGTCACCCGGCTCGCGCACCTGACCAACACCTACCATTGGATGGCCAAGGCGGACTCCATCCGCCCATTGGTTAGGGCGGCGATACAGCGTTGGAACGCCCACCCCGATCATCCATCCAATCGCGTCCGGGCGCCAATATAAATCGCGGCCGAAAAGCTGATCAGGTAGATTAAGGGCGTCGGGGAGTTTTGATCTTTCGACCCGACATTCACTGAACTCTGAGTTCGATTGGTAACCGCTCTCAAATGTTTAGAGAGGCCCGCTTCGGCGGGCCTTTTCATTTCGTTAGCTTGAACTCTCTCGGTCGCCTCTCGCCCATCACGTTGTAGCGGATGAAGAGGCTATGGTTTGGGAGGTGCTTCGGCCACGGGTTGAACCAGAATTCGTCGTTAAAAGCCAAATCCATAATTTCGTTGGCTTCAAGCGTTCTGGTTGGCTCCCCATCGGATTCCACAACGCTCTGATTGGCTTTCTTGAAATCCCACCATGCTCGCCGGTGGTATATTTCCCACCATGAGATCATGACGGTTTTGCCTGACAGATTAGCGATGTGGACGTAGTTCCCCTCAACATCCCCGTGGCCTGACAATGACCGTTCCACCACGATCTTTGTTTTGCGCCGGTCAATGATGTCGGCGATCTCGAAGAGCGTCTTCACATTGCCGATGAACGTCCCGGTGAAGAACGCCACGATGATCGGCCATGCCTTGGACCAAAGTTCAGGCCAGTCGATGTCGATCAATCTCGCGGCCTCACCCAGATGACGCGACGACTCATGAGCCACCGGTATTCGTCCCGATCTGTGAGTGCTTTCTCGAAGATGCGTTTTCGCAGATCAGCCGCGCTCCATTTCAGAATGACAATCCCTGCGACGATCATCGCCAGACCGACCCATATGCTCACCCAGATCATCACCGGAACGCTGGCTATGAATATCACCGGGCAGATCAGGGACGCCCATCCTAACAACCCCGTCTTCACGCGAGGGGCAACGCGGTAGGCCATACCTCGATCAACCACGAGGCTCCATTTGCCCTTGTTTCGAGGATCGTGAAGTTCTTCGAACGACATGCGGTCGCGAATGACTGAATCACTCTCGGCCGGGGCCAGATCGCCGTCTTCGATCAGTTCGCGGATTGGCTGACTCAAATAGTGGTCCAGCGCATTGGGAAGGTCTTCAAGCTCGCTCCAATCGTAAGTCGTCCGAGACGACAGAGCGTCGAATGGTGGAAACGCTTCCTCCACCCGGCGGCCAACGGCCGTTCCATCCAGAGCCGAAATGATCTTTTCGATGTCGTCATCATCGCGCTCCTGGAAGTCGCGGATGCGGCCGAACTCTTCGAGCCGAAGCCCTAAGCCCACGACCAAAAACCACAGACCTTCGGCTTGCTTCTTTCGGACGTTCCATTCCATCACAAGCTCACGGAAATCCGTGTCTTTGCAGAATATCTCGCGGATTAGCCGATCGGCATCTTCCTTGTGCAGGCCGCTGATATCGCGTTGTCCTACGAAGGAATCGTATGGCGTCGCGTAGCTGGTAAAGGTGCGGGTCTCGGTCATGGAGCATTGATCGCCGAAGGCTGCATCCGCCGTCCAGCTAAATATCCGATGGCGATCAGTATCAAATCCGCGAAAAGCAGGGGACGGCGAGGCCAGCAATGGGTCTGCACCCAAAACCTCGAAGCTTATAACGGCGTGCTGTTCCGCCTCGGTCTTCGTGGCCGCCAGCGCCTGACGTTGTACCGGGTCAATGGCGTCGGATCGGCGGTCGTATCTTCGCGTATCGAAGGCACGCAAGCCACGCTCGACGAAGTGCTGGAGTTCGACGCGGGTATAGAGAGCGCCGACGTGCGTCGGGGCGACATTGAGGAAATCTCTAACTACCGAGCAGCGGTGCAAGGCGCCGAAGATGCGCTGGTTGATCGACCGCTGTCCCTTGCGCTCATCCGCGCAGCCCATCAGCGGCTCATGCAAGGCGTGCGCGGTCGCGACAAGGAACCAGGTGCCTTTCGCACTGATCAGAACTGGATCGGTCGCCATGGCGATCCGATCGAGCGAGCGCGGTTCGTGCCGCCAAGCCCTCTAGTGCTGCAGGGAGCGCTGGAGAACTGGGAGCGCTTCCTTCAGGCGGAGGGGGAGGATCCCCCTTTCGATAACCACTGTTTCTACGCCGACAGGTAGTCTGCGACGTCCTGATCGACCCTCTCAGCCGACGTCTTGTAGGCGGCGGTGACCATGATGGCGTCGGTGACCTCGACGACAGCGAGCCAGTCCTGCGTCGGCGTCTGTATATAGATCAGTTCCCGGCCGTCCTCGGTCTTGCCCTTCGGCTTGAAGTTGTCGTTCTGGATGGCTCGCTCGATGACGTCGCGGGCTTCCTCGGGGACACTGAACGTCGAGAAGATGCCCATGCCGTCGCCAATCTTGAAACCCGTGCGGGGATCGGTCGGATCGCCATTACTGACCGCCTGACCGCCTTCCAACAGTTTGCGGAGTATCCAGCGGCCGAGCAGGAAGACGCCAAGGATGATGGTCAGCAGTCCGAAGATGTTGACCGAGACGCCGTGGATGATGCCGATGCCGGTCAGCTTCCCGACGAGGGCGCCGCCCCACCAGATGGCCAGACCGATCCAGAAAAGATCACGCAGTTTCATTCCACAGCCCCCCGTTTGTAAAACCCGTGATATGTCTTCGCGGCTCCGCTCGCCAGCCTTAGGCTTCCAAAATGAAGCGTCGCTCCCTGATCGCTGGTGTCGCCGTCATGGCCGCCACTCCCACTTTTGCCAGACGATGACTTCGGCACCGCCCGGAATCGGACTTTGAGCCGCTTGCCGCTTCCTCGGAATGTCGTGCTTTTTGGCCAGCCGCCAAGTTCCACAACTGGTGAATTCCAGACATCAGCCAGCCAGAGCCACCCTCGCAGAATAGTTCTCAGCATCATCCGTCGCGGCGCGCCATTTTTTCTTTAGATCAATACCTTATCTCCTTTCCGGGGCTGGGCGGGTGCTCGCCGGGGGCCGCGCGGCCGCCGGCGGCGGCAAGGATAGCGACCGCCTCAGACCACGCGCCTGACCTCGGAACAGGCGCCCGTCGTCTGGAGCGCGATGGTCAACGGCTCGCCGGTGCGGTTGCGCCAGAACCAGCCGTGGCTGCCCGTGAAGGCGGCGACGGGTTCGCCGTCCTCGCGCTGGGAAGAGCCCTTGCCGTAGCCGTGGCAGGGCGTCCCCGGGGCGGTCGACGGCGGGGCCGCCGAAACCGCGGGAGCCGGAGCGGCCGCCGGGAGCACGCCGGCCTCCTCCGCCTCGGCGTCCGCCGCCACCTGCGTCTTGATGCGGCCCATTTCGGTCAGGCCCAACAGCGACCCGACCCTGGTCGGGTCGACGCCGCCGGCGGGCGTCCTCAACCAGCCGACCCATCGATGGGTCGCGGCGGTCATGCATTGCTCCGGGTGAAGGGAAGGCGGGAAAGCCAGCCGGGTCGCACCCCATCCGGACGAGGCGGGCGGCCATGGACGAGGCTGTAGAGGGCGGGCAGCACCAGCAGGGTCAGGACCGTCGAGGAAATGATCCCGCCGATCACGACCGTGGCCAGCGGACGCTGCACCTCGGCCCCGGCCCCCACGTTCAACGCCATCGGCACGAAGCCCAGGCTGGCGACCAGAGCGGTCATCAGAACGGGCCGCAACCGGGTCAGGGCGCCCTCGCGGATGGCCTCGCCGAGCGGCTTGCCCTCGGCGATCAGGGTGCGGATGAAGCTGACCATGACGACGCCGTTCAGCACGGCGACGCCGGACAGGGCGATGAAGCCGACCGCAGCCGAGATCGACAACGGCAGACCTCGCATCGCCAGAGCCGCGACGCCGCCGGTCAGGGCGAGCGGCACTCCGGAGAAGACGATGGCGGAGTCCTTGACCGAGCGGAACAGGGCGAAGAGCAGGCCCAAGATCAGCAGCAGCACCACGGGCACCACCAGTTGAAGGCGTTTGGCCGCCGAGATGAGTTGCTCGAACGTCCCGCCGTAGCTGATCCAGTATCCGGCGGGAACCTCGACCTCGGCCCCGACCTTCTCCTGCACCTCGGCGATGAACGAACCCAGGTCGCGGCCTCGCACATTGGCAGTGACCACCACGCGGCGCTTGCCGTCCTCGCGGCTGATCTGGTTCGGGCCCTTCTCGACGACGACGGTGGCGATCTCCTCCAGCGGCACGAAGGCCGTGCCGCCAGAGCCGGGCACGGGGATGCGGAGCCGACCAATGGCTTCGGTGTCTTCCCGCAGCGTCTCGGGCAGGCGGACGACGACGTCGAAGCGCCGGTCGCCTTCGAACACCTGACCGGCGACAACGCCGCCGATCGAGGTCGAGACGACCTGCTGGACATCATCCATGCTGATCCCGAGCCGCGAGAGCGCGGCGCGGTCGGGTCTGATCTGGAGCACCGGCAGACCGGTCACCTGCTCGACCGAGACATCCTCCGCGCCCTCGATGCCGCCGACCACGCCTTCGATGGCGTTGCCGACCTCAAGCAAGGCATCGAGGTCGTCGCCGAACACCTTGATGGCGACATCGGCCCGGACCCCCGAGAGGAGTTCGTTGAAGCGCATCTGGATGGGCTGGGTGAACTCGTAATTGTTGCCCGGTATCCGGGCGACGGCGGCCTGGAGTTCGGCCAGCAGTTCGGTTCTGGGTTTGCGGGGATTGGGCCAGTCCTTCCGGTCCTTCAGCATGATGAAGGTGTCGGCGACCGAAGGCGGCATCGGGTCGGTCGCCACCTCGGCCGTGCCGATCTTGGCGACGACGCGCTCGACCTCGGGGAATTGCGCGATGCGCCGCTCCAGGGCGGTCTGCATCTGCACCGCCTGACTGAGCGAGGTGCCGGGAATGCGAAGGGCGTGCATGGCGATGTCGCCCTCGTCGAGGTTCGGGATGAACTCCGACCCCATGCGGCTGGCCCCGAGGGCGGCCACCGCGACAAGGGCGACGGCCACGGCGACGAAGGCCACGCGCAGACGCAGGGCCATGTCCAGCGCCGGTTGGTAGAAGCGTCTGGCTCCGCGCATGACGAAGCTGTCCTTCTCCTCGACCTTGCCGGTGACGAACATGGCGACGGCGGCGGGCACGAAGGCCAGCGACAGGACCAGGGCGAAGGTCAGGGCCATGACCACCGTGATGGCCATCGGGTGGAACATCTTCCCCTCCACCCCGGTCAGGGCGAAGATCGGCACATAGACCAGGGTGATGATCAGGACACCGAACAGCGACGGCCGGATGACCTCGCCGGAGGCCGAGGCCGCGAGGGCGAACCGTTCTTCGCGGTTGAGCAGACGGCCCAATCGGTGTTGCGCCTCTCCATAACGGCGCAGGCAGTTCTCGACGATGATGACGGCGCCATCGACGATCAGGCCGAAGTCGAGCGCGCCCAGGCTCATCAGATTGCCGGACACCCCGGTCCGCACCATGCCGGTGATCGTCATCAGCATGGTGATGGGAATGACGGCCGCCGTGATCAGCGCGGCGCGGATGTTCCCCAGCAGGAGGAACAGCACGACGATGACCAGCAGCGCGCCTTCGAGCAGGTTCTTCTCCACCGTGTGGATCGCCCGATCGACCAGATCGGTCCGATCGTAGACGGGCACAGCCCGGACCCCGCCAGGCAGCGCTTTCGCTGCCTCGTCGAGCCGGGCCGCGACGGCCTGCGCGACCGTGCGGCTGTTCTCGCCGACCAGCATGAACACGGTGCCGAGCACGACCTCGCGCCCGTCTTCGGTGGCGGCTCCGGTGCGCAGTTCCTCGCCCATGACCAGATCGGCCACGTCAGCGACCCGAACGGGTACGCCGTTACGGTTCGATACGATGACAGCGCCGAGGTCTTCGAGGCTCTCGGCCTGGCCCGGAACGCGCACGAGGTACTGTTCGCCGTAGCGTTCGATATAGCCTGCGCCGACGTTGGCGTTGTTGCGGTTAAGCGCCTCGACCACCTCGGCCATGGTCACGCCGTAGGCGACCAGACGATCCGGCCACGGGGTGACATGATATTGCCGCTCGAAGCCGCCGATGGTGTTGACCTCGGTGACGCCGGGCGTGTTGCGCAGTTGCGGCCGGATCACCCAGTCCTGGAGGGTGCGCAGGTCCTCGGGCGTATAGAGTTCACCATCTGGACGGCGAGCCCCGCGCTCCGCCTCGATCGTATACATGAAGATCTCGCCCAACCCGGTGGCGATGGGGCCGAGTTCGGGCGTCAGCCCTTCGGGCAGCTGGCTCCGCGCCGCCTGAAGCCGCTCATTGACCAGCTGGCGGGCGAAATAGATGTCCGTGCCGTCCTCGAAGACGACCGTCACCTGGCTGAGGCCGTAGCGCGAGACCGAGCGGGTGTATGCCAGCCCCGGCACGCCGGCGATGGCGGTTTCCACCGGGAAGGTGATCCGCTGTTCGGACTCCAGCGGGGAGAAGCCGGGAGCCTCGGTGTTGATCTGGACCTGGACGTTGGTGATGTCCGGCGTGGCGTCGATGGGCAGGCGCTGGAAACTCCAGACCCCCACCGCGCAGGCCAGGACCACGAGCGCCATGACGATCCAGCGGAAGCGGATCGACAGCGCGATGATGCGTTCGAGCATGATGATGCGAGCCCCTAGTGGTCGTGGCTCGCGCCGGACTTCTCGACGTCCGCGCGGATCAGGAAGGCGCCGTCCACCACATATTCGGCGCCGGGTTCGATGCCGCTCAGGACCTCGGTCCACTCGGGCGTGCGACGGCCCAGTTCGAGCATCCGCACCTCATAGGTCGTGCCGAAGCGGGCGTAGACCACGGTGAAGTCGCGGAACGGCTGGAGCGCCCTGGTGCGCACCGCCAGGGGAACCTGTCCCGCGGCGACCTGCACCTCCCCCGACACGCCGAGGCCCGGCCTCCAGATGCCGCCCTGCCAGGGCAGATCGACATGCGCGATCAGCACCTGACTCGTCAGATCGGTCGAGGGCAGCACCGCCTCGATCCGGCCGTTGAAGGTGTAGTCACCGGCCAGGCTCTTGACGGTGACGGGCTGGCCCGCGCGCACCCGTTCGGCGTCGCGGGGGTAGAGCAGGAATTCGGCGTGCAGTCGGGTGGGATCACCGATCATGAGCATCGGCTCGCCGCCCCCCGTTATGGAGCCGACATTGACGTTCTTGGCCACGATCATGCCGGAGATCGGCGCGGTGATTGCATAGGTCTGGAGACTCTCGCTGGACTCGACGCGGGCGATGACCTGACCGCGCGAGACCCGGGTCCCGAGGACGACGTTCAACGCCATGACGCGTCCAGGGTAACGGGCGTGAACCTCGGCCTGCCCTTCCGGCGTGATCTCGACCCGGCCGGTCAGCGACAGGGCCTCACCCAGCGTCGCCGGCCCGACGCGCTCGACAGTGACGCCGCCGGCGCGGGCGGCGTCCGCCGAGATGGTGGTGCGCCCCTCATAGGAGGCGTAGGCCCAGCGGTGTTGCTTGCCGCCGTGCGCAGCCGTCACGACCACGTCGAACGAATGGGGCTCGAAGACCGGCGCGGCCGAGGTCAGGTAATCGTTCTCGGCGGCGAACACGAACTGGTTGGTCTTGGGTCCGAGGCGGCTGAGCGTGATGGCGGCCTGCACCTGTCGCGGATCGACCGGCTTGTCCTTCACGTAGGGATAGAGGCGGAACAGCGGCTCGGGCCCTTCCTCGTAGAGGGTGATCTCCAGCGCGAAGTCGCCGTCGCGCAGCATCCGTCCCCGGTGGGGACCGCGTTCGTATTCGCCGGCGGCGGCTTCGCCTTCGGCCTTCTCCGCCGATGCGCCCTGTCCGCAGGCGGAAAGCCCGACCGCAACGGCCGCGAGCGAGGCGGCGAGGACGCGCCGCGAGAGGGTGTGCCGGATCATGGTTGGGTCTCCAGGCCGAGCAGGTCGGCGTGCGCGCCGGTCAGCCGGTCAAGGCGGGCGCGGTCGATGTGGAACTGTTTGAGCACGGCGACCCGGCGGGCCTTCGTTGTCAGGAGAGCGGTCTGGGCGGCCATGACGTCGTTGTACGAGAAGCCGCCCCGCGCGAAGCCGTCGCGCACGAGCACGACGGCGCGCTCGGCCTGCGGCAGGGTTTCGTCTGCGATCCGCTGAGCCTCCAGCGCTCGCGACGCCAGCAGGACCTGAAGGCGGGCGATCTCCCGTTCGCGCTCCTGCCGGAGCGCCGCCATGTCGGCCTCGGCGGCGACGCCTTCGAAGCGGGCGCGCTCAATGGCGCCTTCATTCCGGTCGTAGCGTCCGAGCGGGATGGAGCCGCCGACCACCAGACCGAGGTCCTGCCCGTCCCGGAAGTGTCGGACGCCGACGCTGACTGTCGCATCTGGCGTGGCGTGCGCCTGTTCGAGGCTGACGCGGGCCCGGGCGACGTCGCGCTGCGCGGCGAGCACCGCCAGATCGATCCCGGCGGCGGCGCCGGCGACCTGACGGGACGCGCCGGTGTCTTCGAAGTCCGCCGGGTCCAGTGAGAAGTCGGAGGAACCAATCCAGAAACGTCCCAGCGTGGCGCGGGCCAGACGCGCCTGTATCCCGGCCTGATCGAAGTCGATCTGCGCCTGCGCGAGTTCTGCCTCGGCGCGGGCGCCGGCGAACAGCGGGTCGCGCGCCATATCGACCCGGCGCTGGACTTCGGTCTGGAAGCGCTCGGCGAGCGCAAGGCGCTCGCGCGCGATCTCAAGTTCGGCCTGCGCCGCGAGCGCCTCAGCCCAGGCGCGCTGCACCTGTTCCAGACGATCGAGCCGCCGAATCGCAGCTTCGGCCTGAACCAAAGCGGCTTCGCCTCGCGCCAGCGCCACGCGCGCGGGCCGGTCGCCGCCCCGTTCGAACCGCTGCTCATAGGACAGGGTCATCTCGGTCCGGTCGGTGATGTCGCCGCCCCCCAGCGTGGGCAGGTTTTCGACCATCAGGCCCAGCGAGGGATTGGGCCGGACGTCGGCCTGGCGCACGGCGGCGTCACCGGCGCGCGCACGCGCTTCCACGCCCGGAAGTCCGGGGTCCGCCTCGGCGGCGCGGGCGAGCGCCTGGTCAAGGGACAGGGCGGGGGCATTGGCGGCGGCGCCCGACGGCTCCTGCGCCACGGCAGCGTTGGGCGGCCAGGCCGCCAGTGAGAGCGCCACGGCCGAAACGGCCGCCAGTTGCGCCCACGATCCGGCTGAGCCGGCAATCGGGGTCTTCAAGGGTATCTCCGGGAAACGGGTTGCGCGCAGCCGAAGGGCCGCGCCGGTTCAGACGACCGTGCGCATCCGTTTGGGAGGGTGTTCCGGCCCGTCGCCGGTATGGCTCGCCAAGGCAGGATCAAGCCCGGGCCGCCGGAGCGCGGACGCAGAAGACGGCCTGTCCGTCAGAACGCGACCTGACGACGGCATGGCGGCCTGAACGTCGCTGCCGCCATGATGATGATGATGGCCAACGGGGATTGGCTCGTCACCGTCCCTGTTATCCGTGTCGGTATCGGGAACCTCTTCCGGCGCCAGATGGACATGAGCCGGATGGGGATCGTGTTCCGACTCGACCAGAGCGACAGCGGGCCATTCGGCTGCATGGGCGAAATCGTGCCGGGACTGCGACAAGCCGTGCAGGTTCATGGCCGCCAGGAGGGCGACACACAGACCGATGCAGATATGGCGAAGGGCGTGGTTCAAATATCCGGGCTCCCCGATCCGTTTAGCCACCAACCGGACCCGAGGCAATCAGCGTGTCTCGCCTCGGCAGGGGCTGCCGTTTTCGATGCATTGGGCCCAGGATGAGGTAGCGGTTTCCCGATCCCTGTGGGCCTGACGATGCTCCCGTTCACCCGTGAGGCGCTTTTCGAAGTCTTCGTCGCCCTGTTCATGGCGTGGCGCAACCTGGACGCTCACTCCAAGCAGCGCCTGGTCTTTGCGAACCAGCGTGGATCAGCCACACTGGAAATCGTGCCGCGTGCGGCGAAAATCATGCGATCCCCGGGATGGAGATCGCCCTTAAGAGGCCGGCCGGCCAATGTCTGGAGAATGAGTATGCGTAACAACAGTCTCGCGCCCTTCGTCGCCATCGCAGCGGCCGCGGCGTTCGCGGCCGGCCCCGCGGCGGCCCATGCCCGGCTGGTCAGCGCGACCCCGGCGCCCAACTCGACCGTGGCCGTGACCCGGTCGCTCAGCCTGACCTTCAGCGAGCGCACGGTCCCCGCATTTTCCGGCTTCGACGTCGTCGACGCCGCCGGCGAGAAGATCGCGGTTCGCACCGCGGTGGCCGATGACGGCAAGACCTTGACGGGGACTCTGGCGCGTCCGCTGGCCGCCGGAGCCTATCGTGTGGACTGGCGCATCGCGTCGAGCGACGGCCATCGCATGACGGGGTCGTACACCTTCACGGTGCGCTGACGGCGTGGTGGAAGTCGCGGTCATTTCGCTCCGCTGGCTTCAGTACGTCGGCGCCGTCGTCCTTCTCGGCGCACCCTTGTTCCTGCTCCATGGTTTCGGGGGCCCCGACGGTCCGAACCTGTTCCGGGCGCGCGCTGTGCTGATCGTCGCAGCCGTCGCCGTCGCGCTCGGTTCGCTCGCTGGCCTGGTGGCCCAGACCGCCGTCATGGCCGGGTCGGTGAGCGAAGCCGTCAGGCCCGCCTCGCTGTCCTTCATGGTCACCGGCACGGTCCTGGGCATGGCCATGGCCGCCCGGGCCGGCGCAGCTCTTCTCGGACTGGCCGCGATCGCCGCCCTGAAACCGGGGCGATCGCTGTGGGCCCTGACGGCGGCGATCGGGCTGGCCGTCGTCGCCAGCTTCGCCTGGACCGGTCATGGGGCCGCGACCGACGGCGCCGGCGGGCTTGTTCATCTGGCGGCCGACGTCGTCCATACCGTCGCCGCCGCGCTCTGGTTGGGAGCCCTGGCGGCCCTGACGATTCTGCTTCTGCACCGAACCGGATCGGACGATCGGGCGCTCCATCGCGCCTTGCACGACTTCTCCGGTCTGGGGACCCTCGCCGTGGTTCTGCTGGTGCTGACCGGGCTCGTGAACAGCTGGTTCCTGGTCGGCCCCGCCCGCGTCGGAGAGATGGGCGCCAGCCTCTATGGTCAGCTTCTGATCGCCAAACTGGCGCTGTTCGCCCTGATGCTCGCCCTAGCCGCCGCAAACCGCTTCCGTCTCACCCCGGCGTTGGGCCTGGTTCTGGCGAACGGCGAAGATTCCCGACAGGCGTTGCGGCGGCTCCGGTTCAGCGTCGTTGCGGAAACGCTGGCCGGAGCCCTGCTGCTTGCTGTCGTCGCAGTGATGGGCACGCTCGCCCCGCCGTCGGCCGTGTGACGCCGCTAGTGCGCCTGGCTGGGCGCGCGTGAGGACCAATGGATGTGATGGATGCGCCATCCCTCGGCGTGCCGCTTCAGCAACATGGTCTCGGTCGTGAGCCGGTCTACGGCGCGACCGTTGAACTGTCCGGTGGTGCGGCCTTCGCTGGTGATCCAGGCGACATCGCCGTCGGCCCAACCCGATCTCCGCGCCACCGTAGCCTCGGAGGCGGCGGCGAAGGCGGCGTCCGAGCCCAGATGATGGGACGCATACTCTTCGCGGGACCGTTCGGCGCCGCCTTCCTCGAAGATCATCACCTCGGGCGCCATCAGGGCCAGGGCGGCGGCCGTGTCGCCAGCCTTGAGGGCCGCGTGAAAGGCGTCGACGACCGTCGCTGCGTCCGCCGCTTCCGCGGCTACGGACCCTGCGACGTGATGATGGGCGTGGTCCTGGGCGACGGCGGGCGCCGCCGACAGCACGGCGAGCGATACGGCCAGGGCAAGGGTCAGGCGGGACATGACGGGCTCCGAATTGTCGTTTTGGCCGGGATGGACCGGCGGTCCGGGTCAGGCCGGTTGATTATGGCGGGCGAACACGCGGGAGGCGCCCGAGGGGAGCACCAGCAGCGTGGCGAAGGGTTCCCTGTCTCCCTGCGGCGTCTCCATTCCGGGAGAGCCGAGCGGCATGGCCGGGACGGCGAGGCCCACCGCGGTCGGTCTCTCGGCCAGCAGCCGGACGACGTCCCGGGCCGGCACATGCCCTTCGATCAGATAGCCATCGATCAGCCCCGTGTGACAGGAGGCGAGCCCGTCCGGCAGTCCTCGACGGGTCCGGATCGGCTGGAGGTTCTCGACAATCGTGACGGTGGTGACGAAGCCCGCCTCCCGCATATGTGCGATCCATCCGTCGCAGCAGGGACAGGTCGGCGTCTTGAAGACCGTCAGATTGCGTGGACGCGGCGTCTGGGCGCAGGCGGTTCCGCCCAGGCCCATGAGCAGGCCGACGCCAAGCAGCAGACGGCGGTTCGGCAGCGATTGCATCAGGTTGCGCTCTTCATGCGGGGAGTGGACCGTTGTAACGGGCGCGCGTCAACCGGGCGGAGCGCATAATCCCGTATCGCCTGCGCGTTTCACCCCGCCATGTTAGTAGGGCGCTCAGGCCGCGATCCCGATGGCTGTGGCGACCTGTCGCAAGGACTGCGCCGCCGGGATGCGTATCTGAACGAAGGGCTGATCAGCCGCCCAGGAACCCGTCGCCCATGTCCACGTCACGCCTTGATCGCCGGATGCTTCTCCGCGGCGCCGCCGCGGGCGGCGGCCTGCTGGGATTGCAGGGCCTGCTGCCCGCCTGGGCCCAGACCGGATCGGCCGGTTTGCGAGCGGAGACGCCGACGCTGACGGGACCGAACGTGGATCTGACGGTCGGCCGCTCGTCCTTCACCGTGGGCGGCCGCACGGGCCACGCCGTAACGATCAACGGCGTTCTGCCGGCCCCGTTGCTGCGCCTGCGCGAAGGGCAGAACGTCCGGCTGTCGGTGACCAACCATCTGGAGGAGGACACCTCCATCCACTGGCACGGCGTGCTGGTGCCGTTCCAGATGGACGGCGTGCCGGGGGTCAGTTTTCCGGGCATCCGGGCGCATGAGACCTTCGTCTACGAGTTCCCGGTCAAACAGTCGGGGACCTTCTGGTACCACAGCCATTCCAACCTCCAGGAAGCGATGGGCCACTACGGTCCGATCGTCATCGACCCGGCCGGCGTCGATCCCGTCGCCTGGGACCGCGAGCATGTGCTGGTCCTGTCGGACTGGAGCTTCATGCATCCGCATGAGATCCTGACCAAACTGAAGAAGAGCCCCGGCTACTTCAACCGCCAGCGCACCACCCTGTCCGGCCTGATGTCCGGCGAGGACCGGATGACTCTCGAGGAGCGCCGCATGTGGGGGGGCATGCGGATGGACCCGCGGGACATTCTCGACGTCAGCGGCTCGACCTACACCTATCTGATCAACGGCCACGGACCACAGGAGAACTGGACCGGCCTGTTCCGTCCGGGCGAACGGGTGCGGCTGCGCATCATCAACGCCTCGGCCATGTCGATCTTCAACGTCCGCATTCCAGGCCTGCCCATGACGGTGGTCCAGGCCGACGGCGAGAACGTGCGTCCGGTCGAGACCGACGAGTTCCAGATCTCCGTCGCCGAGACCTATGATGTGATCGTCCAGCCGACGGAGGACCGCGCCTGGACCATCGTGGCCGAAGCCATCGACCGCTCCGGCATGGGCCGCGCCACCCTGGCGCCGCGCCTCGGCATGACGGCCGAGGTCCCGCCCCTGCGCGAGGTCCCCAACCTGACCATGCGCGACATGGGCATGGGCGGGATGGACCACGGCGCGATGGCCGGCATGGACCACGGAGCCGCCGCCCAGGGCGGGGCTCCGCAGGACGGGATGGGCGGGTTGTCCATGGCCGGCATGAACATGCGCGATCCGGAGAACGCCCCGCCGGACATGGCGGTCGGGGTCGGCGTGGACATGGTCTCCATGGATCCCGCCAACCGCCTCGGCGAGCGCCCGACCGGCCTGACGGACGTCGATCACCGCGTCCTCGTTTACACCGACCTGGTGTCGCTGCAGCCCAACAAGGACTCGCGGCCGCCGTCGCGGACCATGGAAATCCACCTGACCGGCAACATGGAGCGGTTCATGTGGGGCTTTGACGGCAGGAAGTTCAGCGAACTGGTCGAGCCGATCCGCTTCGAACGCAATGAGCGGGTCCGGGTGACCCTCGTGAATGACACGATGATGGCTCACCCCATCCATCTGCACGGCCACTTCTTCGAACTGGTCACCGGCGGCCCCGCCGGCCATCAGCCCCTGAAGCACACGGTCAACGTCGCGCCGGGATCGAAGGTGACGTTCGATCTGACCGCCGACGCGCCCGGCGACTGGGCCTTCCACTGCCATCTGCTGATGCACATGCACGCGGGGATGTTCAATGTCGTGACGGTCCGGCCCATGGATGGAGGCGCGTCATGAACCGCCTCGCCGTCGGCCTCGCTCCGCTGATCCTCCTCGTCGGCGCTTCCGGCGCCCGGGCCCAGGACCCTCACGCGGGCCACAGGGCCCCTGCCGCCCCGTCGAGGACGCAGCCGGCGCCGCCGACGCCCGACCCCCATGCGGGCCATCAGACTCCGGCCCGGCCGACCGCGCAGCCCCCCCACGCCGGTCATGTCACGCCGCCCGTTCAGACGCCGCCCGCCGATCCCCACGCAGGACACCGGACGCCGCCGCAGCCACAGGCCGCCGACCCGCATGCGGGCCACGACATATCGACAATGAGCATGGGACCGCCCGACGTGTCGACCAGCGCGGATGATCCAGGCCGTCCTCCGGAGGCACCGGTCCCGGCCATCGCCCTGAGCGGCCCGGTCCACGCCGCCGACCTGATCTTCGGCGCCGAGGCGATGACGGCGTCCCGCCGGATCCTGGTCGCCGAGAACGGCGACGTTCGCACGACGGCGGTCATCATCGACCGCCTCGAGGCCGGCTTCGGCGACGGCGAGGAGACCTGGCTCTGGGACGCCCGGGGCTGGCGCGGCGGCGACATCAATCGCTTCTGGTGGAAGACCGAGGGCGAAGGCGACTTCGGCGGCGATCTGGAAGAGGCGGAGCTCCAGGCCCTCTACAGCCGCGCCATCACGCCCTTCTGGGACGTGCAGGCCGGTGTCCGCCAGGACTTCCGCCCCGACGGCGAGGATACGACGCATCTGGTCCTGGGCGTGCAGGGTCTTGCGCCCCATTGGTGGGAGATCGACGCCGCCGCCTTCCTGTCGACCGAGGGGGATCTGACAGCGCGCGTGGAGGCCGAGTACGACCAGCGCATCACCCAGCGCCTGATCCTCCAGCCGCGCCTCGAAGTCAGCGCTTCCGCCAGCGACATTCCGGAGCTGGAGGTCGGCCCGGGCCTGTCCTCGGTCGAGGCCGGCCTGAGACTGCGCTACGAATTCCACAGGGAGTTCGCCCCCTACGTCGGCGTCGAGTGGAGCCGTTCGTTCGGCGACACGGCCGACTACATCGAAGCCCGGGGCGGCGAGGCGGAAGACACCCGCTTCGTCGTCGGCCTCAAGGCCTGGTTCTGATCCGGAAGACGGGCGGCCGGATCACTTCGCCGGAGCCATGGCGCCCGTCGATCCCAGGACCGCGCGAAGCCGCGTCGCGAGATCCGCGCACTGGTAGGGTTTGTCGATCAGCGGGAAGTCGTGCTGCATCTGATGGCCCATTTCCCCAACATAGCCGGACGTCAGCAGCACCTTGAGATCGGGACGACGTTCCTGCGCCTTCTGCGCCAGTTCGATCCCGTTCATCCCGCCCGGCATGATCACGTCGGAGAACAGCAGGTCGTAGTCCGGATCGCTGTCCAGCCGATGCAGGGCGCCGCCAGCGTCCGAGGCGACGTCGCAGCGGTACCCCAGGCTGGTCAGCATATCGAGGCAGAGGCTCAGGACCGCCGGATCGTCCTCGACGATCAGCACCCGTTCCGAACCGGCCTCGACCTCGGCGACTTCGGGTTCGGCCGCCACAGCGAGTGGCAGTTCGTCGGTCAGCGGAAGCATGAGTTCGAAGATCGCGCCTTCGCCCGGTGTGGCGGACGCATTGATCCGGCCGCCGGACTGGCTGACGAAGCCGTAGACCTGGGACAGCCCCAGCCCCGTGCCCCGTCCCACCTCCTTGGTGGTGTAGAAGGGCTCGAACACCCGCTTGGCCACGCCCTCGGCCATGCCCGGCCCCGTGTCGCAGACCTGGATGCGCGCCATCGGTTGGGCCTCGCCGTCCGTGACGGCGCAGGTCGTCACGGTCAGCCGCCCCTCGCCTTCCATGGCGTCCCGGGCGTTGACCGCCAGATTCAGCAGGGCGGTCTCGAGATGGGTGGGATCGATCGACGCGTGCAGAGGCGGGTCCGACAGGGTCAGGGTGATCGTCACGCCCTCGCCCACCGCCTGCTGCATCAGCGGCGCGAATCCCTTGATCAGGGCGTTGAGGTCGATGATCTGCGGGTTCAGCTGCTGCCGCCGCGAGAAGGCCAGCAGCTGACGGGTCAGGGTCTGTCCGCGCTCGGCCGCCGAGCGGATGGCGGACAGCTGGCGCGTGATGCGCGGCTCGTCGTCCCCGAGCCGGCGCAGCAGAATGTCCGCATTGCCCAGCACCACGGTCAGCAGGTTGTTGAAGTCGTGGGCGACCCCGCCGGTCAGCTGGCCCACCGCCTCCATCTTGCGCGCCTGGGCCAGATGCTCCTCGAGTTGGCGGCGGTCGGTGACGTCCAGCAGGGTGCCGAGGATTTCGCCCTCGCCTCCGTTGGCGTCGGGCACCCAGACCCCTTGGTCGAGAAAGGTCCGGTAGGCCCCGTCCGAACACAGCCAGCGGTATTCGCAGGCGTAGGCGCCGCTGGTGGAGGCCTGCATCAGGCAGTTGACGACCCCCTCGACATCGTCGGGATGGATGCGGCCCAGGCCGATCTCCGGTTCCTGGACGAAGCGGTGGGGCTCGAACCCGGTCAGAGGGGTGATGCTGTCGCTGACGAACAGGGCGGCGAACGGATGGACGCTGGCACGCGAGGTGAACACCACCGGCAGGGACTTCAGTATGGTGTCCTGGCGTTCGCGGGCCTCGCGCAGGGCCAGTTCGGCGGCCAGCTTTTCCTCACTGATGCGGGCGTTGGCCTCAAGCAGGGCGTGCTGCTCCGCCGCCTGCCGGCGCACCTCCAGCGTCTTGAGGTGCAGTTCGACCAGGATGGCGACCTTGGAGCGCAGGATGAAGGGATCGACCGGCTTGAACACCACGTCGACGGCGCCCGCCGTATAGGCCTGGAAAATGTGGGCCTCGTCGCGGAACACGGCGGTGACGAAGACGATCGGCGTGTCCCGCGTCCGCGGATGCTCGCGGATCAGTTTGGCGGTCTCGTAGCCGTCCATGCCGGGCATGTGCAGGTCCAGCAGGATGACCGCGAACTCCTGATGCAGCAGCAGCCGCAGCGCCTCCTCGCCCGATCGGGCGATGACCAGGTCGTGGCCCAGCACTTCCAGCGCCTCGGAGGCGGCGAAGGCGTTGCGCTCGTCGTCGTCGACGATGAGGACCCGCGCGGTCAGGGGCTTCGGCTTGCCTCGGCGGCTCATCAGATCGCCGCCGGTTCAGGAAGGGCCGCCGGTTCGAGCGCCGACAGGCGGCCGGCGTCGGCCCGCTGGATCGACACGCGCATGACCGAGATCAGATAGTCGATGTCCACCGGCTTGGAGACATAGTCCGAGGCTCCGGCCTGGATGCATTTCTGCCGGTCGCCCTTCATCGCCTTGGCGGTCACGGCGATGATCGGGATGCGGGAGAAGTTCGAAAGCGAGCGGATTTCCCGCATCGTCTCGTAGCCGTCCATGTCGGGCATCATGATGTCGACCAGGATGACGTCCGTCTCGGGATGCTGGGCGAGCAGATCGAGACCCGCGCGGCCGCTTTCGGCATAGAGCAGGTCCACCCCGAACTCCTCCAGGGCGCTGGCCATGGAGAAGATGTTGCGGATGTCGTCGTCGATGACCAGGGCCGTGCGGCCGGTCAGGATGGCGTCCTCCTTGCGGGTCTGGGCCAGGGTGGTGCGGGCCGTTTCCGAAAGGCGATCGGTCGGCTCGTGCAGCAGCAGGGTGGCCTGTTCCAGAAGCTGTTCAGGGGTGCGGGCCAGACGCGCATGGCCGGCGAAGACCGCCAGCCGCAGCCGGCGCTCGTCCAGCGACGACAGGGCCTCGCCGGCGTAGATCACGGCAGGGCGGTCGGCCGCCTTGAGCCAGTCGACCAGTTCGGAGATCGGCGCGGCGGAAACGTCAATGATCAGGCTGTCGGCGGGCCTGATCTTCGCCTTGGCCAGGCCCTTCAGCGCCTCGACCCGAACGACCGAACCGAAGGCGGATTTCAGCAAGGTCTGGGCCTCGCCCGCGGGGCCGACGAGGATCAGGCGACGGTTGGCGGCGGAGACGAATTTCTTCACCTCGTCGAGACTGGCGACGACGCCCTCGCGGTCGATCGGCTTGGGCGTGAAGCCGAAGGCTCCGATCGACAGGCCGAGGCCCGCCTGATCGTGCGCCGAGATGACATGAACCGGGATGTGGCGCGTCTCGGGAGTGCGTTTGAGCAGATCGAGCAGGGCGAGGCCGTCCATATCGGGCAGGCCGACGTCCAGCATGATCGCCTGTGGCGCATAGCGGCGGGCGAGGGCGGCCGCGGCTATGCCCTCATGCGTGATCACGCCCTTGAATCCGCTGTCGCGCACGAGGGCCAGAAGGATGGCGCCGAAGCGCGGATCGTCCTCGACGATGAGGATCACCGGATCGCCGGGAGACACCAGATCGCGGTCGTCGGCGATGACCTCGACGGCTTCGGCGACCTCGTCCTCGGACGCGGTCCGCACCATGACGGCGCGGGACGCCTCGCGGGCCGACGGACCGGACGCCGCCGTGGGACTGAAGTTCAGCGGCAGGAACAGGGTGAAGGTGCTGCCCTGGCCCGGTTCGCTTTCGACCTTCAGTTCGCCGCCGAGGGTGCGGGTGATTTCCCGGCTGATCGACAGCCCCAGACCCGTGCCGCCGTATTTGCGGCTGGTGGTGCCGTCGGCCTGCTGGAAGGCCTCGAAAATGATGCGCTGCTTGTCTTCCGGAATGCCGATGCCGCTGTCCTGCACCGAGAAGGCCAGGACCTGGCCGGCCTTGTTGAGGTGTTCGTTGCCGGGGTTCCACCCCTTCGAAACGCGGTCGACGCGCAGCCGCACCGAACCGCTGGCGGTGAATTTGAAGGCGTTGGACAGCAGGTTCTTGATGATCTGCAGCAGCCGTTTGTCGTCGGTGTACATCGAGGGCGGCAGATCCGGATCGATGTCGATCGAGAAGTCCAGTTTCTTGTCCTGGGCGATCTGGGCGAAGGTGCGGTGCATCTGGTCCCGCAGCGATTCCAGCGCCATCTCGCCGACGTCCAGGGTGACCGTGCCGGACTCGATCTTGGACAGGTCGAGGATGTCGTTGATCAGGCCCAGCAGGTCCGAACCGGCGGCGTGAATGTTCCTGGAGAACTCGACCTGTTTGGGCGTCAGATTGCCCTGGGTGTTCTCGCTGAGCATCTTGGACAGGATCAGCAGGCTGTTCAGCGGGGTCCGCAGTTCGTGGCTCATGTTCGCCAGGAATTCGGACTTGTATTTGGACGTCAGGGCCAGCTGTTCGGCCTTTTCCTCCAGCGCGAAACGGGCCTGTTCGACCTCGCGGTTCTTGGCCTCGACCTGCTGGTTCTGGGCCGACAGCAGGACGGCCTTGTCCTCCAGCTCGGCGTTGGACTGCTGCAGTTCCTCCTGCTTGGCGCGCAGCAGTTCCTCGGACTGACGCAGCGAGGCGGCCTGCTGTTCGAGGCGATCGTTGGTGGACTTCAGCTCGTCCTGCTGCGCCTGAAGCTCGGCGGTCAGCAGCTGGGACTGGGTCAGCAGACCCTCGGTGCGCATGTTGGCCGCGATGGTGTTGAGCACGATGCCGACCGATTCCATCAGCTGGCTGAGGAAGGACTGGTGCGTCTCCGAGAACTCGCCGAAGGTGGCGAGCTCGATCACCGCCTTGACCTCGCCCTCGAACAGGGCCGGCAGGATGATGATGTTCAGCGGCGCCGAGGCGCCGAGGCCCGAACCGATCTGGACGTAGTCCTGCGGCACATTGGTCAGAAGGATGCGCTCCTTCTCCTTGGCGCACTGGCCGATCAGGCTCTGACCCAGACGGAAGGTCGGCGACAGCTGCTCCCGTTCGGTCGAGGCATAGGCCGCGGCGAGAACCAGGACGGGCTCGTCGTCGGCGTCCTTGTCCGAGACGTAGAACACCGCGTGCTGGGCGTTGATCAGGGGCGCCAGCTCGGACAGCACCATGTTCGACACCGTCGCCAGATCGCGCTCGCCCTGCAGCATGCGGGTGAAGCGGGCGAGATTGGTCTTCAGCCAGTCCTGTTCGGTGTTCTTGAGGGTCTGATCCTTCAGATTTCGGATCATCTCGTTGATGTTGTCCTTCAGCGCCGCGACCTCGCCCGAGGCCTCGACGGTGATGGACCGGGTCAGCTCGCCCTTGGTCACGGCGGTCGACACCTCGGCGATGGCGCGGACCTGGGTGGTCAGGTTGCCGGCCAGCTGGTTGACGTTGTCGGTCAGGTCGCGCCACAGGCCGGCGGCGCCGGGCACCCGCGCCTGACCGCCCAGCTTGCCCTCGATGCCCACCTCGCGGGCCACATTGGTCACCTGGTCGGCGAAGATGGCCAGGGTCTCGATCATGCCGTTGATGGTGTCGGCCAGCGAGGCGATCTCGCCCTTGGCGTCCACGGTCAGCTTGCGCTTCAGGTCGCCGTTGGCCACGGCGGTCACGACGTCGGCGATGCCGCGCACCTGACCGGTCAGGTTGGCGGCCATGGAATTCACATTGTCGGTCAGGTCCTTCCAGGTGCCGCCGACGCCTTCCACCCGCGCCTGACCGCCCAGCTTGCCCTCGGTGCCGACCTCCTTGGCCACACGGGTCACTTCCGAGGCGAAGGCGTTCAACTGGTCCACCATGACGTTGATGGTGTTCTTCAGCTCGAGGATTTCGCCCTTCACGTCGACGGTGATCTTCTTGGACAGGTCGCCCTTGGCCACGGCGGTGGTCACCTCGGCGATGTTGCGCACCTGACCCGTCAGGTTGCCGGCCATGAAGTTCACATTGTCGGTCAGGTCCTTCCAGGTGCCGGCCACGCCCTTCACGTTGGCCTGACCGCCCAGCTTGCCCTCGGTGCCCACTTCACGCGCCACCCGGGTCACCTCGGAGGCGAAGGCGTTCAGCTGGTCCACCATGGTGTTGATGGTGGATTTGAGCTCGAGGATCTCGCCCTTCACATCGACGGTGATCTTCTTGGACAGGTCGCCGTTGGCGACGGCGGTGGTCACCTCGGCGATGTTGCGCACCTGACCGGTCAGGTTGTCGGCCATCAGGTTCACATTGTCGGTCAGATCCTTCCACGTCCCGGTCACGCCGGTGACCTGGGCCTGGCCGCCGAGGTTGCCCTCGGTGCCGACCTCGCGGGCCACGCGGGTCACTTCCGAGGCGAAGGCGTTCAGCTGGTCCACCATGACGTTGATGGTCGACTTCAGTTCGAGAATTTCGCCCTTCACGTCGACGGTGATCTTCTTGGACAGATCGCCGTTGGCCACGGCGGTCGTCACCTCGGCGATGTTCCGCACCTGACCCGTCAGGTTGGCGGCCATGAAGTTCACGTTGTCGGTCAGATCCTTCCAGGCGCCGCCGACGCCCTTCACATTGGCCTGACCGCCCAGCTTGCCTTCGGTGCCCACCTCGCGCGCCACGCGCGACACTTCCGAGGCGAAGGAGTTCAGCTGGTCCACCATGACGTTGATGGTGGATTTGAGCTCGAGAATCTCGCCCTTCACATCGACGGTGATCTTCTTGGACAGGTCGCCGTTGGCCACGGCGGTGGTGACCTCGGCGATGTTGCGGACCTGACCCGTCAGATTGTCGGCCATCAGGTTGACGTTGTCGGTCAGGTCCTTCCAGGCGCCGGTGACGCCCTCCACCTGGGCCTGGCCGCCCAGCTTGCCGTCAGTGCCGACCTCCTTGGCCACGCGGGTCACTTCCGAGGCGAAGGCGTTGAGCTGGTCCACCATGACGTTGATGGTGTCCTTGAGCTCCAGCACCTCGCCGCGGACCTGCACGGTGATCTTCTTGGACAGGTCGCCCTTGGCCACGGCGGTGGTCACTTCGGCGATGTTGCGCACCTGACCGGTCAGGTTGTCGGCCATCAGGTTGACGTTGTCGGTCAGGTCCTTCCAGGTGCCGCCGACGCCTTCCACCCGGGCCTGACCGCCCAGCTTGCCCTCGGTGCCCACTTCACGCGCCACGCGGGTCACTTCCGAGGCGAAGGCGTTCAGCTGGTCCACCATGGTGTTGATGGTCGACTTCAGTTCGAGGATCTCGCCCTTCACGTCGACGGTGATCTTCTTGGACAGGTCGCCCTTGGCCACGGCGGTGGTCACTTCGGCGATGTTGCGCACCTGACCCGTCAGGTTGGCGGCCATGAAGTTCACATTGTCGGTCAGATCCTTCCAGGTGCCGGCCACGCCCCTGACGTTCGCCTGACCGCCCAATTTCCCTTCCGTGCCCACCTCGCGGGCCATCCGGGTCACCTCGGAGGCGAAGGAGTTCAGCTGGTCCACCATGGTGTTGATGGTGTTCTTCAGCTCCAGCACCTCGCCCTTCACGTCCACGGTGATCTTGCGGCTGAGGTCGCCGTTGGCGACGGCGGTGGTCACTTCGGCGATGTTGCGCACCTGACCCGTCAGGTTGGCGGCCATGAAGTTCACATTGTCGGTCAGGTCCTTCCAGGTGCCGGCCACGCCCCTCACATTGGCCTGGCCGCCCAGCTTGCCTTCGGTGCCGACCTCGCGCGCCACGCGCGTCACTTCGGACGCGAACGAGCCCAACTGGCCCACCATGGTGTTCACCACCCGGCCGATGCGCAGGAATTCGCCGCGCAGGGGCTGTTCCTCGTTCTCGAGGTCCATGGTCTGGCTCAGGTCGCCCTTGGCCACGGCCCCGATCACACGGGCCATTTCCGCGGTCGGGTGGACCATGTCGGCGATCAGGGTGTTGACGGCGTCGACGCTGGCGGCCCAGGCGCCGGTCGCGGACGGGACCCGGGCGCGGTTGTTGATCTTGCCCTGGCGGCCCACGGCCTCGCCCAGACGGCTGAACTCGCGGCTCATCCGGTCGTTCAGTTCGACGACGTCATTAAAGGCCTCGGCCAGTTCGCCGTCCATGCCGGTCAGTCCGCCGGGCAGGCGAACCGAGAAATCCCCCCGTCGGAACGCTCTGAGGGCGGTGAGAAGTTGTCGATTGTCGAGAGTCGGCTCTACGACGGCGGTGGCAAGCGACATCTTTCACCTTCAGCTCAGAGGCAAACCGTCCGAAGGCTCCGTCGGCCGTCTGTCGGGAAGGAGGCGATCCCCGCTTTCGCGCTCGCCGCGCCCCCCGGCCACGTTCCGTCCGCTTCCCCCGAACCAACTGCAAAAAAC
>NZ_DATMYH010000027.1:0-40813 GCF_035561115.1 Brevundimonas sp.
CAGCGCGGTCCGGTTCCGCCACCGGCCGCCCGAGGGCGACCTGCGGCGTCCCGCAACGATCACACCCCGCCGCACGCGATGGCCCTGGCGCCAGACGCCCTCCCCCGCGACGGGATGCAAATAGTATGGGGCCGCCCCGGCCGGTGCTGATGATTCAGTTCGGGAAAAGCGGAAGAGGTTGAAGAGGCGGGATATTTTCCCGCCAACCCGACTATACTGGCGGGCGGCGGCACGGGATCGCTCTTCACCGTGCATCCCCGCGAAGGCGGGGACCCGGGCTTTGGCCCCGCCGCCGCCGCCGGACCGAGCGCCGGTCAGCTCAGCCAGTCTCGTCGTCGCTCAAACCTGGGTCCCCGCCTTCGCGGGGATGCACGGATGTGCGGTTGGCGCCCCTCCACCCCCGCGCCAAGGGCGCGGCGGTCCCCTCCCATTCGCTGGGGCGACAGGGAGGAGACGGGATCACGTAATCCGTTTGGCCGAGACCGGGTCGCTGGCGGGGAAGGTCTCCTCGAGCCCCTCGTCCAGCAGGGCCTCCTGCCGGTCCTCGGCGTGGCGTTCCTCTTCGCAGAGCTGATCCGGCTTGCCGGTTTCCCGCTGCGCCTTGCGGGCGTGGGGCGCGTCGTCGGCAGGGGACTGCTGGTGATCCGGCTTGTGGGTCATGCGGCCCTCCTCAGTTCCCGGGGTGGTCTTCGTCGCCGCCGGGGCCGTAGCCCAGGTCGGCGATATCGTCGTCGGAGAGGTTCTTCGCCTCCCAGTGGGCGGCGCTGGCCTGGGCGCCGCGAACGTTGCGCATCAGGCCGGTGTAGACCAGCTCGACCTCGTCCGCGCCCCGGCCGCCGGCGCTCTCGCCATCGATCTCGGTCAGCCGCTCGCCATCGACGCCGAGCAGGGCGTCGGCCTCGGCCTCTATGCCAGAGGCGCCCTGGATCTCGTCCAGGTCCTCTTCGGCGTCCTCGTCGAACTCTTCCTCGTCGGCGTCACCGTCGGCCTGGGTGACGTCCAGCACCGGATCGGCCTCGTCGGGCAGGATGTCGCCGTCGCCCTCATCGTCGATGTGGGTTTCGTCATAGACTTCCGACTGTTCCTGGTCGTCCGAATAGGCGTCGAGTTCGGGCATGAGGTTCGCTCCCTGTTCGGGAGATCAACGCCGCTCCGCTATCCGGCGTTCCCCGTCCCGACCGCCGCGTCGAGCGCGGACCGGACGCGTTCGATCGCGCCCTCCCAGGCGTCGAAGCCATCGCGCCGGAAGAAGCGCACGTGCGGATAGAACGGATATTTTTCCGTCGCCAGAAAATGCCAGTCGTCCGGCGCGGTGATCATCCACGCCGTCCCGCCGACCGCCGCCGCCAGATTGGTCCCGGCGATGCCCGGGCCGATCACCACGTCCAGGGCGACGGACAGGGCCGCCACATCCTCCAGGTCGTCCTTCAGATTGATCGGCGGGGTCCAGATCGACACGCCGGCCGCCTCGGCCGCGGCCAGATCGTCGGCGACGTCGCCGCACTGCAGGTTGACCATCACCGCGCCCGGCGTCTCCAGCACCGGCCGCCAGCGTTCGAAGCTGGAGAAATAGCGCGCCCGCGACCCGGTCAGGACCAGGCTCTTCCAGTGCAGGCCGACCTTCAGCCCCGGGCCCAGCTTCTCCAGCTCGGCGCGCCAGTGGGCCACCTTGTCCGGGTCCGCCTTCAGATAGCCCCGGCGGTCGGGGAAGCGGTCGATGGACGGGCGGTAGAGGGCCAGCAGGGACGCCATGGGAATCCAGCAATCGATGGCGTCCTCCATCTCCTCGACGAAGGGCACATAGCGGGTGATCCGGCCCTCCAGCTTGACCGCCCGGTGCGACCCGAAGACTGCGTCCGGATAGGCCCGCCCGAACATGCCGATGAGGCGCGGCTCGACGGCCACGAACACCTTGCCGTCGGGGCCGACCGCCTCGATGGCGTCGCCAACGCAGGTTCCGAACACCATTTCGTCGGCGATGCCCTGTTCGCCCACGATCAGCAGCCGCTTGCCACGGATGTCTTCGGTCTTCGGGTCCCAGCGCGGGGCCTCGACCGCCACCCGCATGGCCTCGGGCAGATGCGGGTCCAGCCGGACCTCATAGGCATCGAAGCCCTCAGGGATGCGACCCAGGGTCATCAGCAGCATGGCCCGCGCCATGGTCATCATGGCCCGCTCGTACGGGCTTTCGGCGCCGGGCAGGGCGGCGTCCAGATCCTCCAGGGCGCCGAGGGCGTCGCCCAGCGGCTGGCGGGCGTTGGCGCGGTTGTAACGGGCCTTGGCGAAGGCGGGGTCGTGCCGCAGCGCCTCCTCGAAGAAGGTCAGGGCGGTGGCCATGTCGCCCTGGTCGCTCAGCACCGTGCCGAGGGTGTTCCACAGCACCGGCGATTCGGGCTCGACCCCCAGCAGGGCGCGCAGCGTCTCGACCGCGTCGCCGTAGCGTTTCTGGTCGCGCTGCACGCAGGCCAGGTTGTTGGTCGCCTCGACGTGGCCGGGATCGGCCGCCAGATATTTGACCAGAAGCTTCTCGGCGATGTCGAGATAGCCCATCTGCTGCGCCAGCCGGCCCAGGTCGTGGGCCACGTCGGTCTCGTTGGGCAGCAGCTTCAGCGCCGCCTCATAGGCCAGCAGGGCCTGGCCGAAATCGCCCGACTTCTCACGGCAGATGGCCAGGACGTGCCAGGCCAGGCCGCTGGTCTCGTCGATCTGCAGCGCGTCCAGCGCCCGCCGGGCGCCGAGGGCGAAGTCGCCGGCGCGGATGGCCATCAGGGCGGCCTTCAGCTTTTCCAGCGCCTTGCGCTGCGCCTTCACCGCCAGCCTGGGGCTGGCCAGCTGCCGCGACAGCTTGCGGATGGCCTCGGGGGAGGCGGAATCGCCGACCATTCCCTGGGCGGCCAGCTGGGGGGCGTGGACGAGTTCTGGAGCCAGATCGGCTGCGGACATGGATCGATCCTGAAGGTGTCCCCGATAGTCGCCCCCGGGGTCACAAGACATGGTTAACCACGACTGTTTAGCCTGCGTTCGTTCCCGGCTTCCTAACGTCGCCGCGAGCCTGTCAGGAGACGCTCCCGCAAATGCCGCTCAAGCTGTCGCTCAAACCCGGCGAGAAATTCGTGCTCAACGGCGCGGTGGTCCAGAACGGCGACCGTCGCGGCGTCCTGATCCTTCAGAACAAGGCCTCGGTGCTGCGCGAGAAGGACATTCTCCAGCCCGAGGACGTCAACAGCCCGGCGACCCGCGTCTACTTCCCGGTCATGATGATGTATCTGGACGAGGCCGCGGCGGCCAGGGTCTATGACGAGTTCGCGCTGCGGCTGTCGGAGTTCATGAGCGCCACGCGCAACCCGCAGGTGCTGGCCGATTGCGTCGCGGCATCGCGCCACGTCATGGCGCGGGAATACTACAAGGCCCTGATGGCGGCGCGGAAACTGGTGGATTACGAGGAAGGGCTGGCGAATGTCGCTGCAGGCGTACAAGACCGCGGCCACGCGGGCTGAAAACCCGCGTGAAACGGAGTATCGGCTGTTCGGCCAGGTGACCCGGGCGCTGATGCACGCCTCGACCGTGGATTTCAGCGATCTGGCCACCCGGATCGACGCCCTCGACTGGAACCGCCGGCTGTGGTCGGCGCTGGCGACCGATTGCGCCAATCCCGACAATGCGATGGACAAGAACCTGCGGGCCCAGATCATCTCGATCAGCCTGTTCGTGAGCCGTC
Organism: Brevundimonas sp.; assembly: GCF_035561115.1. GTDB lineage: Bacteria > Pseudomonadota > Alphaproteobacteria > Caulobacterales > Caulobacteraceae > Brevundimonas. The sequence goes on from NZ_DATMYH010000027.1 coordinate 3,719, forward strand.
ATTCGTCGGCCGTCATGCGCGGCGAGGACGATTTCGAGGCCCTGATCGACATCAACAAGATGGTCATGCAGGGCCTGGCCGGCCCCGGAAGCGCCCAGGCCGCCTGACTCCGGCCGGGTAGGCAAGACCTGACGCGGCCGGCCGGTCAGACCTGCCGGGTCGCTGCGTCTTCATCGGCAAGCCTCTGAAATCGTTGATGTGTAATCGGCCGACACCCCGGCCCGGTCCTTGCGTGGACGTGCGCGAACCAGAACTGGTTCGACGGCCAGAAGGCCGTTCTTCACCCGACCAGAATGGAAGGACAGCCGATGGTTATGTCGGTCAACACGAACACGGGCGCGCAAGTCGCGCTCCAGAACCTGAACGCGACCAACGCCGCCCTGTCGATCACGCAGAACCGGATCAACACCGGAAAGTCTGTGTCGAGCGCCAAGGACAACGGAGCCATCTGGGCCATAGCCCAGGGGCAACGCGCCGATATCGGGGCGCTGAGCGCGGTCAAACAGTCGCTCGATCGTGGCATCGCCGCGGTCGATGTGGCCCTGGCGGCGGGCGAGACGGTCTCCGACCTCTTGCTCCAACTGAAGGAGAAGGCACTCGCGGCGACGGATGCGTCACTCAAGACGTCGGCGCGCGCGGCTCTGAACGAGGATTTCAAGGCCCTTCGCGACCAGATCGCCACGGTCACCGGCAATGCCGAATTCAACGGGGTCAACCTGCTGAAGACGGGAGCGACGGGGTTCCAGGCCCTGGCCAATGTGACGGGCACGTCCAGCCTGACGGTTGGCGCGGAAGTCCTGGCTCTGGGCGGCGCGAATGTGACGATCGCGACCACGCAGTCGATCGACACCCTGACCAAGGCGGCGGCCTCGCTTACGGCCGTCACCACCTCCATCGACAAGGTCTCGGCCTCGCTCGCGCGGCTGGGCACCAAGTCGAAGGCGCTCTCGACCCACCTGACGTTCGTCGGTAAGCTGTCGGACGCGCTGGAGGCGGGAGTGGGCAATCTGGTCGACGCCGATCTGGCGAAGGAAAGCGCCAAGCTCCAGGCCCTGCAGACGAAGCAGCAGCTGGGGGTTCAGGCTCTGGGCATCGCCAATCAGACGCCGCAACTGGTGCTGTCGCTGTTCCGCAGCTGACTGTTTCAGGTTCGAACAAGCGCCGGAGGGGGAGACCTCTCCGGCGTTTCGTCGTTCAGAACAGGCCGGTGAACCACGCCCAGGTCTGGGGCAGCAGACCCTGCGCCCAATGCCAGACCGGCAGGAGATAGGGCGAGACCCAGGTCCAGGCGAGCCAGACGACGAGGCCGACCACGCAGATCAGGCCCACGGCGCTCCAGGCGATGACGACGGCCAGACCATCGCGCTGCATCAGGCCGAAGCCGAAGGTCGAGATGATCAGGGCCGGGATCAGATTGCCGCCCCAGATCGGCAGTATGAGGATGAAGGCCAGAATGAAGGTGGCGACGCCGATCAACACCTCGGACACTTCGCTGGTCATGATCGACAGGCGGGGTCTGGACAGGCGTTCCATCATTTTCAGTCGGGGAAGCACCTTCTCCAGCCCGTGTCGGTAGGTCTCACGTTCGATCGACCGACGCAGCGCCCAGCGCGGCAGCCACAGCTGGTCCTGGCGGACCATCAGCTGCAGGCCCATCAGCAACAGCGGCGCGCCAAGGATGGTGGTGGTCCCCGGAATGATGCCGATGGCGATGTTCATCAGGCCGAAGAACAGCATCAGGGCCCCGAAGGCCCGTTCCCCGAAGGCGTTCACCAGCTCGCCCAGATACAGTTTGGGATCGTCCTTGACGCCGATGTCCTGCAGCACCTGCGAGAAGGGCCGGGTGTCGCTCTGATAGTCGTAGTCGGGCATCGGCGGCGTCCGGGGGTGATGATCCGATCTAGGCGCGACCATAGCCGCGCGCCACTTAACAAACGTCAATCCTTGAGCGGCCCCGCGCTCAGATCAGGCGCTGGACCGCGTCGATCCCGTGCCGGAACCCGGCCACGATCAGCGTCCAGGCCAGGAACAGGATGGCGACAGCGACGGCCGTCGTCAGCCATCCCAGCAGGACCGCCAGCCCGTCGCGCTGCATGACGCCCAGCGAGAAGAAGGCGATGGCGACGGCCGGGATCAGATTGCCGCCGAAGACCGGCAGCACCAGCACGGCCGACAGGAACAGGCAGGCCAGACCGATCAGACCCTGGCCGAACCCGCCGCTCAGGACATACAGCCGCGGCCGGGACACCGCCTCGACCCGGCGCAGCGGCCGCATGAACCGCCCGATCAGCCGCCGGAAGGTCTCGCGGTGGATCGACAGGCCTTCGGCCCAGCGCGGAATCCAGAGACGGTCCCGGCCCCAGGCGAGCTCGGCCGACAGCAGCAGCAGCGGCGCGCCGGTCAGGGTCGTGCCGCCAGGCGGCCACGGCAGCAGGTTGATCAGGGCGAAGAAGAACATCACGGGCCCGAAGGCCCGCTCCCCATAGGCCTCGACGACCTCGCCCAGACACAGCCTTTCGGCTCGCCGCGCGGCGAGGATTTCCAGCACGTCGGAAAAGGCGCGCGGCCGGCCGGTCGAGGTTTCGGTCAGGCTCATCCGGCGACGCTGGCGAGGCGGGCGTGCGCGGTCAACCGGACGCTCGTCTCGGGATACGTCAGTGCTTCACGTGCTCGGGTTTGCCCTTGCGTTTGGTGTGGGCGAATTCCTCGAGCTGCTTCTCGGTCATCGACAGCATCGACTTCGAGGCGCCCTTCAGTTCGGATTTCGGCGTGTCGCCGCGCTTGGCCGACAGGGCGGCTCCGGCGGCTTTCTGCTGGGCGGCGGATTTGGCGGGCATGGGAGGCTCCTTTGCGTCCCAACAAACTATCATTCGGTCCGCCCGGTTCCCGATCGTCCGCCGCATTCAGCCATGTCGCGAAACGTGCTAGAAGCCAGGCTTGGGTGGAGGAAGACTATGCGCATAATCAGTCTGGTTTCCGGGCTCGCCGCCCTCTCGCTGGCGGCCTGCGGGCAGGGCGGCGACGCTTCGCCGGCCGGAAAGGCGAACGACACGGCGGGGAACGCCGCCGCCGGCATGCCCGCCGGGCCCACGCCCGGCCTGTGGCGCGTCACGACCCGGATGAGCGGGATGCCGGCCGGCATGGAGGCGCCGGCGGTCGAAACCTGCATCCGCGAGGCGAAGTTCGAGACGCCCCAGGGCGCGCCGGAGTCCCCGGGCATGACCTGCGAGCAGCAGTCCTTCCGCCGCGAGGGCGACGCCATGGTCGGCCATATGGTCTGCACCTCGGCTGACGGCATGCGCACGGAGACGGACACCCGGGTCTCCGGCGACTTCACCCGCAACTACACCATGGAGGTGAAGAGCCGGATGACGCCTCCGCCGAGCCCGGAGATGGCCGAGGTCACCATGGTGATGAACGCCGAACGGCTGGGCGACTGCCCGGCTGAGGCGAAAGCGGAGTAGGGGCTTCAGGCAGCCGGCATGATCGCAAACGCGCCGATCAGAGTGATAATGGCCGCCAGTTGCAGACAGCGGAAGCCCATGACCTCTCGCCGCAACCTCGGCCGATCCCCAGGCAGGCGAGCGATCAACAACCGCCACCAGATCTGGTAAAATTGGAAGCGATCGTCCGGGTCAAGGTTCGGCTCGAACGACGTTCCGGGCGTTTTGTTGCGCCGGTGAAGCGCGCGGTTCAGCCGTCGGGCCCATAGTATGCAGACCACCAGCGCCAGAGCCCCGGTCAGGAACAGTCCGAAGCCCGTGAGCGTCCTATCCACCCAACAACTCGCGCCCGATCAGGAACCGCCGGATCTCGTTCGTGCCCGCGCCGATGTCGTACAGCTTGGCGTCGCGGACCAGCCGCTCGACGGGCCATTCCTTGGTATAGCCGGCGCCGCCCAGGGCCTGGACGGCCTCGAGGCTGACCTTCACGGCGTTCTCGCTGGCCAGCAGGATGGCGCCCGCCGCGTCGTATCGGGTCGTCTTGCCGGCGTCGCAGGCGCGAGCCACGGCGTAGACATAGGTCCGGGCCGAGTTGAGGGCGACGTACATGTCGGCGACCTTGGCCTGCATCAGCTGGAAGCTGCCGATGGCCTTGCCGAACTGCTTGCGCTCGCGGACGTAGGGCAGGACCACGTCCAGCGCCGCCTGCATGATCCCCAGCGGACCCGCCGCCAGCACCGCTCGCTCATAGTCCAGGCCGCTCATCAGCACGCCGGCGCCGCCGCCGACGGGGCCCATGACGTTCTCTTCCGGAACCTCGCAGTCCTCGAACACCAGCTCGGCGGTGTCCGAGCCGCGCATGCCCATCTTGTCCAGCTTCTTCGAGACGCTGAAACCCTTCATGCCGCGCTCGATCAGGAAGGCGGTGACGCCGCCGTTGCCCTCGCCGGTGCGGGCGTAGACCACCAGGGTGTCGGCCGACGGTGCGTTGGTGATCCAGAATTTGGTCCCGTTCAGGACGTAGCGGTCACCGTCCTTGCGGGCCTGGGTCCGCATCGACATGACGTCGGACCCCGAGCCGGCCTCGGACATGGCCAGCGAACCGACGTGCTCGCCCGAGATCAGTCTGGGCAGATATTTGCGCTTCTGCGCGTCCGTGCCCCAGCGGCGGATCTGGTTGACGCACAGGTTGGAGTGGGCGCCGTAGCTGAGGCCGATCGAGGCCGAGGCGCGGGAGACCTCCTCCATCGCCACGACGTGTTCGAGGTAGCCGAGGCCGAGACCGCCGTACTCTTCCTCGACGGTGACGCCATGCAGGCCCAGCGCGCCCATCTCGGGCCACAGCTCGCGGCGGAACTCGTTCTTCTCGTCGATTTCGGCGGCCAGCGGGGCCAGACGGTCGGTCGCCCAGCGGGCGGTGGTCTCGCGGATCATGTCGGCGTTCTCGCCGAGGCCGAAATCCATCGATTGGGGGGCGTTGGGAATGCTCATGAGGGCGGGCGTAGCACCGCGGGCCGCCGCCGGAAAGTCAGTCGGGTCGGCCCCAACGTACATAGAGCTTCCATGACGAAAGCCCGACGCAGATGACGCCGATGATGGCCAGTACCCAGCCTATCACGGTGAAATCCCCAATAAAGGAATCGTCAATCATCGCCTTACGGAAAGAGGCCGCAGAAGCGGCGCAGGCGATCAGGCCGACGCCGCCCATGGCCAAGTATGCGCCGGTCTCGCTCCAGTCGAACCGGCGCAGGGGCGCCGGCTCAACCTCGTGCCGCAACACGGACTGGATCGGCTCGTCCTCGAACAGGACGTTCTCCTCGACGTCCGAGGGGACCTCGCGCGCTTCCTCGGGCCAGACCGGGCGCTCGATCGAAACCATGTCGGCCTCGGTCAGGGGCGTCAGGACCAGAGGCTGGTCCATGTCCGGAAAGGGCGAAATCGCGGGAGGCGCCGACACCAGCGGAGTCACGGGCGTCAGATCGAGGGGTTCGGCAACGGGCTGAACCGGGGAGGCCGCTTCCGGGGCGTCGAGCCGGGCGACGTCGATAGTCGGGGCGTCAGGCGCGTCGGCCTCGACGGGCGCGGTGTCGGACGTGTCGGCCTGGGGCGAGACGGGCTCGAAACCGGGCAGGGGGCCGACGATGGCCGCCGCATAGGGCGAGTACCGGCTCAGGTGCGCCGCGTTGAAGGCCGCAGGCGGTGTGGCGGCGGCGGGGGCGGCCGGTGCATTCTGTCCCGGCGCGGCCGGATCGGCGGGCGCGACGGGCGTCGCCTCGGGGTCGGGTCCGGGTCCGGGCGTTTCGCCGAGCAGGGCGGCGACCGCGGCGGCGCGGGCGTCGAACGGGTCGGCTTCCGGCTCGGCCGGTTCGACCGGCTCAATCGGCGGCGGCAACGGGGCGGCCAGAAGGTCGGCCAGGGTGACGGCCGAGCCCGGATCGGCGACGAACAGGGCGCGTTCGGCCGCGCGGCGGCGCAGACGGGAGTCGGGCGAGGGCGTTTCCGGCCACCCGATCAGGGCGTCGGCCGCCAGGCCGGCGCGGCCTTCGTTCAGCCGTTGCAGGACGTCGGAGGCGAGGAAACGCTCGACCCCGACCGAGATGGCGAAACTGGCCAGGGCGTCGAACTGGTGCTGATTCAGTCCGGCGGGCGCGCGCTCGTTCAGGGTCCGCACCACCGGCAGCAGGTCGTACTGCAGCAGCAGTTCCGCATCCTGTTCGCCGACGCCCAGACCCTCGCGGGCCGAGGCGGTGTGGCCGTAGCCGATGACCCAGCGGCCGTCCTCGCCACGCACCGCATGGGGACGGAAGCCCTCGAAGCTCTTGATGAGGACGACCCCCTCGCGGGAGACCTTCAGACGTGGCGTGGTCGCTTCGGACACGGATTGACCCAAATCGAGACGGGCTGGCTCGCCCATTGGGAGAGCCAGCAAGGGATGGGCCGATCAGATCAACACAAGCGTGGCGAGACCAAGGAAGATCAGGAATCCGAAGAAGTCGGTCGTCGCCGTCACGAACACGGCCGAGGACACGGCCGGGTCGAACTTCAGCCGGGACAGGGTCAGGGGCGTCAGCATGCCCACCGTCGCCGCAACCAGAAGGTTCAGCACCATCGCCGCGGCGATCACCGCGCCGATCTGCCAGTCCCTGAACCAGAGGCCCGCCGCGACCCCGATCAGCGGGGCCAGCACCAGGCCGTTGGCAAGCCCGACCACGAACTCGCGGCGGAAGGTGCGGGGGGCGTTGGAACTGTTCAGCTCGCGGGTGGCCAACGCCCGAACGGTGACGGTCATGGACTGGGTGCCGGCGTTGCCGCCAATGGCCGAGACGATCGGCAGCAGAATGACCAGCGCCACGATCTCTTCGACCGTCACCCTGAACCACGAAATCACCACGGCGCTGAGCACGGCCGTGGCCAGGTTGATGGCCAGCCACGGCACCCGGCCGCGGACGATTTCGGCGACCGACGAACCCCGGTCCTCGTCGCTGACCCCGGCCAGGCGCAGGATGTCCTCGCGGTTCTCTTCCTGGATGATGTTGACGATGTCATCGACGGTGATCTGGCCCACCAGCCGGCCCGCCGCGTCGATGACCGGGGCCGAGATCAGGTGGTATTTCTCGAAGATGTAGGCGACCTCTTCCTGGTCCTGGTCGACCGTGATCTCGTTGATCGGCTCCATGATGTCGGTCAGGGCCACCGCGCGGGGCGCGCGCAGCAGGCCGCTGACCGGCAGGCCGCCGACCGGCTTGTTCGACGGGTCGACGATGTAGATGTCGAAGAACAGCTCGGGCAGGTCCTCGCCCTGTTTGCGGATGTGGTCGATGGTGTCGCCGACGTTCCAGAACGACGGCGCGGCCATGACCTCGCGCTGCATCAGGCGGCCGGCGGAATCCTCGGCGTAGCGCAGCGAGCTTTCGATCGCGGCGCGATCGATCTCGGGCATGGCGGCCAGCACCCGCTCGCGCTGGTCGTCCTCAAGATCCTCGACCACGGCGGCGGCGTCGTCGGAGTCCAGCTCCTGCAGCGCCTCGGCCAGGGTCAGGTGCGGGACGCGTTCCAGCACCTCCTCGCGGATGTTGTCGTCCAGCTCGGGCAGGGTTTCCGCCAGCAGGTCCGGCGGCAGCCACAGCACCACGACCGCGCGGTGTTCGGCCGTGAGGAACCCCATCAGGTCGGCCACGTCGGCCGGGTGCAGGTCTTCCAGCAGGGAGCGGAGCTTGAGGCCGTCGCCCGCGTCGGAGGCGTCGACGACCTTTTCGACGAAGGACGCCGTCAGGACGTAGTCCTCGTCGAGGGCGTCGTGGTCGATGTCGTCGTCGGGAGAAGGCGACAGGGGGGCTGTTGCGGTGGTGATCACGCTCGGCCTCCCCTGTTTATGTCAGCTCAATTCCAGCCGAAATTCGCCCTGTTGTTTCGATGGTGCGGTCGAGAAGACTCGAACTTCCACTCCGGTTAGGGAACAGCGACCTCAACGCTGCGCGTCTACCAATTCCGCCACGACCGCTCGCATCGGAGGGGGGCTGATAGCGGAGAGATGGAAGGAAGGGAAGGGGGAAGAAGGCAGTAGGGAACAGGCAGCAGGCAACAGGCCGGAATGGCTCATCAGAGACCTGGGCGATCCTGCACTTTGGAGATCAGGCCATTCGCCTCAGGCCGCCCCCGCCATGAAGTCATACACATCCGCCGCCCGGGTCACGGTGATGGCGATGCGGTCTTCGCGGATCTCGATCTCGCCGCGGGCGACGGGATGATTGTTGGCGAGAATCCAGACCTCGTCGGACTCCGAGGCGTCGAGCGGGATCACCGCCCCGCGGCCCATGCGGAGAAGCTGGCTCATGGGCAGCACGGAGCGCCCCAGGACGACCGAAATCTCGACTTCGACGGCTTCGATCTGACTCATGGGGGACTCGGCTACTGACTCTGACGGCGCGGTCTGGACTTGCATGGCGCTCCTGACCCCCACATTGGGTGCGTCATGCTTTCCCAAGCCTTAAGCTCAGCCGCATCGAAACTGGCCCGCGCCGATGGCCGCCCGGTCGAATGGGCCGTCTCGGAGGGTCTCGTCGGCTACGAAGCGGCGGTGGCGGCCATGGAGGCGCGCGCGGCGGCCATCGCGGCGGGCGAGGCGGCCGAGCTGGTCTGGCTGCTGGAGCATCCGCCGCTCTACACCGCGGGGGTGTCGTCGAAGGACGACGACCTGCTGGACGCGACACGGTTCCCGGTGCACCGGACCGGGCGGGGCGGGCAGTTCACCTATCACGGGCCCGGCCAGCGGGTGGCCTATGTGATGCTGGACCTGAACGCGCGCGGCAAGGACGTGCGCGCCTTCGTGCGCGGGCTGGAGCAGTGGATCATCGGCGCCCTCGGCGAGTTCGGCGTGCCGGCGGACGTGCGCGAGGGCCGCGTCGGCGTCTGGGTCGAACGCAAGGGCCCGGGCTGGTCGCGCGCCCCCCTCGTCGGCTTCGCCAACACTCCCCCCGGGGGCGGGGGGAGAGAGGACAAGATCGCCGCCATCGGCGTCAAGGTGCGCAAATGGGTCAGCTTCCACGGCATCAGCCTGAACGTGGAGCCGGACCTCAGCCATTTCAGCGGCATCGTGCCGTGCGGCATCCATGAGCACGGCGTCACCAGCCTGGTCGATCTGGGCGTTCCCGCGACGCTGGACGAGGCGGACGAGGCGCTGAGGGCCAGTTTCGGGCGGGTGTTCGGGGAGACGGTGAAGGGCGCGGCGCCGGTCAAGCCGGCGTAGGGACAGCACTTCGGGGTACATCACGACAATCGCCCTGAGGGGCGGGAGGGCTGGTCTCGATCAGACTATCCCTACGTCCTGCTCTGAAGTCTCAATATATCTGAAAGAAAAACAAGAATTTACATCGCTTCAGTATGCGGTTTGAGCGCCGCTGTGCCGATTCGAGAGCATCAGGATACAGAGGGTAATTATTGTTCAACCAAGCGCCTCGGGATCAGCGGAGCGTCACCTGACGTGACAGGAAGCTTTCTATGGCTTCGCGAGCCTGCGGTTTGGTGTGGACATCTCCATGGCGGCTATGATGCACCACAAGAGTCTGCAGCAGGGCTGAATCTTCAGCGGAAATGTCCTCGCGTTTTGAAACATTATCGGCCTGCGCGAAAATCAACAGCGTGGGATGAGTAGGTCGCCACTCCGTGGCGCCCGGCGGCGCCGATTTTCGGTCCGCGGGAGCGGTTGCGTCTCGCCATCTTCTGAAGTACAATCTATGGTTCTGGGGGGTCTAAATGCGCGCACTAACACCAGCTGAACTGCGAGTGGTTTCAGGGGGAGAAGAATCAACTGACCTCGGCACCGTCGTCGTCTATGCCAACCTCGGCATGTGGTCCGGCGGCACCGGGTCGGGAGGCGAGGGGGGGTAATGGCTTGGGAGGCGCCGACGCTGAAATCGGTGAGGGAGGATTCGTCCCAATCGATTGGAGCGATGTTGCAACCGAGGTAAAGCAGGCTTTGTGCGGGCTTGCTCAAGCATCTGAGGTATTGGATGGCGTGCTGCTTTACGGTTCTGATGGCGACGGCGTTGATGAGGTGATGAACATTCTGACCGCAGCCAGCGTATTTCTGGGCGGCGGCGGACTTGTCGCGCTGGCAGCGCGTGGGGTGTTGAGCAACGGGGCCATTTTGGGAACGATCGCTACTCTATTCGGCGATGATATTGCTCTCAGGCTTTCTTATGCGCCTCTCGGCCAACTGGCCGGAATTCTGCTCGGAACCGGAGCGGCGGCAAACGCTGCGGGCGACCTGATTAACGCCCTTACGCAAGGTGATGTTCCGGACTTCTGCGGCGCAACAGCGGGTCATGCGTGATGGGTAAATTCCCCGGGTTTTTGCGAGCCGACCAACTTATATGGCTCACCTACGTTTCGAACCTGTTCATTTCATTTTCTATAGTTGTTCTGGGTGTTGTGGCCGCACTCGGCGCGGAATCCGGCCGGGATGCCCATGCGTTTTCGTCGCTGACATCCTGGCTATTCCTCGCCCAAGGTGGGCTTTTACTGATGGGCCGTAAGTGGATTGTGCCTCGGTCCGGTTTGTGGACCATTATAATAATAGCGGCCGCAATCGGCGGTGGCGGCGCCGTGTTCGGGTTGTTGACAAACGGTTGACGTGCAGGTCCGCAGGTCATTCTTTTGCTGCGGCCCAGTCCGTTGATGCTGCGAGATTTGGGCCGCCTCCACTCCGCCATCGGTTTCGGACGGTCAATGCGTCTTCCTGGTTGAAGGTGCGACGCGAGCGCTGGGACGAGCGCCCGCTTCCAAATCATGCATTTCCCTCGCCGACCCCGGCCCGATAGCGTGCATCGGCGCCGGATTGTAATCGTCCCGCACCGGCGCTGGTCCGGTGGCTGGAGTGGAGCAAAATCTGTTCGATGAGTGAGCCTCCGCCACCGACGGATATTGCCGGGGACGACCCCGTCGATCACCAACTCTATCGTCAGGAAGCCATAAGCGCGGCGGCCAGCCGATACGGTACCCCTGTACGTCCGATGGGAGTCACGGGTTGGGGTCTGACTGGCTTCCTTCTGGTGCTGTTTCTGACAGTCGCGATCTTCCTCGCTATGGGCCGCTATACGCGCAAGGAGACTGTCGTAGGGGTCCTGCAACCCAGCGCCGGCGCCGCTCGCGTAACTGCGCTGACCACCGGTGTAGTAACCCAAGTCCACGTAACTGAAGGGCAGGTTGTGCAGGTCGGTGATCCGGTCCTGGTGATGTCTACCGACCGGGCCGTGACGGACGGAAAGGGAATTTCGAGTTCCCTCTCGAATCTGATCGGGGCGAGCTCCGACCGGGAATCCGCCGCTATCGCCGGGCAGGCGCGCGCGCAAGTCGAAGTGAATGCTCGCATGCTGGAGGATCTCCGAGCCCGGCGGGCCGGCCTGGAGGAGGACCAGGCTCAGCTGGCCCAGAGTGTCGCGCTCCAGCAGGAACGTGTCCGGTTGGCTGAGGAGACCCTGGCCGCAGGCCGCGCCCTGCATGAGCGACAGCTCTTCTCTACCCTGCAACTACGCCAACGCGAGGAGGCACTGATAGCCGCCCGCCAAGGTGTAGCCTCTATTGAACGGGAGATGCGGCGCAATCACGCTTCGTTGCCAGGCGAGGGCTGAGGAGGGGCGGTTAACAGCACAGGCCGCTGGGTCCGCGGCGCAGGTCGATTTGGCCCAAGCGCAATTTGAGCAGAGACAAGCGCAGCGTCTATCCGAACGAGCGATCGTCCTGACGGCCGCCAAATCGGGCAGGATCGTCGCCATTTCTGTGCGTCCCGGAGCGACGGTCGAAGCCGGTCGAGTGCTTGCGATTATCCTCCCCCACGGCGAGGTGCTTCAAGCCGAGCTGTGGGTGCCATCCCGCGCGGCGGGGTTCCTGCGGTCCGGTGAACCGGTGAGGTTGATGTACGATGCCTTCCCGTATCAGAAGTTCGGTGTCGGCCGAGGCACGGTCGCCTCCATTGCTGGCGCGCCCGTCGACCCGGCTGATCTGACTGTGCCAATAGAGACCAAGGAAGCCCTCTACCGGGTGCTGGTCAATCTCGAGTCGCCAACCGTGGATGGCTACGGAAAAGTATGGCGGCTATCTCCTGGAATTCGCTTGTCGGCCGATTTGATCCTGGATGATCGATCGCTGTGGGAGTGGCTGTTCGACCCGATCATCGCCGCTCGTCGCCGTTCCGGGTCCTGATCGGCATGCACGTCAAGTCCATTCGACAGACCGAGGCGGCTGAGTGCGGCCTGGCGTGCCTGGCGATAGCATCGGGCATGCTGGGCGCGCAGCGGGAGCTGTCTGAACTTCGGCGCAAACATCCGGTTTCCAACAGGGGCCTGACGTTGGACCAGATCATGATCATCGCCTCGGCGATGCAAATGACGTCTCGACCGCTCAAGTGTGAGCTTGAAGAGCTCCGCGAGCTTGCAAGTCCGTCGATCCTGCATTGGGGCCTCAATCACTTCGTTGTGCTGATCAAGGCGACTCGCACCCATGTAACGATTCAGGATCCCGCAAACGGCGTTCGCCGTCTGCCAATCAAGGAGGTCAGCCAGCGGTTCACCGGGATCGCGTTGGAACTCTCGCGGGCGCCGGCCTTCCAACGCCGCAAGGACCGCTCGCCACTCAAGTTAACCAGCTTGTTCCAGATGACCCCGGTGATCGTCGGCGGCTTGGCCCAGGTCCTGATCCTCAGCCTCTTGCTTCAAGCTTATGTGGTTGCAAGTCCCTTCTACATGCAGCTCGCCATCGACGAAGCGGCGCTGAAGGGCGACGAAGGATTACTCGTCGCCCTGGCTCTGGGTTTCGGCCTCTTCGGGTTGTTCAATGTCGGCGCCACGGCTTTGCGCGGGGTGGCGCTGCAAAAGATGTCGGCCTTGCTCGGCTGGGACATGACCGGTCGGCTGTTCCACCACATGCTGCGGCTGCCTTTACCCTGGTTCCAACGACGGCGGCTCGCGGACACCTTGTCACGTTTCGAGAGCATCGAGCCTGTCCGCGCCCTCTTCGCCAACGGTCTCGTCAGCTCTCTGATCGACGGTCTGCTCGCCGTCGTAACGCTTGTCATGATGATCGTCTTCGCCTGGAAACTGGCGTTGGTCGCCGCCGCCGGCGTCGTGGCCTATGTGGTCATCAGACTGGTCTCGATCCCGCTGACAATCCAGCTCGCCGGTGATGCGCTGGTGGCCTCGATCGCCGAGCAGGGCAAGCGGATCGAGACGATACGCGCCATTCAAACCATCAAGGTGATGGGTGCTGAAAGCCAGCGGGAGGGCGACTGGTCCAATCGCTTCGCCGAGACCATCCGCACAGGTCAGAGGAACGCTTTCGCCAACATCGGCTTCTCGTCGGTCCAAGGCGTTACCGACGCGGTCGCCAATGTCGCCCTAATCTATCTCGGCGCCGCCGCGGTCATCGACAATACCATGACGGTGGGAGTGCTTTACGCGTTCATGGCCTACAAAGGTCAGTTCACCAGCCGCGTGCAAGGACTGTTCGAGACCTTCATCAACTGGCGGATGCTGGATCTGCATTCGGATCGTATCGCCGATATCGCACTTACGTCGGTCGAGAAGGGGATCGACGACGCCGGCGTCGGTCTGCTGCAGATGGAGGGTGCAATCGAGTTGCGGAATCTCGCCTTCCAGTACGCTCCGCAGGAGCCCGTCGTTTTCCAGGGCGTCAACCTCCGTGTCGAGCCGGGCGAGTTCATCGCAGTGGTCGGCCCGTCGGGCGGGGGAAAATCCACATTGATCAAGGTTCTGTGTGGCCTTTATCCATCTGTCGCCGGCGAGGTGAGGATTGATGGACTTCCACTCTCGGCCTGGGGGCCCCGGACAGTCCGCCGCAACCTCGGCGTAGTCATGCAGGACGACGAGTTGATCTCCGGCTCCATCGCAGAAAATGTCGCCTTCTTCGCGGAAGACGTCGACATGGATTGGGCATGGAAATGCCTCGCCATGGCGTCGATCGACGAGGAGGTGCGTGCAATGCCGATGCGAGCGGAGACCTTCGTTGGCGATATGGGATCCTCCTTATCTGGAGGACAAAAGCAGCGGATTTTGCTGGCGCGCGCGCTTTATCGGCGTCCAAAAATTCTGATTCTCGACGAGGCGACGTCGCATCTGGACATCGCACGTGAGCGATCGATCAACGACGCGCTCAAGGCTCAGACTATTACGCGCATCGTTGTCGCGCATCGTCCTGAGACCATCGCCGCGGCCGATCGGGTGGTGGTCCTCCAAAACGGACGGCTCATCGAACCTCAAAAGGCGCCGGTGACCCTGCAAACCGCGCCTTCCGGCGCGGCTTGATCAGGAAGGACCAGGTCCCGACGAAGCCGAGGGCGGCGAGGGCCAGTCCGGACAGCACCGTCACCCATTCGTAGAGCCAGCCCCCGACCGCGCCCGCGTGAACGGGGTAGATGGCGTGGAGGGCGCGTTCGCCGCGGGTCAGGGCCTGGGCGTTCGTGACGCGGACCACGCCGCTGGTCGCCGGGTCGATCAGGACGGCAGTGCGGCCGTTGGGGTGCCATTCGCCGGGCTGTTTGAGGCGGATCGAGGCGGGCTTGCCGGGACCCGCGGGCCAGCCGGCCATGCGCAGGGTCGCGTCGGGGAAGCGGGCCTGGGCGGCGGCGAGGGCGGCGGGCCAGTCGATGTCGCCCGTCCCGACCACGGGCGGCGGCGGCGGTTCGGGCGCGTTCGGGGCCAGCAGGGCCCGGGCCTGGTCGTTGAACACCATGCCGGCGCCGGTCAGGCAGAAGATCAGGATGGGCACGGCGGCAGTCAGGCCGAGGTTGCGGTGGCTGGAGACCAGGTCGGCGCGACGGGCCGACCTGGGCCAGATGCGCAGGCGGGTGGCGCGCCAGGCGGGGACCCAGACCACCAGGCCGGTCAGGACCAGCAGCACCGCGGCCAGGGCCGCGACGCCGCCGACGATCTCGCCGGTTTCGCCGGCCAGCAGATGATGATGCAGGTCGAAGACGAAGGCCTCGACCCGGGCCGGGCCGGTCCAGCGGTCGAGGGTGGCGCCGTCGGGGGCGGCGATGCCGAAGTCCTTCTTCGCCAGATAGAGTTTGTGGGTCCCCAGCTGTGGCCCGCCGAAGTCGACGGTGCGCAGGTCCGGATGATCGGCCTCGAGCCGTTCGGCGGCGGCGCCGAGAACGGCTGGATCGGCGGCGAAGCCGGCCCGCGCCTCGGGGTGTTTGAGGGCGATCCAGTCGTTCTCGAACACCAGCAGCGAGCCCGTCAGCCCGAGCACGATGAGCAGGAGCGACAGGATCGCCCCGGCCCAGGCGTGGATCGTGCGCAGGACCCCCATCATGCTCAGAACCGGCGGGTCACGCCGAGCGTCACCGTCCGGCCGCGGCCGGCGAAATAGGCCAGATTGTCGGCGGGGCGCGTGGTGTCGGAATTGTAGGAGATGTAGTCCTCGTCCAGCAGGTTCTGGACGCCGAGGCTGACGTCGCCGAAGCCCGCGCGCCAGACCGCGATGGCGTCGATCAGGTCGTAGCCTTCGAAGTCGTTCGCGGCGGGCTGGCCCTCGAATTCGCGTTCGAAATACCGGCCGGCCTGGACCCGCAGGGACAGGGCGTCGGTCAGGTCGCTCTCGGCCCACAGGATCAGGCGATCCGGCGAGATGTTGGCGCCGTCCAGATCGCGGTCGACCTCGCCGTCGTCGTTGGTGTCGCTGCGGCCTTCGAGGCTGGCCCAGGCCCCGCCGAGGCGGAGCGTGTCGCTGACGGAATAGCGGGCGCTGGCTTCAATGCCTTCGATCTCGGTGGCCTCGCGGGCCACCTCGAAGACGCCGTTGACCAGATCCAGCCGGGAGCCCTTGTCGGTTTCGGAGCGGAAGGCGGCGACGGAGGCTTCGAAGGCGCCGCGCCGGAACTCGAGGCCGATCTCGTAATTGTCGGTGATGACCGGCGAGATGTCGAGGAAGGTGTCGACGTCCTGGCCGGGGTCGTCGATGCCGCGCAGGACGCGGCCGACGTCGGCCATGCTGAAGCCCTGGGCGTAGGAGCCGTAGGCCTTGAGTCCCGGGATCACCTCGAAGGTCGCGCCGACGTTGGACAGCAGTTCCTCGAAGCCGGGCTCGCCGCCGTCGACCTGCTGTCCGCCGTTGTACGAGGCCAGGGTCCGGAAGTCGTCGACGATCAGGGTGACGCTCTCGTAGCGCAGCCCGCCGGACAGGTTCAGACGGCCGTCGAACAGGCGCTGGTTCAGCTGAATGAAGGGGGCGAGGCTTTCGTAGCGGGTCTCGGGCACCCAGTCGCGGCCGGTCAGGATCAGACCCTGCCAGGTGGTGTCGCGCAGGGCGTCGACCCCGACCAGGGCGCTGAGGCCGGGCAGGGGGGCGACGTCGCCCTGCCAGTCCAGCTTGAAGCCGAGCTTCTCGGAATTGTTGGCCGACTGGTCGAACAGGGTTCCGACCGGGGCGATGGACGCGTCCTGGAAGGTGCCGAAGGTCCCGCCGCCGAACACGCCCGCATAGTCGTGGGCGTAGAGCTGGGCGCGCAGCGTGCCGCCGAGGACGTTCGTGTCGGTGTAGCTGAGGGCGGCGGAGCTGACGTCGTTCGACGGCTGGACGCCGGGCGCGGCGCCGCGCACCGAGCTGGTGGGCAGGCCGGTCGCGCGATTGCCGGCGCGGACGACGTAGTCGCCGTCGCCTTCCAGTTCGAAATGATTGACCATCAACTCGAGCCGGCGATCCGCGGTCAGGTCGAACCCGGCCTTGGCGAACAGGGACCAGCTGACGCTGTCCTGCAGCTCGCCCTGGGTGCCGTCGACGCCGACGCGGCGGTCGGCGCCGTCATAGTAGGCGCCCCGGGCCTCGTACGCCGCGCCGGCGGTGAGGTCGAAGCGGCCGAAATCCTGGCCGACGATGCCGGCCAGCTTGCCGCCGACGCTGTCGCCGAACACGCTGTCGTCGAAGGTGGTCAGGGCCTGGACACGGCCGGACGGGCCGGCGCCCTCGGCCGGCGGCGCGGCGGTGACATAGTTGACCACCCCGCCCGTGGCGCCGACGCCCTGGATGGCGTTGGAGCCGAAGATGACCTCGACCCGGTCGATGAAGAAGGGATCGATGGTGAAGCCGTCGCGGCTGTCGTCGCGCAGCGGCGTCGACTGGGGCACGCCGTCGACGAGGAACAGGGGCGAGCGGCCGCGCAGGGTTTCGCCGGCGCCGGACAGCTTCTGGCGGGTGGGCGAGAAGGACGGGATCAGGGTGGCCACGGTTTCGACGGCCGAGGAGCCGAGCGCCGTCTGTTGCGCGATCTCCGCCTCGCCGATGAGCTCGACCGTGACGGGCATGGCCGAGCGCGGCAGTCGGGTGCGGGCGGCGGTGACGATCACCTCGTCGAGCGTCGCGGCGGGCTCTGCCTGCTGGGCGAGGGCGGGGGCGGCGGCGGTCAGGGAAAGGAGCGAGACCGACAGAAGCAGACGAAAGGACAAGGCGCACCCGGGCGTTGGAGGAACAGGGGCCGTCCTCCACCATGTCCGTAGTTGCAAGTCAATCTCACTCGCAGTCGCAGATGGGCAAGGAAAAGCCCCGCCGGCCGGGCCGGCGGGGCTGGCGAAGTCAGGGAGCGGCCGTCAGTCGCGGCGGACGCCGGCCGATGCGCCGGCGCCGGCGCTGACCGAGGCGCCGCTGTTGCGGTTCGCCGAGGCCGAGCCATTGGCTGACGCGTCGGCGTCCACGCGGCGGCGGCGGTTCTGGCGGGGTTGCTCGCCGGGCGCGCGGCCCGAACGGGCGGAGCCGTCGGCCGAACCCGAGGCGGCGCCCGCGATCGAGCCGCCGCCTGCGGAGGCCGCGCCGTCCAGAGCCCCCGTCAGCGATCCGGACGTCGAGCCGACCGCGCCGTCCACGGCCCCCTGGCCGGAGCCGTAGGCGTTCGCGGCGACCGAACCGGCCGCGCCGCGCGCCGCGTCGGCCGTGGCCGAGGCGCGATTACGGGCGGCGGCGGCGCGCCGTTCGGCGCGGTCCCGCAGGCGGTCGGCCCGGGCGGTGGTGTCGTTCAGGCGGTCGCGGGCGAAGGAACCGTCCACCGAACCCGTGAGGCCGCCGGTGAGGTTGCCGCCGACCTGACCGCCGACGCCGCCGAGGCCGCCGCCCAGTCCGCCCCCCAGTCCGCCTCCGAGTCCTCCGGAACCGCCGAGCACCTGGGCGTTCGCGGCGCCGGCCAGGGCCATGGTGAAGGCCGCCGTGGTCATGAGCATCAGGGTCTTGCGCATGTCGTCTCTCCTGCAGTGAGCCGGGCGGAAAGCCGCCCTCGCAGGGTCCAACGACCGGGGTCCGGCGATTCATCCGGCCCCTGTGAAATCAGGGCGGAAAATCAGCGCGAAAGTCGCCCCCGGGCGCCCACGGCGGCGGGATCGACGCGCAGATCGGCGGCGACGAGGCCGCGGCCGTAGACCGGGTCCGGGCCCCGGGCGCCCATGTCGCGCGCCTCGGCCGCAAGGGCCTGAACCGCATCGCCGCCCCTTGCGCGCCGGCGCGCCAGCAGACCGGCCACCAGCGGCGCCGCGAACGAGGCCCCGCGCACCGACACATAGCCCGGACCCGGGCCGGCGGCGGCCATGTCGGCGCCGGGGGCGGAGAAGTCGACCTGGGGTCCCCGGGCGGCTTCGGGCAGGACCCGGCCCCGGGCGTTGACGGCGGTCACGCCGACCACGCCGGGATAGCTGGCCGGATAGAGCGGCGCGGCGGCGGGGCCGTCATTGCCGACGGCCGCGAC
This sequence comes from Brevundimonas sp., assembly GCF_035561115.1. Lineage (GTDB taxonomy): Bacteria > Pseudomonadota > Alphaproteobacteria > Caulobacterales > Caulobacteraceae > Brevundimonas. The sequence goes on from NZ_DATMYH010000027.1 coordinate 22,400, forward strand.
GATCAGCACCCCGCGTCCGGTCGCCCGCCGGACCGCGGCCTCGACCAGGGCGTTGCGCGGGCCGACGAGGCTGACGTTGACCACCGGCACGTCGCTCTGGACCATCCAGGCCAGGGCCTGCGCCACCCCCGTCGAGGAACCGCCCGCCGGCGATCCGCCATAGACGTCGGCGACGAACAGGGCGGCGCCGGGGGCCGCGCCCGAAAACCCTCCGGACCGCCCGGACAGCAGCGAGGCCACCGCCGTGCCGTGGGCGCCGGGCCGGTCGGGGCCGGCGAAGCCGCGCTGGCGGACCGCCACGCCCGCCAGGGCCGGGTGGCCGGCGTTGACGCCGGTGTCGATCAGCCCCACCCGGATCGCTCCGGCCCGGGGCGGAGACGCGGGCGCGCCCGAAGCCGGAGGCGGCGGCCCGGCCTCCCCGGTCAGCGCCCCGGCCGGGCTGTAGACGTGGTTGAACTCCCAGATCCCGTCGGGATCGAGCTCGCGCAGGCGTTCGACGGCCCCGCGCAGCGACAGGCCGGGAGGCGGGGCCAGGACGACGACCGCGAGCTCGAGTCCGTCGAGACGCGTTTCGCGCACGATGGTGAAGCCGGCGTCCAGCGCGATCCGGCGACCGGCCGGCGACGGATCGACGCCCACGATCTCGGCTCGCGCCACCGGCCAGCCGTACGGATCGGCCTCCAGCGCGCCGTCCGAGCGCCGGATCAGGTCGCGCAGCCGCGACGGGGCCTGGAGGGCTCCGTCGATGCGGTCGCGCAGGCCGTTCTGAAGCCGGCCGGGATCGACCGGCAGACGGTCCGGCAACTGGCCCGGCAGGCTGGGCAGGCCGGGAACGCCGCCGGGCAGGCCGATCTGCGCCCACGCCGGGGCGGCGGCGGCCAGGACCAGTCCCGCAAGGGCGGCGGCCAGGAGAATGCGTATCGACACGGGCGGCTCCGTTCGGACAATTCATCAAAGGCCATTGGCCCGGGCCCGACAATGGATGAAACGTCGGGGGCGGAACGTTTCATCCCCATGACCGGAGTGCGCGCTTGGACGGGTTTCAGACGGAGCTGGTGGCGCTTTTGCCAAGGCTGCGTCGCTTCGCGCGCGCCGTCTGCCGCTCCGACGCCGACGCCCAGGATCTCGTGCAGGCCACCGTCGAGCGGGCGCTGGCCAAACGCGGCGGCTATCGCACCGGGACGCGGCTGGACAGTTGGGCGTTCACCATCATGAGACGGATTCACATCGATGAGGGACGGTCGAAAACGCGGTGGGGGCGGGTGATCTCGCCCGAGGACGCCATGACGCCGAACGTCGCCGACGTCGGGCAGGCGGACGAAGGGCTGCGCGCCGACGCCCTGGCGGTGCGCGAGGCCCTGCGCCGGTTGCCGGAAGACCAGCGGCTGGCCGTGGCGCTGGTGCTGGTCGACGGCCTGTCCTACGCCGAGGCGGCCCGGGTGCTGGGCGTGCCCGCCGGCACCCTGACCAGCCGCCTCGTGCGCGGCCGCCAGACCCTGATCCAGACCCTGATCGGGCAGGGAGTGAGCGCATGACCGACCTTTACGACGACGAAATCCTGATGCGGCGGGTCGATGGCGAGCTGACGCCCGAGGCCGGGGCGGCGATCGACGCCGCGGCCGCGGGCGATCCGGCCCTGGCGCGGCGGCTGGAGCGGCTGCGCGGTCTGCGGACGCTGGCGCGGGAGGCCTTTCCCGCCGCGCCGGATCCGCGGGACGCCGAGTTGACGCGCCTGATCGTGGCGGGCGCGTCCCGGCCCGAACCACGGACGGCGCGGCTGGCGGGCCGCCTGCGCGAGGCCTTCGCGCCGCGCCATGCGCCGGTCTGGGGCGGGGCGGCGGCGGCCTGTTTCGTGCTGGGCCTGACCGTGGGCTGGCTGGGACAGGACCGGACTCAGGACGGTTTTGTGGTCGGGTCCGGCGGCGCCGTCGCCGACGCGGCGCTGGTGCGGGTGCTGGACCGCGGCTTGGCGGCGGACGGGACGGACGGCGAGGGGCGGGCCGTGGGCCTGACCTTCCGCGACGCCGACGGGCGCTGGTGCCGCACCTTCGAGGCGGGCGGGGCGGGCGTGGCCGGCCTGGCCTGCCGCGACGAGGGAGACTGGCGCCTCGAGGCCCTGGCGGCGTTCCGGCCTTCGGGCTCCGAAATCCGGACCGCGGGCGCGGACACGCCGGCGGCGGTGCTGGCCGCGGTCGACGCCCTGGTCGCCGGCGAGACGCTGGACGCCGCGGCCGAGGCGCGGGCCCGGGACGCCGGCTGGCGCTGACGGGATGAAACAGGCGGGGCCGTTCGTTGGACCCCGCATGGACGAGGACACCCTGCGCAGCCGCGCCGAATGCTGGCGCCGCCGCGCCGCTGAAGCCCTGGACACCCGCGAGCGCGACGCCAGCGCGAAGCTGGCCGACCACTATGAAGCCATGCTGGCCTGTCTGGAGCGCCGGCGGACCGGGCCCGCCCAGGCCGCGCCGGACGCCGGCGGATACAGCCGCGAATAGCGGCGCAGGCTCAATGGAACTTTGACGGTTGCGAGGGCCATCTTAACCTTGGCCGGTGCAGAATCGGGCACGTCCGCAGACCCAGTTGGATTTCCCCCTGATGCCCTCCCCGCTGTCCCGCCCGGAACAGGACGCCGACGCCCTGGCGATCAGCACCTTTTTCGACGTGTCGCTGGACCTGCTGGTCATCCGCGAGCTGGACGGGCGGGTGGTTCGCGCCAGTCCGTCGTGGGAGACCGTCCTTGGCTGGCGGCCCGACGAGATGGAAGGCCTGCCCCTGCTGCGCCTGCTCCACCCCGATGACGAGGTCACGACGCTGGAGAGCGTCGTCGAGGTCGAGAACCGCGGGCCGCGGGACCCCATGGTCGACTTCAAGAACCGCTATCGCCACAAGGACGGCGGCTACCGCACCATCGAATGGCGGGCGCGACGGGTCGGCGACCGGGTCTATGGCGTGGCCCGCGACGTCACCGACCGCGTCGCCGCCGAGCGCGAACTGCTGGAGGCCAAGGCCGCCGCCGAGGTGGCCAACCAGGCCAAGACCGACTTCCTGGCCAATATGAGTCACGAGATCCGCACCCCCCTGAACGGCGTCATCGGCCTGGTCGGGGCCCTGGCCCAGGGCGAGCTGGCGCCGGCGCAACGCGAACTGGTCGAGCTGATCGAACAGTCGGGCGTGACCCTGGAACGGCTGGTGTCCGACATCCTGGACGTCGCCAAGATCGAGGCCGGCCATCTGGACTTCGCCATCGGCGACATGGATCTGGAGCGCGAGCTCGACGGGGTCATCGACACCGCCCGGGTCAAGGCCGAGGCCAAGGGCCTGATCTTCCATGTCGAGCGCGGCCCCGGCGCCCGCGGCGACTTCCTCGGCGACGCCACCCGCATCCGCCAGGTGCTGTCCAACCTGCTGTCCAACGCCGTCAAATTCACGCCCGAGGGCCAGGTCTCGGTGTCCATCGAGGTCGCCGACGACACGCCCGAGCCCGGCGTCGCCCTGCTGACCCTGACGGTGCGGGATTCGGGCGTGGGCTTCGACGCCGCCGCCGGCGAGGCCCTGTTCCAGCGCTTCAGCCAGGCCGACAGCACCATCACCCGCCGCTTCGGCGGCACCGGCCTGGGCCTGTCCATCTGCCGTTCGCTGGTCGAGATCATGAGCGGCGAGATCACGGCCGAATCCACGCCGGGCGAGGGCAGCTGTTTCACCGTCACCCTGCCCCTGTCGCGCACCCGGTCGGTGGCCGCCCACGACGCCGCCAACGACGCCGCCCGCGCCCGCGACGCCGGGCGCGGACCCGTCGCCGTCGGCCCCTCGCCGTGGATCGGCGCCGAGCCCCTGCGCGTGCTTCTGGCCGAGGACCATCCCGTCAACCAGCGCGTCGTCCAGGCCATACTGTCGGGCATGCAGGTGACCATCGTCGGCGACGGCGCCCAGGCGGTCGCGGCCTTCGCCGCCGACGAATTCGATCTGGTCCTGATGGACATGCAGATGCCGGTCATGGACGGCCTGACAGCCACCCGCGCCATCCGCGCCGTGGAACAGGCGCAGGGCCGCCCGCGCACCCCCCTGATCATGCTCAGCGCCAACGCCATGGCCCAACACGTCCAGGACGCCGCCGACGCCGGCGCCGACAGCCACCTGTCCAAGCCGATCACCCCCGGCGCCCTGATGGGAGCCATCGAGGCGACCGTGCCCGCCCCCGCCCCGGCCCAGGCGCTGGCGGCGGCGGGCTAGACCGGAGCGGACCGAGCTCCCGGTCCGGCCTTGGGCGACGGGCCATACCGTTCGGCGCCCGGCTGTTGCTCCTGGAAGCCGAGGATGGCCCAGTAGATCAGGTTGATCAGCGGCACGAAGGACAGCAGCGCCCACCAGCCGGTCCAGCCCAGGTCATGGCCGCGTTTCACATGCAGGGCCATCAACGGCCAGATCATCACCAGCCAGCCGACCTTGTCCTCGACGCGATCGATCAGGTCTCCATCGCCGAGGCCGCCGACGAGAAATCCCGCCACGATCCAGGCGACGAAGCCCGAGCAGATCAGCGTCAGAATTACATAGCCCCACCAGGTCGAGCGCCGGATGCGGCCCTCGAAGCTGAACAGGGTCTGGACGACGGTCATGGCGGCTTCCTCCGGTGACAGGGGAGCTTAGGCGCGACGGAGCAGCCGCGTCCATCCGCCGATTTCAGCGATTGCTCAGGGTTCGCTCATGACGCTCGCCCGGGCCTCGCTCAGTTTTGGGGCTCTGCTGAATCGAGGCCTTCGTCCATGCCCATGTCCGAACTGCGCGCCTATGCGGGACGCTACGACAGCCGCGAACTGGGTTCGTCCGCCGAGGTTACGCCGGCCGGCGGCGGCGTGGCCGTTCGCTTCGGCCGGGGATCGCTGAGGCGGCTGGAGCTGGCGCGGGTGTCGCGGGACGTGTTCCGGTGCGGATCCATGATCGCGCGATTCCAGCGGAATGCGGCCGGGGACGTCGTGGCCTTCAGCTACAGCGATCCCCTGCTGCGCAGCCAGCAGTTCACGCGGCCTGCGGAACCGGGACCTACTCCAGTCCGCCCGGCTGCATAAAGGCTGGCGCGCCGCCAGACAGACCCTTTGGCGAGGGACCGAAGCGGTTGGGGCCGGAGGTGCCGTCGAGGAAGCCCAGAACCACCAGCAGGTAGAGTGAGGCCGCTCCATTCAGCACGCCCGCCACTACGAGCGCCCCCGCCCAGAGCGCTCCCCCGTCAGCCATCCGTCCGAGAGTCGCATAGCCGTTGTTCGGCACATAGCTCATGGCCGCCGTGGCGAGGACCAGCAGGATCACCAGCCGCGCGCTGTGGTTCCGATCGTGCGCGCGCTTCGCCGCCAGCGCGGCCTGGACGAACACGAAGGGCGCATGAAAGGCGGCCGTGAGCAGCACATACCGGATCGGATCCCCGATGCTCGCGGCGAGCGGGGGAGTCCTGATCGTGTCGTCAACGCCCCACGCCGTCATGGTGACAACCGTGACGAAAACCACATAGGCGATCGAGGCGGCGATGGTGCACAGCCACCAGTCCTGCCGGCGCAGGCGCCCGTCGAAGCTGAAAAGCTTGTCTCGCAGCGTCATGTTCGAATCCCCCTCAACCGAGAGTTAGACGAACTCCACCAGCACGTCATCGGCGGCCACCGGATCGCCGGCGGCGGCGCTGACGGCCTTCACCACGCCGTCGCGTTCGGCCTTGAGGATGTTCTGCATCTTCATGGCCTCGATGATGGCGACGGTCTCGCCGGTCTTGACCTCCTGACCCACGGTCACCGGGATGGCGACGACGAGGCCGGGCATGGGGGAGGCGACCAGTCTGGAGGTGTCGGCGGCGACCTTTTCCGGCAGGCGGGCGTAGAGCTCGGCCGTATGCGGGGTCAGGACGCGGACGCGGGCTTTCGCGGCGCGGTGGCGGATGAGATAGCCGTCGGCGACGCGGGAAACCTCGGCGGTGAAGGGCTCGCCGTCCAGCTCGGCGCGGAACTGGGCCAGGCCGGGGCGCCAGTCGATGTCGGTCAGGCGGGCGTGGCCGCCGCCGGTGAAGGCCAGCAGCAGGGCCTCGTCGGCGTCATAGGCGAGGGCGACGCCGTGGGGCGTCCTGTCGATCAGCACGACCCAGTCGGTGCGGTCGGACGGATCGCCGGCCTGTTCGGCGGCGATCTCGTTCATGGCGACGGCGGCGGCGATCATGATCTGCGTCTGGCGCGCGTCGGGCTTGAGGCCGTGGAAGCCGTCGGGGAATTCGTCCTTGATGTAGCTGGTCGAGATATGGCCCGAGCGGAAGCGCGGCTGGTCCATGACGGCGGACAGGAAGGGGGTATTGTGGCCGACGCCCTGCAGGTGGGTGTCCTCCAGCGCCCGGGCCATGCCGGTCAGGGCTTCGTCGCGGGTCGGGCCCCAGGCGCACAGTTTGGCGATCATGGGGTCGTAGAACATGCTGATCTCGTCGCCCTCGCGCACGCCGGAATCGTTGCGCACCGTATAGCCGTCCTCGTGCGGGCCTTCTTCCGGCTGCTCGTAGCGGACCAGCCGCCCGATCGACGGCAGGAAGCCCCGATACGGATCCTCCGCATAGATCCGGCTCTCGATGGCCCAGCCGTGGATCTTCAGATCGTCCTGCCCGAACGCCAGCGTCTCGCCCCAGGCCGACCGGATCATCTGCTCGACCAGATCGACGCCGGTGATCAGCTCCGTAACCGGATGCTCGACCTGAAGTCTCGTGTTCATCTCAAGGAAGAAGAAGGATTTGTCCTGCCCAGCCACGAACTCGACCGTGCCGGCGCTGTCGTAGTTCACGGCCCGGGCCAGAGCCACGGCCTGGGCCCCCATGGCGGCGCGGGTCTCGGGGTCGAGGAGGGGCGAGGGAGCTTCCTCGATGACCTTCTGATTGCGGCGCTGGATCGAGCATTCGCGCTCGAAAAGATGGACCACGTTGCCGTGCTTGTCGCCCAGCACCTGGATCTCGATGTGGCGCGGGTCGATGATGAATTTCTCGAGGAAGACGCGATCGTCGCCGAAGGCGTTGAGCGCCTCGGCCTTCACCGCGGCGAAACCCTCGGCCATGTCGTCGTCCGAGTGGGCGACGCGGATGCCCTTGCCGCCGCCGCCGGCCGAGGCCTTGATCATGACCGGATAGCCGATCTGGTTGGCGATGGTGACCGCCTCCTCCGTCGATTCGATCAGGCCCATGTGACCCGGGACGGTGGAGACGCCAGCTTCGGCGGCGAATTTCTTGGAGGTGATCTTGTCGCCCATGGCCTCGATGGCGTGGGGATTGGGGCCGATGAAGGTGATGCCCTCGGCCTCGAGCCGGCGCGCGAAGGAAGCGTTCTCGCTGAGGAAGCCGAAACCGGGGTGGACCGCCTCGGCGCCAGTCTGGCGCACGGCGTCGACGATCCTGTCCTGCAGCAGATAGGACTGGGCGGCCGGCGCGGGGCCGATCAGCACGGCCTCGTCGGCCATCTCGACCGCCAGCGAACCGGCGTCGGCCTCGGAATAGACCTGGACGGTCCTGATGCCCATACGGCGGCAGGTCTTGATGATGCGGACGGCGATTTCGCCGCGGTTGGCGATCAGGATCCTGGAGAACATGTAGGTCTTTAAAGTCTTTTTGATCTGAGGCGAACGTGATCGCGGCGTGAAGCGGCTGCCCCGATTAGGCCGCGATCCGGCGTGAGTAAACCGAAGGGGCGTTCAACCGGATGGCGTTGGGACTTGGCAAAGCCGCTGCCGATGGGGTTAAACCCCGTTCCAGTCCCGTTCATCGACGCCCGCCCACCGTTGCCCTCCCCCCGTCCCGCTTTTTTGGCCCGGAGCCTGACCTGATGTCCCGCATGCTTACTTTCGCCGCCGCGGCGGCCTTGACCCTGGCGGCGAGCGTCGCTCCTGCCGTGGCGCAGGACTTCCGCGCGCTGGCGCGGCAGGACCTCCAGAGGGCTCACGACGAGCTGGCCGCCAACCATCCGGCGCCCGCGTTGTCGGGAGCGGCGAGCCAGAACTTCCGCGGCTGGCTGGACGCGGGCCTGCAGGACGCCATGGGCCGCGCCGGCCAAGCCAACAGCGGTGACGCCCACGCCTATCTGATGCGCTATTACGCGGCCGGCTTCCGGGACTCGAACATCGCCATCACCCCGACCTTCGAGGGCATGGGCCCGTATTTCGGCACCAGCTGGCCGGGCTTCACCACCGGCTGGCGCGGCGGCAAATATGTCGTGACCTATGTGAAGCCGGGCACGCGGGGCGCCCCGCGCATCGGCGACGCGGTGGTCGAGTGCAATCTGACCCCGATCGAGGAATTCGCCCGCAAGAAGCTGGACCTGTGGGAAGGCAATCTGGAAACCGAGGCGGGCCGCGTGACCTCGGCTCCGTATCTTCTGTGGAACCGCAACAACCCGTTCGCCGCCGGCGTGCCGTCGATGTGCAGTTTCCAGTCGGGCCGCGGCCGCCCGCGTGAGATCCAGATTCGTCCGGTCCCGGTGGTCCCCGGCGACCTCGAGGCCGCCTACCGCGCCACCGTCTACATGCCCCCGGCGACGCCGCTGGCGATCGAGAGCGTCAACGGCCGGCCGTGGGTGCATGTGCACTCCTTCGCCGACGGCTCAGGCTGGCCGGCGTTCAACGCCGCCATCGAGGCCCAGGCCGCGACCCTGCGCGGGCCGCAGGGCTTCGTCCTGGATCTGCGCGCCGCACGGGGCACCGGCCTGAACTCCTCGACCGCCCGCGGCTATGGCCTGGCCAACCGCATCTGGACGCCGGAGTTCACCGTCAGCCGTCAGCCGGCCGCCGGCGAGCTGACCTACCGCGCCACCCAGGGCAACCGCGACTGGTACGCCGCCGCCCTCGGCCGGATGGAGGCCGATCCGCAGTTCGTGCAGGAAGCCATGCCCGTGATCGAGCAGACCCGCGAGATCGTGGCCGCCTTCGACGCCGCCATCGCCGCCGGCCAGCCGACCTTCACCCTCGCCGGCCGCGCCGCCGTGGCCGACACCGGCGCCCCCAACCCGGTGCAGGGCCCGGTGATCGTTCTGGTCGACGCCGGCTGCTCGGGCGGTTGCCTCGACACGCTGGACCTGCTGTCCAAGCTGCCGAACGTGCGCATCGCCGGTTCGACCACCGCCACCGACTCGATCTTCGTAGAGCAGACCCTGATGCGTTTGCCCTCGAACTATTCGGACCTCAGCTACGGCCACAAGGCCTGGACCTCGCGCCCGCGTCCCAACAACCAGCCCTTCACCCCCGCGCAGGGCCTGGCCTACACCGGCAATCCCGCCGACGAGGCCGCGGTGCGGACCTGGGTGAGCGGCCTGTTCGGCGGCTGATCCGATCCTGAAGACGACCCTGGGGCCGGTCAGGCGAATCCTGACCGGCCTTTCTTCGGGCTAGTCGCGCTTCCGCGCCCGGTCGGCGGCGTCGAGAAGGCGCAGCCCGGAAACCTCGGCGGCGTCGGCGGAAAGGTTCATGGCGGCCTCGGGCGGGTCCTTGACCACGACCACGCCATGCTTCGCCTTCGGCGTCAGGGGATGGGTGATCAGTTCGGGTTCGGGCTCTTCACTCATGGGCCGGGGAACGATCCCCGCGAGGGGCGGTTCCGGCGCGGCGTTTGCGAACAGGCGCGAGGCCTCCTACGTGGACGGAATGACCGACACCGACATCGCCTCGATCCAGCGTTCTTCGTCCGGCTATGATCTGACACCGCCTGACGAGGCCGAGAGGGCAGCGCTGGAGGCGGACCTGTCGCCGGAGGAGAAGCGGGTCCTTCTGGCGCACGGCACCGAAGCCCCGTTCTGCGGCACGCTGCTGGGCGAGAAGCGGGCGGGGGTGTTCTGCTGCCGCGAATGCGGCCTGCCGCTGTTCCGCACCGGAACCAAGTTCGAGAGCGGCACGGGCTGGCCCAGTTTCACCGCCCCGGTGGATCCGGCCCATGTGACCGCGATCACCGACCGCTCCTGGGGCATGACGCGCACCGAAACCCGATGTGCGCGCTGCGACAGCCATCAGGGCCATGTCTTTCCGGACGGTCCCGGACCGACCGGCCTGCGCTACTGCATCAACTCGGTGGCGCTGACCTTCGTGCCGGAGGGGGCGCCCCTGCCGGACCCCCTGGGGCGCGGCGACGGAAACGCCTGACCGGGACGGGCTCTACGCCGGGCGTGATCCGATTCGGAAAGCCACGGACGGGTTTCAGGATCACGCTCTGGCCGCAATTGGGGCTAGTCTGCTCCTGGTAATGGAGTTGGGCGCATGCTGATCCCCGCACTGCTGATGGTCGGCGCCCTGACGACCGGCGATCCGGACGGCGTGGTCGCGACGGCTCCCGCCACCCCGGTCGATCTGGGGGCGACGATCCAGCCGGCCGCGCCGTCGGTCGACGGAGCAGCCCAGGCGGGCGTGCCCCACAATCTGACCACCGACGAACAGATCGACCGCTGGATCGCCACGCGGTCCGTGGATCACAAGCCCTATGCCGGGGCCCCGGGCGAATCGATAGACGACGACGGCAAGCCGCATGGCGAGGTCAGCGTCGGCATCGGCACCGGCGGCTTTCGCGACTACGGGGCGACGATCTCCATGCCCATCGGCGAGAACGGCCGGTTGAGCCTCAGTTATCGCCAGACCAGGAACGGCTACCCCTACGGCGGCTATGGGTATGGCTACGGATACGGCGGCCGCTATGGCGGCGCGGTGTTCGACGACGGCGGCTACGTCTTTCCGGGATATCGCCCGGGCGCGGCGGCCCAGTTCGAGTCCCGGACCATGGGATCCGAGGGACCTGCGGACCAACCATTGATTCAGCCGGATCGCTGAAGCCCGACGGCCGCGGCCCGGAGAATCGGGTCACTCTTCCTGAACGAGGACCCCGCGGATCCGGTCAGGCGTGCGCTCCTATTGCCACGGCCAAGCTTAATGTCGGAAACCGGATCGCAACGCCGGCAGTTGTATGGCATGACGCGCATCGGTTCACCTTCAGGTGGACCGCCTGCTCATAACCACGGCTACCGGAGTCATCACATGAAGAAAACCATCGCCGCCGTTACGGCGGGCCTGCTGCTCATCGCCGGTCAGGCGGCTGCGGCCAACAACAACGCCAGCGTCCGCGTCGGCGATCGCGTCGGCGCCTCGTCGGCGGAATCCAGCGAATTCGCCGGCGTGCCGCTGCCGGTTCTGCTGATCGGCGCCGCCGTCCTGGTGGCCGTCGTCGTCGTCGCCACGGACGACGATTCCGAGAGCGACTGAGCCCCGGCTCGAAACTGACGAAAGCCCCGCCGGCGCGCCGGCGGGGCTTTTTTCGTTGTGGGGTCTCCAGGGTTCGCCGCGCCCTGGAAACGCAAACGGGGCCCGACTGCAACGTCGGGCCCCGTCAGGGTTTCAGAGTGGTGCCGCCGGGGGGAATCGAACCCACGACCTCAGCCTTACCAAGGATGCGCTCTACCACTGAGCTACGGCGGCCTGATCTGAGGAAGCGGCCCTATAGCCAACCGGGGACAAAGGGGGAAGCCCCCGAACCACTTTTGCTTCGCTTGCGAAGCAAAATGGTTCGAATGTTAAGTGGCGCGAAATCTGAGCCTTCAGGGCGCACGGCCCTCCAGACCGATTTCGCGCGTTTCGGATGCTTGCGGAAAAGTTCGACGCGGGCTCTGATCGACCCATGGATGAGTCGAAGACCACGGCCCCCCGGCCCGAACTGCCGACAAGCCTGCCCGATCCGCTGGCGGCCCCGAAAACGCCCGCCACGGCTCGCGCCCAGCGCCTGGCGACGGCGCTCCGGGAAAATCTGAGACGACGCAAGGCGGCCGGCCGGGAGGCCAGACCGGCAACGCCGCGCAACTGAATGTCATCGGCGGCGTCGCCGCCGGACTTTCGCAACCGCAACCGTCCGCGCTAGATAGCCGATCCCCCTTGCGCCCTGCACGGGGTCGCAAGAGACGACATGGACAGCATCGCCATCACCGGCGGCGCCCGGCTGAACGGATCGATTCCGGTCAGCGGCGCCAAGAACTCCGCCCTCAAGCTGATGGCCGCCTCGATCCTGACCGATCAGCCGCTGCTGCTGACCAACATGCCGCGCCTGGCGGACACGAAATTCCTCGGCCGGCTGCTGCGCGAACTGGGCGTCGAGGTGACCGAACGCGACGGCGCCGACGGCCAGGAGACGCTGTTCCACGCGGGCCGGATCGCCTCGACCTTCGCCCCCTATGATCTGGTCCGCCAGATGCGGGCCTCGTTCAATGTGCTGGGGCCGCTGCTGGCGCGCACCGGCGAGGCCAAGGTGTCGCTGCCGGGCGGCTGCACCATCGGCGCGCGGCCGGTGGATCTGCACCTGCAGGCCCTGACGGCCCTGGGCGCCGAGATCGAGCTGGACGAGGGCTATGTCACGGCCCGCGCGCCGAACGGCCTGAAGGGGGCAGAGATCGAGTTTCCGTTCGTCTCGGTCGGGGCGACCGAGCACGCCCTGCTGGCCGCCGTGCTGGCGGACGGGGTGACAGTGCTCAAGCGCGCCGCGCGCGAGCCCGAGATCGGCGATCTGGCGCGCTGCCTGACGGCGATGGGCGCCCGGGTCGAGGGGATCGACACCGACGAACTGGTCATCACCGGCGTGTCGTCGCTGGGCGGCGCGACCTGGTCGGTGATTCCCGACCGGATCGAGATGGGGTCCTACGCCGTGGCCGCCGCCATGGCGGGCGGCGAGGTGCGGCTGACGAAGGCCCGGCCCGAACTGATGACGGCGCTGGGCGAGAAGATGATCGAGGCCGGGGTCGAGGTGACGCCGACGGCCGACGGGGTGATCGTCAAGCGCGATCCGGCCGTCCGGCTGAAGGCGGTCAATGTGGCGACCGAGGTCTATCCGGGGTTCGCCACCGATCTGCAGGCGCAGTTCATGGCCCTGATGACCACGGCCGAGGGCGACAGCGTCATCCACGAGAACATCTTCGAGAACCGTTTCATGCACGCGCCCGAGCTGGCGCGGCTGGGGGCGGACATTCATGTGCACGCCGGCGAGGCGGTGGTGCGGGGCGTGCCCGAGCTGCACGGCGCCCCGGTCATGGCCACCGACCTCAGGGCCTCGGTCAGCCTGGTGATAGCGGGCATGGCGGCCGAGGGTGAAACCACGGTCGGCCGGGTCTATCATCTGGACCGCGGCTTCGAACGGCTGGAAGAGAAGCTGAGCGCCTGCGGAGCCCAGATCCGGCGCATCAGGGGCGACGAACATGAACACTGAGGCGCAGGAACAGGAGGCAGGCGCGGCGGCGCGGACGCTGCCCGAGCCGCTGCGCCTGCTGGTCGAGGACGCGGACGACCTGCACATCATCTCGGCGGCCCTGCAGGACGCCATCCTGCGGCCGGTCGACATCGTCTGGGAGCCGGCGGCGCGGCGGGTGACGCTGAAGCTGAGCCGGTTCTGCTGGGAATGCGGCGGAACGCGGGTGATGGCGGCGATGCAGTTCGGCGACGTCATCGCGGTCAAGAGCCGCCGCCTGCCGCGCCTGCCCGAAAGCGCGCTGGAGTTGCTGGCCATGGATTTCACGCCGGACGAGGCGCCGGGCGGCCGCGTGGTCCTGATGTTCGCGGGGGGCGGCGACCTGCGGATCGACGTCGAATGCATGGACGCGGTCCTGACGGACCTGTCCGAGCGCTGGCCCGCCAAGGTGGCGCCGACCCATCTGTCGCCAGAGGCGGACCCGGCGTGAGCGAACACCGCCTGGCCTCGGTCGATCTGGACGCCGCCACCCTGCCGGCCGCGACCGCGGAGATCGAGCACGAGCGGCGGGTCGCCATCTTCGACCTGGTCGAAAAGAACAGCTTCGAACCGGCGGGCGCCGCGGGCGGCCCCTATGCGCTGAGGCTGGCGCTGGTGGACGGGCGGCTGGCCTTCGAGATCACGGGACCGGATTTCCACCGGGTCCACGGCCTGTCGCTGACGCCGCTGAACAAGGTGGTGAAGGACTATATCGCCATCTGCGACAGCTATTACGAAGCCCTGCGCGGCACCTCGCCGGGCCAGATCGAGGCGGTCGACATGGGGCGGCGGGGGCTCCACAACGAGGGCGCCGAGCTGCTGAAGGCCCGGCTGGACGGCAAGATCGCCGTCGACCACGAGACGGCGCGGCGGCTGTTCACCCTTGTGACGGCGCTGTACCGGCGCGGGTAGGGGTGAGGAGTGCTGGTGAGCAAGGGGTGAGCGACGATCAAGACCTGGCCCACCGTCCCGCTCGCCTCTTGCTCACCAGCACTCCTCACCCGCCGCCTCGACTATCCCGCGATTTTCAGGCATACGCCCGCTCCTTAACGACGCGCGCTTTCGCCCGGCGCGCGCCGAGACTCGTATTCACAGGGCGCGAGAGGCCGCATGGCTAAGGAAGAACTGCTCGAGTTTCCCGGCGTCGTCAGCGAACTGCTGCCGAATGCGACGTTCCGCGTGCTGCTCGAGGGCAACGACCACGAGATCATCGCCCACACCGCCGGCAAGATGCGCAAGAACCGCATCCGCGTGCTGGCCGGCGACAAGGTCCTGGTCGAGATGACGCCCTATGACCTGACCAAGGGCCGCATCACCTATCGCTTCAAGTAAGGGCGGGCTCGGATGAGCCGTCCGGAACTGGTGCTGGCCTCGGCCAGCCCGCGCCGCATCGAACTGCTGGCGCTGGTCGGGATCACGCCCGACCGGGTCGATCCCGCCGACATCGACGAAACCCCGCTGAAGGACGAGACGCCGACCCGCCTCGCCGCGCGGCTGGCCGTCTCCAAGTCTCAGGTCGCCGCCGCCCGCTCCCCTGACGCGGTGGTGCTGGCCGCCGACACCGTCGTGGCCGTGGGCCGGCGTCTGCTGGAAAAGGCGGCCGACGAGACCGAGGCGGCGCGGTTCCTGAAACTGCTGTCCGGCCGCAACCACCGCGTTTTCACGGGCGTGGCCGTGACCGCCGCGGGGCGCACGACCCGGCGGGTGGTCGACACCCGCGTTTCGTTCAAGGTTCTGTCCGACGCCGAGATCGCCGCCTATGTCGCCTCGGGCGAATGGCGGGGCAAGGCCGGCGGATACGGCATCCAGGGCCGGGCAGGGGCCTTCGTCACCCGCCTGGTCGGCAGCTATCCCGCCGTCATGGGCCTGCCGCTGTTCGAGACGGTCAATCTGCTGAACGGCGCAGGCTGGCGGACGTGAAGCCGCCCGTGTTCGTCTATCTGGACGAGACCCCCGGGGAGACGCGGGCGATTATCCGCGATGAAGTCGGCTATCAGTATTTCCTGACCCAGTTCGAGGACGACATCCCTCAGTATCGGCTGGGCGCGCGCTCGGTCGGCCGGGTCCGCCGGATCGAACCCGACCTGAAGGGCGTCTTCATCGACCTCGGCGAGGAGGGCGGCGGGGATGCCTTCCTGCCCTCGCAAGGCGGCCAGCGTCTCCACGAGGGCGAAAAGGTCGGGGTCGAGGTGGTCTCGGAGCGGCGCGAGATGAAGGGCGTCACCCTGAAACTGCTCGGCAAGGCCGACGGGGAGCCGCGGCTGTTGACGCCCGGTCCGACGGTGACCGAGTGGCTGGGGCGGCTGGCCCCCGGGGTCGAACCGGTCGAGGGCGTTCGCGCCATCGAGGCAGGCTGGGACGCCCTGCGGGAAGCGGACGGACAGCCGTTCCTCGGCGGCGATGTCTCGGTGACCGTCGAGAGGACTCGCGCCCTGATCGCCGTGGACTTCGATTATCGGCCGCTGCCCGGACGCAGGGCGTCGCCGCAGGATCGGCTGGAGGCGAATCGGAAGGGGCTGAGGCGTGCGGCGCAGACGATCCGGCTACGCAGCCTGGGCGGACTGGCGGCCATCGATCTGATAGGGGTGGGGCAGGATGGCGGGGCGATCCTCAAGGCGGCCAAGGCGGCTTTCGGGAACGATCCGGGCATTGTCTACGGACCGGTGAACCGTTTCGGCGTGCTGATGATCGCGCTGCCCTGGCGATTCACGCCGCTGGCCGAGCGCCTTTATCGCGGGAGTCAGGTCTACTGGCCGCATCGGGCGGCGATCGAGGTGACCCGCAAGCTGCGCCACGCCCTGTTGTCCGACACCACTACGGCGCGGGTGACCGCCCGATGCACCCGGCAGGTCGCGGAACTGGCCGCGCCGCTGGTGGCGAGGCTGGGCCCGCGCGCCCATCTGAAGGGCGACGACAGCCTGCGGACCAGCGAGCATGTGATCGAGGCGGAGTGACCATGGCGACCTGTCCCATCTGCCGCCGCCACCCGGCGGACGAAAAATACAAACCCTTCTGTTCGAAGCGCTGCGCCGATGTGGATCTGCAGCGCTGGTTCACCGGCGGATACGTCCTGCCCGACAGCGGCGGGGACGTCCCGACGGGCGACCCCGAAGAAGACTGATCTGACGGCTGGACACCCCCGAACCGCTCGCCTATAGACGCCGCCTCCGCGCCGCGACGCGTGCGCCTGGGTAGCTCAGTTGGTAGAGCAGTGGATTGAAAATCCACGTGTCGGTGGTTCGAATCCGCCCCCAGGCACCATCGCCCCCTTTCCGACGCCGAAACCGGGTCCGCGGCCATCACGAAAATGTCGCTTTCGGCCTTGATCTTCGGTGATCGGGCCGTTGGCTCCCCCGCGAGGGGAAAAGCGCCGTCCCGCACTTGACGCTCTGGTATGCGTTCGCCAAAGGAGCTTGACCGCTTTCCTTTGCGGGCGGTCGGCGGAGAGGGGAAAACGGTTTCCCCGGTTCGTCGGCGCCGCGCCGGAAGCCACTTGGCAACCGGAAGCGTCAGCAGGCGTTCCGCAGACCGGGGTTCCTTGACCCTGCTCTACGGGCGAGAATTTCATCGAGGGCGGTCGTCGTCTGCGGCCGTTTCTTTTGGGTTCCACAAGTCAGACCAAAACAGCAGGAACTGGCGAACTATGTTCGATATCAAGAAAACCAACATCCTCCTGGCCATGGCCGGCGCCGCCGTCCTCATGGCTGGTACGCCGGTTCTCGCGCAGGATGCTCCCGCCGCCGACCCGGCCGCCGCCGCAGCTGCTCCGGCCGCTGACGCCGCCGCCGCTCCGGCCGCCGCCGCTCCGGCCGCCGCTCCGGCCGCTGACGCTGAACCCGCCGTCGTTGGTGGTGAAAACCACGGCAAGATGACGCCGGCCAGCATGTTCATGGACGCCGACCCGGTCGTTAAGACCGTGATGGTGGGCCTTCTGCTCGCCTCGGTCTTCACCTGGGTGCTGCTGCTCATCAAGATCTTCGAGTTCGGCTCGCTGAACCGCAAGACCGACCAGTTCCTCGAGTCCTTCCGGCAGACCCGCACCATCGCCGACATGCGTCGGGTGGCCACGGCTGACGAATTCGACGGCAACCCGCTGGCCGACATGGCCGCCGCGGCGACCGACGAAATCGAACTGTCGCGTCAGGCCGGTCTCTCGGTCACCGGCGATCACGCCGACTCGGCCCTGATGCGCTCGCAACAAGCCGTCGCCGCCGTTCAGGCCGGCCTGGCCAAGCGCCTCTCGGGCGGCCAGCAGTTCCTCGCCTCGGTGGGTTCGACCGGTCCGTTCATCGGTCTGTTCGGCACCGTTTACGGCATCATGAACTCGTTCATCGGCATCGCGAACACCAACACGACCAACCTGGCCGTCGTCGCCCCCGGCATCGCCGAGGCGCTGCTGGCCACGGGTATCGGCCTGTTCGCCGCCATCCCGGCCGTTATCTTCTACAACTACTTCAACACCCGCATCTCGGCGTACGGCACCCGTTCGGACGGCTTCTCGGCCGAGCTGACCAACGCCATCTCGCGTAACCTCGACAAGGGAGCGTAAGCCAGATGGCCGCCAAACTCTCCGGCGGCGGCGGCGGCAAGTACAACGTCGAGCAGAACAGCGAGATCAACGTCACGCCGTTCGTGGACATCATGCTTGTTCTGCTCATCATCTTCATGGTGGCGGCGCCCCTGGCGACCCCCTCCGTGGAAGTGAAGTTGCCAACGGCAGTCGCTCCGCCCCAGACGAACCCGCCGGTCCCGATCTATATCTCGATCACCAGCAACGGTCGGGCTTACCTCGGCGACTTCCCGGTCGAATTGGAACAGATCGGCCCCGAACTGACGGGACAGATCGGTCGACGCAATCCCGCGGACGAGCGGATCTTCATCCGCGCCGACCGCGGCACCCGCTACGGCGATTTCATGCAGGTCATGAACTCGCTGCAGGACAACGGCTTTTACAGCGTTGCCCTGGTGGGTGAAGACAATGCGCCGAAGTGAGGCTGGTGAATCATGACAGACATTGAATATCACCGCTCAAGGTACGACGCGCCCAAGCCGAAAGGCCTGTTCGGCGTGCCGCCCGGGGTTCTGCTGATCAGCCTGCTGATCGTGGCCCTGCTGTTCGCCGTGCTTGCGTTCTACTTCATCAACGCGCGGTTCAAGTTGAAGGAGATCAATTACTC
>NZ_DATMYH010000028.1:0-36096 GCF_035561115.1 Brevundimonas sp.
CTGCCATCGTTCACCCCTCGTCACTCACCCGCCCGGCCTGCGCATCGCGCTCGAGCTGCGCCGTCCAGTCCATCCCCAGCACCTTGCGCCGCACCGCCTCGAAGGCCGCCTCGTCCGGCTCCTGCCCCCAGGCGTCGCCCACGCTCCGCGCGGCCCGGTCGGCCAGCCGGGCATAGCCCTCGGCCAGCCCGACCAGCGCCCGCGCCTCGGCCCACAGCCGCCCGGTCATGGCCCGGCCCGAGGCCCGCGTCGCCACCTTCGCCAGCGCCGTCGGATCGCCCGCCGCATCCTCGTCCAGTTCCGCGATCCCGTCGAACAGCCGCGCCGCCACCGCCTCGGGACTGTTACGCCGCGCCTCTTCCAGTTCGGCCTCGCGCGCCACCGCCTGCCCGATCGCCTGGGCGTCGCCCCAGTCGCGCTTGGTCGCCCCGTGCTGGGTGATCCGCCGCCGCAAGGCATGGATCGACACCCGCCATTTCAGCACCAGAAACGGCGCCGTCGCCCCCTCGACATACTCCTTGAGGATGATCTCCCACGTCTCCTTCGACAGGCGATAGTGGGCGGGCGCATCCGGATCGCGCGGCTTGCGCGGCCCTTTGGGGGTGCGGTGGGGAAAGGTGTTGGCGAGGGGCGCTTCGGTCATCCCGAAAGGATAGGCCCGCCCCGACGGGCGCCGGGAATAGAGCGGAATCGGCCCGCAAACGCAGGCGGGGCGGGGAGTCGGGATGCGAGGTAAAGTCTTGAGAAGAGCACTCGAGAGCAATCTCAGCGCCTCTCCCGTAGATAGAATGATCCGCTATCCACGTCTCCTGACGCGAGATACGGTCAAGGTGCAAACAGTTCTTGAGGCTGGGCTTTGATCAATTCACTCGCACGCTTGCTAGCGCTGATGACGCACCATGGCGCATACCGCGTCTACGCGAAGAAGCTCTCATCGAACGACAACTCCAAGAACCAAGTGTATCTTGGGGGCGGCTTTGCAGCACTAAACGTTCTTCCTCACGGTGAGATCTATATCGACACGACCTCACGCGGCGGCAGTAAGCAGGATCGCCCCAAAGCCGCGCTCAACTTTTTATGGGTTGATGGGGAGGGCAAGTACGTCGCACCCGACGCAAACCTCATCCTCTATCCAGACTATCCCGAAGTTCGAATGTCCGGCTTTCTGCGTGGTTGCAGGTCCGCGCCCAATAACTTGATGACGATACGCGACGAGGGGCGCGTCTTGTTTTTCGGGGTCACGCGAGCCGGAGAGGTTCTGGGGTTTGCCGCCGCTAGCGACAGCGCGATCTCCAAAGAGCTTGACGCGAGGTCATGGCCCACGCTGGGCGTCTTTCTCGAGCTACCACTCAGCCTCGATGGCCCGACCGATCCGAAAGCGATCCTCCTCGCGCAACTGCGCAGGATCTATGGCTTGCAGTGGATCGCTTCGCAGAAGCTCACAGCGACCGGAGCAAAGGCCCCCTATTCGGCCCGAAACGGGGGTGGCTATACCCTCGAGGCAGAACTCGGCGTCCGGCCAAACGGGTATGCCGAACCCGACTTCATGGGCTGGGAAGTGAAGCAGTACGGCGTCAGAGACTTCATCAAGTTTGCACCCAAGTCGGTGGTGACACTCTTCACGCCGGAGCCAACTGGTGGCTTCTACAAGACCGGATCGGCGGAAAAATTCGTCGAGCGTTTCGGGTACCCTGACAAGAGCGGGAAGCCCGACAGAACCAACTTCGGTGGAATTTATTCTTGTCAGAAGACCGTGCATGACGACACCGGACTTCGCATGACCCTCAAGGGATTTGATGCCGCGGCCGGGAAAATAAACGACATGGACGGCGGACTGGCGCTCGTCACCAAGGACGGCGAAGAAGCCGCAACCTGGTCCTTTTCAGGCTTGATGGCCCATTGGAACAGGAAGCATGCTCAAGCGGCTTACGTGCCCTCACTCTTCCGCACACCACCGCCGGAGTATTCGTACGGTTCGCAGATTCTCCTCTGCGAACAGACTGATTTCATACTGTTCTTGAAAGCGTTCGCTTCAGGGGCGGTCTATTATGACCCCGCCTTGAAACTTGAGAAGGCGTCAACCGGTAAGCTGACACTCCACAGGCGCAGCCAGTTCCGGGTCCAACACTCAAATCTCACGCAAATGTATCATCGCCATGAGATCATCAACTTAGTGAGTTGATACGGTACCGTCCTGAAGGCGCGGGGGCTCATGGCCGTGTCGGAGCGCTCCGGATTTCAAGGATTGAACAGTTACCGGTCAACCATGCCTCGCACTCGTCGAGCACCCTTTCCAAGGGTACGCGAGTCCGACCCTTGAGGGCGCATTCCCATATTGCACCCACCCTCCAGCCTCCTGCCAAGAGTGCGGCGGTCGAAACCGCATCCACCTCCCGGTTCCGTTTGATCTTCGCTTCCCAAAACTCCGGTCGCGTCTTCGGCCATTTGAACAGATGACAGTCGTGCCCGTGCCAGAAGCAGCCATGCACAAAAATCACCGCCCGATGCTTCGGCAGACAGATATCCGGCTTACCCGGCAGATCGCAGTGCAGCCGATAGCGAAACCCGCGCGCATGCAGCGCCTTGCGGATCATCAATTCCGGTTTCGTGTCCTTGCCCCGGATGCCGGACATCATCCGGCTGCGGGTCGCCGGATCGACGACGTCAGCCAACCCCGGCCTTCGGCCGTTTCCCGAGCGCGGCGAAGAGGTGCGGCTTCATATGTTCGGCGACGGCTTTCACAGCCGGCACCACAACAGAATTGCCGAACTGGCGATAGGCCTGGGTGTCAGAGACGGGAATGATGAACTCCGCGCCGCGAGGAGAATCGAAACCCATCAAACGCGCACACTCGCGGGGCGTAAGGCGGCGAGGCGTTTCGCCCTCACCTCGCTTGATCAGGATCTCCGACCCGTCCTTGTAGTAGCGGGCTGACAACGTCCGCGCGACGTTCTCCGGCCCCACCAAACCGAAACCAAAGCCATTGCCGGCGGCCTGGTGCTTCTCCTTGTAGCGCTGGAGATAGTTCCAAAGGTGGTCTGTCAGGGTGTACTTGTCCGCCACACGGCCCGAATTACCGACGGTATATTTCTGGTCGGGAATTTCAGATTCATCGCCTTCGAGATGCAGAATCTCGACCAGCTTCGGCGCGGCGTCCGGCAGCTTCATATCCGCAAAGCGGAAGCCCTGATCGGCCCGGAAACCGACGATAAAAATCCGTTCCCGATGCTGCGGCGTCCAGTGACGGCCGTCGATGACCCGGAAGTCGATCGTGTAGCCCAACTCCTCGGTCAGCACGTCCTTGATCGTCTGGAACGTCTTTCCCTTGTCGTGACTGACCAGGTTGCGGACGTTCTCCAGCAGGAAGGCAGCGGGCTGATGATGTTTGATGATCCGCGCCACATCGAAGAACAGCGTCCCCTGGGTCTTGTCCTCAAACCCGTGGACGCGGCCCAGGGCGTTCTTCTTGGACACGCCCGCGATCGAGAACGGCTGGCACGGAAAACCGGCCAGCAGCACGTCGTGCGCCGGGATGTCGGCGACATCCACCTTGGTGATGTCGCCGTTGATCTCGTGGTCGTCGTCGGGGAAGTTCGCGGCGTAGGTCTTCTGGCTGTACTTGTCCCACTCGGACGTGAAGACGCAGCGCCCGCCGATCGATTCAAACCCGCGCCGCAGCCCGCCGATCCCGGCGAACAGGTCGATGAAGGTGAAGTCAGCGGGCGGCTGATCCTTGCCGCCGCGCAACAGTTTCAGCTTGGGTTGCGGAGCCGCAGGCGTGACCGGACCGTCAATAAGACCCAAGCTTACCGCCACGTCGGCGGTCGCCTGTCCGGCCTGTTTCACCATTAGGGCATACTCCGACACGGCGATTCCGCGCTTGTTGAGGGTGGCAGACTGAGGAGATTCTGCCAGGAGAACAAGTCAGGAACAAGAGCTTACCAACCTCAAGTCGGACACTTTCTCCGGTTCTACCCTAGCACCTCACCGATGAGGGGCAGCGTAAGCCCTCAATCCTCGTCCATCTTCAGCGCCGCGATGAACGCCTCCTGCGGGATCTCCACCTTCCCGAACTGGCGCATCCGCTTCTTCCCCGCCTTCTGCTTCTCCAGCAGCTTCTTCTTCCGGGTGGCGTCGCCGCCGTAGCATTTGCTGGTCACGTCCTTGCGCAGGGCCCGCACCGTCTCGCGGGCGATGATCTTGCCGCCGATGGCGGCCTGGATCGGGATGACGAACAGGTGCGGGGGGATCAGCTCCTTCATCTTCTCGACCATGCTGCGCCCACGCATCTCGGCCCGGCCGCGGTGGACCAGCATGGACAGGGCGTCGACGGGCTCGCTGTTGACGAGGATGTTCATCTTGACCAGGTCGCCGACCTTGTAGTCCGACAGTTCGTAGTCGAACGAGGCGTAACCCTTGGAGATGGATTTCAGCCGGTCGTAGAAGTCGAACACGACCTCGTTCAGCGGCAGCTCATAGACCACCAGGGCGCGGGATCCGACGTAGGACAGTTCGACCTGGGAGCCGCGGCGGTCCTGGCACAGCTTGATGACGCCGCCGAGGTATTCGTCGGGGGTCAGGATGGTCGCCTTGATCCACGGCTCGCTGATTTCCATGATCTGCATGACGTCGGGCAGGTCGGCCGGATTGTGCAGCTCGATCTCGGAGCCGTCGCGCAGGGCGATTTTATAGACGACCGACGGGGCGGTCGCGATCAGGTCGAGGTTGAACTCGCGGCTGAGCCGCTCCTGGATGATCTCCAGATGCAGCAGGCCGAGGAAGCCGCAGCGGAAGCCGAAGCCGAGGGCGGCGCTGGATTCCATCTCATAGGTGAATGACGCGTCGTTGAGGCGCAGGCGGCCGATGGCGGCGCGCAGGTCCTCGAAATCGGCGGCGTCGACCGGGAACAGGCCGCAGAAGACGACGGACTGGACTTCCTTGAAGCCCTTGAGCGGTTCGGCGGTGGGCTTCTTCTCGTCGGTGATGGTGTCGCCGACGGCGGCGTGGGCGACCTCCTTGATCTGGGCGGTGATGAAGCCGACCTCGCCGGGGCCGAGCTGGTCGACCGGGGTGTTCCTGGGCGTGAAGACGCCGACGCGGTCGATCAGATGGGTCGAGCCGTTCTGCATCATCTTGACGCGCTGGCCGGTCTTCAGCGTGCCGTCGAAGACGCGGACCAGGACGACGACGCCCAGATAGGGGTCGTACCAGGCGTCGACCAGCAGGGCCTTGAGCGGGGCGTCGGGGTCGCCCTTGGGCGCCGGCAGGCGGGTGACGATGGCCTCCAGCACGTCCTCGATGCCGATGCCGGACTTGGCGCTGCACAGCACGGCCTCCGAGGCGTCGATGCCGATGACGTCCTCGATCTGCTGTCGGACGCGCTCGGGCTCGGCCGCGGGCAGGTCGATCTTGTTGAGGACGGGGACGATCTCGTGGTTGTTGTCGATGGCCTGGTAGACATTGGCCAGGGTCTGGGCTTCCACGCCCTGCGACGCGTCGACGACCAGCAGGGAGCCCTCGCAGGCGGCCAGCGACCGGCTGACCTCATAGGCGAAGTCGACGTGCCCCGGCGTGTCCATCAGGTTCAGGACGTAGTCGAGCCCGTCCTTCGCCGTATAGTTCAGCCGCACCGTCTGCGCCTTGATCGTGATCCCCCGCTCCTTCTCAATTTCCATATTATCAAGGACTTGCGCCGACATCTCGCGCGCGGTCAGGCCGCCGGTCACCTGAATCAGGCGGTCGGACAGGGTGGATTTGCCGTGGTCGATGTGGGCGACAACGGAGAAATTCCGGATACGGTCGATGGGAGGGGTCGTCATGGCCGCGCCGGTAGCACGGCGGGGCGGAATCGCCAACGCGGACGCCGTCCCCTCGGCCCCCGGCCACAGGCGCGGTGGCGGATTACTTCGCGGTAACGGGACGGATTCGCGTTTGAGAAGCGCTCGCCGACCCGCTATTCAACAGCTGATGACAGCGCGCCCGGGACGGGCGACCATCAGTCGGCGCCGCCTCCCCGGCGCGGCGCAAAGGGGATCAGACGTGAGCAACACCATGCGGAACATGCGGACCGGCGCGGCGGTCGTGATCGTCAGCCTGGCCCTGGCGGCCTGCGGCGGCGAAGGCGATGCGAAGAAGGCCGAAGCCAAGGCCGGCGCGAAGGCCGGCGGCGGCGCCTCCAGCCAGACCGTCTCGGTCGTGACCGCCTCGCTGCAGAACCTGCCGCGCACGGTCACCGCCTCGGGCACCGTCTCGGCCTGGGAAGAGGTGCCCGTGGGCGCCGAGACCGGCGGGCTCACCGCCACCGGGGTCTATGTCGACGAAGGGACCTATGTCCGTCAGGGCCAGCCGCTGGTGCAGATGAACGACGCCCTGCTGCGCGCCCAGCTGCGCCAGCAGCAGGCGGCGGTGCAGACGGCCGAGGCCAATGCGGCCCGCGACCAGGCCGCCCTGGGCCGCGCCCAGGAACTGAAGGAGCGCGGCTTCCTCAGCCAGGCCTCGCTGGACACCGCCCTGGCCAACCAGCGCGCGTCGAGCGCCAATGTGGCGGCGGCCCAGGCCTCCCTGTCCGAAACCCGCACGCGCCTGTCGCAGGCGACCATCAAGGCCCCGGTCTCGGGTCTGGTCATCAGCCGCAGCGTCACGCGCGGCCAGATCATCTCGCCCGGAACCGAGCTGTTCCGCATCGTCCGCGACGGCCGGCTGGAACTGGACGCCCAGGTGCCGGAGACCGACATGGCTCTGGTCCGCGCGGGCCAGAGCGCCGTCGTCTCGTCCGACCAGGTCGGCGAGACCACCGGCCGAGTCCGTATCGTGACGCCCGAGGTCAACGCCGAAAACCGGTTGGGAACCGCCCGCATCGCGCTGAACGGCGGCGGCTTCCGTCCCGGCATGTTCGCCCGCGCCCGCATCCAGGTCGGCGACCAACCGGCCGTGACCGTGCCGACCGCCTCCGTGCTCTATCGCGAGAACCGCGCGGGGGTCTTCGTGCTGGGGACCGACAACCGGGCCCATTTCCAGCCCGTGACGGTGCTGTCGCGTACGACCAATTCGACGGCGGTCAGCGGTCTGGCCGCGGGCGCGCGGGTCGTGGTCGCGGGGGCCGGCTTCCTCGGCGAGGGTGATCGCGTGACCATCGCGCCGGCCGCCCGCGCCGCTCCGGTTCGCGCCGCCGCTCCGGCGAAGAAATAGGGCCGGACGATGAAAAACATCTCATCCTGGTCGATCAAGAATCCGATCCCGATCATCCTCATGTTCGTGTTGCTGACGCTGGCTGGCGTCAACGGCTTCATGGGGATGCGGATCAACAACAACCCCGACATCGATTTCCCGCTGATCAGCGTCTATGCGGGCCGGCCCGGCGCCGCGCCCAGCGAGATGGAAGTCCAGGTCACGCGGCTGATCGAGGACTCCCTCGCCGGCCTGCCCGGGGTGCGCCACATCAACTCCCAGGTGCTGGACGGCTCGTCCCAGACGACCATCGAGTTCGAGCTGGGCACCGACACCGAACGCGCCACCAACGACGTCCGCAACGCCATGAGCGGCCTGCGCGCCGACCTGCCGCAGGACATGCAGGAGCCCAGCGTCCAGCGCATCGACATCACCGGCGACGCCCTGATCACCTGGGTGGTCCGCTCGTCGACCATGACGCCGGAAGAGATCAGCTGGTTCATCGACAACGAGGTCAGCCGCTCGCTGCTGTCCATCAGCGGCGTCGGCGAGGTCAACCGTTCGGGCGGCGTCGACCGCGAGATCCGCGTCCAGCTGGATCCCGACCGCCTCGCCTCGTTCGGCCTGACGGCGGCCCAGGTCAGCCAGGCGCTGACCTCGGTCAACAACGACCTGCCCGGCGGCCGGGTGACCATCTCGGGCTCCGAGCGGTCGATCCGGACCCTCGGCGCCGCCGGTTCGATCGAGCAGCTGCGCGAGACCCTGATCCCCCTCGCCGGCGGCCGCTCCGCCCGTCTGGGCGACCTGGGCACGGTCGAGGATCACTGGAGCGAACCGCGCCGTCTGGCCCGCTACAACGGCCAGGAAGCGGTCACCTTCAACTTCCTGCGTTCGCGCAGCGCCAGCGAGGTCAAGGTTTCCGAAAAGGTCCGCGAGCGCGTGGCCGAGATCGACGAGGCCCATCCCGAACTGACCATCGAGAAGGTCACCTCCAGCGTCGAATATATCGAGGAGAGCTACCTCGCCTCGATCGAGGCCCTGCTGCTGGGCGCCGGTCTGGCGGTCATCGTGGTGTTCATCTTCCTCAGGGACTGGCGCGCGACCTTCATCACCGCCACGGCCATGCCGCTGTCGCTGATCCCCGCCTTCGCCATCCTGGGGCCGCTGGACCAGTCGCTGAACGTCGTCACCCTGCTGGCCCTGTCGCTGACGGTGGGCATTCTGGTCGACGACGCCATCGTGGAGATCGAGAACATCGTCCGGCACATGCGGGACGGAAAGTCGCCCTATCACGCTTCCATGGAGGCGGCGGACGAGATCGGTCTGGCCGTCGTGGCCACTACCGCCACCATTCTGGCGGTGTTCGCGCCGGTCGGCTTCATGCCGGGCATCATCGGCCAGTTCTTCAAGGCCTTCGCCCTGGCCGCCTGCGTCTCCGTGGCCTTCTCGCTGGTCGTGGCGCGGACGCTGACGCCGCTGATGGCCGCCTATTTGCTGAAGCATCAGAAGCATGAGGACGCCGACCCGTTCTGGATGGGGACCTATCTGAGCTCGCTGCGCTGGTCGCTGGCCAATCGCTGGAAGGTGTTCGCCCTGGGCACCGTCCTGTTCATCGGCTGCGGCTTCCTGGCCACCAAGGTGCCGTTCGAATTCTCGCCCTCGGGCGACCAGTCGCGCGCGGCCTTCTCGATCGAACTGCCGCCCGGCGCGACCCTGCGCCAGACCGACGCCATTGTTCAGCAGGTCACCCGCGATCTGCGCGAGCGGCCGGAAGTCACCTCGGTCTACGCCGCGGTCGGCGGCCAGGACGTCAACCAGGCCAATGTCTATGCGGACATGGTCGACAAGGGCGAACGCGCGCTGAGCCAGCAGGAATTCGCGCGCGAGATGGTCGATGGCTGGAAGGCCATTCCGGGCGCCCGGATCGGCGCCGGCACAGGCAACCAGGGCGGCGGGCCTTCGGACGGGACGAGCTACACCTTCGCCATCCTCAGCGACAATCCGGCGGCCCTGCAGGCCGCAGCCCGCAAGATCGAGGCCGAGATGCGCACCGTTCCGGGGCTGGCCAATGTGGTCAACACCGCCTCGATCGCGCGGCCGGAAATCCTCGTCACCCCGCGCCCTGACCAGGCCGCCCTGATGGGCGTGTCGACCGGCGACATCTCCCAGACCATCCGCGTCGCCACCATCGGCGACGTGGCGCAGAACCTGCCCAAATACAATCTGGGCGACCGTCAGGTGCCGATCCGCCTGCAGCTGACGGAGGCGGCGCGCGAGGACCTGTCGGTGCTGGAGACCCTGCGGGTGCCCACCAACGACGGCGGCGCCGTGCCGCTGAGCGCCGTGGCCGACATCCAGTTCGGATCCGGCCCGTCGCAGGTGCTGCGTCAGGACCGGTCGCGTATCGCCTCAATCACCGCCGAGCTGGACGGCATCCGTTCGGGCGAGGCCGACGCGGCGGTCAAGAAGCTGCCGACTGTCCGCAACCTGCCGACCGGGGTGCGTCAGGTGCCCGCAGGGGACGCCGAGTTCATCCAGGAGATGATCACCGGCTTCGCCGTCGCCTTCGCGACCGGCATCCTGCTGATGTACGCCGTGCTGGTGCTGCTGTTCCGCAGCTTCGCCTATCCGGTCACCATCATGGCCTCGCTGCCGCTGGCCATCGGCGGCGCCTTCGTGGCGTTGATGATCGGAGGCTCCAGCTTCTCGATCTCGTCGCTGATCGGGGTGCTGATGCTGATGGGGATCGCGGCCAAGAACTCCATCCTGCTGGTCGACTATATCGTCATGGCCGAGAAGGACGGGATGAAGCGCTGGGACGCCATCATGGACGCCGCCCACAAGCGGGCGCGGCCCATCCTGATGACCACCTTCGCCATGGGCGCCGGCATGATGCCCGTGGCCGTCGGCTGGGGCGCCGACGTGGAGTTCCGCCAGCCCATGGCCATCGCCGTGGTCGGGGGGCTGATCTCCTCGACCTTCCTGTCGCTGCTGTTCATTCCGCCGATCTTCACCATCGTGGACGACATCGCCGGCTTCTTCGCCCGGCGCATGAGCAAGATGTTCGCGGGCCAGCGCCACGCGCCGCCGGCGCCCGAGGCGACGCCCGCGGAATAGGGAACGGGCTGTAGCCTCTTCTCGCCTTGCGGGGCGAAGGGCGCATGCAACGGGGCGTGGACAGGGACAAGGGAACCCGTGCATCCCCGCGAAGGCGGGGACCCAGGTTTGAGCGACAGCTCACATCTTTGTTCGAGGACCGGTTCAGCGGTCCCGGGCGCGCTCCCTGACCAAAGCCTGGGTCCCCGCCTTCGCGGGGATGCACGGGATTGTGTTGGCCTGATCCCCCGTTGCCCCTTAAGCGCCGTCGCGGCGTCGGCGGGGGTACAAGCAAACTCCGCCGTCCGCTCAAAACAAAACCGGCCGGGGTTTCCCCCGGCCGGCTGCGTCGTCCCGCCTTGCGGCGCGTTGACTAGTACTTGAAGCGCAGGGTCGCGCCGTAGGTGCGCGGCTGGCCCAGGAAGGCGTCGTAGGTCTGGGTGTCCAGAGCCGGGTTGTAATAGGTGCCGTTCGGCTGGACCGTGCTCTGGAAGGCGCCGCCTTGCAGCGGAGCGTTGTAGGCGACCTGGATGTATTCCTCGTCGGTCAGGTTCTGGACCCAGAGCTCGGCGGTCCATGACTCATCCTCGGCGCCGAGCATGATGCGGCCGTTCAGCGTCGTGAACGCTTCCTGCAGCTTGTAGGGCAGCAGGTCCGAGCCGGTGTTGTAGTCGTCCATGTATTTGCCGGCGAGGCTGAAGCCCGCGCGCAGGCCGCTGCCGATGCTGCGATCGAAGTTGATCGAGGCGGTGGCCGACCATTCCGGCGCGAACGAGGCGCGGGCGCCGGGGAGCAGCGACAGTTGCGGGAAGTTGCCCGGGCTCGACAGGTCGGCCGCGGTGAAGTTCCCGTATTTGGCGTCGGTCCAGGTGACGCCGCCCTGGAAGCTCAGACCCTCGATCGGGCTGAACCACAGGAAGTCGGCGTCGACGCCGCGCGAGGTCAGTTCGGGGATCGACTCCACCACGAAGGCGGTGCCGAGGAAGGTGTTGAGCTGGAAGTCGGTGAACGTCTGGTCGAAGTAGGTCGCGTTCAGCAGCAGGCTGCGGTCCAGCAGGGTCATCTTGACGCCGGCTTCGTAGCTGTCGACGACTTCCGACGGGAACAGCAGCGAGGCGTTGGGCGTGATGCCGGTCTGCACCCGGTCCAGGTTGTAGCCGAAGCTCTTGTAGCCGCGGGCGTACGACACATAGGTCAGGATCGAGGGGTTCAGGCGGTACGACGCCTTGATCGTTCCGCTCAGCTCGCCGTCGTCGAAGCCCTCCGAGATGTTGCGGTTGTTGTAGGCCGCGTTCGCCCAGGGAAGGCAGAAGTTGCCGAGGATGGTCGGCGTGTTCGCGGCGCCCAGCACCGCGCCGATGGCGGCGGCGTTGCCCAGGGCGGCGGCGCAGGTGGCGCCGTTGCCGTTGATGTTGCGCTGCTGCGCCTCGAGCGTCTTGTCATCCAGGGTGTAGCGGAGGCCCAGGGTGATGTCGAAGGCGTCGGTGACGTGCCAGCTGTTGTTGGTGAAGATGGCGAACGAGGTCGATTCCTGGTCGTAGTTGTCCTCGACGCCCTGGCCGACGATGAAGCCGGGACCGGTGGCCGCCGTCGGACCGGCGGGCGACATGCCGCCCGTCGCCAGACAGCCGCCGAAGCCGGGGGCCGTCTGGGCCGGACGCGTGTAGCAGCCGATGGTGGCGGGGCTGATCGGCAGGGCCGGGTTCACCGCGTTCAGACGGGCGCTGAGCAGGAGCGACAGGAACGGCGTATAGTCAGCGCCGAAATAGTAGCTGTCGGTCCGGTTGATGTCCTCCTTGGTGGCGAAGACGCCGACCAGCCAGTCGAGGGTGTCATTCGAGCCGGCCAGACGGAATTCCTGGGTCAGGTTATCGACCTCGAATCCGTAGTCGCCGTCCTTGACGCGATACAGCAGGTCGGCCCCGGTGTAGTCGATGTCCTGGCCGAGGCTGGAGCTCCATTTGCGCGCCGAGGTGACCGAGGTCAGGGTCGCGCCGCCGAACAGCGACGGCATGTCGATATTGACCTCGACCGACACGCCCTTGTCCTCGACATCCTGACCGTCGGCGCGGTTGGCGTAGCCGGTGCGCAGGAACGGCAGGGGTCCGAAGCCGGCGGCCGGCGGGCGCTGGCCCGTGCCGGTCGAGAGGGCGTCGACGAAGGGATAGGTCGGGCCGGTGCGGATCTGGGTGCCGATGCAGCAATATTCTTCGCGCGTCGAATAGTCGGCGATCACGCGGACCGAGGTGTTGTCGTTCGGCAGCCACAGCAGCTGGCCGCGGACGGTGCTGAAATCCTGGTTGTTGTCGTCATATTCACGACGCGGGCCGTCGCCGACGTTGACGTCCAGGTAGCCGTCGCGCTCGCGGTGAGCGGCGTACAGGCGGAAGGCGAGATGTTCGGTGATCGGTCCGGTGACCGAGGCCGACAGGGCCATGGCGTCAAAATTGCCGATGGTCGCTTCGGCGTTGAAGCCCGGCGTGAACGACGGGGCCTCGGTGATGATGTTGATGACGCCGGCCGAGGTGTTCTTGCCGAACAGCGTGCCTTGCGGGCCCTTCAGAACCTCGATGCGGGACAGTTCGCCCAGGTCGCCAAAGCCGACCGAGTTGCGCGAGCGATAGACGCCGTCGATGACCACGCCGACCGAGCTTTCCAGGCCGGGGTTGTCGCCGACCGTGCCGACGCCGCGGATACGGGCGGTGGTCGAGGCTTCCGACGAGGTCGAGGTGACCGTCATGCCGGGGGTGAGGATCTGCAGGTCCTTGATGTCGCGGACGCCGGCGTCCTGCAGCACTTCCTGCGACAGGCTGGTAACCACGATCGGCACGTCCTGCAGGTTCTGCTCGCGCTTCTGGGCGGTGACGATGATGTCGTCGATCGTCGTCGGCTCATCCTGCGGCGCGGTCTGGGCCGAGGCGACGCCCGCCAGGCCGAAGGCGCAGGCGCCGACGACGGCGGCCGACACAGTGGTGCGAAGAAGGTTGGTAAGGCGCATGGTCGCTCCCCGACATGGGCCGGGACTCCGTCAAGGACGGCGACCGCGGCGTTTCCTGATCCCTGGCCCGCGCTCTTCTTGATGGAGTGCGGAAAGTCCAGGCTCCGGGGTAATCCAAGCCGGAGTCAGCGACAAGCAGCGCGAGGGTCCCCGGCCCTATTTCCGCCGTGGCGCAACCGGGACTGTGACGCAAAAGCGACAGAAACCGATGACGCTAGGTCAATATTCGCCCGGGTCGGGACAGTATCCGGCGTCTGTTCGGCCAAAATCTTGCGCCGTCGACCGACCCCTCGAAACATCACAGGCCCTCCCGGCTCTCCGCTTCAGGGCCCGGCCGCCGTCGCTTTGCCTTTCCGCAACCGGCCGCCTGTCGCTAGAGTGGCGGAGCCCCCAGGACAGCCGAGCCTCATATGCCCTTTCCGATAGAGTTCGTCATTTTCGCCGTCACTCTCGCAGGGGTCGGCATATTCCACCGGCGCGCGCTGGCCGTGACATCGGCGGGTCTGGTCGCAACCCTGGCCTATGAGGGCCTGGTGACGGCCTTTCCCGGTGGCGAAGGCCTGGCCGGGCTCGCCAGCCATTTTTCCCACGAATGGGTGATCCTCGCGAACCTGTTCCTGCTGCTGACGGGCTTCGAGACCCTGTCCAGCCATTTCGAGAAGAGCGGTCTTCCGGATTTCGCCCCGCGAATCCTTCCCGACAACTGGACGGCCGGCTGGGTTCTGCTGGGAATTATCTTTCTGGCGTCCGCGGTGATCGACAACATCGCCGCCGCCGTGATCGGCGCAGTCGTCGCCCGCCATGTGTTCCAGGGGCGCGTCAGCATCGCCTATCTGGCGGCCATCGTGGGCTGCGCCAATGCGGGCGGAGCGGGCAGCGTCATCGGCGACACCACCACCACGATGATGTGGCTGGCGGGCGTGTCTCCGCTCCATGTCATGGGCGCCTTCCTGGGCGCCGGCGTCGCCTTTGCGATCATGGGGTATTTCGGATCGCGGGCCCAGGCCCGGTTTTCGCCCCCGCTGCTGCACTGCCCGCCCGACCTGAAGATCCATTGGACCCGGCTGGCGATCGTGGCCTTTGTGCTGGTTTCGCTGGTCACGGCCAATGTCGTCGTCAACAGCGTCTTCGCGGGCGTCGAGGAAACCGCGCCGGTGCTCGGCCTGGCGATGTGGGCCGCGCTGCTGGTCGCGGCCTTCCTGCGCCGGCCGGACTGGTCGGCGACGCGGCACGCCGCCAAGGGCGCCGTCTTCCTGGTGATGCTGGTCGCCACGGCCTCCCTCATGCCGCTGGCCAGCCTGCCCGAGCCGACCTGGGTCACGACGCTCGGCCTCGGCTTCCTGTCGGCGGTGTTCGACAACATTCCCCTGACGGCCCTGGCTCTTCAGCAGGGCGGCTACGACTGGTCGATCACCGCCTTCGCCGTCGGCTTTGGCGGGACCATGACCTGGTTCGGCTCGTCGGCCGGGGTCGCGGTGTCCAACCTGTTTCCCGAGGCGCGGTCGCTGGTGCAGTGGGTGCGGCAGGCCTGGTTCGTGCCGGTCGCCTATGTGGCCGGTTTCTTCGCCATGCTGGGCGTGTTCGGCTGGGTGGTGCAGCCCGGCGGCGGATAGGCCGGCTGGCGCGGCGGCGGGCTAGCCTTCCGCCTCGGCCGGGGCCGCCGCCCGCCGCCGCTGCGTCGCCAGCCGCAGGGCGACCGCGCCCAGCAGCGCCGACAACAGCGAACCGCCCATCACGCCCAGCTTGACCTGTATCTGTTCGGGCGACTCTCCGGCGCCGGGAAAGGCCAGCACGCCGATGAACAGGCTGATGGTGAAGCCGACCCCGCACAGGGCGCTGACGCCATAGACCTCAAGCCAGGTCGCGCCGGTGGGCTTGCGGCCGATCCCGAGTGCGGCGGCCAGCCAGACCGCGCCGAACACGCCGATCTGCTTGCCGAGGAACAGGCCCAGGGCGACGCCGAGCACCAGCGGCGCCATCGCCTGCTCCAGCGACAGGCCCGTCAGCGAGACGCCGGCCTTGGCGAAGGCGAACAGGGGCAGGACCAGCCAGGCGACGTAGGGATGCAGGTCATGCATCGCCTCCTTCAGCGGGCTCTGGCGATCCTCGCGCCTTTGGCCGACGGGCACGATGACGGCGAAGGCCACCGCCGTCAGCGCCGTCGACAGGCCCGACAGCACCGTCAGGTACCAGATGAGGCCGAAACCCAGCACCCAGAACGGCGCCGCTACGCCCCGGCGCGCCATGACGGCGCCGACGACGAGCAGACCGGCCACCCAGAGCAGCGGGACCCAGTCCACCCCGCCTGAAAACAGCACGGCGATCAGGGCGATGGCCCCCAGATCGTCGACGATGGCGAGCGTCAGCAGGAAGACGCGCAGCGAGGACGGCAATCCCCGTGCGGCCACGCCGAACACGGCAAGGGCGAAGGCGATGTCGGTGGCCAGGGGGATCGGCCAGCCGGCGACCGGCCCGCCCGTCGCTCCGGTCACGGCCAGATAGACCAGGGCCGGCCCGATCATGCCGCCCAGGGCCGCCAGAACGGGAGTCGCCAGCTTGCGGGGGTTCCGGAGGTCGCCCCTCAGAATTTCGTATTTTATTTCCAGCCCGATCACGAGGAAGAAGACCGCCATCAGGCCTTCCTTGATCCATTCGGTGATGGTCAGCTGGAGTATGACGGGGCCGAGCTGCAGCACGTGTTCGCTTTTCAGCCACGCGAAATAGGTCCCGGACCAGGGCGAGTTGGCGACGATGAGCGCCGCCAGGGCCGCGAAGGCCAGCGCCGCTCCCGACGCGGCTTCGGTCTTGAGAAAGTCGAGCGTAATCTTGCGCGCCACGGCGGCCTCCGGAATTCTGGAAGGGTCTGTCGTGGCGCCGGTTATCGACGGACGCCGGACCGGATTCGCGCCGCATCAGCGGGCGCGCCAGCCTGACCGGCGAGCCCGGCCTGATCTCTGCCGACCACAATACGCGATGGCGCGCGGGGTTCAACCGCGACCCGACGGTTGCGCCGGCGGACCGGAGGCCGCATCTGCGCCGGATGCCCGTCTCGCCCGCCTGCCGCCCCGACCCCCGCTTCTTCGATCTGGGAGAGGACTATGGCGACGCCGTCCGGGCGGCGGCGTTTCCCGAAACCATCCTGCGGTTCCGCAATGACCGGGCGGCGGCGAGCGTGGGTCTGGACTCCCTGACCGACACCGAATGGATCGCCCATTTCGGCCGGTTCGAGCCTCTGCCCGGCCAGCCCGGCCCCGTCGCCATGCGCTATCACGGGCATCAGTTCCGCACCTACAACCCCGACCTCGGCGACGGCCGCGGCTTTCTGGCGGCGCAGCTGAGAGACGATCAGGGGCGTCTGCTGGACCTGGGCGCCAAGGGATCGGGCCAGACGCCATGGTCGCGCGGCGCGGACGGACGATTGACCCTGAAGGGCGGGGTGCGGGAGGTGCTGGCGGCTGAAATGCTCGAGGCGCTCGGCGTCCCCACCAGCCGCGCCTTCAGCCTGATCGAGACCGGCGAGCCCCTGCAACGCGGCGACGAGCCGTCGCCGACGCGGTCGGCGGTGCTGGTGCGGCTGTCGCACAGCCATATCCGCTTCGGCACCTTCCAGCGGGCGGCGTATCTGGGCCGCAAGGACATGATCGAGGCGCTGGTCGAGCATGCGCGCGCCCTTTACCACCCCGCCGTCGCTCCGGGAGATACGGCCGGCTTCCTGCGGGCCGTGGTCGAGGCCTCGGCCCGGCTGACCGCGCGGTGGATCGCCGCCGGCTTCGTCCACGGGGTGCTGAACACCGACAATCTGAACGTCACGGGCGAGAGCTTCGACTACGGCCCGTGGCGGTTCCTGCCGCATTACGAGCCCGGCTTCACCGCCGCCTATTTCGACCAGACGGGCCTGTACGCCTTCGCCCGCCAGCCCGAGGCGGTGTTCTGGGCCCTGACCCAGCTGGGCGGGGCGCTGAAACTGGTCGCCGACGCGGGGCCGCTGACGGACGCGCTGAACGGTTTCGGCCCGGCCTATATCCGCGAGCTGCGCGACGCCTTTCTGTCGCGGCTGGGCGTGCAAGGCCTTGGCGAGGCCGCCGACCAGCGGCTGCTGGACACGGCCCTGGCCCTGCTTCGCGAAGGCGGCGAGGCCCTGCGCTGGGAGCCGCTGTTCTTCGACTGGTTCGGCGGCTTCGCCTCGTCAGCGCGGGCGCTGGGCGGGCCGCGGGGCAAGCTCTACCAGGGCGAGGCGTTCGACGCCTTCCGCTTCGCCCTGTTCGAACATCAGCCCGACCGGCCGGAGCGGCTTGAGCATCCGGTCTTCGCCCGCCCCGAGCCCGAGGAAATGCTGATCGACGAGGTCGAGGCGATCTGGACCGCCATCGATGATGATGACGACTGGGGCGCCCTGAGCACCAAGATCGCGCGGGTTCGCGAAGCCGGCGCCGCCTGGAGTCTGGCCGACTGCTGACAGCAAGCTGGCAGCAGGGTGGCGGTAGGTAGGGGACGGGCCGGTCACCCGGCTTCGCTGTCCGACCGAAGGAGCCGTCCTCATGCCGAACCCGCCTGTGAGGTCCGCCTGCTCCAGGCCTGACCTTAACCCCACTGCAACGCCCGTCGCATTACAGAGAATTATGCTTACGGCCACGCTTCGGCCCCGTAGCTCTCGCAGAAGGCGGTCACGGATGGTTACGGTCACGCTTCGCACTCTTGCGGAATGGCTTGCGCGATCCGACATCGCCACTGTTGCCAATCAAAAGAGCGCCCTCCCCGGCGTCAGAAAAATGACTTCCCAGACCCTCTCCCCGGCCCGCTCGCGGCTCAACGCCAGCTATCGCAACCTGACCCTCTGGACGCTGCAGGGCTGGCTCGCGATGTTCTTCATCGGCGCGGGCTACGCCAAGCTCAGCGAGCCGATGGCCAACCTGGTCGATCTGATGCGCTGGCCGGCGCTCGTCGCGCCGAACATGGTGCGGGGCCTCGGCCTGGCGGAAATCCTGCTGGCCCTTCTGGTGCTGGCTCCGCTGGTGTCGTGGAGGCAGGGCCGGCCGCTGCTCGTCATGGCCGCCTCGGGCCTGCTGGCGCTGGAAGTGGTCATGCTGGGCCTGCATGCGGTCGGCGGCGACGTCGGCCCGGCGGTGACCAACCTGGTGCTGATCGCGATGACCGCGCCGGTGCTGTGGATGCGGGCCCGCGAGGTTCGCTGAGGCCTGAGGGATCAGGCGACAGGCAACAGGACCACCGGATCCTTCATCGCCATCTGAGCGCTCGCCCAACCGAACGCTGACCGCGACCGGTTCCCTGATGCCTGATGCCTGATGCCTGATGCCTGATGCCTGATCGAGAAGGCTTCCCTTTACGTGCACGTCAAGTTATGACGGCTGCATGGCGACCGCCGATGATCATCGCACCTATTCGATCCGCCAGCTGTGCCGCGAGTTCGGCGCGACGGCCCGGGCCTTGCGCTTCTATGAGGACAAGGGTCTGCTGACGCCCGCCCGCAAGGGCCAGACCCGGGTCTATGACGCCCGCGACCGCGCCCGGTTGAAGCTGATCCTGCGCGGCCGCCGCATCGGTTTCAGCCTGCTGGAGATCCAGGAGATGCTGGACCTCTATGACCACGACAATCACAACGCCCACCAGATGGCCGTCGCCCTGCGCCGCCACCGGGCCCAGATCGCCGCGCTGAAACAGCAGCGCGAAGACCTCGACGCCGCCATCGAGACGGCCGAGGAAGCCTGCGCCGTCATGGAGAAGAAGCTGGGCGAATACCGCCCGGACCTCCTGCCCGGCGCCGAGGAATACGCCGACCTGCTGAAGGCGCGGCTGAATCCCGATCCCCACCACCAGCCCTTCAAAGCGAGAGCCTGAACATGGCCTACAAGGCGCCTGTCCGCGACCTGACGTTCATTCTGGACGAGGTGCTGGAGATCGACCGCTATTCGAACCAGCCCGGTTTCGCCGACGTCTCGTCCGATCTGGTGGCCCAGATCCTGGAGGAAGGCGCGAAATTCGCCGAGGAGGTCATCGCCCCGCTGAACCGCGTCGGCGATCAGGAAGGCTGCAAATGGGTCGACGGCAAGGTGACCGGCCCGACCGGCTGGAAGGAAGCCTACAAGGCCATGGTGGAGGCGGGCTGGCCTGCCCTGTCGGCCCTGCCCGAGCATGGCGGCCAGGGCATGCCCTCGGTGGTGGCCATGGCCTTCGGCCAGATGACCGCCGCGGCCAGCGCCGCCTTCTCGATGTATCCGGGCCTGACGGCGGGCGCCTACTGGGGCCTGAACGCCAACGGCTCGGACGAGCAGAAGGCCATGTATCTGCCGAAGATGGCCACCGGCGAATGGGGCGGGACCATGAACCTGACCGAGCCGCAGTGCGGCACGGACCTGGGCCTGATCCGCACCAAGGCGGTTCCGAACGGCGACGGCAGCTACAACATCACCGGCCAGAAGATCTGGATCTCGTCGGGCGAGCACGACTTCACCGACAACATCATCCATCTGGTGCTGGCCCGCATCGAGGGCGCGCCCGCCGGCATCAAGGGCATCAGCCTGTTCGTGGTGCCCAAGGTCTTCGTCAATGACGACGGCTCGCTGGGCGAGCGCAACGAAGGCGCGGCCTGCGCCGGCCTCGAGCACAAGATGGGCATCCACGGCAACGCCACCTGCGTCATGGCCTATGACAACGCCAGGGGCTGGCTGGTCGGGACCGAGAACAAGGGCATGGCGGCCATGTTCGTGATGATGAACGAGGCCCGCCTCGGCACCGGCCTGCAGGGGCTGTCGATCGGCGCCGCCGCCTATCAGGCCGCCGTGGAGTTCGCCCACGACCGGCTGCAGGGCCGATCGCTGACCGGGCCGAAGAACCCCGACGGCCCGGCCGACTCGATCATGGTTCACCCCGACGTGCGCCGCATGCTGCTGGAGGCCAAGGCCTTCGTCGAGGGCGGTCAGGCCTTCACCCTGTGGACCGCCCTGCAGGCCGATCTGCAGTATTCGAACGACGAGGCCGAGGCCCAGAAGGCCCGCGACTACATGGGTCTGATCACGCCCGTGCTGAAGGCCTATCTGACCGACAAGGGTTTCCACGTCGCCAGCCTCGCCATGCAGGTGCACGGCGGCAGCGGCTACACCGAGCATTTCCCGGCGTCGCAGTATCTGCGCGATGCGCGGATCACCATGATCTATGAGGGCGCCAACGGCATCCAGGCGCTGGATCTGGTGGGACGGAAACTGCCGGCCAACGGCGGCCGGGCGATCATGACGTGGTTCGCCGACATCGACGCCTTCGTGTCCGAGAATGGCGGCGAGACGGCGATCAAGCCCTTCGTCGACGGCCTGACCGACGCCAAGAAGAAGCTGCAGGAGGCCACCATGTGGCTGATGCAGAACGGGATGCAGAACCCGGACAACGCCGGGGCCGCCTCGACCGACTATCTGCACATCTTCGGCCTGACGGCGCTGGCCTATATGTGGGCGCAGATGGCCAAGGCGGCGCAGACGCAGGTGGATGCGGGGTCGACCGATCCGTTCTATGCGAACAAGCTGATGACTGGCCGGTATTTCGTCGAACGCATCCTGCCGGACACGGGCGCGCATCTGGCCAAGCTGAAGACCGGCGCGGACGTGCTGATGCAGATGCCGGCGGAGGCGTTCTGATCTGACTTTCTCCCTCCCCCTTGTGGGGAGGGTGGTCGGCGCGCAGCGACGACCGGGTGGGGAGGGCCAGGCGACACAGCCGCGCTCCCTTCACCAAGCCGCCCCCACCCGGCCGCTTCGCGGCCACCCTCCCCACAAGGGGGAGGGAGAACGCCGAGTGAGCCTATGAACGTCCTCAACGTCCCCGAGCCCGATTTCATGCAGGAGGAGGAGATCGTCCTCTTCTCCGACAGCGTCGGTAAATGGATCGACGAGCATGCGCCGCCTGAGGCGGTGCAGTCGTGGATCGCTAATTCGTCGGTGCCGCGCGAACTGTGGAACGCGTCCGGCGAGGCCGGACTGCTGGGCCTGTCCATGCCCGAGGCCGACGGCGGCATGGGCGGGGACTACCGGCATGAGGTGGTGCTGATGCGCCAGCTGGGCTGGAAGGGCGCGGATCACTTCGGCATCTCGCTGCACAATGCGATCGTCATGCCCTACATCTGGCACTACGGCACCGAGGAACAGAAGGCGCGCTGGCTGCCCCGGCTGCAGTCGGGCGAACTGGTCGGCGCCATCGCCATGACCGAGCCG
The DNA here is from genome assembly GCF_035561115.1 of Brevundimonas sp. GTDB lineage: Bacteria > Pseudomonadota > Alphaproteobacteria > Caulobacterales > Caulobacteraceae > Brevundimonas. The sequence continues at coordinate 21,478 of NZ_DATMYH010000028.1, forward strand.
GGCGCCGGGTCCGACCTGCAGGGGGTCAAGACCACCGCCATCAAGACCGGGAACCAGTATGTGGTGAACGGGTCCAAGACCTTCATCACCAATGGCCAGCTGGCCAATTTCATCATCGTCGTGGCCAAGACCGACCCGTCGGAAGGCGCCAAGGGCACCTCGCTGATCGTGGTCGAGACGGACGGCGCCGAGGGCTTCGAGCGCGGGCGGAACCTGCACAAGATCGGCATGGAGGGGAACGACACCTCGGAGCTGTTCTTCAACGATGTGAAGGTCCCGGGCGAGAACATCATCGGCGGCGGCGAGGGCCAGGGCTTCATCCAGCTGATGCAGCAGCTGCCGCAGGAGCGGCTGAACATCGCCGTCCAGGGCGTGGCCGCGGCCGAGCGGGGCCTCGTCGAGACCATCGCCTACGTCAAGGATCGCAAGGCGTTCGGCAAGCGCATCCTCGACTTCCAGAACACCCAGTTCAAACTGGCCGAGGTCAAGACCAAGCTGACGGTGGCCAAGGTGTTCGTCGACCACTGCCTGGGCCTGCATCTTGAGGGCAAGCTGGATGCGGCGACGGCCTCAATGGCCAAATACTGGGTCACCGACATCCAGGGCGAGGTCATCGACGAGATGCTGCAGCTGCACGGCGGCTACGGATACATGAACGAGTATCCGATCGCCCAGCTGTACAAGGATGCGCGGGTGCAGCGGATCTACGGCGGGACGAACGAGATCATGAAGCTGCTGATCGCGCGGACGCTTTAGGGTCGAGGACCGCGGTCGACGGGCGCAAGGGTTCTCTTTATGAGATCCGTCCAATGACCGTTCACAGCGAACACGATCTCAGGGAAGCGCTGCGGGCGATCGAGTCGACTAACGCCAAATGCGAAAAGGCGCGGGCGAGCCTCGAGCCCGGCACGGCCCAGCACACCTTGCTCACGCGCAGGATCGCGGCCTTCGGGATCGCCATCGAACTGCTCAAGGAGAGGTTGGGCGAATGATCCGCCTCCACGTTCCCCAACCCCTCTCCCCCGACGCCGCCGTTCTGCCGACGCTGGACCAGTCGCGCTACCTGACCCAGGTGATGCGGCTGAAGATCGGGGACGGGCTGCTGGTCTTCAACGGCGTCGACGGCGAGTGGCGCTGCGTTATCGCAGAAGTGCTCAAGAAGGGCGCGGTGCTACGCGCCGAAGAACAGGTCCGACCGCAGTCGACCGGCCCCGATGTCGAACTGCTGATCAGCGTGGTGAAGAAGAGCGCGCTGGAGTTCGCCGTCGAAAAAGCGACCGAACTGGGGGTGCGTCGCATCTGGCTGGTGGTCACCCACCGGACCCAGGTCCAGCATGTACGCATGGACCGGCTGGACGCCATCGCCATCGAGGCCGCGGAACAGACCGGACGGGTCGATGTGCCGATGGTCGACGAGCCGGCGAAGCTGGGCGAGCTGCTGGACGGCTGGGAAGCGGGGCGGCGGCTGATGTTCTGCGACGAGACCGGCGGGGAGCCGGCGGGCGCGGCGTTGCAGGGCGCGGGCGAGGGCCCGTGGGCGGTCCTGATCGGTCCCGAGGGCGGCTTCTCGCCCGAGGAACGCGAGCGGCTGCGAGCCCTGCCCTTCACCACTGCGGTGTCGCTGGGCCCCAGAATCCTGCGCGCCGACACCGCCGCCGTCGCCGCCCTGACGCTGTGGCAGGCGGCCGTCGGCGACTGGAACCGCTAGCGGGACCGTCGGCTTCCGGGCAGGATGGGGCATGCTCAACGAACTGGCCCTGTCGACGGTTATGGCCCTGCTGGCCGTCAGCATCCACGGCTTCGGCCTGCTCAGCCTCGGCCGCGGGCTGGAGATCTACGAAACCCGGGCGGGCCGGTCCTATGTCGAGGGCCCGCTGTGGCGGCACGCCCTGCTGACCATCGCCGTGGTGCTGGGCCTGTTCGTCGTCCATGGCGTCGAGATCTGGATGTACGCGGCCCTCTACACATTGATCGGCGCCGTGCCGGATCTGCGCGAGGCGGTCTATTTCTCCAGCATCAGCTACGGCTCGATCGGCTACAGCGACGCGCTGATGGCGCGGGAGTGGCGTTTGCTGGGGGCTATCGAGGGCGTGGCCGGCGCCATCCTGCTGGGATGGTCGGTCGCCTTCTTCGTCAGCGTCATGACGCCGTTCACCGCCCGCAGAAAACACGGCATGGTCCATCGCGACGTCCCTTGAGGAACGCACCGTTTCGCCCCATCTAGCCGCCACGACAGCCTTCGGGCTCTGGGGCTGAAAGAACCATATGGCCGACGCTGCGCCGCTTTCCCGCGAAGACCTGATCGGCGCCATGTCGAAAGGGGCCAAGCCCAGGGATCAATGGCGCATCGGCGCCGAGCACGAGAAATTCGGCTTCGACCGCACGACCCTGCGTCGTCCGGCCTATGAGGGCGAGAGCGGCATCCTGGCCATGCTGACGGGCCTGCAGCGGTTCGGCTGGGAGCCGGTGGAGGAGGCGGGCCACGTCATCGCCCTGGAGCGGAAGAACGCCGAAGGCATGACCGCCTCCATCTCGCTGGAGCCCGGCGGCCAGTTCGAGCTGTCCGGCGCGCCGCTGAAGGACGTGCACGATATCTGCGACGAGACCGGCCGCCACCTGATGGAGGTCAAACAGGTCGCCGACCAGATCAACCTCGGCTTCATCGGCGCCGGCTTCGACCCCCTGTGGCGGCGCGAGGACGTGCCTGTCATGCCCAAGGGCCGCTACAAGATCATGCGCGCCTATATGCCGAAGAAGGGGTCGCTCGGCCTCGACATGATGCTGCGCACCTGCACGATCCAGTCGAACCTGGACTTCGCGGACGAGGCCGACATGGTGGCCAAATTCCGCACCTCGCTGGCGCTGCAGCCGATCGCCACCGCCCTGTTCGCCTGTTCGCCCTTCATCGAGGGGAGGCCCAGCGGCTTTCTGTCCTCGCGCGCCAACGTCTGGACGGACACCGACCCGGATCGAACCGGCATGCTGGACTTCGTCTTCCAGGACGGCTTCGGCTTCGAGCGCTATGCCGACTACGCCCTGGACGTGCCGATGTATTTCGCCAAGCGCGGCGAGACCTACGTCGATCTGTCGGGCCAGTCGTTCCGCCGCTTCATGACCGACGGGCTGGACGCCCTGCCCGGCGAACGCGCCACGCTGAAGGACTGGAACGACCACCTGACCACGCTTTTCCCCGAGGTGCGGCTGAAGTCGTATCTGGAGATGCGCGGCGCCGACGGCGGGCCGTGGAGCCGCATCTGCGCCCTTCAGGCCCTGTGGGCCGGGGTGCTGTACGACGGGGCGGCGCTGGCTGCGGCCTGGGACCTGGTCAAGGACTGGGACATCGCCGACCACGAACGGCTGCGCCGCGACGTGACGCGTCTGGGCCTCAAGGCCGAGGTGGCGGGCCGGTCGGTGCGCGATGTCGCGGTCGACATGGTCGCCATCGCCAAACAGGGACTGAAGAACCGCGCCCGCTTCAGCGGCGGCATGGTCGACGAGCGCGGCTATCTGTCAGAGCTGGAAGACATCGCCGACAGCGGGATCACCCCGGCCGAACGGTTGCTGGAGCTGTATCACGGCGAGTGGGCCGGCGATGTGAGCCGGATGTACCGGGACTTCGCCTACTAGGCCGCGGTCGTTCTTTCGAAGGGTCCCAGTGCGTCGATGACCAGCTGGGTGTCCATGTATTCCGTCAGTTCGACCATCCGCCCGTCGCGGAACCGCACCACCCAGCAGTAGCTGTTGTCATACCGCTTCCCGTCCGTCGTCTCGGCGTCGCCGGCGCACTGAACGGCGGCCCAGTCGCCCTCGACGATGAAACGCCGGGCCGTGTTCCGGTAGGATTTGAACCTCGTCATCAACGGCCGCAGCAGTTCGCCGCGCACCGCCGCCTTGCCGCGATAGACGCCGGACCAGTCGGTCGAACCGATCATGATCCAGGTGAAGTCTTCGGCCATGGCCTCAACGAAGGCCCGGCCATCGCCACGGGCCAGGCCTTCGAAGACAGCGGTCAGGACCGCCCTGTTGTCGGCGCTCATCGCGCCGGCGCCGCCGTGTTGCACTGGGCCAGCTGCGCCTCGGTCAGCGCGGCGCCGTCCCGTTCATAGCGGGTGACGACGCCGAAGCGGGCGACGAAGCGGCGGCATTCGCGCAGGACCGGCTGGGAAGCGCCGGCGCCGCGGGCCACGCAGGCGCCGTCGGGACCGCAGGTCCAGTTCCGGCCGTCGAACACCGCACTCCGGCCTTCGCCGGGCGCGGAGAGGGTCGCGCGGGCGTCGAGAGCCGGTGCGGGTTGGGCGACGCCGAGGGTCGCCGCGATCAGGGTCATGAGAAGCATGGCGCTTCCTCCAGAGGGGTGGTCAAAACGGACGATCCATGTAAAAGTGACCGTTCGTGCACCCATAAGTGACCGATCGGTTACTTCCAGTCAAGAGGCTTGTTGCGATGCCGCCCAAAGGCGAGGCCACCCACGCCCGTTTGATCGACGAGGCGATGACCCAGGTCACCGTGCGGGGTCTGGCGGCGGTCAGTCTGGGCGATGTCGCGAGCGCGGCCGGCGTGTCCAAGAGCGCCGTGCTCAAACATTTCCAGTCCAAGGAGGCCCTGCAGGCCGAGGTGGTCGACGCCATGATCGACCGGTTCAAATCGGCGGTCTGGGATCCGGCCGAGCCGCTGGCTCCGGGCCGTGAACGGCTGGACCGCATCTTCAAGGGCGAACTGGACTGGATCGACGGCGAGGACCGTCCGGGCGGCTGCCCGCTGAAAGCAGCGGCGATGGAGCTGGACGACCAGCCCGGCCCGCTGCGCGACACGCTGAAGGGCAGTCAGGTGCGCTGGGCGAAGACGCTGAAGCGCGAGTTCCGGGCCCTGTATCCCGATGCCGACGACACGACGCTGGAGCTCAGGGTGTTCCAGTTCAAGGGACTGGTGCTGGCCTATGGCCATTCGCGGCGCCTGCTGGACGACGAGACGGCGCGAGGTCAGGCGACGGCGGCCTACCGGGCGCTTGTGAGTTCGCCCGCCTGATCCTAGGTCCGTATGGACAGGGAGGACGACATGACAGGCAAAATCCGCGTCGGCATCGGCGGCTGGACCTATGAACCGTGGCGCGGCGTCTTCTATCCCGAGAAATGGAGCCAGAAGCGCGAGCTGGAATACGCCAGCCGGCACACGACCTCGATCGAGATCAACGGCACCTATTATTCGGGCTTCAAGCCCGAGACCTGGATGAAGTGGCGCGACGAGACGCCCGACGACTTCGTCTTCGCGGTCAAGGCCAGCCGGTTCTGCACCAACCGGAAAGTCCTGTCGGAAGGCAACGACAGCCTCGACCGTTTCCTCGATCAGGGACTGACGGCGCTGGGCGACAAGCTGGGGCCGATCAACTGGCAGTTCATGGCCACCAAGAAATTCGATCCGGTCGACTTCGAAGGCTTCCTGAAGCTGTTGCCCAAGGAGAAGGACGGGGTGCGCCTGCGCCACGCCCTGGAGGTTCGCAGCGGCACCTTCGACACCGAGCAGTTCTACGACCTGGCCCGCAAATACGGCGCGGCCATCGTCTACGGCCACGACGACGAGGCCCCGCAGTGGCCGCGGATCGATCAGGACACCGCCGACTTCAAATACGCCCGGCTGATGTCGAGCCGCGAGGACGAGCCGACGGGCATGTCCCCGGCCGAACTGGACGGCATCGTCAAACAGACCCGCGAATGGGCGAAGAAGGGCGACGTGTTCGCCTATTTCATCGCCGGGGCGAAGGTGCGCAATCCGGCGGCGGCGCAGGCGCTGATCGAGAAGCTGAACCAGTGACGGCGCGGATGCGGGGCAGTTGCCACTGCGGGGCGCAGCGGTTCTCCGCGCCGCCGCCGGAGAGCGTAACGCAGTGCAACTGCTCCATCTGTTCGAAACGCGGGGCGCTGGTCGCCTACTATGCGCCGGAGCAGGTGGAACTCAGCGTCTCGCCCGACCGCCTCGCCGACTACCAGTGGGGCGACCGGATGATGACCTTTCACCATTGCACGGCCTGTGGGTGCGGCGTCTTCGACGAGGCGCCCGCCTGGACCACGGATGAGGGCGAGGACCGGCCCGCCCGCATCATTCTGAACGCCCGCCTGTTCGACGACCTCGACCTGGCCGGCATCCCTGTGCGGCATGTCGACGGCCGCAACGGCTGGTGAACCGGCTCCCCGCCGTCCCGCAGCAAGCTTGGCATTACGGCGAATTAAGCAGCCTCCAGAACCTTGTTTTGATAGGTAGCTTGTAACGCAGGACAGGAGGTTCCCATGAACACCGATGAGACGATCGCCCGGCTGCAGAAGCAGCTGAACCGGCTTCAGACGATCACCGTGGCGATGGGCGCAGGCCTGGCGGTAGTGCTCGTCGCCGGCGCCGCCCGGGACCCGATCCAGGACGAGATCAAGGCTCGCCGGATCGCCCTGGTGGACTCTCGCGGCGTCGAACGGGTCGTACTCGGAGAGGACTCGGGACGCCGGCACGGCCGCTCCGCCGCCGTGTGGATCTACGACGAGACGGGCGCCGAACGCGGCGGCCTCGGGACCTTTGAGAACGGCCAGGCCTCGCTGGCGCTGGACGCGCCTGCGGGCGTCGGCGCGACGATGCCGGACCGCCTGGGACTGGTCGTATCGAGCACGGGCGCGGCCTCGGTCCAGCTGAACAACAACGACACCGGCGTTCCGGTGCGGCTGGTGACCGACCCGGGCGGCGGCGGCGGGGTGGAACTGATCGAGTTCGACCACGCCGAAAAGAAGGCCCGGATCCGCCGCCTCACCTACGGCGATGACACGCGGCGCGAGGTCTCGATGGGCGGCTGACGGAGGTTGTCGCGGAAGGGCGCAGCGCCTAGCTACTGGCGTCCGCCCTGTCCCGTCCCGGAGGCCTCATGCCCATCGCCACCCGCGCCTTCGCCGCCACCTCGAGCGTCGCGCCGTTGTCGCCCTTCAGCTTCGATCGACGCGATCCGGGTCCGGACGATGTGGCCATCGAGATCAAATACGCGGGCGTCTGCCACTCCGACCTGCACACCGTGAAGAACGACTTCGGCAACACGACCTACCCGATCGTGCCCGGTCACGAGATCGCCGGCGTGGTGACGGCGGTGGGCGAGAACGTCGCCCGCTTCAAGGTCGGCGACCGGGTCGGGGTCGGCTGCATGGTCGACAGCTGCCGCCAGTGCAAACCCTGTCTGGAAGGCGAGGAGCAGTACTGCGTTCCCGGCATGACCCAGACCTATGGCTCGCCTGACCCCAAGGGCGCGGCCGTGGGCCAGAAGATCACCCAGGGCGGCTATTCCACCGCCATCGTGGTCGACCAGAACTATGTCGTGACCATCCCCGACAGCATCCCGCTCGACGCCGCCGCGCCGCTGCTGTGCGCCGGCATCACCACCTGGTCGCCGCTGCGCCACTGGAAGGTGGGGCCGGGATCGAAGGTGGCGGTGATCGGCCTGGGCGGCCTGGGCCATATGGCGGTCAAACTGGCCGCGGCCATGGGGGCGGAGGTCACCGTCCTGTCGACCTCGGACCGCAAGAAGGCCGACGCCGAGCGGATGGGGGCGAAGCATTTCCTCATCAACTCCGACAAGGCGGCGATGAAGGCGGCGGGCGAGAGTTTCGACCTGATCATCAACACCGTCTCGGCGACGCACGAGATCGCGAGCCACGTCCAGCTGCTGGCCAAGGACGGGACGATGGTCATGCTGGGCCTGACCACCGAGGGCCTGCCCGTCTACGCCATGGGCCTGCTGTGGCGCCGCCGGTCCGTCGCCGGTTCCCTGATCGGCGGCATCCGCGAGACCCAGGAGATGCTGGACTTCTGCGCCGAGCACGGCCTGGCCTGCGACATCGAGCTGATCGCTCCGGACCAGATCAACGAGGCCTACGCCCGGATGGAGAAGTCCGACGTGCGCTATCGTTTCGTGCTCGACATGGCCCGCATCTGATCCGGCCTCCGGAGAGCTTCCCGCGCAACCTCCCAGCGTCTAAACCGTAACCTTGGGAGGCCGCGCGTCAGATGCGGCCCATGGGACAAGGAAACGCACATGGCTCGAGTGGCTCTGGTCACGGGTGGCACCCGCGGCATCGGCAAGGCGATCGCCCAGCGGCTGAAGGAGGACGGCATGTCCGTCGCCGCCGGCTATTCCGGCAATACCGAGGCGGCCGAGGCCACGGCGAGGGAGCTGGGCGTCACCATCGTCAAGGGCAATGTCGGCTCGTTCGACGACTGCGCCCGCGCCGTGAAGGAGGTCGAGGACCAGCTGGGTCCGATCGACGTGCTGGTCAACAACGCCGGCATCACCCGCGACGGCTTCTTCCACAAGATGAGCTCGGACCAGTGGTCCGACGTCATCCGGGTCAATATGGACAGCGTCTTCAACATGACGCGCCAGGTCATCAACGGCATGCGCGACCGGGGCTTCGGCCGTATCGTCAACATCAGCTCGATCAACGGCCAGAAGGGCCAGATCGGCCAGACCAACTATTCCGCCGCCAAGGCCGGGATGATCGGCTTCACCAAGGCGCTGGCGCTCGAGAACGCGCGCAAGGGCGTGACCGTGAACTGCATCGCCCCCGGCTATATCGACACCGAGATGGTCGGGGCCATGGACGAGAAGGTCCTGGCCGGAATCATCGCCCAGATTCCGGTCGGAAGGCTCGGAAAAGGCGAGGAAATCGCCGACATGGTGTCCTGGCTGTCAGGCGAACGTGCCGGATATGTCACAGGCTGCACCCTGTCGCTGAACGGCGGTCAGTATCTGGTCGGCTGATCCGGGACCGCCCAAAATCCGCCGCGCGCAGGTTTCACGACTGTTCGCCATGGAGTTGACGGCAGGGTCCAGAACGGCGCGAACGCCGCTTCCGGCCGCGATGGCGATCGCCCTCGCGGCGGCGGTGCTGTCGCTGCTGCCCATCGCCGCCGAGGCGCGGGCCCAGGCCCGCGGCAACGCCCAGGCGGAGCAGAGCCAGGCCCTGCGCAACAGCGCCCCGGCCCCGCGCCCCCCGGCCTCGCGAACCCTGCCGCCCACGGGCCGTTACGTCGCGGAATCGGGCGAGGCCTTCATCCTCGACCGCTCGGGCCAGCGGCCCCTGCTGCGCTTCGACCGGCGCGACGAAACCTGGGTCCTGCGCCCGACCGCCGCGCCGCGCGGCGACATCATCTACCGCAACGACGCCGGCGACCAGTTGCTGAGGGTCACGCCCGGCGGCGGCATGACCGTCTATACGCCGCGCGCGCCCGGCGGATCGCCGGCCTCCTTCGCCGGTCCGGGCCAGAGCCTGACGCCGCCGACCCTGGGCCCGGCCCAGATGTTCCAGCTCATGACCCGGCGCAGCGCCATGCTGAGCCAGGCCCTGGGACGGCTGATCGAGATCAATGTCGACACCGACAGCGCCGCCGAAAGCCTGACGGTCGAGGCGCTGATCCTGTCGACGGACTCGGCCCTGCGCATCGCCCGATCGCCCTCGGCCCGGTCGTCGCTGGACCGGTTGCGCAGCATCACCATCGTCGATGGTCCGCGCGCCTCGGTGACCTATGCCCGGGGCGACCTCCGCATCGTGGTGGCGCCCGTCCAGGGCGTGGCCGGCCGTCCCTCGTCCGCGCGCGTGATCGACGCCTTCCTGACCCCGGCCACGCCCCTCAGGCGGTGAAGACGTCCTTCGCAGCCCGGCGGGCGGCGAAGTCGGCGGCGTCCGCCGCCCGCATGAAGGGGTTGAACGCCTTCTCCAGACCGATGGTGGTGGGAACGGTCGCTTCGCCCCGTTCCCGCATGGCGAAGATCGCCTGGGCCCGCGCGATCATTTCCGGACGATCGTCGAGGCTCAGGGCGAACCGGGCGTTGGCGGCGGTGTATTCATGGGCGCACCAGACCACCGTCTCGTCCGGCCATGCCGCCAGGGTCTGCAGGCTGGCGTGCATCTGTTCGGGCGTGCCCTCGAACAGCCGGCCGCAGCCCAGGTTGAACAGCACGTCGCCGACGAAGGCCTGGGCGTCCGCCACCGAGCGGTAGACGATGTGGCCGAGCGTGTGCCCCGGCGCGTCGGTGACCTCCAGTACGGTCTCGCCCACCGTCACCATGTCGCCGCCGGCGACGATGCGGTCGATCGGCGCGGCCTTGCGCACCTCTTCGGGCCCGACGATCTCGCAGCCGGTTTCGGCCTTCAGCCGGGCGTTGCCCTGGGTGTGGTCCGGGTGCCAGTGGGTGTTCAGGATGAGATCCAGCCGCCCCCAGCCGGAGCGTTCGAGCTCGGCCAGGATGACAGCGGCGTCCGGCGTGTCGATCGCCGCCACTGCGCCCGTGGCGGCGTCGCGCGCCAGCAGGCCGTAGTTGTCGTTCAGGCAGGGGAAGAGGCGCACGTCCAGGGTCATGCCGGCATCCTAGCAGCCCGCCCCGACCCGGCCTATGCTGACGCCCATGCGGCGCAGCATCGAGGATCTTCGCATCTTTTACGGCGAGCCGGCCGGGGCGCTGGCGCGCCGTCTGCTGGCCCGGCGACTGGAGGACGCCTGGGGCGAGGCGACCAACAGCGACGTCCTGGGCCTCGGCTACGCCACGCCCTGGCTGGACGCCTTCGTAGGCGCTCGTCGCGTCGTCGCGGCGATGCCGGGCGGTCAGGGGGTCGAGCTCTGGCCCTCGGTCGGCAAGAACCGCACCCTGCTGGTCGACGACCGCCGCCTGCCCTTCGCGGCCGGGTCGTTCGACCGGATCCTGCTGGTTCACGCGCTGGAAGAAGCCGACGACGCACAGGCCCTGATGGCCGAGGCCGTTCGCGCCCTGTCGCCCGCGGGACGGATCATTCTGGTCGCGGCGGCGCGCGGCGGGCTGTGGGCCCGGGCCGAGGCCACGCCGTTCGGACACGGACGCCCCTTCACCCGCGGCCAGCTCGAGCGGCTGGTCCGCGCCGCGGGCCTTGAGCCGACGGCCTGGTCCCAGACCCTTTACGTGCCGCCCTGGGGACCGCTGCTGCCGCTGGCCGACGGTTTCGAACAGATCGGCAAGCGCGTCATGCCGGGCGCGGCCGGGGTCATCCTGCTGGAGGCGACGCGTCGGGAGTACGCCCGCATCCGGCCGGGCGGGGCGGTGGCGACCGTTCCGGTCATGACGCCCGCCCTCCAGCCACAGCCGGCGAACCGGTCGGGACGCGATGATCTGGCGAGAACGGGCGAACGCCCTTAAAGCCGGCCCCATGCAGCGACTGATCCTGATGCGACACGCCGAGGCCGAACGGGCCGCGGGCCCCGGCCGGGACCGCGACCGCGCCCTGTCGGCCCGGGGCCGGCAGGACGCCGTCGCCATGGGCCGTGCCCTCGCCGCACGCGGCCTGCGACCCGATCTGGCCCTGGTGTCGCCCGCGTTGCGCACCCGCCAGAGCTGGGACCTGCTGCACGACGCGTTCGGCGACGTGGAGGTGCGCGAGGACGAGGCTCTCTACAACGGCGGGGCCGAGACCCTGCGCCGGCTGATCGAGTCCGCCGAGGACGAGGCGGGCTGTCTGATGGTGGTGGCGCACAATCCGGGCGTCCATCTGCTGGCCGTGGAATATCTGGTCGAAAGCGCGGCTTCGCCGTCCGTTCTGGACCGCATGAGCGGCGGCTTTCCGCCAGGCGCCGGAGCCATCTTCACCGTGGACGTCGCCGGTCGATGCGCGTTTGAGGGCTTCCTGCAGCCCCGCGACCTGGGCGGCTCATGAGCGGCGTCGCGTACAAGCTGGTCGACAGGGCCGAATGGGCCGCCGCGCAGGAAGCCGGGGCCTACGCCGGCTCGGCCGTGGATCGGGCGGACGGCTATATCCACCTGTCGAACGCCGACCAGCTGGTCGAGACGGCGCGCCGGCACTATGCCGGCCGGACGGGACTGATGCTGGTGACCGTGGACCTGCACCCTCTGGGCGACGCCCTGAAGTGGGAGGCGTCGCGCGGCGGGGCCCTGTTTCCTCATCTCTACGCGCCTCTGCCGGTCGCCGCCGCGACCCACGAGCGGCCGCTGTCCGTGGACGCCGGGGGCGTCATGCATTTCGACGACGGAGCCCCGGGATGGCCCTGAGCGACATGGGCGCCGCCCTGCTGCGACGGATCGATCCCGAGGTCGCGCACGGTCTCGCGATCCGCGCCCTCCAGATCGCGCCCCTGCCGAAACCGCCCGCCGACGACCCTATCCTGAAGACCACGGTCGCGGGCCTCGACCTGCCGAACCCGGTCGGTCTGGCGGCCGGACTGGACAAGAACGGCGAGGCCCTGCGAGGCTTGGCGCGCCTCGGCTTCGGCTTTGTGGAGTGCGGTTCGGTGACGCCGCGGCCGCAGGCGGGAAACCCGAAACCGCGCCTGTTCCGCCTGGCGGAGGACCGGGCCGTCATCAACCGGATGGGGTTCAACAACCTGGGTCTGGAGGCCTTCGCCCGACGTCTGTCGGATCGCCCCCGGAGCATCGTCGTCGGCGCCAATCTGGGAGCCAACAAGGACACGGAGGACAAGGCGGCCGACTATGTGGCCGGCCTGATCCGCCTGCGCGGCCTCAGCGACTATGTGACCGTCAATGTCTCATCGCCCAATACGCCGGGCCTGCGCGCCCTGCAGGGCCGGGCGGCGCTGGACGACCTGCTGGGCCGATTGAGCGAGGCGCGGGCCGGCGATCCGACTCCGGTCTTCCTCAAGGTGGCGCCCGATCTCACCGCGGACGAGATCGCCCTGATCGTCGAGGCCAGCCTGGACCACCGCATCGACGCCCTGATCGTCTCCAACACGACCCTGGATCGGCCCGAAAGCCTGCGTTCCCCGGATCGTGGAGAGGCGGGCGGCCTGTCCGGCGCGCCGCTGAAGGCCCGCGCCATGGCGGCGCTGCGCGCCGCGGCGGGGGCGTCGGCGGGACGCCTGCCCCTGATCGCGGTCGGAGGGATCGATTCCGGAGCCGAGGCCTATGCGAGGCTTCGCGCCGGCGCCTGCGCGGTCCAGCTCTATTCCGCCCTGATCTATGAAGGGCCGGGCCTCGTCGGGCGGATCAAGCGGGATCTGGCCGCGCGCCTGCGCGCCGACGGCTTCTCCACAGTCTCCGAGGCCGTTGCAGCCGCTCGTTGACGGAGCGTTAGGGCAAGATCGGCATAGTGGCGCACGGGCGAAACCGCCTTGTTCGGGGAACCGCATGGCGATCGCCAAAATCGACAGCCAGGCTTCACATCCCGCTGGCGCGGATGACTGGGCCGCCGCCATCCGGCAGCGGCGCAAGGCATTGCTGCAGCGGCTCGGCATGGCCGCGGCCAGCGCCCTGATCTTCAGCCCCCTGCTCGGCTGGCCGCTGAGCGTCGGCTGGGTGATCGGCTATTTCCTCGTCCAGGGGCTGGATGTCTGGATTTTCTCCCCGATCAACAGCGGGCGCGCCAACCGCCTGACCGGCTTCCGCAAGATCGCCGGCTGGATCATGCTGATCGCCAACGCCGGCTATTTCGGCAGTCTGTCGGTCCCGATGTGGCTCATGGGCGGACCAATGGGCGGCATCTGCGCCGCCATGCTGCTGTCGGCCGGCGCCATCTATTCGGTGATCAACGCCCCCCGGTCCACGTCCGTCATGCTGATGACGGCCTCGGTCCAGTTCATCTATCTGGCGGCGACGCCGGTCTTCATGGCCGTCTATGGCGCATCCACGGGCTTCGTCACCGCCGCCGCCATCGCCGTCGGCGTGTTCATCACCTACTGCCTGTCGACCTGGCAGCGCATGAACCAGGCGCGTCTGGCGGAAAGCGCCGCGCGAATCGAGGCCGATCAGAAACGGATGGACGCCGAGCGCATCATGGAGGGTCGCAGCGCCTTTCTGGCCGCCATCGGCCACGATCTTCGCACCCCGATCAGCGCCATTCTGACTGGCGCAGCCGAACTGGAGCGCGGCGCGACCGACGCGCGCGCGCGCGCGCAGGCCCATCTGATCACCGACGCCGGCTTCATGATGAAGGCCCTGCTGGACGACCTGCTGGACCACGCCAAGCTGGACGCCGGGCATATGACGGTCGACCAGATCGACTTCAACCTGCGCGATCTGCTGAACCAGACCATCCGCCTCTGGCGCGGGCCGGCCCACGCCAAGGGGCTCAAATTGCGGGTCGAGGGGGCCGCCTCCATCCCCCGGACCGTGCGCGGCGATCCCATGCGCCTGCGTCAGGTCCTGAACAACCTGATCTCCAATGCGATGAAGTTCACCGACACCGGCTCGATCACCCTGCGCCTGAGCGCGTGGGCGGATGAGCCGGGCGGTCACGCGGTTCTGATCGAGGTCGCCGACACCGGTCCGGGCATGACTCCCGAACAGGTCGGGCGCCTGTTCACCCCCTTCGACCAGACCATCGCCGGGGTCAGCGCCCTCCACGGCGGCAGCGGCCTTGGCCTGGCGATCAGCCGCCAGCTGGTCCAGCTGATGAACGGACGCCTGACCGCCCGCAGCCAGCCCGGCGCCGGCTCCCGTTTCACCCTGTCCCTGCACCTGCAGCCGGGCGAGGCCCTGGCGACCGCCACGCCGGCCCTGGACCAGCAGGCCCGCGACGCCGTCGCCCGCTCCCTGTCCGGCGCCCGTTCGGCGGCCGCCGAACAGATCGCCGCGCCCCAGCCCCTGTACCAGGCGCCGCC
>NZ_DATMYH010000029.1:0-2248 GCF_035561115.1 Brevundimonas sp.
GACGGGGGGCGGCCAAGGTCTGATCCTGCTCTCGTGGGCAGGGTTGGTGACGCATCAGGGCGATGCGATCAAGGGCGAAGCCTCGGCGCCGGCGCGCTTATTCGCCGACGTTGAGGGTGACCAGGTCCTTCGCATCCTCGAAGGCGCGGCCGCGATTGGTGTCCTTTGACCGGACGGTGGCCACGACCAGAGGGCCGCCGACGGGGCCCCGCGCCTCATAGCCGACCAGACGCCAGCCCGATTCCTGGTCCCGGTTGTCGGTCAGGATCCAGCTGGCGCGCGTGGCGTCGCCGCCGCCGCTGGTGCGGATTTCGGCGGCGTCGTTGCGGGCGTTGACGCTGACGCTGTCGCCGCCGTCCGACGATCCGCGGACGCGGGCCGAGCCGTCGCTGTCGTTGGCGTCGATGTGGAAGCCGCCGATGCGGACGCTGGCCTGATCGCCCCTGGTCTCGATGTGCATGCCCGGGAGGCGCACGGTGGCGTCGTCGCCGTTGGCGTCGATCATCACGCCGGGCGCGCGGACCGTGGCGCGATCGGCGCTGGCGGCGGCGCGATCCGCCGCGCCGGCGGCTGCGTCGGCGGCTACAGCGGCCGTGTCGGCGGCGGCCTGGGCGGCGTCCGCCTGCACGCGGGCCTTCTCGGCGTCGGCCGCGGCTTTCAACTGGGCGACGGCGGCCGGCAGCAAGCCCGACAGGCGGGTCTCGAAAGCCTCGAGCACCTCGGCCGGATCTTCTCCGTCGAGGGGGATGAGGTGCAGGCTGACCTCGGCGCCCTTGCGTCCGACATAGGTGCAGACCGTTCCGCCGGCCTGGGCCGAACCCTTGCGGGTCAGGGAGCCCATGGTCTGCGGGCACTGCAGGGCGTCGACGACCTTGAGCACGCCCTTGGCGTCATTGTTCTCGCCGCGGGTCGAGGAGATGCGCACCGAGTTGTCGCCGTCGCAGGCGGAGGTCAGCGCGGCGAGGGCGCAGACGGTCGTTACAAGAAGGGGACGAAGGGTCATCGTCGGGGAGTCCTGTTCGTATTTCATCCTGCGCGCGCCGGTCCCGGAATCCAGTGAAATCGCGGTAAGGGGGGTGTTCAAACTGTCTCCCTGATGTGTTCAGCCGCCCGGCCGCGCGCCTTCGCGGCGGCTGAGGAAGGCGAGGCGTTCGAACAGATGGACGTCCTGCTCGTTCTTCAGAAGGGCGCCGTGCAGGGGCGGGATCAGTTTGTTGGGCGTCTTCTCGCGCAGGGTCTCCGGATCGATGTCGTCGACCAGCAGCAGCTTCAGCCAGTCCAGAAGTTCCGAGGTCGAGGGTTTCTTCTTCAGGCCCGGGGTGTCGCGGATCTCGTAGAAGGTCTTCAGCGCTTCCGAGACGAGGCGCGGCTTGATGCCGGGAAAGTGGACCTCGACGATGGCGCGCATCGTCGCGTCGTCGGGGAAGCGGATGTAGTGGAAGAAGCAGCGGCGCAGAAAGGCGTCCGGCAGCTCCTTTTCGTTGTTGGAGGTGATGACGACGACGGGGCGGACCTCGGCGCGGATGGTCTCGTCCGTCTCCTGGACGTAGAACTCCATGCGGTCGAGTTCCTGCAACAGGTCGTTGGGGAATTCGATGTCGGCCTTGTCGATCTCGTCGATCAGCAGGACGGGACGGGCGGGAGCGGTGAAGGCTTCCCACAGCTTGCCGGGCTTGAGGTAGTTGCGCACGTCGTGGACGCGTTCCTCGCCCAGCTGGCTGTCGCGAAGGCGGGAGACGGCGTCGTATTCGTACAGGCCGTTGTGGGCCTTGGTCGTGGACTTGATGTGCCAGGTGATCAGGGGGGCGTTCATGGCCCGGGCGATCTCATACGCCAGCACGGTCTTGCCGGTGCCCGGCTCGCCCTTGATCAGCAGGGGGCGTTCGAGGGCGACCGCGGCGTTGACCGCGATCTTGAGGTCGTCGGTGGCGATGTAGTTCGAAGTGCCTTCGAAGCGGTCGGTCGAACGGGACATGGCGGTTCCGGTTGGGGTTTGTTCCGGGTTAGCGAAGGCGGGGCGGGTTAACAACGATCATGTGGGGGGTGAAGGGTTAGAGGCGAGGGATGCAGCTCGATCGTCAAAGACCGGGCGTGCGTCATCGTCTTGCCGGCGTCGCCGCCGGAAAGGTGGGGAGGTGGCGGAGCGCGGGCGGCTATGCCCGGAACCGTGATGTGGCCCCCTGCTTTCGCGTTACGGGGACCGGAATGTGTTTTCGGCGTCGCCGCCTTCGCTCCGCGTGATCGCGGC
>NZ_DATMYH010000030.1:0-20938 GCF_035561115.1 Brevundimonas sp.
ACCGAGACCCCCAGCGACAGCACGACCCCCGCCGCCCGCACGTCGTCGGTCAGCATGCGGATGATCTGTTTCGCCGAGTCGTCGCAGAACAGCTGGCCCAGGGTCTTCTCGTGCCAGGCGATGCCGGCCGCATCGACGCGCTTGACGAAGTCGTGCTGGCTGAACCGCTTCAGGGCCGAGGTCGCGAACCGCGGGTTCTCGCCGAGGAAATTCCCCGGCCCGGTCCCCAGGTTGGTGAAGTTGCACCGCCCCCCGCCCGAGATGCGGATCTTCTCGCCCGGCGCCCGGGCGTGGTCGAGGATGCGCACGCTGCGCCCGCGCCGCCCGGCCTCGACGGCGCACATCATCCCGGCCGCGCCGGCGCCGACGATCAGGACATCGAGGGTCTCAGGCTTCATCCGCGCGCCTTAGCATGGCCGGCGAAAAACACAGTCCGAAGAGTCCGTAGAGTCCACTGAGTCCGCTTCGGGCCCGGCCGGGCGTCGCGGGAATGTCGGTCCGGTCGCGCATCCGCACCAGTATGGCGCCGCCCCGAACCTCGGCGGGCAAAAAGCCCGCAAATCCAGCCGTGGCGTGAGAAAATGCGTGGGCTGGACCTTTATTGCCGGCGCCCGGAATTGCGGGTTCGACGCCCCGTCTCCTCCCCACGCAGTGGGGAGGGGGACCCCGACCCGAAGGGCGGCGCGTAGCAGCCAAGGGGTGGAGGGGCCGGCGCCCCGCACCTTCCACACGAAAAAGAACAAACCGGCAACATTCCGATTGCGCCCCTGCGCCCGCAATGCTCATCCTCTCCCCGGGTCGGTCTTCCCATCCCTCCAGCCAGAGAGTCCCCGCCATGACGCCCGAAGACCCGACCGCTCACGATCCGGGCCGCCTCCTCGCCGTCCGCCTGCTTGAGATCCTGGGGGGCCTCGACCTGACCAGCGCCGACGGCCGCGCCGGCATTGGCGGGCTGCTCTGCGAGATCGAGCGCCTCTCCCCCGGCGCCGTCCTGCAACAGGCGGCCCGGATCGAGCTGCGGGCGCTGGGGTGGGGGAAAGAGCGAGATCAGGCAGCGTAAAAGCGTTCTGGGACAGATCAGAACATGAGATCGCGACCCGTTCGATAGAACCGCTGCGTGACTCGCAACCCCAGCGAGATTGGCGCAAGCTGCGTTTTCGCGATTCGAGGGCGCACGCGGCCATGTACCTGAAAGCTACGACTCTCGATGACCTGTTGGTAAAGGTCTACTCGCAACTGCTCAAAAGCAAAGTAAGGCTGAAGGCATCGAAGGGTTGGAACGTTGAACTGTCTGGTGTGAGTCTCGAGCTTACCAAGCCTCGAGCTAGGCTCAGCCGCACCCAAGTTAAAGGGCACATATTTAGCTGTTTGGGGGAACTCATTTGGTACCTGTCTGGTTCAAATCGCGTTGAACCAATGACGTATTATCTGAGCGGGTACAGCCGTTTCGCACAAAGAAATGGAGTTGTTTGGGGGGCGTATGGTCCTAGGATATTCGGGGATACTCCTTCTCAGTACGATGTCGTCCTAAATACTTTAAGAAAGAAGAAAACTTCCAGACAGGCGGTTTTCCAGCTATTTGATAAGCGTGATATACGTAAGAACTACAAGGACGTTCCGTGCACTTGTACGCTACAGTTCCTCCAGCGCGATGGAATGTTGCATCTGATAGTTCATATGAGATCAAATGACGCTTACCTAGGCCTGCCTCACGACGTCTTTTCTTTTACCATGCTACAAGAAATCGTTGCGAACGAGCTTGGATACAAGATCGGTAGCTATAAGCATCTCGTGGGCAGCCTTCACCTTTACGATGAGCACAGAGATGGAGCGGCCCGCTTTCTCGCTGAGGGAGTTCAGAGAACCCAGCCCATGCCAGCCATGTCGACAGGTAGTCAGCAGGCTGACATAGCCCAAGTCAAAGTTATCGAAGAAGCCATTCGCACCAATGGACCTAGCTCTATTCCGGTCGAAACCACAATCGCGACACTCTCTCCATTTTGGGGAGACATGGTTCGCTTGCTAGCTATATTCAGTCTTACAAAGGACATCCCCGAAGCTGCGCCAGACGGCGTTCGAACCGATCGGCTTAGGAGGGTTGTTGAACTCCAAGCGGGCCTTTCGAATTCATACTATAAAACTTACATCAGGCGCAGAAGTCAGCGGATGGAAGTAGCAGAGCAATTAAACCTCATAAATCCGCCCTCAGTTGAACAAGAAGAAGAAAGATGAGAGTCGAGGATCAATTGCAAATCGAGCAACTCGAAACGCGCTTACTAGAATTTGATGCCAACAAGACCAAATTGCCAGGTATCGCGACGGCAGCGGCTCGCGACAGTCTTAAGCGTCAAATTATCGACAGCATACACCGCGTTGAGTACGTTCGTCGCATTGGTGATCGGGCCATTGATCCTAGGCGTGCTAATCCGGATGACGAGCTCTTTGATCCCATCAAAGCGGCCTGGCTGCACCTAGCCAAGAGCGATCTCGACGAAGCGTGCTGGCTAGTTTTCTTATCAACCCATTTCGGCTTTCACCACCGGGCTAAATGGGCTCTCACGCGAGCAGTGTATGGGGCGCTCGGATCAGGAGAGTCGTGGACTTGGAAGAGGGTTTCTCAGAATCCAGGCCTCTTTCGCGACTGGTTTCGCGATAACGCTGAACACCTCAAAGGTATGCCGTTCGGAAACCATCGGAAGTACGAGAGCCTACGCTGGGAGGCACGGGAGAATTTGGCAGATACGGTGGCCAGTTACATCGCATGGGTGGGACCTAATCGTGGGCACGATTTGCTGTTTCAGCAAGCTTTGGCCGACAGCGCAGGCGACCCAAAAGGCGCTTTCGAGGCGCTTTATTTGTCAATGAACGTTCGACGTTTTGGACGAACCGCCCGGTTTGATTACCTAACGATGCTCGGCAAACTTTCGCTCGCAAATATCGATCCCCCGCAT
The DNA here is from genome assembly GCF_035561115.1 of Brevundimonas sp. Classification (GTDB taxonomy): domain Bacteria; phylum Pseudomonadota; class Alphaproteobacteria; order Caulobacterales; family Caulobacteraceae; genus Brevundimonas. Next base: position 2,952 of record NZ_DATMYH010000030.1, read on the forward strand.
CCCTACTTTGGCAACGCAACAGGTCCCATCGACGGCGCAAACCTCCTTTTTGGAGGGTCCAGAAAAGCTGAGTTGGGGAGAGCATACCTGAGCGATCAGGTCGTCGAGCTAGGAAACGCTCTCGGATTGAATATGCAGATTATGGAGGACAGTCTTTGTAACTGGCAGAAATCTCCGAATATCTATCGGCCGTTTAGGGGTTGATGGACTTCATCTCGGACCAATCATAACGCTCCTTCAAAAAATTGAGCTGATTGTAGCGGATGATCTCGCGCTTCTGCATCTGGCCAACAACAATACCAGCAGAGACGCCTATTCTTCTGGCAAATCGCATCACGGCCCGGAAGTTAGAGCCTAGTTCGTACAAGGACGGCTGCTCAAGCTCCGGCACCAAGGCGTTTTGAGCAAATTCGTCCGCTTCGGTTTCCTCTTGGGTGGGAATGTAGTCCTGCCCTTCGACAAACATCGGTGACCCCGAGTGCAGAGCCAAATGGCCAATTTCATGGAATACCGTGAACCAGAAGTGGTCATCTGACCTGTAACGGAAACTGAGTTGCATGATCGGCGTCCCTTCGGGAGTGAAGTGGGTCGCGCCACTTGCACGACATCCCGTTGGAGTGCGGACAAACACCGCCGCGATGCCATATCGACGGCAGATTTCCACTAGTTGGGGGAAGAACACGGCGGGGTCTTTGATCCGGGTAAGAGGTCGGACTTCTGCCAGGAGGGCGGTGGCCTGAGTTGGATTCCAAGCGGCACAATCAAGGCTCTGAGCCTGAATGACTCCTTGGCGGAGCCAAGCGGCAACAGGGGCTGCGTGACTTTCAAGCGAGGCTGAAGTCCTGAACGCGACGGCTTCGCATAAATCCCGGCCGTTGCGCCTCCAGTCACCCCACGCATCTTCGAAAAACCGGACCGCCGCTTCCTTGTTTGAAGCATCGCCGTATTTATCCAACCACCCGAACGCCTTCATATCCCGCAGCGGAAGTTGAGAAATGAACTCCTTCTGGCTTTGAGCTTGGTGGATAACACCCTCATTCGCTTGGCGGAAAAGCTTCTCCCGCCGTAGCCAGAATGGTTTGCTCGGTCCAAATATCTCGGCGAGGCGCTCGGCCAGATCGGCATCGATTGGCATCGCTCCTTGGATCAAGTCATCCAAATCTTCAGGAGAAAAATCCAAAAGGGCGCTGGTATCTCCTCGGTCCATGGCCCGGGTAGACATGATGTCCCGAACGGTAGCTCCAGGACTGATCGACCAATCCTTTTCGAATGGGTGTGCATCGATCATATCGCCTCAATTCGCTTTAGGATGACTCTGCTCACTTTGGTCCAGTCGACCGCGCCCGAAGAGAGTTTCGGCGGCTTGGCTTCGTTCGGACCAACGATCAAGCGGTGGGTCGGAAAAAACTCGATGGAAACCATGTCTTCCTCGATCACTACGGGGAGCCAGTTGAGTTCCAGAATGTTGTCGGAGGCTTCTAGATCGGCCAGTCGAGCGTGAAGTGCGACAGCGGCGTCCTCGCCTAACGCTTTGCAGGCACGCGCATGACTCTCGCAAACGTGGCGGAGCGCCTTGTCCTCGAATGCGAAGTCCAACCGTCAGCACCCTGATAGCTCCGTGAAACGGAATCAGTCAGCAATCAGTACCGCGTTATAGTTGTGAAAACCACGTTACTCTAATGCGCCCCCTCAGTGCGCCTCGTCCCAGTTCCCCGCCGCCCTCGCCTCCACCACCAGCGGCACGGACAGCGCCACGGCCGGTTCCGCCGCCCCCTCCATGGTGCGTTTGATCACGGCGATGGCGCGCTCGGCCTCGGCTTCCGGCGCCTCGAAGACCAGTTCGTCGTGGACCTGCAGCAGCATGCGCGTCGACAGCCCCGCCTCAACCAGAGCCCCCGGCATGCGGATCATGGCGCGGCGGATGATGTCGGCGGCGGCGCCCTGGATGGGGGCGTTGATGGCGGCGCGCTCGCCGAACTGGCGCTCGGCGCCCGACTTTGAGTGGATGGCGGGAATGTGGATGCGGCGGCCGAAGACGGTCTCGACCCGGCCCGTCTCGCGCACCCGGGCCTTCATCGCGTCCATATAGACGCGGATGCCGGGGAAGCGCTCGAAATAGGTCTTGATGTAGGCCCCGGCCTCGCCCTGGTCGATGTTCAGCTGGGCGGCCAGGCCGAAGGCCGAGATGCCGTAGACGATGCCGAAATTGATCGCCTTGGCGCGGCGGCGGGTCTCGGGGTCCATCTGGTCGACGGGGACGCCGAACATCTCGCTGGCCGTGGCGGTGTGGATGTCGACGCCGGCGGCGAAGGCGCGCTTGAGCTCGGGGATGTCGCCGATATGGGCCAGCAGGCGCAGCTCGATCTGGCTGTAGTCGGCGCTGATCAGGACATGGCCGGGCGAGGCGATGAAGGCCTGGCGGATCTGGCGGCCGGTCTCGGTGCGGATCGGGATGTTCTGCAGATTGGGGTCGCTGGAGGCGAGGCGGCCGGTGGTGGCGGCGGCCAGCTGGTAGCTGGTGTGGACGCGGTCGGTGGTCTTGTCGGCGGCCTCGATCAGGGCGTCGGTATAGGTGCCCTTGAGCTTGCTGAGCTGGCGCCAGTCCAGCAGGACGCGCGGCAGGTCGTGGGTCAGGGCGAGCGTTTCGAGCGTGGCGGCGCCGGTCTCCCACTGGCCGCTGGCGGTCTTCCTGCCGCCGGTCAGGTTCATCTCGCCGAACAGGATGTCGCCGATCTGGCGCGGGCTGCCGACGTTGAACGGGCGGCCGGCCAGCTGGTGGGCCTGGGCCTCCAGCTCGGCCATGCGCATGCCGAACTCGCTGGACAGGCGTTTGAGGCGGTCGGGGTCGACGCGGACGCCGGCCCGCTCCATGTCGGCCAGCACCGCGGGCATGCCGCGCTCCAGCGTCTCATAGACGGTGGTCAGGCGTTCCTCGGCCAGCCGGGGCTTGAGGATGCGCCACAGACGCAGGGTGACGTCGGCGTCCTCGGCGGCGTAGCAGGTGGCCGGTTTCAGCTCGACATGCTTGAACGATTTCTGGGACTTGCCGGTGCCCGCCACCTGTTTGAACGGGATCGGGTCGTGGCCGAGGTGGAGCCGGGCCAGCTCGTCCATGCCGTGCCCGTGCAGCCCGCCCTCCAGCACATAGGAGATCAGCATGGTGTCGTCGATCGGCGCGACGCGGATGCCCCGCTGGGCCATGACAGCCATGTCGTATTTGCCGTTCTGGGTGACCTTCAGCACCGCCGGATTCTCAAGCAGGACTTTCAGCCGCTTCAGCGCCTCGGCCTTGTCGACCTGGCTGATCGGCTCGCGCGTCTCGGTCTGCTCGCCGAAGTCCAGCCCCCCCGCATTGGCCGCCGGCTCATATTCATGCGTCAGCGGCACATAGCAGGCCTCGTTCGGCCCCACCGCCAGCGACACGCCGCACAGCCCCGCATGGGTGGCGCTGAGCGCGTCCGTCTCGGTGTCGAACCCGACCACGCCGGCCTCGGTCGCGCGGGCGATCCAGGCGTCGAGTTCCTCCAGCGTCTGTATGCAGCGGTAGGCCTCGAGGTCGAAGGTCTGGGCCTCGGCCGGGCCGGTCGGGACCTGGCCGTAGCGCGGGGTGGCCACGGGGGCGCTGGGGACACGGGGCCGGGCGACGAAGGCGGTGCCGTCCTTGGCCGGCGCCTTGCCGTCGCCGACGCGGTTGCGCAGCGAGCGGAACTCCATCCGGTCGAGGAATTCGCCGAGGATTTCGGGATCGGGGTGGCGGACCACGAAGTCGTCGATCGGCTCGGGGGCGGGGGCGTCGCAGGTCAGCCGAACCAGCTCGCGGCTGAGCAGGATCTGGTCGCGGAAATTGATCAGGGTCTCGCGGCGCTTGGGCTGTTTGATCTCGCCCGCCCGCTCCAGCAGCGCATCAAGGTCGCCGTACTCATCGAGGAGCTGGGCCGCCGTCTTGGGGCCGATGCCGGGGGCGCCGGGGACGTTGTCGACGCTGTCGCCGATCAGGGCCTGGAGGTCGACCATCTTCTCCGGCAGGACGCCGAACTTCTCCATCACCGCGTCCTCGGCCAGACGCCGGTCCTTCATCGGGTCCCACATCACCACGCCGCCGCCGATCAGCTGCATCAGGTCCTTGTCGGAGCTGACGATCACCGCCTCGCCGCCCGCGTCGCGCGCCTTGCAGGCGTAGGTGGCGATCAGGTCGTCGGCCTCGTAGCCGGGCAGTTCCAGGCAGGCGACGCCGAAGGCCGCGGTGGCCTCGCGCACCAGCGGAAATTGCGGGATCAGGTCCTCGGGCGGGGCCAACCGGTTGGCCTTGTACTGGTCGTACAGGTCGTTGCGGAAGGTCTTCTCCGAATGGTCGAAGATGGCCACCAGATGGGTCGGGCCGTCGCTGCCCTTCATGTCCTGCAGCAGCTTCCACAGCATGTTGCAGTAGCCCTGGATCGCGCCGACCGGCAGGCCGTCGGACTTGCGCGTCAGGGGCGGCAGGGCGTGGTAGGCGCGGAAGATGTAGGCCGAGGCGTCGATCATCCACAGCCGCAGCGCGGGGCCGTCCTGGGTCAGGGGGCGGTCGGTGGTTTCGGGCGCGATGTCGGTCATGCGGCGAACATAGGGGGACGCGGCCCCGCCGTCACCGCCCGGAAATCAGGAGACCCAGGTCTCGCGGCAGGATCCTTCCGGGACCGTCCAGCCGGCGAAGCCCGAGATGACCCGGCACTCATGGCCCACGCCGGCCCAGGGGCCGTGCATGATGGAGGTCTCCACCACGGCGCCGCGTCCGTCATAGACGGGCCGGCCGAAACTGACCCAGCGTTCGCGCTCGCGCGGATCGCCGGAGGCGTCGGGATTCCAGGGCTGGAAGGCGAGGCCGAGGCGGCTCCAGTCGCAACGGGGCGCGTAGTCGCCATCGAACCGGATCGGCGGCGGCCGGTTGTCGGTGGTGTTGAAGCGATAGTGCTCCCGGGCGATTGCGGCGATGACGGCGCAGTCGTTGCCGTTCCCGCCCGTGGGCGGACCGCCGGGGCCGGGCTCGATCGGCGTGGCGCAGGCGCCCAGCAGCAGGGACGAGGCGGCGAGAGCGGCAAGAACGCGCATGACAGCTCCTTCTACGAGCGCAGGCCGGTGATGGTGCGGTTGGGCGCGATGTCCTCGGCCGAGGTGATCAGGTGAACGAGGGCGGGGCGGCCGGCGTTCCGCGCGGCGGCGAGGGCGGCGGGGAAGTCGGCGGTGGTTTCGCAGCGGATGCCGAAGGCGCCGAAGGCCTCGGCGTATTTGACGAAGTCGGGGTTTTTCAGATCGGTGGCGATGACCCGGTCGGCGCCCGGATAGTGGCCCTCCTGATGCATGCGGATGGTGCCGTAGGTTCCGTTGTCGACCACCACCACCACGACGTTGATGCCGTACTGGACCGCCGTGGCGATCTCCTGGCCGGTCATCAGATAGTCGCCGTCGCCGGCGATGCAGATGACGTCGCGGTCGGGATGGACCGACTTGGCGGCGACGGCGGCGGGATAGCCGTAGCCCATGGCCCCTGATGTCGGCGCCAGTTGCGTGCGCCGCGCCCGGTGTTTGTGGAAGCGATGCAGCCAGGCGGCGAAATTGCCGGCCCCGTTGGTCAGGATGGCGTCGTCGCCCAGGACCTCGCCCAGATGCCGGATGACCTGGCTCATGTTCACGGCGCCCGTGACCTGCACTGGCTGGATGAAGGCCTCGAAGTCGGCGTGGGCGGTCTCGGCCTGGGCCTTCCAGTCCCGGCCCGGATCGATCGTCGACAGAGCCAGCGCCGCCAGCGAACAGTCGGCTGCGGCGCCCAGCAGCGTCGGCCAGACGCGGCCCAGCTCCTCGGGGCCCGGATGGATGTGGATCAGGGTGTCGGCCGTGCGGGCGCGGTCCAGCATGGTGTAGCCCTGGGTCGGGTTCTCACCCAGCCGCGCGCCGATCGTCAGGATCAGATCGGCGTCCTTGACCCGCTGCACCAGTTTCGGATTCGGCCCCAACCCGAGATCGCCCGCGTAGTTGGACCGGTCGTTCGGGATCAGGTCCTTGCGGCGGAACGACAGGGCGACCGGCAGGCCGATCCGCTCGGACCAGTCGGCGATGGCCGTGGTCGCCGCGTCGGTCCAGCCCGAACCGCCCAGCACCAGCAAGGGCCGCTCGGCCGCCGCCAGCCGCGTGCGCACCTGATCGACGAAGGCCGGGTCCAGCGCCGCCTTCGCCGGGGTCACCGGCCGGATCGGCGCGGGTCCGCCGTCCTCATGCAGGATGTCCTCGGGCAGGGCGATCACCACCGGCCCCATCCGGCCCTGCAGGGCGGTGGCGAAGGCGCGCTCGACGACCTCGACGGTGCGTTGCGGGCTCTCGATCTCGGTCGCCCATTTGGCCAGGCCGCCGAACACCTCGCGGTAGTCGACCTCCTGGAAGGCGCCGCGGCCGCGGTCGGTCAGGGCGATCTGGCCGACGAACAGGATCATCGGCGTGGAATCCTGGTGCGCCGTATGCACGCCGATCGAGGCGTGGGTCGCGCCGGGTCCGCGGGTGACCATGCAGACGCCGGGCCGACCGGTCAGCTTGCCATAGGCCTCGGCCATGTTGGCGGCCCCGGCCTCGTGCCGGCAGGCGATGACCTGGATCCGGTCGCGCACGTCCGCGAGCGCGTCCAGCACCGCCAGATAGCTTTCGCCCGGCACGCAGAAGACGCGGTCGATCCCGTTCATGACGAGGGTTTCGACGAGGCGGCGGGCGGCGGTGTTCGCAGGCTGGGTCATGCGACGCGGGTTAGCAGATCGACCCCCGCCTTGGCCATGCAACCCCACGGCTGCGCTTTGCGTTTATGGTGAAGGTTCACACCATCCAACGGGATTCCCATGAAGAAGATCATCACCCTGACCCTCGTCGCCGCCGCCCTGGCGGTCTCGGCCTGCAACACGATTTCGGGCGTGGGTCGCGACGTCCAGGCCGCCGGCTCGGCCGTCACCTCGGGTGCCGAAGAAGCCAAGAACTAGGGCTTCCCGCCCAAGCCAGACGAAGGGCCCGCCGGTCTCCGGCGGGCCCTTTTACGTCAGTAGACCACCCCGGTCAGATACAGGCCGTCCGACGGCGCCACCGGCCCGCAGGCCGCGCGGTCGCGCGCCGCCAGCGCCGCCGTCACATCCTCGATCGCCCAGCGCCCCTGGCCGACCTCGGCCAGGGTGCCGGTCATGGAGCGGACCTGGCGGTGCAGGAAGCTGCGCGCCTCGAACACCAGATGCACCTCGTCGCCGCTGCGGCTCACGCGGGCGAGGTCCAGCGTCTTCTCCGGCGATTTCGACTGGCAGTTCACGTCGCGGAAGGTGGTGAAGTCGTGCAGACCCACCAGCCCCTGCGCCGCCGCCTGCATCGCCTCGACGTCCAGCGCCTTGCGGATATGCCAGACCTTGCCCCTGTCCAGCGCGGGCGGGCCGGGGCGGCTGAGGATGCGGTACAGATAGCGTCGGCCGGTCGCCGAGAAGCGGGCGTGAAATTCGTCGTCCACGGCCGCGCAGTCCAGCACCGACACCGCCTCACCGACCAGGTGGGCGTTGAGGGCGTTCATGACCGTGCGCTCGGGCCAGGCCTTGTCGAGGTCGAAGCTGATCACCTGACCGGTGGCGTGGACTCCGGTGTCCGTCCGCCCGGCGGCGGCGATGCGCACGGTCTCGCCGCAGAAGGCGGTGATGGCCGTCTCGATCGCGCCCTGCACCGTGGGCTGCCCGGGCTGGGCCTGAAAGCCGTTGTAGCCCGAGCCGTCGTACTCAAGGGTCAGCCGATACCGGGGCATGCCTGTTTCCCCTACCGGTCGCCCCGCGGGGGCTCGCTGCTTGAGGGGATGAGGATCGTTCCGGCGGGCAGGGGGAAGCCGCGCAGCATCTCGTCCGGCGTCTGAACCGCCTTGCCCGCGCGCTGGACCCGCAGCAGCCGCACCACGCCGTCGCCCGTGGCGATGCGCAGATCGCCGTCCAGAACCTCGCCCGGCGCCCCCGCCCCACGCAGTGAAACCCGCGACATCAGGACCTTGATCCGAACTGGACCTTCGGGGCCCGGCGCCTCGAACCAGGCGCCGGGGAAGGGCGACAGACCGCGGATATGGGCGTCGATCTCGGCCGCTGGACGGGTCCAGTCGATGCGCGCCTCGGCGGGCGTGATCTTCCTGGCATAGGTCGGCTCCCCGACCTGTTCGGTCCCTTCGACCCCGCCGCGTTCGATGGCGGCCAGGGCACGCGGCCACAGGCTGGCGCCGGTGTGCGACATGCGCTCGGACAGGGTCGCGGCCGTGTCGTCGGGCCGGATGTCCAGCACCTCGGACAGCAGGATCGGGCCCTCGTCCAGCCCCTCGGACATGCGCATGATCTGCACCCCGGTCTGGCGGTCGCCGGCCATGATGGCCCGCTGGATCGGCGCCGCCCCGCGCCAGCGCGGCAGCAGTGAGCCATGCAGGTTGAAACAGCCGAGGCGCGGCGCATCCAGCACCTCGCGCTTCAGAATCTGGCCGTAGGCGACCACGCAGGCGGCGTCGATATCGAGGCTGCGGAAGGTTTCGATGGCCTCGGCGGACTTCATCGATTCCGGCGTGAACACGGGCAGGCCCATGGTCTCGGCGAAGGCGTGCACCGGCGAGGGGGTCAGCTTCTGGCCGCGACCTTTCGGCCGGGGCGGCTGGGAGTAGACGGCCACGACCTCATGGCCCGAGGCGATGAGCTCGGCCAGCGACGGCACGGCGAAGTCGGGTGTTCCCATGAAGGCGAGGCGCATCCGGGCGCTTTGCCCTATGCGGGACGCGGGAACAAGGCGAGGCGCCTATGGCGGCGGCGGCGGACCTGTTGTCCGGCGGAGAGGGGGTTCCGGTTCCGACCCATTGCGGACGTTCATTCTCTGTCCGTAACCGCGCGCCCACCGAGGGTGACGGCGGCCAACCCAAGAAAGCCGATCATCAGGCCGACCGCGAACTCTGCGTAGGCGTTATTCACAGTCCAACGCCAAACGTCATCGCCGAAACCGGGCCACCAGCCTCCTCGATTGTAGTGGAAGAACCTCAGTCCCAAGGCCCAGCAGACAGGAAGGCCCAGCAGCCCCACAGCGACCGGAAGAAGTCGATGTCCGAGGCTTCTGCGGCATACAAACGAAACTGCACCGAACGCGGCGAAGATCGCCCAAGCGACTCGGACATGTGCGGGCGCGAGGACTGCGGTCGCCCACAGCTTGTTTGCATGCCACCATGCATCGCCGTTGAGGCCCACCAGCACAAAAAACAAGTAGGCTACAGCGGAGGTCGCGGCCCCGACCAACGCAACGGTTCTAATCGTTTTCGCCTTCGCCATGCCTGAGCGTAGGACGACGAAAGCCCGCTTTCCACCCGCTTCGGACGTCCGGCCAGTCCGCTTGCGCGCGGCGTCTCAACCGGTCTGCCCGGCAGACCCTATTCCCAGCGTGTGAAGACGCCGCCGCCCTCGTCCCATTCGCCGCCGGCGTCCAGGGCGTCGTCGAAATCGAGCAGCCGGTCCAGGATCACCCCGGCGATGACGCCCAGGGCGGCGACGCCGATCAGGGTCGCGAGGCTGGCCACGCCGACCTTTTCGTTGCGGGTCAGGCGCCGGCGGCCGGCCGGATCGATGATGCGGTCGCGCGCGCGCTTCAGGCGGGCCATCAGGCGGCCAGCCTTGCGTTCTTCTTGACCCTGGCCACCGCGCGGTCCCGCTTCAGCCGCGACAGGTGGTCGATGAACAGCACGCCCTCGAGGTGATCCATCTCGTGCTGGATGCAGACCGCGTACAGGCCTTCGGCCTCTTCCTCGACGGTCTGTCCGTCATAGTTCAGGTATTTCAGCCGCACGCGGGCCGGACGTTCGACCTGGTCGAAATACTCGGGCACCGACAGGCAGCCCTCCTCGTAGGTGAACAGCTCGTCGGAGGCCCAGACGATCTCGGGATTGACGAAGAAGCGCGGGTTGCGGCGTTCCGCGTCCCATTTCGCGCGCTCGTCGTCGCTCATTTCCGCGGGGTCGACGTCATCGGCGGCGCCGTCCCTGTCGCCCAGGTCCATGACGATGACCCGGCGGGTGTCGCCGATCTGCACGGCGGCCAGGCCAATGCCGGGCGCGTCGTACATGGTCTCCAGCATGTCATCCATCAGTCGGCGCAGATCGTCGGTCACCGGCCCTTCGACCGGGGTGGAGATCTGCTTCAGCACCGCCAGGTCGGCGGCGTTGTCGATGGTGAGGATGCGACGGACGGACATGCCCGCGAGGTAGGCATGGCGAGCCCAAAGGTCAAGATTTCCCGGGGCCTTGCCGGGTTATGCCGCAGGATCGGGCAGGGCCCTCGGCTTGCGGTCGTCGTCGATGGCGACATAGGTGAAGACGCCCTCGGTCACGCGCACCGAGGCCGCCTGGGCGTGGTTGCGGGGCCGTTTCCACGCCTCGACATGGACCCGGATCGAGGTGCGTCCGGTCTTCACTACCCTGGCGTAGATCGAGACCTCGTCCCCGACCGACACCGGCTGATGGAAGACCATGCCGTCCAGGGCGATGGTCACGCACCGTCCCTGGGCCAGTTCGAAGGCCGGGGTGGCGCCGGCCAGGTCCATATGCGCCAGCAGCCAGCCGCCGAAGATGTCGCCCTCGGGATTGGTGTCCGCCGGCATGGCGATGACCCGTCCGACGGGCTGACCGGTCGGCAGGGGCGGCAGGTTGACGACGTCGGTCACGCGGGCAGGCTCCGGTTTCGGGGAGACGGCGCGCCCGACCCGATTCGAGGTCGATCATGGCGATCCGTTCCGCGGCGCTCAAGGCTGGACGCCGGCGGGAAGACCGGATCGTCCGGGATCGCGGCGTTCCAGCCCGCGGCCGGCGCGACGGCCCGGCCCCGGTTGCATCGCCTGCGAAAAGGCCGATCATCGCCGCCTGCCCGTCGGGAGCCGCAGTCGACCATGTCCGCAAACAGGCTGACACTGTCCACGGCCCGCAAACGCTGGATTCTGGCCGCCACCGTTCTCGGCTCCAGCCTGACCTTCATCGACGGCTCGGCCCTCGGCGTCGCCCTGCCGGTGATCCAGCGCGATCTCGGCGCCGGCCCGGCGGCCGTTCAATGGGTGTCGAACGCTTATCTGCTGACGCTGGGCGCGCTGGTGCTGATCGGGGGCGCGGCGGGCGACCGGTTCGGGCGGCGGCGGGTCTTCCTGATCGGCGTCGCCGTTTTCGCCCTGGCCTCCATCGCCTGCGGCCTGGCCCCGACGGTCGAGGGGCTGATCGCCGGACGCGCCGTGCAGGGGATCGGCGCCGCCCTGCTGACGCCCGGCGCCCTGGCCGTCATCGGCGCGACCTTCCCGCCCGACGAGCGCGGCAGGGCCTTCGGGACCTGGGCCGGGGCCGGGGCGATCTTCGGCATGGTCGGGCCGCTGGTCGGCGGCTGGCTGGCGGATCAGGCCGACTGGCGCTTCATCTTCTGGATCAACGTCCCGCTCGCCATCCTGACGGTGATCGTCACCCTCAGGGCCGTGCCCGAGAGCCGCGACGACGAGGCGCGGGGGCTGGACTGGCCGGGCGCCCTTCTGGCCATGACCGGCCTGGGCGCCCTGACCTGGAGCCTGACCGCCGCGCCCGATCTCGGCTGGCGCGATCCGTGGATCATCGGCGGTCTGATCGGCGGCTCCGTTCTGCTGGCCGCCTTCCTGTGGGCCGAGGCCCGGGAAAAACATCCGATGATGCCGCTGGGCCTGTTCAGGTCGTCCGTGTTCAGCGGAATCAACCTGTTGACGCTGCTGCTCTATTTCGCCCTCAGCGGGGCGATGTTCTTCCTGCCCTTCGACCTGATCCGGGTGCAGGGTTTCAGCGCCACCATGGCCGGGGCCGCCATGCTGCCCTTCGCCGTGGTCATGGGCCTGTTCTCCGGTTTCGCCGGCCGGCTGGCCGACCGGTTCGGCGCGCGGCTGTCGCTGGGCCTCGGCCCGGTCCTCGCCGGGATCGGCCTCGCCCTGCTGGCCCTGCCGGGCCCCGGCGCCGGCTATGTCGACGGCCCCCTGGCCGGAATGACGATGATGGCCGTCGGCATGACCCTCGCCGTCGGCCCGCTCACGGCCGCGGTCATGGGCGCGGTCGAGCCCGGCCACACCGGCATCGCTTCGGGGGTCAACAACGCCGTGGCCCGCGTCGCCGGCCTGCTGGCCGTGGCCCTTCTGGGCGTGGTCCTGTCCGCCGTCTTTGTGGCCCGCGCCGAAAGCCCCGACGCCCGCCAGCTGCTGGGCCAGGTCATGGCCGGCGGCGAGGGCGGCGCCCTTCAGGCCGGGGCGGTCGACGCCTTCCACGCCGCCTTCCGCGTCGTCATCCTGACCTGCGCGGGGCTGGCGGTGCTGGCCGGGATCGTCGGCGGCCTGACGGCGCCGAAGCGGGCCGCCTAGATCCCCTCGTAAAGCGCCCCGATCAACCGTTGCGCCCGCGGATCGCCGATCAGGTGGTGCGACTGGCGCGTCATCACATAGGACGCCGACACGCCCGCGGCCGCATCGGCGAAGGCGCACGACCCGCCCCAGCCGCAATGGCCGACCGCCTCCGGATCCGGGCCGAAGATTTCGATCGTCTCGTTGCGCGTCAACCCGGCGGCCCAGCCCATCACGAAGGGCAGCACCCTGTCCTGCCCATGGATCCGCGACCGCGTCGCCGCCGCCAGCGTCGCCGGCGACAGCACCGTCCGCCCCTCCAGCATTCCGCCGTTGGCGAACACCCCCATGATCCGCGCCAGATCGCGCGCGTTGCCGTGCAGGTTCGCCGACGGAATCTCGATCATCCGCCACTCGGCCGAGTCCCGGCCGGGCGCCGAGCCCCGGTCGAGGAAGGCCGCCGTCTTGATCGCGTCGGCGGGACCGAGGTCCGCCGCCTTGCCCGGCTTGCGCATCTGCGCCGCCCGCCCGTGCTCGCTCTCGGGCAGGCCGATCCACAGGTCCATTCCGAGCGGTCCGGCGAAGTCCTCGCGCAGCGCCGTCCCCATGGTCCGCCCGTCCACCAGCCGGAACAGCTCGCCCGCCAGATAGCCGATGACGATCGGGCTGTAGCCCGACGCCGTCCCCGGCGGCCACATCGGCGCCTGGGCGCACAGCCGGGCCAGGGCCGCCTCGCGGTCGAACCAGATGGCCGGGTCCTCGGGCGTATCGAAGCCGGGCAGGCCGGCCTGATGGCTCATCATCTGCCCGACCGTGACCGCCTCCTTGCCCGCCTGTCCGAAGGCCGGCCAGTAGTTGGCGACGGGCCGTTCGTAGTCCAGCAGCCCCCGCTCGACGCAGGTGGCGATCAGCAGCGACATCACGGTCTTGCCCGCCGAGAACACCGGCGTCAGCGTCGTCTCGCCATAGGGAACGGTCTGCGCCGCATCGGCCCAGCCCGCCCACAGATCGACCGCGACCTCGCCGCCGATGCAGACCGTGAACCGCGCTCCCCGCTCGTTCAGCCCCTCGGGCGCCTCTACGAAGTTGGCGGCGAAGGCGTCCTTCACGGCGGCGAACTGCGGGGGGCAGAGACCGTGGATGTCGGGAAGGTCAGTCATGGGTTTGTCCTACTGGCCCCGGGCCGGTCCGTCACCCTCGAGGGATGAGGAAAGATTTGACCTGGAGTTGCTTTTTTGTTCTCATATCGAATGACCGGAATCGCGACGACCGACCCGCACCGTCGAAGCTTCGAGACGATCCGCCACAACGCCGATGGCGTGGAATATTGGTTCGCTCGCCAACTGGCTCCAGTGCTCGGCTATCAGGACTATCGGAACTTTCTCGCTGTCGTAGACAAGGCGAGAGCCGCCTGTTCGAACGCGGGGTTCGAGCCGGCCGATCATTTCGGTGACGTCACCACAATGATCGACCTGGGCAAGGGCGCCCGTCGCGAGGTCGCCGACATCCGGCTGTCCCGCTACGCCTGCTATCTGATTGTCCAGAACGGCGATCCGACAAAGCCCGTGATCGCCCAGGGCCAGAACTATTTCGCGGTCCAGACCCGTCGCCAGGAAATTCAGGATGACCCCGCGTTCGGCGCGTTGTCGGAGGACGAACGGCGGCTGATGCTGCGTCGCGAGATGGCGCACCATAATACGTCGCTCGCCTCTGTTGCGGGCCAGGCCGGCGTAGCGACCGGGTTGGACTATGCCGTGTTTCAGGACCACGGGTATCGCGGCCTGTACGGCGGCCGAACGATGCGCGACATCCATACCCAGAAGGGCCTGAAGAAGAGTCAGAAAATTCTGGACCACATGGGCAGCACAGAGTTGGCCGCCAATCTGTTCCGCGCCACCCAGACCGAAGAGAAGCTGAAACGCGACGGCGCGCGCACTCGCGCCCGGGCGAATGACATCCACCTGGCCGTGGGCAGAAAGGTCCGATCCACCATCGGAGAACTGGGCGGCGTCATGCCGGAGCACCTTCCGACCCCGGACGAGAGCATCAAGCAGTTGGAAAGTTGGAAGGCCAAGGCAATCAAGGGAACCGGCCAAGAGACCTAGGGCCGGAATCGCCCGCCTCTACTGCCGCCGCGCCGCCGACGCCTGCCGCGCCGCTTCGAACTCCGCGCCCGGGTTCCACTCCGGCCAGTCCCCGCTGTCGGCCAGATCGCGGCCGACGGCGTACAACAGGTCGACGTCCACCGCCGCCGCATCCATCACCCACTCCGGCGTCCATTCGTCCGACGGCTTGTGATAGCGGTTGGCCACATAGTCGCGGCTCGCTTCGTTATGCCCCGTGAAGCCCGCCGCCCCGAACAGGGCCGGCACCCCCATCTTCGCCAGCGGGAAATGATCCGAGCGATAGAAGCCGCCCGCCTGGGGCGCCGGATCGGGGATCAGGGTGCGGCCCTGTTCCGTCGCCCGCCGTTCCAGCCAGGCGTCCGTCTGGCTCTTGCCCGCTCCCATGACCACGATCTGCGGCGACACCTCGGTCCCGGGCAGCAGGGAATCCATGTTGATATTGGCGACCGTCGTCTCCAGCGGCCAGACCGGGTTGGCGGCGTAGTATTCCGCCCCCAGAAGCCCGGCCTCCTCGGCCGTCCAGGCCGCGAACACCACCGACCGCTTCGGCGCCTCGCCCGCCTTGAACAGCCGCGCCAGCTCGATCAGCCCGGCCACCCCCGTCGCATTGTCGACGGCGCCGTTATAGATGTCGTCGTCCCCCACGGGCGTCGCCCGGCCGAAGGCGTCCCAGTGGGCGCCGTACAGCACCGTCTCTTCCGGATGTTCGGCGCCCGGAATCCGCGCGAGAATATTGCGGCTCTCGATCCGGTCGGCGGTCTGGCCGAAGTCGATCGACATCGTCACCCCGTCCAGCGTCACGGGACTGAATTCCGGCGTCCGCGCCGCCTCGCGCAGGGCCGCGTAGTCGAGGCCCGCATCGGCGAACAACTGCTCGGCGACAGGTCCCTGTATCCAGCCCTGGGCCGGGACGCGCTCGGCGTCCGGGTTCGCCCGCACGATGTCAAATTTGGGCGCCGTCGACGACCCTTCCAGCACGCTCCAGCCATAGCCGGCGCCGGCCGTGTCGTGGATCACCAGCACCGCCGCCGCCCCCTGCCGCGCCGCCTCCTGGAATTTATAGGTCCAGCGGCCGTAGAAGGTCATCGCATTGCCGTCGAACTTGCCCGCCACGGGATGCCCCTCGGGCGCGCCAAAGTCCGGGTCGTTGACGATGACCAGCAGCACCTTGCCCTTCAGGTCCATGCCCTTGAAGTCGTTCCACTGGCGCTCGGGCGCGTCGACGCCATAGCCCGCGAAGACCACCGGGGCGTCCGTCACCGTGATCCGGCTCACCGGCCGGTCGCTGGACACCAGCACCTGCGGGCCCCGCTCCAGCGCCCGCGTCCGCCCGCCGCTGCTCACCGTGATTGTCGCCGGCCCGTCCTGCCGCGTCCGCCCCAGCTGCGCCGCCTGCACCCACTGGCCGTCCGGCCCGCCGGGCTCCAGCCCCAGGGCCTGGAACTGGGCCACGACATAGTCGACCGTCTTCTGCTCGCCCGGCGTCGCCACCCCGCGGCCCTCGAATTCGTCCGAGGCCAGCACCCGCACATGCTCGTTCAGACGCACGGCGTCGGCCTGTTGGGCGAGGGCGGGCGTAGCGGACAGGAAAGCCGCGACTGCGGCGGCGAGGAGAATGCGGGGCTGGGTCATGCGACCATTCTAGCCCCTTCGATCAGCGACCGTCACCCTCGGGCTTGACCCGAAGGCGAGACGGTCTGTCGCTCCCCGATGGAAGACGCCGGAAGTCGTGGGCGTCAGCGCGCCTGCGGCTTGCATGGGCCCTGAAGATCGTCCGGGCTTCGCGCCTGGCAGACGCCTCGTTCCGCCTCTTCGCATTTCAGGAGTATCTCGTCGACAACGCGGGTGACCGACATCGTGGCGTCGATGCTCACCGCGGCCATTGGCATATCCTCTCTCGTCGCGTGCACACGAGCGATCAGCTGCCGCTCCTCCGGTCTTCCTCCGAACTCTTCCCTGGGTCTCCTCGAAAGCCGCAGGTTCAGCGTCCCGGTGTCGATGTCGAGGACGAAGACCCCATCGAACAGATGAATGAAGTGGTGGTGATTTCTCGAGCCGCCGCAGAAAAAGGTCTGCGCCTCGCCTTGATCGGCGATCACGGATTTGACCTTGTCCACGTCCCAGATCCAGTGCTCGTGCTGCCATCGAACCCTGTCCGTCACACGCTCCGCAGGCCATTCCAGCGCTGCACCCGTTGCCGGGTCGCCCGGATAAGCCAACGCCCGATCACCGTGGACTACGTGATAGCCGCGCCGCTGCAGTTCCTCGGCCACCGTGGTCTTGCCGGCGCCCGATACGCCTTCGATCAGATAGTTTCTGAGGCCCATGGCCACCTCGAGCAGATGCCGTCCCCGGACAGATGTAGCTCAGGCGACCCGCAAAGTCCGCCATGGGTCGGAAGCAGGCCCCCGCGCCCTGCTGCGCCTCACCGCGCCGCCAGCCACCGCATCACCCCGTCCGCCGCGACTGCGCCCGAAGCCATCGACGCCTGCAGCAGATAGCCGCCCGTCGGCGCCTCCCAGTCCAGCATCTCGCCGGCCGCGAACACGCCCGGCATGGCCGTCAGCATCAGCCCGTCGTCCAGCTGGTCCAGCCTGACCCCGCCCGCCGACGAGATGGCCCGGGCCAGACCCTGCACCCCGGTCAGCGTCAGCCGCACCGCCTTGATCCGCTTGGCCAGCTTGTCCGATCCGGCCGGCAGTTCGCCGGGGATCTCCCGCAGCAGACCGACCGCCGGCGCCGACAGTCCGCCCGCCTTCCGCAGCCAGTTGGTCACGCTGTCCTTGCCGCGCGGTTTCGCCAGCCGTCCCGCCAGCGCCTCGACCGACAGGTCTGGCCTCAGATCCACGGTCAGCACCGCCGTCCCGTCCCGCTCGATGGCGTCCCGCAGCCCCGCCGACAGCGCATAGACCGCCCCGCCCTCGATCCCGTAGCGCGTCAGCATCGCCTCGCCGCGCACCGTCTGGCCCTCATGGGTCATGGCGACCGGTTTCAAGGGTTGACCGGCGAACCGCTCCGCGAACACCTCCGACCACGCCACGTCGAAGCCGACGTTCGACGGCCGGAACGGCGCCGTCTCCACCCCGTCCAGCATAGCGGTCCACGCCCCGTCCGAGCCCAGGCGCGGCCAGCTGGCCCCGCCCAGGGCCAGCACCACCGCGTCGGGCCGTTCGGCGACCTCGCCCCCCGGCGTCTGGAACACCCAGCCCCCGTCCCGGCGCCCGATCCATTTCGACCGCGTCCGCACCTCGACGCCCAGCCCGTTCAGCCGCGCCAGCCAGGCCCGCAGCAGCGGCGAGGCCTTCATCGCCCGCGGGAACACCCGTCCGGAAGACCCTGTGAACGTCGCCTGCCCCAGCCCCTCGGCCCAGCCGATCAGATGCGTCGGCGAAAACCGGTCCAGCCACGCCGCAGCCATCCCGCCCGCCGCGCCGTACCGCCCGACGAACCCCTCCATCCCCTCCGAATGGGTCAGGTTGAGCC
>NZ_DATMYH010000031.1:0-13764 GCF_035561115.1 Brevundimonas sp.
ATTTTAGTACCGTAATAGATTAGTCGATTTATATCAGATAGATAAGCCCAATGTGGCCAATCAAACCCCATTGACCCCAAGCCCCCCTTCCTCTATCAGCGCGCCTTCCGCTCGTCCCGGTCATCGGGAGGGCCCCCTCGTTCGTCTGTCCCAGGAACCCCGAACATGCTGAAGAGCACCACGGTCGCGCTGAAGCCGGCCGAGGTCACGAAGAAGTGGATTCACATCGACGCCGAAGGCGTCGTGGTGGGCCGTCTCGCGACCTTCATCGCCAACCGTCTGCGCGGCAAGCACCGCGGCGACTACACCCCGCACGTCGATTGCGGCGACTATGTCGTCGTCACCAACGTCGACAAGGTGGTGTTCACCGGCAAGAAGAACACCGACAAGATCTACTACCGCCACACCGGCCACCCGGGCGGCGTCAAGCAGACGACCCCCGAGAAGGTCCTGAACGGCCGCTTCCCCGAGCGCGTGCTTGAGAAGGCCGTCGAGCGCATGCTGCCCAAGGAGAGCCCGCTGGCCCGCCTGCAGATGACGCACCTGCGCCTGTTCAACGGCCCCGCCCACACCCACGAAGCCCAACAGCCGGAAACGATCGACTTCAAGTCGGCCAACTCCAAGAACACCCGGAGCGTCTGAGCATGACCGACGTGACTGCTGAAACGCCCGCCGTCGAGAACGACGCCCCCGCCGCCGCGCCCGCCGCGACCGGCTTCGACGCCCTCAAGGGCCTGGGCACCGCCTCGGCCTCCGAGGACGCCCCGGTCTATGTCCAGAAGCTGGACGCCCAGGGCCGCGCCTATTCGACCGGCAAGCGCAAGAACGCGATCGCCCGCGTGTGGATCAAGCCCGGCTCGGGCAAGATCACCATCAACGGCAAGGATCAGATGCAGTATTTCGCCCGCGAAATCCTGCGCATGATGATCGCCCAGCCGCTGGAAGTGACCGACCGCCTGACCCAGTTCGACGTCGACTGCACCGTCCAGGGCTCGGGCCTGTCGGGCCAGGCCGGCGCCATCCGCCACGGCCTGTCGCACGCCCTGACCCACTATGAGCCGGCGCTGCGCCCGGTCCTGAAGCCGCACGGCTTCCTGACCCGCGACAGCCGCGTCGTCGAGCGCAAGAAGTACGGCCGCGCCAAGGCCCGCAAGTCCTTCCAGTTCTCGAAGCGCTAGTCGCAACCGCGACTTGGACTACAAAGGGCGCTCCGGGAAACCGGGGCGCCTTTTCTTGTTTCCTTCTCCCCTTGCGGGAGAAGGTGGCAGGCGAAGCCTGACGGATGAGGGGTTACGTCGCAGCATCCGGGCGATGTCCAAAATCCGCTAAACTTCGGGGTCAGTGAGACCCCTCATCCGACCCGCTGCGCGGGCCACCTTCTCCCGCAAGGGGAGAAGGGACAGGAGCGTCCGATGACCCACACGATCTTCATCGACGGCGAAGCCGGCACGACAGGCCTGGACGTCCTGCGCCGGCTGGAGGCGCGTTCGGACCTCGAACTGATCCTGCTGGGCGACCGGCGGCGCGACGTCGAGGCGCGGCGCGAGGCGCTGAACGCCGCCGACGCGGTGATCCTGTGCCTGCCCGACGAGGCGGCGAAGGAAGCCGTGGCGATGATCGAAAACCCCAAGGTGCGAGTGATCGACGCCTCGACGGCGTACCGGGTCGATCCGGCCTGGACCTATGGCTTCGCCGAGATGGCGCCGGGACAGCGGGAGAAGATCGCGGGCTCGACGCGGGTGTCGAACCCGGGCTGCTATCCGACGGGCTTCATCGGCCTGGTCCGGCCGCTGGCGTCGGCGGGGATCATTCCGGCGGGCTGGCCGGTCACGGTCAATGCGGTGTCGGGCTATTCCGGCGGCGGCAAGAACATGATCATCCGCTATCAGGACGAGACCTGCTCGGCTCACACGACGGAGCCGTTCCACGCCTATGGCCTGTCGCTGCAGCACAAGCACGTGCCGGAGATGACGCTGCACACCGGGCTGGAGCGGCGGGTGCTGTTCGCGCCCGCGGTGGGGCGGTACCTGCAGGGGATGCTGGTCGAGGTGCCGCTGCATCTTTCGGCCTTGCCGTCGTCGCCGTCGGTCGAGGTGGTGCATGGCGCGCTGGCCGAGGCCTATGCGGGCTGCCGGTTTGTCGAGGTGGCGGAGCTGGAGACGACCGAGGCGATGACCGGGATCGATCCCGAGGGGCTGAACGGCACCAACCGGATGCGGCTGCATGTGTTCGGCGACCGGGGCGGGGATCAGGTGCGGCTGATCGCCCTGCTGGACAACCTCGGCAAGGGGGCGTCGGGGGCGGCGGTGCAGAACCTGAACCTGATGCTGGGGCTGGACGAGGGGACGGGACTGGCGTGATCGGGGTGAGCGAGGGGTGCTAATGAGCAAGAGGTGAGTGGGACTCAGCGCGCCGCCAGCGACAGCGGCTCACCTCTTGCTCACTAGCACTTTTCACCCGCCCTCTTCTCGAGTGGACTTGAAACCTCGCCGGTCCTCCCGACGTATCACCCGCATGACCCAGCTCAACCGCCGCCACCTGTTCCTGACCGCCGGCGCGGTCGCCCTGTCGGCCTGTTCGCCGGGGACCGCCGACGCCTCCGAGCGGCAGTATGCAAGCTCGCCGTTCCGGCGGCTGACGGACGCCCAGTGGCGGGCGCGGTTGCCGGCGGCCAGCTATCAGACCCTGCGCCACGCGGCGACGGAGCGCCCGGGAACCAGTCCGCTGAACGACGAGCACCGGCGCGGGACCTTCGTCTGCCGCGGCTGCGACCTGCCGTTGTTCCGCTCGCAGTGGAAGTTCGACAGCGGCACGGGCTGGCCGAGCTTCTACGACGTCATCGCCGCCAATATCGGCACGAAGACCGACTATGAGGTCGGCTTTCCGCGCACGGAATATCACTGCGCCCGCTGCCTGGGGCATCAGGGGCACATCTTCGACGACGGGCCGAGGCCGACCGGAAAACGCTATTGCAACAACGGCGTGGCGCTGAAGTTTCAGCCGGCCTGAGAGCGGGCCTTGAGCGCCGATTCCGCCGTGGCGCCGAACCAGACCGAGGCGATCAGGACCAGAAGGCCATAGTCGGGGCCGGGCCAGAAGACCGGGATCGCGGCGGCGGCGATGACCAGCATCGGGAACAGCGAGGCCCAGGCGGCCGTGCCGCGGCTGTCCGGATGGATCAGCGGCGGGCGCGGCGCGATCTTCATCATCCGCAGCAGCGGCGGGTTCAGCAGCACGAAGCCGCCGGCGCAAATGATGGCCAGCAGGGGATTGCGGATCAGGCCGATGGGCGGGCCGTAGACTGTGGCGGTGATGACCACCAGCAGCAGGGCGAAGCCGGTGGTCATGGCCAGCAGCAGATTCGGTTCGAGACGCTTCAAGACTTCACTTTCACATAGGATCCCGGCGCCGGTTCTATCGGCGGAAGCGGGCCTTTTTTCGGATCGCGGGCGGGGACCCAGTCGCCGGAGCGGGCCTGCAGCCAGGCGGCCCAGTGCTCCCACCAGCTACCGGGATGCTCTTCGGCGCCCGCCTGCCATTCGGCGAGGGTCGGGGGCAGGGCGGCGTTGGTCCAGTGCTGGTATTTGTGGGCCGAGGGCGGATTGACCACCCCGGCGATATGGCCCGAGCCGGCCAGGGTCAGGGTCACGTCGGCGCCGGAGAAGGCGCGGGCCGAGCGGTAGACCGAATTCATCGGCGCGATGTGATCCTCGCGGCTGGCCTGGAAATAGAGGGGGATGGTCACCTTCGACAGGTCGACCTTGATCCCGCCGATGGTGAACTCGCCCCGCGACAGGCGGTTCTGGCCGTACATGGAGCGCAGATAGTCCATGTGCAGCTTCTTCGGCATGCGGGTCTGGTCGGCGTTCCAGAACAGCAGGTCGAAGGCGGGCGGGTCCTTGCCCATCAGATAGTTGCTGACGAAGAAGGACCAGATCAGGTCGTTGGCGCGCAGGGCGTTGAAGGTCTCGGCCATGGCCGCGCCGGGCAGGACGCCGCCCGCCGCGTCCATCTGTTGTTCGATCTCGTTCAGCCAGTGCTCGTCGGTGAACAGCAGCAGATCGCCGGCCTCGGCGAAGTCGTGCTGGGCGGCGAAGAAGGTGTTGGCGGTGACGCGCTTGTCGCCCTTCGCCGCCATATGGGCCAGGGCCGCGCCCATCAGGGTGCCGCCGATGCAGTAGCCGACGGTGTTGATGTGATCGGCCTGCGACTGCTCCAGCGCCTTTTCGACGGCGCGGTAGATCCCCTTTTCCAGATAGTCGTCGAAGCCGAAGCCGGCCTTGTCCTTGTCCGGATTGACCCAGGAGCAGACGAAGACGGTGAAGCCCTGGGCGGAGAGCCAGCGGATCATCGAGTTCTCGGGCTGCAGGTCCAGAATGTAGAATTTGTTGATCCAGGGCGGGAAGATCAGCAGGGGGATGGCGCGCTGCTTGTCGGTGGCGGCGTCGAACTGGATCAGTTCGAACAGCTCGTCGCGCCAGACGACCTGGCCCGGGGCGGTGGCGACGTTTACTCCGACTTCGAACTTGCCGTAGTCGGCCTGGCTGATCTTCAGCTTGCCGGCGCCGCGCTCCATGTCGGCGGCGAAATTCTGCATCCCCTTGACCAGCGATTCGCCGTTGGTCTCGGCCAGGGCCTTCAGGGCCGCCGGGTTGGAGGCGAGGAAGTTGGAGGGGGAGAAGGCGTCGGTCAGCAGCTTTGTGAAAAATTCGGCCCGGCGTTTGGTCAGGGGATCCACGTCCTCGACGCTGGAGACCAGGCCGTTCATCCAGTCGGCGGTGACCAGATAGGACTGGCGCATGACGTCGAAGGCGGGGTTTTCGGACCAGGCCGGGTCCTTGAATCGCTTGTCCTTCGAGGGAGCGGGGGGCTCCTCGCCGGCGGCGCGGCGGGTCGTGGAGGCCCACAGGTCCATGTAGCGGTTGAAGAGATCGGCCTGGGCGGCGAACAGCTTGTCCGGGCGCGAGGCCAGGCTGGTCATGACGGAGTTCATGGCCGGGCCGACGTTGAAGGGATCGGGCGACAGGGCGGCGGGGCGGTCGGCCTGGGACAGGGCCGCCTCGGCGATGGCCGCCTGGGCCGTCATCGCGGCCTTCGCCAGGTTCATGGACAGGGTTTCAAGCATCTGCCGCTGTTCCGCGCCGGGGAAGGCGAAGGCCTCGGCGGGCGGAGCCGCGGGCCCGGGCGCCGGCTCCGGCTTCGGCTTCGGCGCGGGCTGTTCGGGCGGAACGGCCTTGGCGGCGCGGGGGCGGGGTGGCTTGGCCGAGGTGGGTCGGCCGGACTTGCGCGGCGCGCGCGGGGCCGCGTCGGGCGCAGGCGATGAGGTCGGACGCTTGGCCATGGGAGGGCTCCGGGGATCGTCAGGATCGGTCGCAAGGGTCGCACGCGCCCTTCCGCCTGTCGCGATCATGGCATATGACCGCGCCTGACATGAACGCGCCAATCCGGAAAATCGCAGCGACGACGGCGGCGGTCCTGCTGACGGGGGGGCTGTCGGCCTGCGTCGGCCTGTTCGATCCCGCCACCGACGCCACCTCGCCCGTCGCGCCGCGCGTGCAGGCGCTGGTCGATGCGAATCACGAATACCCGCGCTGGGCCGACTTTCCGAAGGTCGGCGAGCCGCTGCCGGCGCCGGTCGCCATCGCGGCCCGGGTCAATACGCTGCGGGTGACCAGCGGCGGCCTGGCCGGCGAGGTCTCGCGCATCGACTGGCAGACGACGGGCGATCCGGCGGTCTTCGCCGCCGACGTCCAGTCGCGGGTCAACGCCACGCCGGTCGCTCCGGTGACGGCAGGGACCCAGGCGGAGATGGAAGAGTTCGTGCGCCGCACCCGGGAGCGCGGCCGCGCCCCGCCACCGGTGGATCGCCGCCCGGTTCAATAGACCGCCCAACACAACAGTCGCCCGGACGGCAGAATCCGGGGATCATCGTCTCAGGAGAACGTCCATGGCCGCATCGGCCCCCTACGCTTCAACGCTCGCCGCCGACGCTGCGCGGGTGACCGAGCTGGCCGCCATCGCCAGCTACGCACAGATCGGCCGCGGGGACGAGAAGGCGGCCGACCAGCTGGCCGTCGACGCCATGCGCACGGCGCTGAACGCTCTCGATATCGACGGCAAGATCGTCATCGGCGAGGGCGAGCGCGACGAGGCGCCGATGTTGTACATCGGCGAGAAGGTCGGCACCGGCAAAGGGCCGGCCATCGACATCGCCCTGGACCCGCTGGAAGGCACGACCCTGACGGCCAAGGCCATGGCCAATGCGCTTTGCGTGCTGTCGATGTCGCCCGGCGGCGGCATGCTGCACGCGCCCGACACCTATATGGACAAGATCGCCATCGGGCCCGGCTTCGCGCCCGGCACCGTCGATCTGGACATGAAGCCCCAGGACAACGTTCGCTCGCTGGCCTCTGCCAAGGGGGTGAAGCCGCACGACATCACCGTCTGCGTCATGGACCGGCCGCGCCACGCCGAGCTGATCGCGGCGCTGCGCGAGGTCGGGGCACGGGTGCTGCTGATCACCGACGGCGACGTGGCGGGGGTGATCCACACCGCCGAGCCCGAGACGGGCATCGACCTGTATCTGGGCTCGGGCGGGGCGCCGGAAGGCGTGCTGGCGGCCAGCGCCCTGAAATGCGTCGGCGGTCATTTCCAGGGCCGTCTGATCTTCCGCAACGACGACGAGCGGGAAAGGGCGCGCAAGACGGGCGTCACCGACTTCGACCGCAAATACGACCTGCACGAACTGGTGTCGAAGGACGCCATCTTCGCCGCCACCGGGGTGACCAAGGGCGCCATGCTGGACGGGGTCAAGGTCGCCGACGGCTTCGTCTCGACCCATACGCTGGTGATGGATTCCTCGACGCGGACGGTCCAGCGAATCCGCACGATCCGGCCCCTCTGATGGCCGACGGGGGCGCGGTCTCCGGTATCGGGCCAGCCTTCCTGGGCGTCTCCCGCTCCCTGTCCGGCCGCGCCTGGCGGCAGAGGCCGGCCGAGGCGGGACTGATCCGCGCCCATATTCAGACCCTGGGTCTGGAAGAGCCGCTGGCCCGAGCGCTGGCGGCGCGGGGCGTGCGCGCCGATCAGGGCGCGGACTTCCTGCAGCCGACGCTGAAGGCGCTGTTCCCCGACCCGTCCAGCTTCATGGACATGGACGCGGCGGCCGAGGCGATCCTGGACGCCCTGCAGGCGCAGGCCTCGATCCATGTGTTCGCGGACTATGACGTGGACGGGGCCTCGAGCGCGGCCCTGCTGGTGCGCTGGTTCCGGGCCATGGGCGCGGACCTGCCGATCTATGTGCCGGACCGGATGACCGAGGGCTACGGCCCCAGCGCGCGGGCGTTCGATACGCTGAAGGCCTCGGGCGCCGACCTGGTCATCACCGTCGACTGCGGCGCCGCGGCCAATGAGGCGGTGGCCCATGCGGCGTCGATCGGGCTGAAGGTGGTGGTCATCGACCACCACATGATGCGCGAGCATCCGCCGGTCTGCGCCGCCGTGGTCAACCCGAACCGGCCGGGCTGCAACTCGGGGCAGGGCAACCTCGCCGCGGCGGGGGTGGTGTTCGTTCTGCTGGCGGCGCTGAACCGCGAGGCGCGGCGGCGGGGCATGTTCGGGGATGTGAAGGAGCCGGATATCCGCCAGTGGCTGGATCTGGCGGCCATGGGGGCGATCTGCGACGTCACGGGTCTGACAGGCTTCAACCGGGCGCTGACCAGCCTCGGGCTGCGGCGGATGTCGGAGTGGGGCAATCCGGGGCTCAGGGCCCTGCTGGCCGCGGCGGGCGTCGAGCCGGGGGCGGCCAAGTCGAACCATGCGGGCTTCATCCTCGGCCCGCGCATCAATGCCGGCGGGCGGATCGGCAAGTCGGATCTCGGCGCGCGCCTGCTGTCGACCGACGATCCGGCCGAGGCGGCGGCCCTGGCGCAGGAGCTGGACGCGCTGAACATCGCCCGGCGCGAGGTCGAGCGGCAGGTGACGGATCAGGCCACGCGGATGGTCGAGGCCACCGGCGCCCACGCCGACGGCTCGGCCGTGGTGGTGATCGAGGGCGAGGAATGGCACCCTGGCGTGGTCGGCATCGTCGCGGGGCGGCTGCGCGAACGCTGGCGCAAGCCGGTGGTGGTGATCGGCGTCGACGCCGTAAATGGCGTCGGCAAGGGCTCGGGCCGGTCGCAGCCCGGCATGAATCTGGGCAAGGCCGTGCAGGCGGCGTGGGAGACGGGCGTGCTGATGGCCGGAGGCGGGCACGCCATGGCGGCGGGCCTGACGGTGCGGGCCGAGGACATCGGGCGGCTGCGTGATTTTCTCAATGAGCGGATGGCGGGCGAGCAGGCGGCGGCGGATGCGCTGGACCTGGTCGAGATCGACGCCCTGATCGATCCCGGCGCGGCGACGCGGGCTTTGTTCGAACAGTTCGAGCAGTTGGCGCCGTTCGGGCCGGCCAATCCGGAGCCGCTGTTCGCCCTGGAGCATGTGGCGGTCCGAGACGCCGTGGCCATGAACGGCGGCCATGTGCGCTGCCGGCTGGTCGGGGCCGACGGGGCGTCGGTCAAGGCGATCGCCTGGCGTTGCGCCGACCTGCCCGGGGGCCAGTCGCTGTTGTCCGGACAGGGCGGGCTGAGCGTCGCCGGACGGCTGAAGGCCGACGACTGGAACGGCCGCAAGGGCGTGCAATTCGAGATCGAGGACGTGGCCGATCCGCGGATGGCGTGACTCCCCGCTCATCCCCCGCGAAGGCGGGGACCCAGGTTTTGGCTCCGCACAAGCGGCACGAGAGGCCGCAGGCAAAATCAGACAGGCGGCACGGGCTCAAGCCTGGGTCCCCGCCTTCGCGGGGATGCACGGAATATTGTGTGTCGCTCTCAGGCGTTTTGCGGGTTGCACGCCCCGGAATCGGCGGCTATATCGCCCGCTCTCCGCGCAGCGGTCCCTTCGTCTATCGGTTAGGACGTCAGGTTTTCAACCTGAAAAGAGGGGTTCGACTCCCCTAGGGACTGCCAGCGCGGAGCCTTCCCTTTTCGCTATCGACCGTCTCGCCGAGCCTTTCAGGGTCTGGCGCGTTTGAAGGTCGCGTCCGGCGGTCGGGCGAGGGGGAAGCCCGTTGATCCACATGTCCGACGAACCGTCTCCGGAGCGCGACCTGCCGCTCGATGACGGCCGCGAGTCCATCCTGATGGTCGAGGACAACGCCGAGGTCCGGCTGATGGGCGCGACCCTGCTCGAGGAGGCGGGCTTCGAGGTTCATCAGGCCGGCGACGCCGATGAGGCGTTGGCTCTGGTCAGGGAAGGCCTGGCGTTCGACCTGCTGTTCACCGACATCGTCATGCCCGGCGCGATGGACGGCCTGGCCCTGGCCGCCGAGGTGCGGCGGCTTCGACCCGGGATTCCGGTCCTGCTGACGACCGGCTGGGGGAACCGCGCCAACGATAACGCCGGGCTGGAATTGATCGGCAAACCCTACCGCAGCCCCGATCTGATGCGGAAGGTTCGCGCCGTTCTGGATAGGCCTGAACGTCCAATCTGACGCAAGTTCGTCGATTCCGCAGGAAAACCGGAATTTTTTACTTTTCCGAGGTTCACAGAACCGTGTTAAATAAGCGCCGTCCGCAAGGGTCGCGGGCTGGGGGAAGGCTGTGTCTGACTACGAGGGCGTTGGGACGGTCGCTGCGGTGCGTATCGCGGGGCGGGTGAAGTGGTTCGATCCCGGCAAGGGGTACGGCTTCATCGTGCCCGACGATCCCGGTCTGACGGACATGAAGGACGTTCTGCTGCACATCTCCAGCTTGCGCGACGCCGGGCGGGACACGGCGCCCGAAGGCGCGCCCATCACCTGCGACTGCGCCCGGCGCCCCAAGGGCTGGCAGGTCACCGAAGTGCACGAACTGGGCGAGGGCGATCCCGAACTGGCGCCCGCGCCGAAGCGCAGCGGCTACGACGGTCTGAGACAGCAGGAGGCGTCGCGGATCGCTGACGGCGAGACGGCCTCGGGCGGGCCGATGGAGACCGCCGTGGTAAAATGGTTCAATCGCACCAAGGGCTACGGATTCGTGGTGCGCGACGGCGCGCCCGGCGATATCTTCGTCCATGTCGAGACCTTGCGGCGCTGCGGCCTGGATGACCTCCTGCCGGGCGAAACGGTCGCGGTGCGGTTCGCCGAAGGGCCCAAGGGCCTGGTGGTCGCGGAAATCAGGCCGGGCGGATAGTCTCCGCCCCCGATGAGGGTGGATGCGTGATGCTACGTCGTGGAATACTGGCCGTCCTGTCCGCCGCGGTCCTGCTGGCCGCCTGCGCCGGGGCGGGAACGCCCAAGGACGCCCAGGGGAATCCGCTGGAAGCCCTGACCATCACCACCGCCAGCGGCGAGCACCGCTTCATGGTCGAGATCGCCGACGACGAGGTCGAGCGGCAGCGGGGGCTGATGTTCCGCGATCCGCTGCCGGACGACCGCGGCATGCTGTTCCAGTTCCCCGACGTGGCCGAGCGCGGCTTCTGGATGCACAACACGCCCAGTCCGCTGGACATCATCTACATCGACCCGCGCGGGCGGATCGTCTCGATCGCGAAGAACGCCACGCCGCAGTCGGACGCGGTCATTCCGTCGAACGGCCCGGCCAGCGGCGTGCTGGAACTGCGGGCGGGGCGCGCCGACGAGATCGGGGCGAAGGCGGGCGACGTGGTCCGCCATCCATTCTTCGCCGAATAAGCACGCCCCGCGCGTTGCGGCGCGGCCCCGAGTGTGTCAAATCCCGCCGCCGGAGTGTAGCGCAGCCTGGTAGCGCATCTGGTTTGGGACCAGAGGGTCGGAGGTTCGAATCCTCTCACTCCGACCAAAGACCCGAGCGGCGTGCATAGCGCCAGGGCCTGACGGGCGTTCCCGCTGCAACGCCGTTACCGCCGGGCGGAGACTCTTCTAGACCACCGTCCCGAACAGACGGCCGATGCCCGCGGTGGCGGCCATGGCGATCACGCCCCAGAAGGCCACGCGAAGCACCGAGCGGGGCACGTCGGCGCCGCCGGCCATCGCTCCGAGCGCGCCCAGCCCCATCAACCCCGCCAGGGCCGTGACGCTGACCCAGACGATCAGCCCGTTCAGCGGCGCCAGCAGGACCACGACCAGCGGCGGCGCGGCGCCGAGGGCGAAGGTCAGGGCCGAGGTCAGGGCGGCCTGGATCGGCCGGGCCGTGGTGAAGTCGGAAATGCCCAGCTCGTCGCGGGCGTGGGCCCCCAGGGCGTCCCGAGCCATCAACTGTTGCGCCACCTGCCGCGACAGGGCGGGCTCGACGCCGCGGGCGGCGTAGATGGCCGCCAGCTCATTGACCTCGGCTTCCGGATCGGCGGCCAGTTCGGCGGTTTCACGGGCGAGGTCGGCCTTTTCAGTGTCGGACTGGGAGCTGACCGAGACGTATTCGCCGGCGGCCATCGACATGGCCCCGGCCACCAGGCCGGCGACGCCGGCGATCAGTACGCCTCCGCGCGCCGCGTCGGCCGCCGCCACCCCCACGACCAGGCTGGCCGTGGAGACGAGGCCGTCGTTGGCGCCGAGGACGGCGGCGCGCAGCCAGCCGATGCGGGCGATCAGGTGGCGCTCCGGGTGGCGTTCAAGGCGGCTCATGGATGGTGTCCCCGGTTAGTGTCGGCCGGACAGCATGGGCCCCGGGGTCTCGTCCTTCAACACATGGTGATGAAACAGGGCCGCGGCGCAGCCTGAACGCCCCGACGCCGGGATGCTGGACCGGGGCACGGGGTCGGGGTATCTGGCGCTGCGCGGACCCGCGTCCGCCCACGATCGTCAGGAGCCCCTCCATGCTTGCCCGCATCTATCGCCCCGCAAAGACCGCGATGCAGTCCGGCAAGGCCGCGGCGAGAGAGTGGCGCCTGGAATTCGAACCGGCGTCGGCGCGCACGATCGATCCGCTGATGGGCTGGACCAGTTCGACCGACATGAACGGACAGGTGCGTCTGAGCTTCGATTCGGCCGAGGAGGCGGTGGCCTACGCCGAACGGCACGGCATTCCGTTCCGTCTGCACGAGCCGCAGGATCCGCCGGTCATCCTCAAGGCCTATGCCGACAATTTCGCCACCTTCCGCAAGCAACCCTGGACGCACTGAGTTCAGGTGCGCCTGCCGCCCTTCGGGCTACTTGAGGCGCGGCTGTTTGCGGCTATCGCGCTTCGCGCTACTTGAGCCGCATCCTTGTTCGGCTACCGCGCTTCGCGCTACTTGAGCCGGATCGCGACGGTCCTCGGGCGCCCATAGCTCAACCGGATAGAGCACCCGCCTTCTAAGCGGGATGTTGCAGGTTCGAGTCCTGCTGGGCGCGCCATTCCTGAACCGGTTCCACGGATAGAGCACCCGCCTTCCAAGCGGGATGTTGCAGGTTCGAGTCCTGCCGGGGGCGCCATTCCTGAACCCGCCGGTCGCCTGTGCATTGTGGGGCGATGCAGATCGCGACCTTCAACATCAACGGCGTCAATACGCGGCTGCCGAACCTGCTGGCGTGGCTGGATGAGGCGCGGCCGGACGTGGTCTGCCTGCAGGAGCTGAAGGCGACGGATGCGCAGTTTCCCGCGGCCGCCCTGCGCGACGCCGGCTATCACGCCGTGTGGAAGGGTGAGCATCGCTGGAACGGGGTGGCGATCCTGTCGCGGTCGGAGCCGGTCGTTACGCGGCGCGGCCTGCCGGGCGACGAGGGCGATGCGCAGAGCCGATACATCGAGGCGGCGGTGGACGGGGTGCTTGTGGCCTCCCTCTATCTGCCCAACGGCAATCCGCAGCCGGGGCCGAAATTCGACTACAAGCTGGCGTGGTTCGAGCGGCTGATCGCCCATGCCGAGGGGCTGCTGGCCAGTGGGGCGCCGGTGGTGCTGGCGGGGGATTACAACGTCGTGCCGACCGAGGCCGACATCTACAACAGCCGCTCGTGGAAAAAGGACGCCCTGCTGCAGCCCGAAAGCCGGGCGGCCTATGCGCGGTTGCTGGACCAGGGCTGGACCGACGCGATCCGCGAGCGGTTTCCGCACGATCCGCCGCCGTGGACCTTCTGGCAGTATTTCCGGCAGGCGTGGGAGCGGGATGCGGGTTTGCGGATCGATCACCTGCTGCTGAGCCCGTCCATCGCCGCGCGGCTGAGCGACGCCGGGGTGGACCGGGAGGTGCGCGGGCGGGAACGGGCCAGCGACCACGCGCCGGCCTGGATCGTGCTGGACTGAACCGCAACGGAGCTTGACCGTTCAGACGTCATGGCGCGCGCCCTGAAGGTCTTTTCCTATTCCGACGGCTTCCATTCCTGGACGGTTGCGGCGACGTCGCGGGCGAAGGCGCTGGAAGCCTGGGGCGTGAAGCGCGACCTGTTCAAGGATGGCTCGGCGGTGGAGGCGGCGGAGGGGCCGGACAAGGAGGCCGCGCTGAAGGCGCCGGGGGAACTGATCGAGCGGGGTCTGTCGGTCGATATCGGCAAGGTGGAGGAGACCAGGGCGCCGAAGGCGGCGAAGACCCGCAGGCCGAGCGCAAAGGATCTGGCCCGGGTGGAGTTGCTGGAGGAGGAACTGGCGGAACTGGACGCGGCGCAGAAGAGGGAGACTCAGGCGCTGGAGGCCCGGCGGGCCGAACTGGAGCGGGAAGCGGCGGCGATGGTCAAGCGTCAGGTGAAGGCGGCCGACGCGCTGCGGGCGAAGCTCAGCCGATAGCGGCTCGCCAGGCGGCGAGGCCGGCTTCAAGGTCGGCGATCAGGTCGGCGGGGGCTTCAAGGCCGACATGAAG
>NZ_DATMYH010000032.1:0-2855 GCF_035561115.1 Brevundimonas sp.
TTCGGGACCCGACCGCGGCCCTGAACGCCCAACCGACCCCGCCGGCGCCCGTCGAACCCGCCCCGGAAGGCACGCCCGCACCCGCCTCTCCGATCGCGGTCACGCCCCCGGCGCCCGCCATCATCATCGCCGAAGACAAGATCGACGAGGACGAGAACGAGGATGAAAAGGCCGAGGCCGTTCCGGCCAAACGCGTGGAGACGCCCGCCGAGCCGGCCCGCCGCCAGCGCCGCCGGGTCGCCATTGTCGAGGCCATCGACAAGATCACCGCCGAATCCATGCGGTTCGAGGTCGAGGTCGGGGGCCGCCCCGTGCGGTTCCAGAAAACCCTGATCTTCACCGCCCGGGCCTGCGAGGTCTCCGCGCCCGACGAACAGGTGTCCGACGCCGTCGCCTATCTGGAAGTGTCGCTGCAGCCTCGCGGCGTGATCCAGGTCAGCGAGCCGCGTCAGATCTTCCGTGGCTGGATGTTCGCCTCGGCGCCCGCCGTCAGCGGGCTTCAGCATCCCGTCTATGACGCCTGGGTCGTGGGCTGCAAGGCGTAGAAGACCGCCTCGGCTCCCGTTATCGGCCGGAACAACGATCGTGAGTCCGGCTCGACGCCCAGCGCGACCTTCAGCAGCTTCAGATAGGCCGCTTGCGGCGTTTCCACGGCGCCGAACTGACTCAGGTGCTGCGTCAGGAATTGGGTGTCCAGCAGTCGCCACCCGCCGCGCTTGAGCCGGGCCACCAGATGGACCAACGCCACTTTTGACGCGTCCCTCTCCCGACTGAACATGCTCTCGCCGAAGAAGGCACCGCCCAGAGTGACGCCATACAGGCCGCCGGCCAGCCGCTCGTCATGCCAGCACTCGATGGAATGCGCTCGGCCGCGGGCGTTAAGCTCCATGTAAAGGCGCCGGATCGGGCCGTTGATCCAGCTGTCCTCGCGCCCGGGACCGGGTGCGGCGCAGGCGTCGAGCACAGCCGAAAAGGCGGTGTCGACCCGGATTTCGAACGGCTCGCACCTGACGGTGCGCTTCAGACGGGTCGGGATGCGGAAGCCGTCCAACGGGATGACCCCTCGCTGCTCGGGCTCGACAAGGAATATCCGCGGGTCGTCCCGACCTTCGCCCATCGGGAACACGCCGGTCGCATAGCACTGCAGCAGTTCGTCGGGCCCGAAGCCGCCGAAAGGGCCGTTGGCGCTGAACCCCGGCTCGTCCACCACGCCGTCAGGCGTCGCCCTTCTGGCGTTTGGCCCAGTTTTCCAGCCAGTGGATGTCGTAGTCGCCCGACAGAATGTCCGGCTCCTGCAACAGCTTCTGGAACAGGGGAATGGTGGTGTCGATGCCGCCCACGACCATCTCGTTCAGGCTGCGCTTGAGGCGGGCGATGCATTCCTCGCGGTCGCGGCCGTGGACGATCAGCTTGCCGATCAGGCTGTCGTAATAGGGCGGGATCGAATAGCCGGCGTAGATGGCGCTATCCAGCCGCACGCCTAGGCCGCCGGGGGCGTGGAAGTCGGTAATCGTGCCCGGCGAGGGGGTGAAGGTCTCGGCGTTCTCGGCGTTGATCCGGCACTCGATGGCGTGGCCGGTGAAGGTCACATCGGCCTGGGTGAACGACAGCGGCAGGCCGGCGGCGATGCGAATCTGTTCGCGTACCAGATCGACGCCGGTGATCATTTCCGTAACCGGATGCTCGACTTGCAGCCGGGTGTTCATCTCGATGAAGAAGAACTCGCCGTCTTCCCAGAGGAATTCGATGGTGCCGACGCCGAGGTAGCCGATCGAGGCGATGGCCTTGTTGACGGTTTCGCCGATGGCGACACGTTCGGCCGCCGAGAGGGCGGGCGAGGGGGCCTCTTCCATAACCTTCTGGTGGCGGCGCTGCAGTGAACAGTCGCGTTCGCCGAGGTGAACGACATTGCCGTGACTGTCGGCGATGACCTGAAGCTCGATATGGCGCGGCTTCTGGAGGTAGCGCTCCATATAGACGGCGCCGTTGCCGAAGGCGGCGAGGGCCTCGGACTGGGCGGTCTGGACGGCCTCGACCAGATCTTCGGCGGTCAGGGCCACCTTCATGCCGCGCCCGCCGCCGCCGGCGGCGGCCTTGACGATCAGGGGGAAGCCAATGGTCTTCGACGCGGCGATGGCGGCCTCGATGGTCTCGACCTCGCCGGCCGATCCGGGCACGCAGGGGATGCCGGCCTCAAGCACCGTCTGTTTGGCGGTGATCTTGTCGCCCATGATGCGGATGTGCTCGGGCCTGGGCCCGATGAAGGTCATTCCGTGGGCTTCGACGATCTCGGCGAAGCGGGCGTTCTCGGACAGGAAGCCGTAGCCGGGATGGATGGCCTGGGCCCCGGTGATTTCGGCCGCGGCGATGATCGAGGGGATGTTCAGATAGGATTTGGCGGCCGGGGCCGGGCCGATGCAGACGCTTTCGTCGGCGAGTCGCACCCACATCGCGCCGCGGTCGGCTTCCGAATGCACGGCGACGGTGGAAATGCCCATCTCCTTGCACGCACGATGGATCCGCAGGGCGATTTCGCCGCGGTTGGCGATCAGGACCTTGGTGAACATGGGCTTACGCCTCGAGCAGGACGAGGGGCTCGCCGAATTCGACCGGCTGGGCGTCGCCGACCAGCACCTCGACCACGACCCCGTCGCGCGGCGCCTGGATGGGGTTCATCGTCTTCATGGCCTCGACGATCAGCAGGGTCTGGCCCTTCTTGACCTTGTCGCCGACGCTGACGAAGGGCGGCGCTTCGGGCGAGGCCTGCAGATAGGCGGTGCCGACCATCGGCGACTTCACCTCTTCGCCTTGCCTGGCGACGATGGTGGCGGGATCGGACGGCATGGAGGCGGGGG
>NZ_DATMYH010000033.1:0-4966 GCF_035561115.1 Brevundimonas sp.
GCTCCGGCCCAGCCCCCGGCCCCGGTGATCGTGGTCGAACCGCTCGGCTGACCGCCGCGCCTGACATCGAAGCCCCGGCGGAGCGATCCGCCGGGGCTTTTTCGTCAGGAACCGGCGCTTGCGGCGACAGGGGCCGCGGACGCGGGCGACACCCGCCAGATGACATTGCCCACGTCGTCGGCGACCAGCAGGGCCCCCAGACGATCGAACTGCACGCCGACCGGCCGGCCCATGGCCTCGTCCTGGTCATTGATGAAGCCGGTCAGAATGTCCTGCGGCGGGCCCGCGGGCGCGCCGCTGGCGAACGGCACGAAGATCACGCGGTAGCCGTTGCGCGGCTTGCGGTTCCACGATCCATGCTGCCCCACGAAGGCCCCGCCGCGATACTGCGCCGGAAACAGCGGTCCCTCGCCGAACGTCAGGCCCAGGGAGGCTGTGTGCGATCCCAGCGCGTAGTCCGGCTTCAGGGCGCGGGCGACCATCTCCGGGTTCGGCGGCTCCACGCGCGTGTCGACGATCTGGCCATAGTAGCTCCACGGCCAGCCGTAGAAGGCGCCCGGGGTGACCGACGTCATGTAGTCGGGGACCAGATCGTTGCCGAGCTCGTCCCTTTCATTGACCGAGACCCACAGCTTGCCGCTGTCCGGCTGCCAGGCCAGCCCGACCGGGTTGCGCAGGCCCGAGGCGTAGATGCGGTGGGCGCCCGTCGCGGGATCGATCTCCCAGATCGCCGCCCGCCCCGCCTCCTCCTCCAGCCCGTTCTCGCCGATATTGGAGTTGGAGCCGACGCCGACGTACAGGCGCGATCCATCCGCGCTGGCGACCAGGCTCTTGGTCCAGTGGTGGTTCCGCTGCGCCGGCAGGTCGACGATCTTGCGCGGCGTCGCGGTGATCCGCGTCTGGCCGGCCTGATAGGGGACGGCCACCACGGCGTCGGCGTTGGCGACATAGAGGGTGTCGCCGACCAGGGCCATGCCGAAGGGGGAGGTCAGGTTCTCGAGGAAGGCGGTCTTCGTTTCCGCCGTCCCGTCCCCGTCCGCGTCGCGCAACAGGGTGATGCGGTTGGCGCTGGGAACCCGGGCGCCCGCCTTCTTCATGAACAGGCCCTGGAACCAGCCGCGAATGCCGCCCTCGGCCTTGCTGTCGAGGTTCTCGGGCTTGGGCGGGGCGTTGGTCTCGGCGACCAGGATGTCGCCGTTGGGAAGCCGGTACAGCCAGCGCGGATGATCCAGACCGCTGGCGAAGGGCTGGACGCGGAAGCCGGGCGCGGCCACCGGCGTCCGACCCGCCGGCCAGCCGACGGCGTCGGCGACGTTCACCGTCGGAAACAACGATCGTGTGGGCGCCGGCAGGGTCGGGTTGGGGCCGAACCCGGCGGAGGGGTCCAGCGCCTCGTTGCCGCCACAGGCGGCGAGGGTCAGGACGGCGGCGGATGTGGCGAGGAGGGTCAGACGGGACATGGGCGGCCTTCCGAATGGGTCAGAAGCGGGCGTGCGCGTGGCGAAACGGTCTCCGACAGCCAATGAATACCGCAGATACGGCGCAGGTTCCCGGGCCTCGCGTCAGAGGGCGAGGTTCCGGGGCGGCCGGATGCGGCGGAACCGCGCCTCGATGAAGGAAAAGGCGCCGAAGGCGATGAAGCCCAGCGCCGCCAGGGCGAGGATCCACGGCCCCGCGGGCTGGCGCTCGACCGCATCGAGCGCCGAGCCGAAGGTGGCGACGTCCGAGGCCCTCGACCGCAGCCCGGCCAGGATCACCAGAACCGCCAGCGGCATATAGGCCAGACCCCGGGCGATGACGCCTGCGCGGGCGAGCGGCGCGACCCGCCGGCAGGTCCTGGGCGAGCAGGCCAGATACTCGGTGAAGTCCTCGCGCCACGCACGGCTGACGTTGGCGACCCCGACGCCCAGCAGGACCAGGCCGGCGGCGGCCAGCAGCCAATTGCCCCACGGGAGCGCCAGAACCACAGCCGCCTGTTCGTGACTTCTGGCTTCGTCGGCGGCGGCCGGATTCTCCGGCGCGTGGAACAGCAGGCCGAAGGCGCTGAAGGCGAGAAAGCCGTAGCTCATGCCGCTGAAAGCCTGACTCATCCGGGTCATCAGCCCGTGCCGGTCAATCCCTTCGTGATCGGCGTCGAACACCACCTGCAACATCCGCCACATGACGAAGGCCGACAGCCCCAGCCCGACCAGCAGCAACCAGAGCCGTCCGAACGGCCGCAGGGCCATCCAGGCGATGGCCCCCTTGGTCCCGACCGCGTCCCCGATCAGATCCGTGGCCGCCAGCAGGATCAACACGCCCGCGGACAGATAGACGAAGCCGCGTGCGCCGTAGCCGATCCGCGAGGCCGGCTCGAGCAGGTCGTGAAGCGGCGGGACCCGGCGCAGGATCGGAGACTTGCGACGTCCGAAATCGCCCGCGCGGGCCAGACGGGATCGAAGGGAAGCGAGGGGGCTGGGCACGGCGACCGTAACTCGCGGGGTCGAATATGGCTCCGCTGACGCGGGCCGGCCTTGAGGTGCGGCCTTGGGACGCATATTTGCGGACCGCTTCGGAGGGCGTGCATGCAACCGGTGATCTCGATCCAGGGTCTGACCAAGACCTACAAGTCCGGGCTACAGGCCCTCAAACCCATCGACCTGACGATCAGCAAGGGCGAGATCTTCGCCCTGCTGGGTCCCAACGGGGCCGGCAAGACGACGCTGATCTCGGTCGTCTGCGGCATCGTCACCCCGACGACGGGGACGATCATCGCCGACGGACACGACATCCAGTCCGACTACCGCGCCGCCCGCTCGAAGATCGGCCTGGTGCCCCAGGAACTGACCACCGACGCCTTCGAGACGGTGCTGGCGACCGTGAGCTTCAGCCGCGGCCTGTTCGGCAAGGCGCCGAATCCGGCCTTCATCGAACAGGTGCTGCGCGACCTCAGCCTGTGGGACAAGAAGGACGCGAAGATCATGACCCTGTCCGGCGGCATGAAGCGCCGGGTCATGATCGCCAAGGCCCTGAGCCACGAGCCCGACATCCTGTTCCTCGACGAACCGACCGCGGGGGTGGACGTCGAGCTGCGCCGCGACATGTGGAACCTGGTCCGGGGCCTGCGCGACAAGGGCGTCACCATCATCCTGACCACCCACTATATCGAGGAGGCCGAGGAGATGGCCGACCGGGTCGGGGTGATCCTCAAGGGCGAACTGATCCTGGTCGAGGAGACCTCGGCCCTGATGAAGAAGCTGGGCAAGAAGACCCTGACGCTGAACCTGCAGGAGCCGCTGGCCGCCGTGCCGCCGGAACTGGCCGAATGGTCGCCGACGCTGAAGGCCGACGGCAACGAGCTGGAATACGTCTTCGACTCCAATCTGGAGAAGACCGGCGTGCCCTCGCTGCTGCGCAGGCTGTCGGACCTCGGCATCGCCTTCAAGGACCTGAACACCAGCCAGAGCTCGCTGGAGGACATCTTCGTCAGCCTGGTCCACAACGATCGGGCCGGGGACAAGGCGGGGGCCGCGGCATGAACAGTCTGACCTTCAACGGCCACGGGGTCTGGGCCATCTACAAATTCGAGATGGCGCGGGCCCTGCGCACCGTCTGGCAGTCGGTCGTCACCCCGGTGATCACCACGGCCCTGTATTTCGTGGTCTTCGGCTCGGCCATCGGCAGCCGCATGACCGAGATCGACGGCGTGCCCTACGGCGCCTTCATCGTGCCCGGCCTGATCATGCTGAGTCTGTTCACCCAGTCGATCTTCAACGCCTCGTTCGGCATCTACTTCCCCAAATTCACCGGCACCATCTATGAGCTGCTGTCGGCGCCCGTGTCGCCGCTCGAGATCGTCATCGCCTACGTCGGGGCGGCGGCGACCAAGTCGGCGGTGCTGGGGTTGATCATCCTGGCCACGGCGGCCTTCTTCGTGCCGCTGCAGATCCTGCATCCGCTCGAGATGCTGGCCTTCCTGATCCTGATCTCGACCACCTTCAGCCTGTTCGGCTTCATCATCGGCATCTGGGCCAACGGCTTCGAACAGCTGCAGATGATCCCCATGCTGGTGGTCACGCCCCTGACCTTCCTGGGCGGGTCCTTCTATTCGATCGACATGCTGCCGCCGATGTGGCGCACGATCACCCTGTTCAATCCGGTGGTCTATCTGATCTCGGGCTTCCGCTGGACCTTCTACGGCTCGGGCGACGTCGGCATCGGGGTCAGCCTTGCGGCGACCCTGGGCTTCCTGCTCGTCTGCCTCGCCATCGTGGGCTGGATGTTCAGGACCGGCTATCGTCTGAAGAACTAGACCCGGTCACGAAACGGGCCATTTCGGCGGACACCTTGGCCGCCCTCCGCGTTGATAGGCGCGCCCGACGGGGCGCGGGAATCTGAATGTCCACCGAGTCCGACAAGCCCCTGAACGGGACGCCCGAGCCCTTCCGCCGTCCGGTCGTGTGGGGCCGCCCGCCTGCGACCGTGTTCCGCGCCGGCCCGCTGCCGAAGGGCGACCGCCTGCCGCCGCTGCCGGAACCGCCGCGCGCGCCGCAGCCCCGTCCCGCCGCCGGCATCTTCAGCGGTTCGATGATCCCGCGCGCGGCGCCCCGGCCCGCGCCGGAACCCGTCGCGCCCGCGCCCGCCCGGCCGGCTCCGGCCGCGCCCATGGCCGCGGCGGTCGAGGAAGCGCCCGTCGTGGTCGCGCCCGCCCCCGATCTGACCGTCCGTCCGCTGCCGCCGGTCGAGCCCGCGCCGGCCCGCCCGGTTTCTGAGCCGGCAATGGCCGCCGCGCCCGTGGCCGCGCGTCCCGTCGCCCCGGCTTCCGTCGCTGTCGAACCGACCTCCGCCGGCTCGACCCTGCAGGCGGCCGGCGCCCGCGGCAAGTCCTCGGGCCGGACGCTTCTGTACGCCGCCGCCGCCGCCGCCGTCGCGGTCATCGCCCTGGCCGGCTGGCTGTACACGCGCGCCCCGGCGACCGCCCCGGCCC
>NZ_DATMYH010000034.1:0-10820 GCF_035561115.1 Brevundimonas sp.
TCGCAGGCATGTCCAACCGCCTGCTGCTGATGAGCGGCGCGGTGATGGCCGCCGCCGCCCTGTTCGCCGCCCCCGCCGCCCGCGCCCAGTCCCAGCCCGAGGGCGGCGCGCCGATGATGATCCACGCCGTGGCCGACCGGCCGGCGCTGAACCTGTCGGCCTATGGCGAGGTCAAGACCGCGCCCGACATGGCCACTATCAGCTTCGGCGTCGTCACCGAGGCGACGACTGCGGCCGAGGCCATGCGGCTGAACGCGACGCGGATGAACGAGGTCATGGCCGCCCTGCGCCGCGCCGGAATCGAGGCGCGCGACGTCCAGACCTCGGGCCTGAACCTGTCGGCCCAGTACGACTACGTCCAGAACGAGCCGCCCCGGCTGCGCGGCTATCAGGCCAACAACCGGGTGACGGTGATCATCAATGACCTCGACGCCGTCGGCACGACCGCCGACGCCGTGGTCGCCGCGGGCGTCAACCAGATCGACGGCATCTCGTTCGGCCTCAAGGACCCGACCTCGGCCGAGAACCAGGCCCGCCAGCTGGCCGTGCGCAATCTGCAGGCCAAGGCGGCGCTGTACGCCCAGGCCCTGGGCGTCAATCTGGGCGGCATCCGCTCGCTGTCGGAAGGCGGCGGCTACGCCCCGCGGCCGCCGCAGCCGATGTACGCCCGCGCCGAGATGGCCATGGACTCGGCCGGCTCGACGCCCGTCGCCGCCGGCGAGCTGACGGTGCGGATCGACATCACCGGCGTGTACGATCTGAACCGCTAGATCCTCCCGCAGGGCGAAGGACGAGGGCCCCGGCGCCGCGCGCCGGGGCCCTTTCGCGCTCAGTCCGAGCCGCGGGCCAGCATCAGGCCCACGGCCAGGTTCAGCACATTGGAAACCAGGGCGATGGCGAGCCGCGTGACGGAATCCAGCTCCATCCAGAACAGGGGGCCGCTCCACGGCAGGCCGGTGACGGTGAGCGGCAGGAAGGTCACCTGGTTCGGCTCCATGCCGAGGGTCGCCAGCCCGATCGGCACGGCCAGCATGGTGGAGACGACGGAGGCGAGCACGAAGGCCCCGTACAGGGGCCAGCGGGCGGCGCGTATGGTGCGTTCCATGATGATCCTCCGACAGGGG
Source organism: Brevundimonas sp. (assembly GCF_035561115.1). GTDB lineage: Bacteria > Pseudomonadota > Alphaproteobacteria > Caulobacterales > Caulobacteraceae > Brevundimonas. The sequence goes on from NZ_DATMYH010000034.1 coordinate 1,125, forward strand.
AGGGGAGGCCGGAACCCGGCGGCCGTCAAGCCGCGTGCTTGATCTCGTTCCGGTCGTCGAGCAGCACCACGGTCGGCGACCACTGGCGGGCCTCTTCCTGCGGCAGCTGGCCGTAGGTGACGATGATGACCTTGTCGTTCTTCTGCACCAGGCGGGCGGCGGCGCCGTTGACGCCGATGACGCGCGAGCCGCGCGGGGCCTCGATGGCGTAGGTGGTGAAGCGCTGACCATTGGTGATGTTCAGCACATCGACCTGCTCGTGCGGAAAGATGCCGGCGGCGTCCAGCAGGTCGGCGTCGATGGCGATCGAGCCTTCGTAGTCCAGATCGGCCTGGGTCACCGTCGCGCGGTGCAGCTTGGCCTTCATCAGGGTGACCAGCATGGGGAGTGCGGTCCGGATGTGACGCGGGGCGATAGGCCCCCGCTCGCAGACCGCTCATATAGGGGTTCGCAGGGACGCCATCAATCGTTCTCGTTGCGACGCAGCATCCGATGCTGCGGCGCGGCTCGCCCGTTACGCGACGTTCATTTGACGGCAAGGCGCGCCGCCCTATGGTCAAAATGTGGCCATGACCCGGCCCGCGCCCCGGACCACGTCCCGTTCCATGAAGCAGTTTTTCCTGACCGTGCTCGGCGTCTTCGCCGGACTGTTCCTTTTCCTGATCGTGGTGCCGTTCATCCTGATCACCGTGGCGATCAGCTCGGCCTCCTCCAAGGAGCCGACGCCCGCCAACACCGTGCTGGAGCTGGACCTGCGCGAAGGGATCACGGACCAGACACCGACCAATCCCTTCGCCGCCTTCGGCGGCGGAGACCTGTCGACGCTGCAGATCGTGGACGTGCTGGCCCAGGCCGAGGACGACAACCGGATCAAGGCGCTGCTGATCCGTCTGCCCGAGGGCGGGATCGCCCCCGCCGCGGCCGACGAGATTCGCCAGGCGGTGCGCCGCTTCCGCCGCTCGGGCAAGGTCGTCATCGCTCACAGCCAGGGCTTCCAGCCCGTCGGAACCGCGGTGTCGAGCTATATGGTCGGCGCCTCGGCGTCCGAACTGTGGATGCAGAACACGGCCAGCTTCCAGCTGGCGGGCTTCTCGTCCGACGGGATCTTCCTGGGCCGGGCCTTCGACAAATACGGCGTCACGCCCCAGTTCGAGCAGCGCTACGAATACAAGAACGCCGTCAACGAATTCACCGAGAGCGACTTCACCCCGGCCCACCGGGAGGCGATGACGGCGTGGATGACCTCGATCTACGCCTCGGCCATCGCCAATGCGGCCCAGGACCGGAAGCTGACCCCGCAAGCGTTGCGGGCGACCATCGAAGCCGGTCCCCATTCGTCCGCCGAGGCTCGCCGGCTGCGCCTGATCGACAAGATCGGACAGGTCGAGGAGGCGGAGGCGGAGGCCAAACGCCGCGCCGGCCGCGGCGCCGAGATCGTCGAATTTTCCGACTACGCCTCGTCCAGGGGCGAGCGGGCGGGGGCCGGCCGCAACGCCATCGCCATCGTCGGCGGCGAGGGCGCGATCAACACCGGCACGGGCGGCGGCGATCCCTTCGGCGGCGGCTCGTCGATCCAGTCGGACGATCTGGCCGAGGCCATCTACGACGCCATCGAGGACAAGGCGGTCAAGGCCATCGTGTTCCGGGTTTCCTCGCCGGGCGGCTCGCCCGAGGCCTCGGAACAGATTCTGGCCGCGGTGCGGGCGGCCAAGGCGGCAGGCAAGCCGGTGGTGGTGTCGATGGGCGACTACGCCGCATCCGGCGGCTACTGGATCAGTTCCGAGGCGAACTGGATCGTGGCCCAGCCCTCGACCCTGACCGGATCGATCGGCGTGTTCGGCGGCAAGTTCGTGTTCGCCGACGCCCTGGGCCGGTTCGGCGTCGACATGCGCAATCTGACGGTCGGCGGCGACTACGCCGACGCCTTCTCGCCGTCGCAGCCGTTCACGCCGGTCCAGCGGGCGGCTTTCGCAGCCCAGATCGACCGGACCTATGAGGAGTTCATCACCCGGGTCGCGACCGGTCGGCGGCTCCCGCCGGCCCGGGTGCGCGAGATCGCCCGCGGCCGCGTCTGGACCGGCGCCCAGGCCAAGACCCTCGGCCTGGTCGACCAGCTGGGCGGCCTCGAGGAGGCCATCGCCAAGGCGCGCGAGCTGGCCCGCATTCCGGCCGGCGAGTCCGTCCGCTTCAAACGCTATCCGACGCCGGAATCGCCGTTCGAGGCCCTGTCGGAGATGTTCGGCGTCTCGGGCGAGGCCGCGCGCGTGCTGATCGGCATAGGCGGAGTCATGAACGACCCCGCGGCGGAGGCGACGGTTCGTCGCATCCAGACCGACCGCGCCCGGGCCTCGGGCGCGTCCGTGCTGGCCGATCAGCCCTGGTAGGGCGGGCGGAACACTCGCCTGTGAAGGGGCCGGTCATTGACCGTTCACCCTCGCGGACCGACATTGGCTGTTCGACGTTGTTCACAACGTCTGTGAAGGTGAAGTCATGACCCAGTCCGACCGTCTGATCCTTGGTCCCGGCGCCCGCCGTCCGGCCAATGGTTTGCTGGCGTCGATCCTCTGGCTCGGCGGCGTGGTCGCGACCCTGGTCGCCATGGCCGTGGGCGCGGTGCTGGCCGTGTTCACCGCGGCCGCCGTGGCCGTCATCGCCCTGTTCGCCGCCGTGCTGGTGTTCTTCGCCGGCCTGGCCCTGGGCGCCCGCCGCAAGGTCACCGTCCGGGCCCGGCGCACTGATGACGTCATCGAGGCCCGCAAGGTCGATGGCGCCTGGGTCGCCTACGGCTGGGAGAGGCCGGGACGCTAGGCGAGGGGCCGCTGACGGTGCTGGCGGTCAAGGACGCGCCATCCCCCAATTTCGACGCCCGCCGGGCTCCGCCCGACATGCTGGTGCTGCACTATACGGGCATGAAGACGGCGCGTGAGGCGGTCGCCCGGCTGCGGGACCCCGAAGCGAGGGTCTCGGCCCACTATGTGGTCGACGAGGACGGTTCGATCCTGCGCCTCGTGGCCGAGGAGCGCCGCGCCTGGCACGCAGGCAAGGGAGCCTGGCAGGGCGAGACCGACTGCAACGCCGCCTCGATCGGCGTCGAGATCGTCAATCCCGGCCATGAGTTCGGCTACCGCGACTTCCCGGAGGCGCAGATCGACGCGGTGGTCAGCCTGGTCAGCGACATCCGCACCCGCTGGACCATTCCCGACACCCGCATCATCGGTCATTCCGACCTCGCGCCGGAACGGAAGCAGGATCCCGGCGAACGGTTTCCGTGGAAGCGGCTGGCCTCGGTCGGCCACGGCCTGTGGTTCGAACCGGCGCCTGAGCGGACCGCCGCCCTGGGGCCGCCCCTCGGCGTCGGGGACGAGGGGCTTGGAGTCGTGGTCCTGCGCGCCGGGCTGCACCGCTTGGGTTACGCCCTGACTCCCGGCGGGGAGTATGACGAGGCGACCCGGCTGACCGTAGAGGCGTTCCAGCGCCATTGGCGGTCTTCCCGGATCGATGGCGTCGCCGATGGCGAGACGCGGGCGACCCTGATGGGCGTGCTGCAGCTGGCGGCGATCGAGAGCGTCACCGGCGTCGCCTGAGCGGCGCCCGAAGCCGGCGGCTCCCGGCCCGGCGGGAATCTCCGCCGGACGCAGATCGCTCCTGCCTGTGCTACAGAACAGCCGGGGCGGAGAACGTGAGGGGGCGCCGTCGTGACCAGACAGCTGAGCAAGGCGGAACGGGCGGCGGAGCGCGAGGCCGGGTGGGCCGCGCACAGCAAGCAGTGGCTGGAGGTGGGGCGGCCGAAGATGAAGGCCAGGGTGCTGGCCGAAGTCGAACGCCGGGGCCTCGCCTCCTTCATGAACAAGACCCGTTGGGCGAGGCTCTGCGAGGCGGTGTACGCGGAGCTGCCGTTCCCGCCCTCCTTCTTCCTGCAGACCGTGCTGGGCGAGCGCCAAACGGCCATGGACACGCGCCCGGCATCCTTCTGGGGCGACTGGCGGGAGCTGGAAACCGATTCCTTCGAGATCGAATGGATCAGGGTCGTGCCGACCTTTTCCCGGCATGTGGCCATGCTGCTCCCCGACGAGGTGCTCGACTGCAGCGACGCGTTCCGGGACCTGCTGGTGCGACAGGGCGCGCCGTTCCGCGAGGACGAGGCGGGAACCTTCTGGATCTACGGCTACGCCCCGGCCGATCCGGCGACGTTGACGTCGTCCCCCGAAACGCCCACCTAGGCCCCGTCAGACGGCCGGGCGGTCGCGGCCGGGGTTATGCCCTTGTCGAGGAAAGTCCGGGCTCCACGGTGAAAAGGCGGCGGGCAACACCCGCCCGGGGCGACCCGAGGGATAGCGCCACAGAAAGCAAACCGCCTGCCCCTCGGGGCAGGGAAGGGTGAAAGGGTGGGGTAAGAGCCCACCGCGTCGCTGGCAACAGGGACGGCATGGCAAGCCCCGCCTGGAGCAAGACCGAATAGGGACGTCGCGCGGCTTCGGCCGCAGGGTTCATCGCCCGAGGCGTCCGGGTAGGTCGCGAGAACCGTCCAGCAATGGGCGGTCCAGAGGAATGATCGTCGCCGTCCTTCGGGGCGGAACAGAACCCGGCTTACAGGCCGTCTGACACCCTATTTTTGGGGCGCTATCGCTCGCGACGCGGTCGCTCGCTGCCTGAGCGCGAGCCGTCACCCTCCGACCTGATCGGGGGGCGCGACGCGGTCGCTCGCTGCTTGAGGCCCCGCGTCTCCTCCCATGAGCGTCGCGAACGGGGAGGAGACCCGCGTTCCGCGGTTAACCCCCTGGCCCGGAATGCGGCGCAGATTGTTCCACAGCCTGTCTATACTTCGGGATGTATCCCCTCCGAACATGTAACGGAGAGATAGACAGGTGATTGGATTGATCGCGGCGCTAGCCCTCGCCGCCGAGCTTGGTCCGGGTGGCGGTCGTGCTGGTCTGCATGACGTTTATGAAGTTGGGATTAGGCGGGACCGGTCCGCCGCCGAACGCGAAGGGCTGGGGGTTGCGAGGTACGATTGTGACCGTTCGCTCCAGCCGTTCGTGAAAGACCGTGTTCCACCAGTAGCGGGCGCTGATCTCGAAAGAGGTAGATGCGAGAATCTGTTCTTTCACCGCCTCACTGATTTTCTCCCACCTCGCATAAAGGCCGGTTTCCGCACCCTCATGAACCTCGGTGTTTCCCACCAAGAGGGGAACGGTGGCGGTCACTGGTGGCTGGTCAGGGATCGTGAAGGTGAAGGTAGCGTCGCCGCCGACGGACACCGCGGCCGTCGGGCGCACGTTCTTGAGAGTGAAGGCTATCAAGATTTCATCAAACAAGACCGTCATGTTGGCGTGCACAAAATGGAAGCCAGCCTCATTCTGAAGCTTCCCGTGTTCGGCAGTAACCTCAGCCATTTTGGTGGCGGCCGCGGCGTTTTGAGCGGCGATCTTAAGAGCGGTTTCGGCGTCGTCGGTGGCTTCAGTGGCGGCCCTTACCGCCTTGCGGGTCAGGTGAAGGCTGTAGATGAGACCAGCCAATCCAAAGCCCGAAAGGATGGTTTGCCACTTGGCCCACTCAGCGCCGCTGGTAGCGCCGTCAGCCGCCTTCCACTGGGCGCAAAGATCGGAACCTCTGCGATCCTGGCCTGGTTCGCATGGGCGCTCGTATTCCGTGGGCTTGACCGGCTCGACAGTTTTCGTCGCAGCCGCCGCTATCGTCTCCAAGGATTGCTCTACGGAGGGGCGGGCTTCGCCTTTCTCGGTTTGGCCAGCGCTCTGTGGTTGTGAGGCTCCCATGAGGCCAAGCGCCACGACAAAGCCAACGATCAAGAGTAAAACCCGCCCCATGGAGGCGATCTAGATGCCCGAACCTGACGAGATGCAACGCTTTGATGCGCTGCTAGAGGCGATGCTCACCAAGCCAGAGCCTGTCATTCCGACAGAGCCGGACGCGGATGATCTACGCGAGGATGAGGGCTAACCCTTTCGCCCCGACGAGTCAGCGCTATAGTTGCGCGGCTGATGAGGCTCCCGATTAACGCGGACCCTAGAGTCTGCGAAGCGGGGTTAGCCGGGTGACATGGGGTAAGTTCATTCTGGATGAGGCGGAGCACGACCTCACCCACCTTGATCCCTTCATGCTTCACGTCACGCCCAAGATGCCCGAGGCGTCGACGTATAAAGTTCTCGTCTCCTTCAGCCACCACGCCTTCACGCGAGAACTGAAAGGGGAGGATCAGCCCGCTGAGCGGTTTGGGCCCGCGAACGACGTGCGCTGCTTCTGCATGACCCGCCTTGTTCTTTCGCACGCCCTACCCAAGCTCATTGTCGCGGCGAGCGTCGGAAAAGCGTACTTCCCGGCTAGGGGGCACGCCAAGCAGCGCAATTTCCTGTTGGTAGAACTATCTCCGTTCGAGCCGCCGTACTTGGTGGTGTTCAACCTGAACAAAGCCAAAAAGGCAGCGGCCGACGTGGCCATGTTTGTGGTCAGCGCGCATCCGCGGCCCAACCTGCTCCCTAGGAGCAAGATGGACACAATCAGCTTTGCAACGCTGGTATCAAAGGTGGCTCAGGGCCTTCCGATCACTCGACCGCCCAAAAAGAAATAGCCCCCTTTCGGGGGCTATCCTGTGCGAGAATGCCCCTTAACCCCCGCGCTCCGCAGGACCCTTTCGGGCGGGCCGTTGTATTTCGCTCGCTATCAACGACAGGGGTACAACTAACATCCACTGGATGAAGTTTCAACTAAAGTTGGAAAACTTCATCAAGCCGACCGCGCAACACCAACGCCAACGTAGGCACCGGACCATCGCAATTGAAGTGGTACGGTTCATCGGACCATCCGAAAGACCGTACGATTACGTCCCGCGCGGAAACGACAGCAGCAGCCGGTCGAACATCGTGTGCGGCTGGTTGCGCAGATTGTAACGGAACTCGAACTCATTGAGGTAGGTCTGGAGGTGCTTTTGCGAGACGCTGATGTACGTCCCGTTGATGCCGCGCTTGAGCATCCCCCAGAAGCCTTCGATGACCGCAGTACCGCCCTTCTCGCCAGCGGCGGAGTTGTACGGGTGATGCGTGAAGCCGTGGATTTCCAGAGCCTCGAACGCGCGGGCGCTGTCGGTGTTGATGGCCGAGCCGGGACGGACGTTCTTGAGGATCGACGGGACGACGAACCGGCCTGACCGGCTGGGGATGTGACGGGCGACGACGTTGCCACCGCGCTCCACCATGCCGAGGACCACCTTCTTGTCGTCGGAGCCCTTCTTGTCGTAGCCGCCGATGAAGGTCTTGTCGGCCTCAACGATGACCGAGCCGCCGCCCAGCATATCGTCGCCGTCCACATAGCCCATGTAGGCCCGGATCAGCTTGCACATGCGCCAAGCGGTTTTGTACGTCACGCCGATCTCACGCTGGACACGCTTCGCCGCCACGCCGTTGCGGGTCGAGGTGAACATGAACATGACGTGGAACCAGTCGCGCAGGCTCGTCCGCGTTCCATGGAACGGCGTCCCGGCGGTCGGATAGATCTGATAGCCGCAATGCTCGCACTCATACGAACGGCGGGCCTTCACACGGTAGTATTTGGCCTCGCGCTCGCACTTGGCGCAGACGTGTTTCACGCCGTAGCGAACCAGCTTCAGATGCTCAAGGCAGCTATCCTCAGTCGGGAACCGCGCCTGAAACTGGCGGAGGGTCGGACCTTTGGGGGTGGCTTTCTTTTCCATGCCCAGAGTATGCGACATTATGGCTTACATGTCTAGAGGGGATACATCCCTATACTTCCGATGTTCTGTGTATGTTCCCATCGTTACAGCGTTTTCCGACCCTTATCAGGTTAACCGGCGTCAACTAATCCCATTGAGACCCAGTTGATCCCATGCTATCCCATCTGCTCTGAAGGGTGTTCAGGGGATCAGAGGGGCGGGTTGCGAGACCCGAGTTGGGCAGGGCGTGTTTCTCTCGACCTATGAGAAACAGTTGGACGGGAAGCGACGCCTGCTGATTCCGCAGGAGTTCCGCACCGCCGACAACGGCGCCGAGCACGGCGTCTTCTGCTTCTTCTCCATGGCGTCCGATTGCCTTGAGGCCGGCGGCGACAAGCTGATGGCCGAATACGTCGCCCGTATCGAGGCCCTGCCGTTCGGCAGCGACCGGCGCACCGCGCTCGAGGAAACCTTCTACGCCGGCCAGCGCCCGCTGTCGTACGACGGCGGCGGCCGCATCACCCTGCCGGAAAGCCTGTGCCAGGACGCCGGCCTGGGCGAGGACGTGGTCATCGTCGGCCTGGGCCCCCGCTTCCAGATCTGGGACCGCGCGCGCTGGAACGCCCGCCGCGACGCCCGCCGCGCCCTGGCCCGCCAGGTCATGCTGGGCGACGACGGAAACGGGGAGGGCGCATGAGCCCGCACGCCCCGGTATTGCTGGACGAGGTGATCGAGGCGCTGGCCCCGCGCGCCGGCGACGTGATCATCGACGCCACCTTCGGCGCCGGGGGCTACACCCGCGCCATCCTGGCGGCCGGGGCGACGGTGATCGGGCTCGACCGCGATCCGACCGTCCAGCCGCACGCGGACGCGGTGGCCAACGACTATCCGGGAAAATTCCAGCTGATCCGCACGCCCTTCTCGGGTCTGGCCGACGCCTTTGCGCAATCGGGCGAGGCGAAGCTGGACGGGGTCGTCTTCGACATCGGCGTGTCGTCCATGCAGCTGGATCAGGCCGAGCGCGGCTTTTCCTTCATGCGCGACGGGCCGCTGGACATGCGGATGTCGGATGAAGGCGAGACCGCCGCCGACATCGTCAACACCTGGGACCACGGGCCGATGGCCCACATTTTCAAACTCTACGGTGACGAGCGCCAGTCGGGCCGGGTCGCCACGGCCATCCTGCGCCGGCGGGTGGAAAAGCCGTTCGAGCGCACCCTGGATCTGGCCGCCGTGGTCGAAAAGGCGCTGGGCGGACGGCGCGGCGCGGCCATCCATCCGGCCACCCGCGTGTTCCAGGCCCTGCGCATCGCTGTGAACGACGAGCTGGGCGAACTGCGCGCCGGGCTGGAAGCCGCCGAGTTGACGCTGTCCCCGGGCGGGCGGCTGGTCGTGGTCACCTTCCATTCGCTGGAGGACCGCATCGTCAAGGCGTTCCTGACCGAACGCACGGGCAACGCCCCCGGCGGCTCGCGCCACGCCCCGGTCGCCATCGAAACCCGCAAGCCCAGCTTCACCCTGTCGTTCAAGGGCGCGCACGAGGCCGGCGAGGCCGAGCTGGCGTCCAATCCGCGGGCCCGGTCGGCCAAGCTGCGCGCCGCCGTCCGCACCGACGCCGCGCCGTGGGGGAGGATCGCCGCATGAGTTCGGCCGTCGCCGCCCTCAACCGTCTCTACGCCTGGAAGGTGCGCGGCATCCGCTGGGTCGAGATCATCGGCGTCATGCTGGTCGCCGCCATGGTGTTCTCGGTCTATCTGGCCAAGGCCGCCGCGGCGCGGGAGAGCGCGCGTATCACCGATCTGGAGCGTCAGATCACCGACAACGGCCAGCGGGTCCGTCTGCTGCGCGCCGAGGTTGCCCGTCTGGAACAGCCGGGGCGGCTTGAGGTCCTGTCGCGCGGCGCCGGTCTGGGGCCGGTCGACGTGCATCGTCAGGCGACCGAGGCCAGCCTGTCGACGCTGGTCGCCGTGCCGCCGCCGCCCGCGCCCGTCGCGCCCGTCGCCGCCCAGCCC
>NZ_DATMYH010000035.1:0-64212 GCF_035561115.1 Brevundimonas sp.
CGCCCGGCCCGCCCGCGCGGAAGAAGCGAAACTCCAGTTCGCTTTCGGGAATAGTGGTCACCGGACCACCCGCCTGGCCCGCACCACGGCCTGGTCCAGCGCCTGCAGAAAGGCCGAACGGTCCTTCGGTCCGAACGGCGGCGGCCCCGAGGTCGCCACCCCCATGGAGCGCAGATGCTCGCCGACCATCCGGCCCGCCAGCGCCGAGCCTATCGAGTCGGGCGTGAACGGCTGGCCATTGGACTTCAGCGCCTGCGCCCCCGCCTTCAGGCAGCGGTCGGCCAGCGGAATGTCGGCGGTGATGACGATGTCGCCCGGCCCGGCCCGTTCGGCGATCCAGTCGTCGGCGATATCGGGCCCGGCGTCGACGACGACCTGTTCGATCCACGTTTCGCGCGGCGTATTGATCCAGCTGTTCGAGACCACGAACACATGCAGGCCGTACCGCGCCGCCACGCGATAGACCTCGTCCTTCACCGGACAGGCGTCGGCGTCGATGAAGAGGCGGGGCAGGGTGGGCGCGGTCATCCCGGCAACCTAGCGCAAGTCGCGCTCAAGCAGCGAGTGACCGCGTCACGAGCGTTAGCGCCCTAACGTGTATATGCCGGCGGCATCGCCCCTTCGCCGCCCGTGCGATAGCGGTCGCGCAGCAGGAACTGACGGCTGGTCGGCGCCTGTTCGGCCCCGCCGATGAAGATGGTCTCGGCGATGCTCAGCGGTTCCAGCGGATCGCCGGACCAGACCACCACATCGGCCGCCGCCCCCGCGCGCAGCTCGCCGAACTGGCCGGCCATGCCGAAGATCTTCGCCGGATTGACCGTGATCGCCTCGATCGCCGCATCGTAGGGCAGGCCGTGCGAGACGGCGTTTCCGGCGTTGTAGCGGGTCTCGCGGGCCCGATGGATCGAGCCTTCGTTGCCCTTGATGGCGATAACCACCCCGGCGGCGTCCAGGGCCGCAGCGTTCTCCATCCGCACGGCCCGGGTCTCCAGATCGCCGGGCAGGTTGGAAATCGGGTTCAGCAGTACGGGCACGCCCGCGGCCACGATCTGGTCGGCGACCAGCCAGCCCTCTTCGGCGCCGTCCAGTATGATCTGCAGACCCTCCTCGCGCGCCAGCCGCAGCACCTGCTGGACGTCGGCCGCGCGATGCACGGTGACGATCAGCGGCAGGGTCCCGTTCGCGACCGGGATCAGCGCCTCCAGATCGGCCCTCGACAGGCTGAGGTCGCGCAGGCCCGCGCGGTCGTAGGCGGCCTTGTTGCGCGCATAGAGCCGCACCTCGGCCAGGGTTTCCTTGAACTGGGTGAACTCGGCCCCGCGGGCGCCGCCCGAGACGCCGGCGCCGGCCTCGCCGAACGGCGCGACCATGGCGACGCGCGGCTTGACGAGGATGTCGGTCCCCTGCGCCAGATGGATGATCGCGGCCTGTCCGGCGAACAGGCCGGGCGACTGCAGACCGGCCGAACCGACCCCGGCGAAATCGCTGTCGTCCTGGTGCTGGTGTCCACCCGAGCTTCCCGGATGGCTCGGCACCACGATGGCCCGGGTGATGCCGCCCAGGCGCGCGACCGGCAGGGTGAAGGACCACGGATCGAGGCCATAGCTGACGTCGAACGAGGCGCTGATGGAGTTGGCCCCGTTGGACTGGTCGTCCGACCCGCCCACCGACGAGATTTCCGAGGCGCCCAGGCCGCTGTCGACGGCGACGAAGCCCGGAGCGACCACCTTGCCGCGGGCGTCGATGACCCGGGCGCCCGAGGGCGCGGCGCCGGTCCCGACCGAGACGACCCGGCCGTTCTGGATCACCACCGTCCCGTTCTCGATGACGGAGGTTCCGGTCAGCACCCGGCCGCCGGTGATGGCGGTCAGGGACTGGGCGAAGGCGGGCGATGTCAGCGTTGCGGCGCAGACGGCGCCGAGGATGAGGTTCCTGAGGCGCATCAGCGGGCTCCCTGCGGGACGTTGGCGGCGGAGAGACCGAAGCCGGGCTGGCCCAGCTCATAGTCGGACAGCGGCTGATAGGCCGGGTTCATGCGGTCGAAGCTCAGGCCGCCGTCGATGAAGACCTGGTCGGCGCGGGCGTAGACGCTGAACGGATTGGCGCTCCAGATCACCACGTCGGCGCGCTTGCCGGGCTCCAGCGACCCGGTCTGGTCGGCGATGCCCAGCGAACGGGCCGGGTTCAGGGTGATCCAGCTGATCGCCCGCTCCTCGGAGATGTTCATCCCCATGCGGCGGCCGGCGGCCAGGCCGGCGGCCGCCTCCTGATTGAGGCGCTGGGTCAGTTCGGCGTCGTCCGAGTGGATCACCGCGCACGACCCCTGCGGCGCGTCGACCAGGGCGGCGTTGGCCTCGACCGCGTCCAGGGCCTCCATCTTGAAGCCCCACCAGCCGGTCCACATGTCGGCGCAGATGCCTTCGCGCGCCAGCAGCGGCGCGACCTTGTAGGCCTCGATGGCGTGGTGGAAGGCGGTGATGCGGTAGCCGAACTCCTTGGCGATATCGATCATCACCGCCATCTCGTCGGCGCGGTAGCAGTGGTTCTGAACCAGCACCGATCCGTCCAGGACCCCGACAAGGGTCTCGAGCTGCAGGTTGCGGGTCGGCGGCGAACCCTCGCCGTCCTCGCGCCATTTGTCCCATTTGGCCTTGTATTCGCGGGCCGCGATGAAGGCGGCGCGATAGCCGGCGACATTGCCCATGCCCGTGGCCGGCGAGGTGTTGCGGCCGCCATAGACGCGCGACGGGTTCTCGCCGCAGGCCATCTTCAGCCCGTAGGGGGCGCCGGGCATCTTCATGCCCTGCATGGTCACGGACGGAATATTGCGCACGGTCACGCCGCGGCCGCCGAACAGATTGGCCGAGCCGGGCAGGATCTGGAGCGTGGTCACGCCGCCCGCCCGGGCCTGGTTGAAGCCGGGGTCCTGGGGCCACAGGGAATGCTCGGCCCAGACCTGGGCGGTGTTTGGATTGGTCGCCTCATTGCCGTCGCTCATGCCCTGCACGCCCGGCGAGGGATAGACGCCCAGATGGCTGTGCACGTCGATGATGCCGGGCGTCACGAACCGGCCGCGCGCGTCCACGACGCGGTGGCCGGCGGGGACCGGGGTCGAGGCGTCGCCGACCGCAGCCACCTTGCCGTCGGTGACGACGACCACGCCGTTCTCGATCCGTTGACCGGCGCCGGTGAAGACCACGCCCCCCACGATGGCGAAATCTTCGCGCGGCAGGCCGCGATAGGTCGAGGGGAAGGGATCGGGGTTGGCCGCAAAGTCGAGGCCGCGGGCCAGCGGCGCCCGCGCCTCGTCGGACGAGTCGTCCGCTTCAGGCTTGTCGTCCCCCCCGGTGGTGGCGCAGGCCGTCAGGGCCAGAGAGCCCGCCAGCACGCAGGCGAGGGCGGCGAGGCTGGAACCCCGCAAGGCGTGAAGTCTCATCGAACGCTCCCCTGATACGCCCAACCTGGAGAATGGGGGCGCATGTCGGGGCGGATTACAAAAGCCTCCGGCGCGTCCCGTCAAAGCCGGAAACATTACAAACCGGTAAGGCGCGTTCGCATCTCGTCGTTCGACAGGCCGGCGATGTCGATCATCTTGGTGCGGGACTGCCCGCCGCGCTGGAGGACCACCGCCGATTTCGGCACGCGCAGCGCCTTGGCCAACAGTTTGATCAGGGCCTCGTTCGCCTCGCCCTCGACGGGCCGGGCGCGCACCCGGACCTTGAGAACGGGCCGACCCTCTGCGTCCACGTCCCAGCCGTCCATACGGTCGGATGATGCGCCGGGGGTCAGTCTGACGGCGAGATTGGCCATGGCGGTGGGTCTGACAGGCCTGGTTCAGTGGACGGGCACACGATTGGCAATAAAGGCCCCGAGCTTGTCACCTCGCCACATAGGGGCGACGTTCGTGAGAACCACGACAACGGCCTGGCCCCGGCCAATGATGCGAAGGGTCCCGTTCTGTCCCGGGCCTCCTCCATCATGGCCGACGTCTGAAACATCCCCTGCGGCGCGGATCTGAAAGCCGAAGCCAAGATCGGTCTCATCGCCATGCACCTGAGGCGTCCACATTTCATCGACGGTTTGCCGACTCAACAGCTGGGATGACGTGAGCGCCTCGGCGAACTTCAACATGTCCCCGACCGTCGAAAAGGCGGTCCCCGCTGGCGAGCCGACGCCATCGAAGGGCGGAGGAGAACGTTCGAGGGTCTCGCCCGACATCACATAGGTCGTGGCCACCGGCGTACTGCTGATCGCCGCGTCCAGGCCGGAGTGGGTCATCCCCGCCGGTCCGAATATCCTGTCCTGTAGATAGTTCACATAGGCCTGTCCCGAGGCGACCTCGATCAGGCGACCGAGCACGACATAACCGTAGTTCGCGTAGCTGAAACGGGAGCCGGGCGCGAACTGCGGCGCCCGCGCACCGAACATCGCCACATAGTCAGAGGGTGTCCGAAGCGTCTCGTAGTTTTCGGCCCACATCCGGGACATGAAATCGCCCGCCCCGCCCGTGTGAGTCAGAAGCTGGCGGATGGTGACGGTGTTTGCGAACTCCGCGTTCGGATAGTCGGTCAGGTAACGCCCGATGGGCGCGTCCATCTCGAGCTTGCCCGCCTCGACCAGCTGCATCACACCAACGGCCGTAAACATTTTGCCCATCGAGGCCATGCGAAACGGCGTTTCGAGCGAGTTCGGCGTCAGAGAATTCCGGTCCGCGTATCCGCTCGCCTTCTGATAGACTTTGCGTCCGTCGACAGCGACGAGAACCGCGCCTGAGAAGTCGCCCATTGCCGCCAGCTGCTGGTCGATCTCACGCCCCAGCTGCGCAACTCCCAGCCGTGTCGGGGCCGGAACATCCGCAGGCCGATCAATCGGCAGAAGCGTCAACCGATCGATGGCCTCTCCATCCGCACGGAGATGAACCTCGAGGCGAAAATACTCGTCCGCCAGACGCGCCTTGACGACATCTACAGCATCAAGTTGCGAAGCGATCTCCACCTTGACCAGATCATAACCGCCGCTCTGAACCCGACTCCGGTCGTCGTTTCCGATGAATTCGTCGTGCCCCGCATCAGCGCCCGGCCAGTGCGAGGCGACGAACGCGTCATAGGCCGTCCGGTCTCCGGCATTGAAAACATCCAGATAGCGAACCGCCATCGCCTGGGCAGCCAACGGCTCCGTGGCCAACCCCACCGTCGGAAACGCCACGACCATCAGCGCGACTGCCGGTAGACGGAACAACCATCGCCGGGTTTTGCTCTGTCTGTGACACGGCGTCATCGAAAGCTGCATAGCGCTGGCCCTGGGTGTTCGACTACATTCTAGCACCCGCCCATGAAAAAGGGCGCGGGCCTTTCGGCGCCACGCCCCCCTCACTCCCTTTGGCCGGACCCTACCCCAGCGCCTTCATCAGCTCCGGCACCACCACCTTGTAGTCCCCCACAATCCCATAGTCGGCGACCTGGAAGATCGGGGCGTCGGCGTCCTTGTTGATGGCGACGATGATCTTGGAGTCCTTCATCCCGGCCAGATGCTGGATGGCGCCCGAGATGCCGATGGCGATGTAGAGGGCCGGGGCCACCACCTTGCCGGTCTGGCCGACCTGGTAGTCGTTGGGGGCGTAGCCCGCGTCCACGGCGGCGCGCGAGGCGCCGACGGCGGCGCCCAGCTTGTCGGCCAGCGGGTCCATGACGGCGTGGAATTCCTCGGCCGAACCGAGCGCCCGGCCGCCCGAGACGACGATCTTCGCGGCGCCCAGTTCAGGCCGGTCCGACTTGACCATCTCCTCGCTGACGAAGGCCGCCTTGCCGGCGTCCGCGCCCGCCACGGTCTCGACCTTGGCCGAGCCGCCCTCGGCGGCGGCGTCGAAGCTGGTCGGGCGCACGGTGATGACCTTCTTCGCATCGCCGGACTGGACCGTCTCCAGCGCATTGCCCGCATAGATCGGGCGCACGAAGGTGTCGTTCGACACGACCTCGATGATGTCCGAGATCGGGGCCACATCGAGCTTCGCCGCGATGCGCGGCATGAAATTCTTGCCGTCGGTGGTCGCCGGCGAAAGGATGGCCTCATAGCCGCCCGCCAGACCTACGACGGTCGCCTCGACCGCCTCGGCCAGCTGGTGGCCCAGGCCGGCACTTTCCGCCAGCAGGACCTTGCGCACGCCGGCGATCTTCGCGGCGGCGTCGGCCGCGGCCTTCGAGCCCTGGCCGATGACCAGCACATCCACGTCGCCCGACAGCTTCAGGGCGGCGGTGACGGTCTTGTGGGTGGTGTCGCGGACGGTGTCCCCGTCGCGGTCGGCGATGACGAGAACGGCCATTACAGGACCCCCGCGGTCTTGAGTTTCGCAACCAGTTCGGCGGCGTCGGCCACCTTGATTCCGGCCGAGCGCTGCGGCGGGGCCGTGACCTTGACCACCTTCAGCCGCGGCGCGGTGTCGACGCCATAGTCGGCGACCGCCTTGACCGCGATCTCCTTCTTCTTGGCCTTCATGATGTTGGGCAGGGAGGCGTAGCGCGGGGTGTTCAGCCGCAGGTCGACCGACACCACCGCCGGCAGGGTCGCCGACAGGGTCTGCAGGCCGCCGTCGACCTCGCGCGTCACGGTCGCCTTGCCGTCGGCCATGACGATCTTGCCGGCGAAGGTGGCCTGGGGCCAGTCCAGCAGGGCGGCCAGCATCTGGCCGACCGCATTGTTGTCGCCGTCGATCGATTGCTTGCCCAGCAGGACCAGATCCGGCTTCTCCTCGTCGACCACGGCCTTCAGCAGCTTGGCCACGGCCAGCGGCTCCAGATCGGCGTCCGACTGGATCAGCAGACCCCGGTCCGCGCCCATGGCCAGGGCCGTGCGGATGGTTTCCTGGGCCTGGGTCACGCCGATCGAGACGACCACGATCTCGGTCACGGTCCCGGCGGCGTGATGCTCCTTGCCCTCCTTCATGCGCACGGCCTCTTCGACGGCGATCTCGTCGAAGGGATTCATGCTCATCTTGACGTTGGCCAGATCAACGCCGGTCTGGTCCGCCTTGACGCGAGCCTTGACGTTGTAGTCGATCACCCGTTTGACGGGGACGAGAACCTTCATTGTGCTATCCACGAAAGCGCCGGAATGTTGCGTCAGGGAATGGTACGCCGCATCCGGCCTGTCAACGTAACGCCGCGTCAACCCGCCCGTTCGGCCGTCCTCACAGCTTCGGAAATCCGTAGATGAACCGCCTCCTGACAATGAAACGGCTCAGCATCCTGTTCCTGGCGACCTTCGCCGTGCTGATCGGCGTCATGTTCGCCTATGACGCCATCGTCGTCGCGCCGGGCGATCGCTGCGAGGAAGGCGGCAAATGGTGGGACCCCCAGGACAAGGTCTGCGCCCAGCCGATCTCGATCGCCGAGATCACCGGCCGGCCCAACCCCGGCCAGCGCGCCGCCGCCTCGGCCGAGAAGAATCGCGAACTGGTGGCGATCGAGGATTCGCTGGCGGCCCAGCAGAAGGCCCGCGACGCCGACGCCGACCGCCAGCGCGCCGCCCTCGCCGCGCAATAGATCGATTTCCGCCGCCTGCGTCCGATTCTGACGCAGGCGCGTGCTTCATTGGCCAAAGCCCAGTGGGCGTGGTCTTTGACAATCGAACCCTGCACGCATCCGAGCCGGACTCAGTGGACTCTTCGGACTCTTCGGACGGTGTTTTTCGGCCGCCGGGCGCGCGCTGTGCACGCTTTGCACCGCATTTCGAACGCGCCCGATCGCACGCCCATGAGACTCATGAGACTGTTTTTTTATCGGCGGTCCGGGCTAGCGCGTGGCGCCCGGCTTCCACTTCACATCGTCCGCTCCGTTGGCGTTGGCGCGGCGAGCGGCGACGAACAGATGATCTGACAGCCGGTTCAGATAGCGGATCGACGCCGGCGTCACCGCCTCTCCCGCCTCGACCAGACGCACGGCCTCCCGCTCGGCCCGTCGCGCCACCGTGCGGGCCAGATGCAGATGGGCCGACAGCGGCGATCCGCCCGGCAGGATGAAGCTGTCCAGCGCCTTCAGACTCTCGTTCATCCAGTCGATCTCGGCCTCCAGCCGTTCGACCTGGCCGTCGAGGATGCGCAGCGCCTCCCATTTCGGCGGCGGGTCCAGCGGCGTGGCCAGATCGGCGCCGAGGTCGAACAGCTCGTTCTGGATCCGGCCCAGCATGGCGTCGATACGGTCGTTCTGGCCCGAATGCAGCCGGGCCAGGCCGACGACGGCGTTCAACTCGTCCACCGCCCCATAGGCCTCGACCCGGGGATGGCTCTTGGACACCGGCGCGCCCGAGGCCAGCCGCGTCTCTCCGCCATCGCCCGTCTTCGTATAGATGCGGTTCAGGACCACCATGGCCTAGGCGCCGTGGGTGGATTTCCACCACATCCCGATGACCAGCAGCACGATGGCCAGCGCCTGCAGCGCGACACGCAACCGCATCAGCTTGTTGGAGTGGGACCGCGCAAAATCGCCGCCCCGGTACAGCGAATAGATGCCGAACCCGAGGGTCACGGCCACCGCCGCTATGGCCAGCAGGATCAGGATGTTCAGAACGTCGCCCATGCCGCCACCCTAGGCGTCCGCCCGGTTCGAGGCCAGTAGCGGGCCGCGGTAGCGCATTGCGACATCGCAGCGCGCATAGCGGGCGCCGAAGCGGGCCATGATGTCCGCGTCATGGACGAAGCCGGCCTTCTCATACAGATGGATGGCCGAGGCGCATTTGCGGTTGGTCAGCAGATACAGGGTCTCCGCGCCGAGGGCGCCGGCCCGCCGGATCAGCGCATCGAGCAGATATTCCCCGGCCTTGCGGCCGCGGGCGCGCTCCAGCACCCCCATCTTGGTCAGTTCGAACTGCCGCTCGCCGGTTTTTTGCAGGGCGCCGGCGCCCACGACGCCGAGACCGGCGGCGCGCACGAACAGGATGTCCCCGCCGGGGTCGAGAATGCGGGCGCGGGGATTCTCCAGCACCTCGCGGTCGGTCGCCTCCATGGCGAACATGGTCTCGATCCATTCGGCGTTGATGTCATGAAAGGCCGGGGCGAGCGTGTCGGTGAAGGGCTCGATCGACAGGCCGGCTCCCGCCGCCTCTTCGGCGCGCCGGTGCAACGGCTTGCGATCCAGCGCCGCCTCGATCGCGTCCAGCCGTGCGATCAGACCGTCGTCCGCCTCGGCGCAGAGTTCGACGACGGCCTGTTCGACCCGGGGCCATACGTCGCGTTTGGAGGCCGCCAGCATCTCGCGGCCCCGGTCGGTCAGCGCCACGACCTTGCGGCGGCGGTCGAGGCCCGCGGCCTCCGTGGCGACCAGACCCAGTCCCGCCAGCCGCGACAGGTTGCGCGTCACCCCGGGCTGGCTCACCCCCGTCGCCAGCACCAGGTCCCCGACCGACAGTGGTCCGTGCCGGTCCAGCGCGCCCAGCAACGGATAGTGCGACGGCTGAAGCGGAAGGCCGGCGCGCTCGACGACCTTGAGCACATCCGCCTGCATCCGTTCGCCCAGCCGCTTCAATCGCGTGCCGAGGAACAGGGCCGGGCTTTGACGCACGATGTCCTCGATCATGACGGATCTCCACTACATATCGAGTTATATATCGCGATATGTATCCTTGGACGAGTGAGGTCCGCAAGCGTCCCAGGCAGGAAAAAGGGGCCGGAGGCGATCCGCCCCCGGCCCCTCTGATAAAGCGCCTGACCGGCCCTAGTAGCGGTAGTGGTCCGGCTTGAACGGGCCCTCGGTGGGGACCGAGATATAGTCGGCCTGTTCCTTCGACAGCTTCGTCAGCTTCGCGCCCAGCTTGCCCAGGTGCAGCATGGCGACCTTCTCGTCCAGGTGCTTGGGCAGGGTGTAGACCTGGTTCTCGTAGGATTTGGCGTTGGTCCACAGCTCGATCTGGGCCAGCGTCTGGTTGGTGAAGCTGGCGCTCATCACGAACGACGGGTGACCCGTGGCGTTGCCCAGGTTCACCAGACGGCCTTCCGACAGCAGGATGATCTTCTTGCCGTCCGGGAATTCGACGTGGTGGACCTGCGGCTTGATCTCGTCCCACTTGAAGTTCTTCAGGCCCGCGACCTGAATCTCCGAGTCGAAGTGGCCGATGTTGCAGACGATGGCGTTGTTCTTCATCGCCCGCATGTGGTCGACGGTGAGGACGTCCTTGTTGCCGGTGGCGGTGACGAAGATGTCGGCCTCGCCGGCCACGTCCTCGACGGTGACGACCTCATAGCCTTCCATCGCGGCCTGCAGGGCGCAGATCGGATCGACCTCGGTGACCTTCACGCGGGCGCCGCCCTGGCGCAGCGAGGCGGCCGAGCCCTTGCCCACGTCGCCGTAGCCGCAGACCACGGCGACCTTGCCCGACAGCATGACGTCGGTGCCGCGGCGGATCGCGTCGACCAGCGATTCACGGCAGCCGTACAGGTTGTCGAACTTGGACTTGGTGACGCTGTCGTTGACGTTGATGGCGGGGAACGGCAGGTCGCCCTTCTTGGCCATTTCGTACAGGCGGTGGACGCCGGTGGTGGTCTCTTCCGACACGCCGCCGATGGCGTCGCGGATGGCCGAGTAGAAGCCCGGCTTCTCGGCGATGTAGCGCTTCATCACCTTGAAGAGGGCTTCCTCCTCCTCGTTCTGCGGGTTGGCCAGCAGGGACAGGTCCTTCTCGGCCTTGGGGCCGAGGACGCACAGCAGGGTGGCGTCGCCGCCGTCGTCGAGGATCAGGTTGGGATAGCCGCCGTCGGCCCATTCGAAGATCTTGTGGGCGTAGTCCCAGTACTCTTCCAGGGTCTCGCCCTTGGTGGCGAACACCGGCGTGCCGTTGGCGGCGATGGCGGCCGCGGCGTGGTCCTGGGTCGAGAAGATGTTGCACGAGGCCCAGCGGACGTCGGCGCCCAGGGCTTCCAGGGTCTGGATCAGCACGGCGGTCTGGATCGTCATGTGCAGGCTGCCCGCGATGCGGGCACCCTTGAGGATCTGCTGGCCGCCGAACTCTTCGCGCAGCGCCATCAGGCCCGGCATTTCGGTTTCGGCGATGGCGATTTCCTTGTTGCCGAACGGGGCAAGCGAGATGTCGCGGACGATGTAGTCGGTCATGAAGGGAGCTTTCCGGGCCATTGTTCGCGCGGCGTATAGACCGGTCCAGGCTGCGGGGCAAGAAACACATAAGGATATCTTTATGTGTTTGCGGTGACGGATCCCGCTCTGGCGGAACCACCCCGAGTGCGCTCAACATGGCGAATCCGAGGAGGTGACGATGAACAGACTGGTGGCGAGCCTTGGCGGCGTGGCTATTCTCGCCCTGACGGCGGCGGCGACGAGCGCCCAGCCGGCGCCTGCCGCCCCCGAACAGGGTCCGGTCACCCTGATCCAGGCCGGCCGGCTGCTGGATCGCCCCGGTCAGGCGCCGCGAGGTCCCTCCACGGTGGTCGTGCGCGACGGGCGGATCGTCGAGATCCGCGACGGCTTCGTCGACGCCGCGACCTTTCCCGGCGCGACCGTCATCGACCAGCGCGACCGCTTCGTCCTTCCCGGTCTGATCGACAGCCATGTGCATCTGGTCTCCGACCTCGGCGGTCAGGCCGGCTTCCTGTCCGGGATCACCGAAAACCTGCCCACCCACGCATATCGCGCGGCCGAAAACGCCGAGAAGACGCTGATGGCCGGCTTCACCACGGTGCGGAACCTGGGCGACGACGGCGGCGTGACCCTGGCCCTGCGCGATGCGACGGCGGCTCACCGCCTGCCCGGACCGCGCATCGTCGACGCCGGGAACAGCATCTCGACCACCTCGGGCCACATGGACGGGCGGCTGGGCTTCAACGACGACCTCCGCGACGACATTCCGCACGACAACGTCTGCAACGGTCCGGAAAGCTGCCGCGAGGCGGTGCGCATCCAGGTCGGGCGCGGCGCCAACGTCATCAAGATCGCCACCACGGGCGGGGTGAACAGCCGCATCGGCGCGGGCCTGGGCGCCCAGATGTTCGAGGACGAAGCTCGCGCCCTGATCGAGACGGCCCACCTGTACGGCCTCAAGGTGGCGGTGCACGCCCACGGCGCCGACGGAATCAACCTGGCCCTGCGGATGGGCGCGGATTCGATCGAGCACGGCACCATCTTCGACGACGAAACCATCCGCCTGTTCCGCCAGTCCGGCGCCTACTACGTTCCGACCCTGTCGACGGTGAACGGCTATATCGAGCGTCTGGCCGCCGACCCGAACGCCTATTCGCCCGAGGTCCTGCCCAAGATTCGCTGGCGCATCTCCATCACTGGCCAGTCTCTGCAACGGGCTGTTCCGGCGGGCGTCAGGATCGCCTTCGGCACCGATGCGGGCGTATCGAAACACGGGCGCAACGCCGACGAATTCGCCCTGATGGTCCAGCATGGCATGACGCCTATGAGCGCGATACAGGCCGCCACCGTCAACGCGGCGGACCTGCTGGGCCTGGCGTCCGAGATCGGCACGCTGGAAGCGGGCAAGCGGGCGGATATTGTCGCCGTTGACGGCGATCCGCTGACGGACGTGACCGTCCTGACCTCCATGGATTTCGTCATGCGCGACGGCCGGGTCTATCGCAACGAGGAGTAGGGCGGCTTGGCGGGATCGGACGGCGGGGCTAGGAAGTCTCAATGACAACCGACCTCTCGACGCCCCGCCACGACTGGACCCCTGACGAGGTCGAGGCCCTCTTCGCCCGGCCCTTCATGGATCTGGTCTATGACGCCGCAACCGTGCACCGCGCCTGGTTCGACCCGTCCGAGGTGCAAAAGAGCCAGCTGTTGTCGATCAAGACCGGCGGCTGCGCAGAGAACTGCGGCTACTGCTCGCAGTCGGCCAGTTTCGACACCGGGCTGAAGGCCGAAAAGCTGATGGACGCGACCGCGGTCCTGGCCGAGGCCATTGCGGCGAAAGCCGGCGGGGCCAGCCGCTTCTGCATGGGCGCGGCCTGGCGCGAGCTGAAGGACCGCGATACGCCGAAGCTGGCGACCATGATCGCCGGGGTGAAGGCGCTGGGTCTCGAGACCTGCGCCACCCTGGGCATGCTGACCGCCGATCAGGCGCGCCAGCTGAAGGCGGCGGGGCTCGACTTCTACAACCACAATCTGGATACGGGCCCG
This sequence comes from Brevundimonas sp., assembly GCF_035561115.1. Taxonomy (GTDB): domain Bacteria; phylum Pseudomonadota; class Alphaproteobacteria; order Caulobacterales; family Caulobacteraceae; genus Brevundimonas. The sequence goes on from NZ_DATMYH010000035.1 coordinate 13,125, forward strand.
GAATACTACGCCCAGGTCGTCACCACGCGGACGTATCAGGATCGGCTGGACACGCTCCGGCACGTGCGCGACGCGGGGATGGCGACCTGCTGCGGCGGCATCGTCGGCATGGGCGAGGCGCGGCGCGACCGGGCCAGTCTGCTGCACGCCCTGGCGACCCTGCCCGAACACCCCGACAGCCTGCCGGTCAACGCCCTGGTGCCGGTCACGGGTACGCCGCTGGGCGAACGGATGCTGATCGAGGGCCAGATCGATCCGATCGAATTCGTTCGCACGGTCGCCGTCGCCCGTCTGGTCTGTCCGCGCGCCATGGTGCGCCTTTCCGCGGGTCGCGAGACCATGAGCGCCGAGATGCAGGCCTTGTGTTTCCTCGCCGGGGCCAACTCCATCTTCGTCGGCGGCAAGCTGCTGACCACGCCGAACCCCGAGCAGGACGAGGACGCCGCCCTGTTCGCCCTGCTGGATCTCAGGGCCATGGAGCCGAAGGCTGTGGAAGCGGCGGCGTAACCACGCCTTAAGCGCCCCTGTGTCAGGATCGGCGGATGGATCGCCGCGCCCTTCTCGGACTGAAGACCTCGACGCTCAGGACCAGCGGCGGCTCCGGCCCGCCCCAGGCCAGCTATCTGCGTCTGCCCACCATCACCGCCAACGTCATTCGTCCCGGCGGCCGGCGGGGCGTGATGACGGTCGAGACGGGCATCGACACCGCCGACGCCGCCCTGCGCGCCCGCGTCGCCCAGTCCGCGCCCCGGCTCCGCGCCGCCTACGCCGCGGTGGTGCAGCAGGCCGCCGGCGCCCTGCTGCCCGGCGCTCCGCCCGACATCGAACGTCTGGTCGCCCAGCTTCAGGCCGCGACCAACGCCACGATGGGACGGGCGGGCGCAAGACTGCTCATCGGTACGGTAATGGTGGTCTAGGGCTCATCCGACGTGGGCGCGTGCCCCTTAAGGACAGGCGCCCGGGCGACGCGCCATCCGCGCCGTCCGCCATCGACCCACGGCGTAGAAAAGGGCGGCTCCGGATGGAGCCGCCCTTCGCTTATTCCGGACCGGCGATGTGTCTAGGCGCGGCGCTTGACGAGGCCTACCAGGAACAACAACAGGCAGGCGCCGAGGAAGGCGACCAGCAGCGTGATCGGGTTGAAGCCGCCGACCGGAATGCCCAGCAGGTTCCCGGCGATGAAGCCGCCCAGCAGGGCGCCGACGACGCCGACGATCAGGTTGGTCAGCAGGCCGTGGCTGCGGCCCATAACTTTCTCAGCCAGCCAGCCGGCGACAATGCCGATGACGATCCAGCCAATGATTCCCAAACCCATGTGGAGTCTCCCTTGAAGCCCAATGCTCTTTCGCCGTAATGCGCTGGCACGGCAACGGTTGCGCGCCGGACCGCAGAACGTTGCTCACCGACTCTCCCCCATGACGCGAGCGCGGCACAGTGCTTGCCGCGTGAAGGGCGAGCCGTCCCGCATCGGGACAGCCTGCCAACACGGGGAATAGGGGCCATGGCCACCGATATAGACCTGCACCTGGGACGCCGCCTGCGCCGCCGTCGGCGCCTGCTGGGCCTGACGCAACAACAGCTGGCCAACCAGGTCGGCATCCGTTTCCAGCAGATCCAGAAATACGAGTGCGGCGCCAATCGCATCTCGGCCGCCCGTCTGTGGCAGCTGGCCGAGGCGCTGGAATCGCCGGTCAGCTATTTCTACGACGGTCTGGAAGAGGCCATCGAACGCCGCGAGGTCGCCAACCAGGGCGGCGAGATGTTTTCCCGCAAGGAAACGCTCGACCTGATCCAGGCCTATTACCAGCTGGACGAGAAGCCGCGCCGGCGCCTGCTGGATCTGGCCAAGTCGCTGCACGTCGAGGCCGACGCGGCCTGAATCATCCGGTGACATGAGGGCGGGGCGTCGGTATCCCGCCCTCATGACCGAGTTTGAACTGTTCGCCGTCGACCTGGCCCGCGAGGCCGCGCGCGTGTCCCTGCCCTATTTCCGCGGCGACTATGCGGAGACGGACAAGGGCGGACCGGGGGCCTTCGATCCGGTCACCCAGGCCGACCAGGAGGCCGAGGCCGCACTGCGCCGGCTGATAGCCGCCCGCTATCCGGAGCACGGCGTCATCGGCGAGGAATACGGCGAGGACCGGCCGGACGCCGAGCACGTCTGGATCCTGGATCCCATCGACGGCACCCGCGCCTTCATCGCCGGCCTGCCGCTATGGACCAATCTGATCGCCCTGAGGGCCGAGGGGCGGCCCGCGGTCGGCGTGATCGGTCAGCCCTATCTGGATGAAATCTTCCTCGGCGGTCCGTCCGGCGCGCAGCTGCTGCGTGGCGGAATGGATACGCCGCTGGCCGTGCGGCCGTGCCCCAGCCTGAACGACGCCGTGATCGCCACCACCGACCCCGACCTGTTCACCGGCGCCGAGCTGGGGGCCTGGACCCAGGTGCGGGCGGCCGCGCGTCTGGCCCGGCTGGGTTGCGACGCCTACGCCTACGCCATGCTGGCCGCCGGCCGGATCGACCTGGTGGCCGAGAGCGCCCTGAAGGTCTGGGACTGGTCGGCCCTGGTTCCGGTCATCGAGGCGGCGGGCGGCGCGGTCAGCAACTGGCGCGGCCAGGCGCCGGACGGCGGCGGCCAGATACTGGCGGTCGGGGATGTCGGGATCAGGGAGCAGGCGCTGGTGACGTTGCGGCGGGCGGCGATCCAGCCCTCGTGATCCTTCCGCTGCGGGGGAGGGTCAGGCCGCTTCGGTCGGTTCGGCGGTCGGCTCGCTGACCGGCGTACTCACCGGCAGCGGCGACAAATCCTCGACCGGCGAGACATAGGCGGCCATGGCGTCGAACTCCTCGAGGAAGACCGCGCGCAGGTCGTCGGTCTCCATGATGACCTCGTGTTTGGCGCCTGGAATCTCGACGTAGCGGCCGCGTCCCAGCCGTTTGGCGGCCCATTTGTTGGTCTGTTTCCAGACCCGGTCGTCCTCGCCCGCCTGGACGATGGCGACGGGAATGGACACTGACTTCAGGGCCTTGGGCTTGAGCGCCCGCTCGCCGGCGTCGAGCCCCACGGCCAGCCAGCCCCAGGTCGGACCGCCGACGGCCAGATGGGGGCAGGCGTAGAGCTGTTGCCGCCACTGTTCGTAGCGACTCTCGTCGGACGTCAGGGCGTCCTTTTCGAAGGTGTGGTCGAACGGATCGTCGGCGTCGTCCAGCACGTAATCGCCTGCCTTGCCGTGACGCAGGTTCCAGCGGACGGCCAGCTTGACCGACCACATCGACCGCTTGCCGGTCTTGATGCGTAGCATGGGGCTGGTCAGGACGGCGCCCGAGAACCGGCTCTCGCCACCCTCCAGGGTCATCAGGTTCAGCACGCCGCCCATCGAATGGCCGACCATGATCCAGGGCTTGGGCGCGCGGGCTTCCCAGGCGTCCAGCAGGCGGGCGTAGTCGTCGAGGAACTCCTCCACCGCCCGGGCATGTCCTTTCAGCCGATCCGGCAGCAGGCGGGCCGAAAGGCCCTGGCCGCGCCAGTCGTGGGCCAGGACGCACCAGCCGCGGGCGAGGAAATTGCCGATGACCTCATAGTATTTCTCGATCGGCTCGGTGCGGCCGGGGCTGAGTATCACGGTGCCGCGCGGCTTTTTGGCGATCAGGGTCGACGGGGTCCAGAAGGCGGCGCGCAGACGCAGGCCGCCGGCACCGCGGAACCATTCGCCCTCGCCCCCCGGAGGCGCGGATGCGCCCGGAACCCCCATCAGGGGGGCGTTGGCGGCATAGGCGACGGCTCGGTTCACTCTGGCTTCCTGAATCTCAAGGTCATGCGGTCACTCTCACCGATCCGGTCATACTTCGACCGGTCGAAGGCCGGGTTCGGCGGCGAACCGCGCGGGGCGGTCAGCGACATCGGCGGCAGGGTTTCGACCCCGAACGGATGATCCTTGGTATCCCTTTCATTCGCGTTGATTTCCGACGCGGCGACGAAGACGAAGCCTGCTTCAGCCGCCAGCTGTTTGACGAACGCCTCCTGGACGTATCCGTTCGCCGCGGCGGGGTCCTGATCCTCCTCGGGACCGAGGCGGTGCTGTTCGATGCCGAGGACGCCGCCCGGACGCAGGGCGGCCCAGGCGTCGGCGAAGGCCTTTTCGGCGATTCCGGCGGCCATCCAGGCGTGGATGTTGCGCATGAACAGGGCCATGTCGGCAGTCCCCGGCGCGGTCACAGGGCCAGAGGTCGGCCCGAAGGCGCTGAGTTCGATCTCGCCGTACAGGCGCTTGTCGGTCGTGAAGCGCTGCTGGAAGGCGGCCATGAGGGCGACCTGCGACGGGTCGGCGCCCGGCCCGGTCTGGAAGCCGGCGGCCACGTATTTGCCGGCGCCCTCTGCCAGATAGGGAGCCAGGATTTCGGTGTACCAGCCGCTGCCGGGCCAGAACTCGACCACCGTCATGCGTGGCTGGAGGCCGAAGAAACGCAGCGTCTCCATGGGATGGCGGGCGGCGTCTCGCGCCTTGTCCTGGGCGCGCCAGGGACCGGCGACGGCCCATTCCAGCGACCCCTGGGGCGGACCGTCGGGCGTCGGCGGGGGCTCGGCGGTCTTTTCCTGACGGCCGCAGGCGGCCAGACCGGCGACGCCCGCGACGCCGGACAACAGCCCGCGGCGCGATAGCGACCCTCGACGGCGTTCAACGGATTCAGCCATGCACGCTCCCCGCAGAGCGGCCCTGCACGATCGGGCGCCGCCCCGACAGGCAGGCCTTAACCGTGTTCCCCGACCCCGTCAAAACGGTTCCCGGCATGACGCGCGCCGTCAGACCGGCTTGCGGAATCGCAGCGTCATGCGGTCGCTTTCGCCGATCGCGTCGTATTCGGCCCGTTCGGCTTCGGTCAGGGGCGTGGGGCGGTCGTTGGCGTTGCCTTCGCGCGGCGCGCTGGTGCGGACGGGAGGCAGGGTCCAGACGCCGTAGGGATGGTCGTGGTCGTCCCTGGCATTGGCGTTCAGCTCGCTGCGGGCGTCGAGCACGAAGCCGGCGGCCTGGGCGGCGTGAATGACATAGCTTTCGGAGACATAGCCGTAGGGGGCCGTCGCATCGGCGTTCAGGCCCTCGGCGCCGCGGTGCTGTTCGATCGCCAGCACGCCGCCCGGCTTCAACGCCTTGTAGAAGGCGGCCAGATAGGGGGCGGTGCGGCCGGCGCGGTGCCAGTTGTGCAGGGCGCGGGCGACCACGACCATATCGGCGGTCCCGTCGGGCACGCCCATGCCCTCCAGCGGGCGGTTGACGGCGACATAGGTCCCGCCCGTGGCCTGGGCGTAGGGCTCGAGGATGTTGCGCCACCAGCCCGCGCGGCCGGGCTCGATCTCGACGACGGTCGAGCCGGGCGTCAGACCCCAGAAGGTCAGGGTCTCGAACGGATGGCGATGGACGTCGCGCGCCACGTCGGCGGCGGGGCGGGCGTCGGAGCCGACGGCGGCCTGGAGGGCGGCGTCCTCCTGCAGGACCGGGGGCGTCATGGCGGCGCGGCGCACCGTGCGCTGGGCCGCAGTCTCGTTCAGGGCCGGCAGGGCGGGCAGGGCCTGGGCCGCGGCGATGGACGGCAGGGCGAGGACGGCGGTCGCGGCGAAGGCGAGCAGGCGCATGGGAGGCTCCGGAAATGTGTGGGCGAACCCTACGGCGTCTGCGGACGGGGGCAAGCCTCCCGAACGGACGGCGACAGATTGGCGCGGTCTTGACGGCGCGCGGAGGCTCCCCACATCGCAGTCGAGGCCGCCGGTTCCCGGGGCCTCCAGACCGGACGGGGCCGAAATTCGGACCGTCGGGGCTGAACTCCCACCGCCGTCCCGGGCAAATCGCTGGGGCGGTTCAACCTTGCTGATCCTCAGGAGGATGACCCATGCGTACCTATGATTTCACCCCGCTGTACCGTTCCGCCGTCGGCTTCGACCGTCTGGCCGGCCTGCTGGAAAGCGCCGCGCGCACCAGCCAGGAAAACGGTTGGCCGCCCTACAATATCGAAACGACGGGCGAGAACGCCTATCGCATCGAGATCGCGGTCGCCGGCTTCAAGCCCGACGAGTTGACCCTTGAGGTCAAGGAGAACCTGCTGACCGTGACCGGCCGCAAGACGGCCAACGACGACGCGGGCGCCGAACGCACCTATCTGCATCGCGGCCTGGCCGAGCGCGACTTCGAGCGCCGGTTCCAGCTGGCCGACTATGTCGTGGTCAAGGGCGCGGACCTGGCCGATGGCCTGCTGTCGATCGAACTGGCCCGCGAACTGCCGGAAGCCCTGAAGCCCCGCCGGATCGAGATCGGAACGGGCCAGCGGCTGATCGAAGGCAAGAAGCCCAAGGCGGCCTGACGCCTCAAGTCGCGCGAAGCGCGGCAGGCGAACCGGAGAAGGGCGGCGTTCGCGCCGCCCTTTTTCGTGCGTCAGAGCTGGAGAGCCGGGGTCGGCTCCGGCATGCCGCGCACGCTCGTGACCGTGGCGTCGGTCAGGTCGGCCTGGTGCATGGTGGCGCCGTGCAGCATGGCGCGTGTCAGATCCGCGCCCGTCAGTATAGCGCGGTTCAGGTCGGCCCCGGACAGGTCGGCGCCGCGCAGGCAGGCGCCGGTCAGGTCGGCGGGCAGCAGCCGGTCGGCGGCGATCAGCAGCGGGCCCAGCTTGGCGCCGCGCAGGTCCGAGCCGTTCAACCGCGCCCGGCCCAGCCGCGCGCCGCGCAGGTCGGCGCCCTTGAGGTTGACCGAGCGCAGGTCCGCGTCCTCCAGGTGCGCGCCCTGAAGCTGCACCCCCTCCATGTCGAGGCCGTAGAAGACCGCGCCCTTGGCGGACAGGGCGGTCAGATTGTAGCCGTGGATGGAGCGCAGGGCCCTCAGGTCGACGCCGTCGAAGACCGACGGCCGGCCCTGGACGCCGCCCGTCTCGCACCACTGGGCGTGTTCGGCCAGCATCTCGGCGGCGGGCATCTTGCCGACGGGGGCGCCCGACGGGCGGTCGTCGGTCAGGCAGCCTTCCATATTGGCCCCGTCGGTCCGCCACATGGCCATCTTGACCCCGACCAGCACCGCGCCGGACAGATCGGCTCCGGACAGGTCGGCCCCGGACAGGTCCGCCCCGGCCAGGTCTGCGCCGCGGAAGCTGGCCTGTTTGAGATTGGCCCGGACCATCTTGCAGTCTTTCATGATGGCGTCGGAGAAGTCCGCCGCCACGGCCACGATTCCGGTCAGCTTGGAGCGTTCCAGATTGGCTCCGGCCAGACAGGCGCCCTGGGCCTGGGTGTCCTGGCGCGACTTGGCCTCGACCACGCGGAAGCCCAGCTTGGGGTCGGCGGCGGCGATGGTGCCTTCGCGCAGATCGGCTTCGAACAGGTCGGCGCCGCTGAGATCGGCGCCGCGCAGGCAGGCGCCGCGCAGGTCGGCGCGACGCATGCTGGCGTCAATGAGCACGCAGTCCTGCATGTCGGCGCCGAAGAAGGTGGCGTTGTCGAGCTTGGCCCCGGTCAGATCCGTCCCGTGCATCCAGGCGGCGGCGAAGTCGGCGTCGGCCAGATTGCGGCCGGCCAGGCTGAGGCCGGACAAATCCATCCAGGCGAATACGGCCCGGGCGCCGCCGGGTTTTGCCTGCCACAGCCTGTCGTGCCGGGCGCAGATAGCGTCCAGTTCGGTCTGATCGATGCGCTTTCTGGCGCTGGGAGAGGCGGTGGGCACAGGCGACATTATCCCGTTGTGGCACGGCGGCGCTTAAGGAAGGCTGAAATGGTTACTGACGGAACGCCGTTTTCCGCGTCCCGATCCCGCCCCCGGGGCCGCCGTCAGGCCGTCAGCAGGCCCTGGGCCTCAAGCGCGTCGGCCAGTTCGCCGGGCGCGACCCAGACGCGGGTGTAGCCCGCCTCGCCGAGGCGCTGCAGTTCGGTGGTCAGGTCGGCCTTGGCCGAGGCGGCGAAACGGGCGTCGAAACCCGCGCCGTCCTCGCTGATGCGGACCATGGGTCGTCCGGTCTCGACCCGGTGCAGATAGCCTTCGTAGAGAACCGCCGCCTCCTGGGCCAGCAGGCCGGTTTCAACCGCCAGCCCGGCCTTTTTCAGCCGTTCGACGCCCCGGCCCGCGGCGAAGGGCGACGGATCGACGGCGGCGACGACGACGCGGCTGACGCCGGCGTCCATCAGGAAGTTGGAGCAGGATTTGCGCCCCGACGAGCGGGCGCCGCAGGGCTCCATGGTGACATAGGCGGTGGCGCCCCGGGCCTTGTCGCCGGCGGCGGGGGCGGCCTGTTCCTCGGCGTGAGGCCGTCCCCCGGGCGCGGTGGCGGCCTCGGAGACGACGAGGCCGTCGTTGACGATGACGCAGCCGACGGCGGGGTTGGGCCAGGTCTGGCCCATGCGCGCCTTGGCCAGTTCGATGGCCCGTCCCATGTGGCGGATGTCGTCCGAGGCCTGTTTCGCGGTGGTCATGGGCGGAGATCCGGCAGTTCGGTCGCCCGGTCCGCGTCCAGATAGCGCGCCGCCACGGGTTTCAGGTCGGCGTCCAGGTCGATCTCGAGCGGATTGCCGGTCGGAATCTCGACGCCGACGATCTTGTTGTCGGGCACGGCGAACAGGTGTTTGACGATGGCCCGCAGCGAGTTGCCGTGGGCGGCGATCAGCACGTCCTCACCGGCCCTGAGCCGCGGGGCGATGGCCGTCTCCCAGTAGGGCAGGACCCGGTCGAGGGTGGTTTTCAGGCTCTCGGTGTCGGGGATGGTCTGGCCGGCATAGCGGGGGTCGCCGGCGAAGTCCCATTCGCCGCCCGGAGCCAGCGGCGGCGGGGGAATGTCGTAGCTGCGCCGCCAGATCTTCACCTGGGCGTCGCCGTGCAGGGCCGCCGTTTCAGCCTTGTCCAGCCCGGTCAGCCCGCCGTAGTGGCGCTCGTTCAGCCGCCAGTCCTCGACCACGGGCACATCCTTCAGCCCGGCGGAGTCGAGCGCCAGGGCGCCGGTGCGTCTGGCCCGTTTGAGCACCGAGGTGAACATGACGGCGGGATGGAAGCCCGCGTCCCGGATCAGTTCGCCGCCGCGCCGCGCCTGGGCCTCGCCCTCGGCGGTCAGGTCCACGTCGACCCAGCCGGTGAAACGGTTCTCGAGGTTCCACTGGCTCTGGCCATGGCGCAGCAGGATCAGGCGGGGCATTCAGGTCTCCGGAGGTCTCGGCTTGGGTAGGCCCGGGGTCGGGACCGGTCAAGGTTCGCCCCTCACCACCGAACGTGGCGTCCAAAACGGCGTTCCCGCGTTGTTGTGGCCCCGGGGCCGCCTGCTATACCGGGCCCCCGCTTCCCCACAGGACCCGATCATGATCAAGCCCCGCCAGGATCTTCGCCCCAACACGGCCGACTATGAGACCGTGCCGCTGGTGAAGCCGACGGGCTTTCGCGAATACGACGCGCGCTGGATCCTGGAGAAGGAGATCAACCTGCTGGGCATCCAGGCCCTGGGCCTCGGGCTGGCCACCTATGTCCACGAGATCGGCCAGACGCCGCGCATCGTGGTGGGCCACGACTACCGGTCCTATTCCCTGTCGGTGAAACAGGCGCTGATCCTCGGCCTGCTGGAAGGCGGGATGGAGGTGCTGGACATCGGCCTGGCCCTGTCGCCGACCGCCTATTTCGCCCAGTTCGAGCTGGACGCGCCCTGCGTCGCCATGGTCACGGCCAGCCACAACGAGAATGGCTGGACCGGCGTGAAGATGGGGGCCCAGCCGCCCCTGACCTTCGGCCCCGACGAAATCGGCCGGCTGAAGGACATCGTCCTGAACGGCGAGGGCGTGGGCCGGCCAGGCGGGTCGCTGACCCGGGTCGAGGGCTTCCGCGAGGCCTATCTGGCCGACATCGTCTCGAAGGTGAAGCTGACCCGGCCGATCAAGGTCGTGGCCGCCTGCGGCAACGGCACGGCCGGCGCCTTCGCCCCCGAGGCCCTGCGCCGGATGGGGGCTGAGGTGATCGAGATGGACACCGAGCTGGACTACACCTTCCCCAAATACAATCCGAACCCCGAAGACCACGCCATGCTGTCGCAGATGGCGGCCAGGGTGCGCGAAACGGGGGCCGACCTGGCCCTGGGCTTCGACGGCGACGGCGACCGCTGCGGCGTGGTGGACGACACGGGCGAGGAGATCTTCGCCGACAAGATCGGCCTGATGCTGGGCCGCGACCTGTCGGCCCTGCACCCCAACGCCACCTTCGTCGTCGATGTGAAATCGACCGGCCTGTACAAGACCGACGAAGTGCTGAAGGCCAATGGCGCGACGACCGTCTACTGGAAGACCGGCCACAGCTACATCAAGCGCAAGACGGCCGAGCTGGGGGCGCTGGCCGGGTTCGAGAAGTCGGGGCATTTCTTCTTCAACGCGCCGCTGGGCCACGGCTATGACGACGGCATCGTCGCGGCCGGGGCGGTGCTGGCCATGCTGGACCGCAATCCTGGCAAAAAGCTGAGCGAACTCAAGGCCGCCCTGCCCGACGCCTGGACCTCGCTGACCATGTCGCCGCACTGCGACGACGAGCTGAAATACGAGGTGCTGGAGCGGATCGTGGCCGAGTATCAGGCCCTAGCCGACGCGGGCGGCTCGATCCTGGGGCGGAAGATCGTCGAGGCCATCACCGTCAACGGGGTGCGCGTGCACCTCGAGGACGGCTCATGGGTGCTGGTCCGGGCGTCCTCGAACAAGCCCGAACTGGTGGTGGTGGTCGAGAGCATGCGCTCGGCCGACGACATGCGGGCGCTGTTCCACGAAGAGGTGAAGCCGCGGCTGGCGAAATATCCCGAGGTCGGGGCGTATAATCAGGAAATCTAACCTGCTCCAAACCGTGCATCCCCGCGAAGGCGGGGACCCAGGTTTGAGCGGCAGACAGAGCGGTTAGGCTAACCAACGCTCGGTCAAGCGCCGGTGGCGAGGCTGAAGCCTGGGTCCCCGCCTTCGCGGGGATGCACGGTGTCTTGCTGTCTACCGCGGCGCCCGTTTCGCCAGGATGCGCTGCAGCGTGCGCCGGTGCATCCCCAGCCTCCGCGCCGTTTCCGAGACGTTGTGGTCGCACAGTTCGTAGACGCGCTGGATATGCTCCCAGCGGACCCGGTCGGCGCTCATGGGGTTGTCGGGCGGCTCGGGGGCCTCGCCGGTGGAGAGCAGGGCCTTGACCACGTCGTCGGCGTCGGCGGGCTTTTGCAGATAGTCGACGGCGCCGGCCTTGACCGCCGCCACGGCGGTGGCGATGGCGCCGTAGCCGGTCAGCATGACGATGCGGGCGTCCTCGCGCCGGTCGCGGATGGCCTCGACGATCTTGAGGCCGTTGCCGTCCTCGAGCCGCATGTCCAGCACGGCGAAGGCGGGGACCGAGGTCTTCAGGGCCTCATGGGCCTCGGCCAGGGAGGCGGCCAGGGTGACGACGAAGCCACGGCTTTCGAGCGCGCGGCCCAGACGGGTGCGCAGGGCGTTATCATCGTCGAGCAGCAGCAGGGTCTTGTCCGCGAGGGTGGCGATCCGGTCTTCGGCGTCGGGCATCTGGGCGTCTCCTGGGGCTCAAGTCTGTAAAGGCGCGGCTGCGGTCAAGGTTCAGCGCCGAGGGTGCGACATCACGACGGGACTTCCAGGGCCTGACGCGGCCAGCGGATGGCGACGCGTGCTCCCCTGGGCTGGCCCTTGCCTCCGTCGCCCGCCCCCACGAAGACCTTGCCGCCCGTCCGCTCCAGCAAGGTGCGGGCGATGAAGAAGCCCAGTCCCATCCCGCCCTGGCTGGGGGCGATGGCTTCGGGTTCCGGAGCGGGGGCGGCGCCCTTCTTCCCCTTGCGGCCTGGCGTGGCGGCGGCGACCGAGGCGGCGATCTGGGCGGCCAGCGCCCGGCGCGCCTTGCCCTGCGGCCGGCTGGTCACATAGGGCTCGCCGAGGCGGGGCAGGATGTCGGCGGGGAAGCCGGGGCCGTCGTCCACCACCTCGATCTCGATGAAGCCGGCGTCGATGACGGCGCGGACCCGCACCCGGGAGGCCGCGAAGTCGGCGGCGTTCTCGACCAGGGTCGACAGGCCGTGGACCACCTCGGGCAGGCGGCGGATGCGCGGCGCGGGTTCGCCCGAGGCCGTGCGGACCTCGACCCGGAAGTCGAGGTCGAAGCCGCGATGGGGCTCGATCACCTCTTCCAGCAGGGCCATCAGACCCACCACGGCGAAGGCGGAATCGCCCTCCTCGGGTTGTTGGGACAGGCGTTTGAGGATGTCGCGGCAGCGTTCGGCCTGCTGCAGGATCAGTGCGGCGTCCTCGGCGGCGGGGCCGTCTTTCGCCGAGGCGCGCAGCAGCTCCCGGGCCACGACCTGGATGGTGGCCAGCGGGGTGCCCAGCTCGTGAGCGGCGGCGGCGGCCAGCCCGCCCAGGGCTGCCAGCCGTTGCTCGCGCTGCAGCACGTCCTGGGTGGTGGCCAGGGCCAGTTCCAGCTTCTCGGCGTCCGCGGCGACCCGCCACGCATAGGCCGAGGTGAAGATGACGCCGGTGAACAGGGCCAGGCCGATGCCGAAGCGATACAGCGGCGGCAGGTCCAGCTCGGTGCCCGCCTGCCACGGCAGAGGCATGGAGAAGAAGAACAGGCTGGTGGTGGCGACCAGCACGAGGAAGCCCATAAAAGCCGCCTGACGTCCCGGCAGGGAGGCGGCGGCCACGGTAACCGGCGCCACCAGCAGCAGGCAGAAGGGATTCTGCAACCCGCCGGTCAGGGCCAGCAGGATCGACAGCTGCAGGATGTCGAAGCCCAGATGCGCCGCCGTCATGCGCCCGTCCGGCAGCGAGCCGTCCGTGCGCTTCAGCCGGGCGGTGGCGTTCAGATTCATCGCCACGCTGGCCGCGATCACGGCCAGACAGCCCCACAGCGGCAGGTCGAAATGGAAATACAGGGTGGCGACGGCCACGGTGAAGGTCTGGCCCGCGATGGCCATCCAGCGCAGGATGACGAGGGTGCGCAGGCTGAGGCCCCGGCTGCGGCGCGGCATGTTGCGCCATGCGGGAAAACGGCCGGGCTCGTCCGGCGCGAACCGCGACGCCGACTGCGGCAAGAGAGGGTCTTGGGACAGGCTCACCGGTCTTCTATAGACCGGTCGCGCGCGGGGTGCGCGTTTTCGAGGGGGCCGTGATGCCGCGCCGTTCCATCCTGCTGTTCGCCGGCGCCGTGATCGCCTTCGCGACGGCCATCGCCATCTCGACCATCGTGGTGGTCACGCAGCGCGACGGCGCGCCGGACGCCATCGTCGGTTCGACCGGCGAGGCGACCATTGGCGGACCGTTCCAGCTGGTCAACCAGGAGGGTCAGGCCGTCGACCAGACGATGCTGGACGGGAAATGGTCGCTGGTGTTCTTCGGTTTCACCTGGTGCCCGGACTTCTGCCCCACGACCCTGACCATGCTGGAGGCGACGAAGCGGCAGCTCGGCGAGCGGGCGAAAGACGTCCAGATCGTCTTCGTCTCGGTGGACCCCGAGCGCGACACCCCGCAGGCGCTGAAGGACTATCTCTCGTCCGACGGCTTCCCGCAGGGGGTCATCGGCTTGACGGGAACGCCGGAGCAGGTGAAGGCGGCGGCCGACGCCTATCGCGCCTACTATCAGAAGGTCGGAGAGGGCGAGGGCTACACCATGAACCATTCGCTGACCGTCTATCTGATGGGGCCGGACGGCAGGTTCCGCACCGCCCTCGCCCACGATCTGGGGCCGCAGCGGGCCGCGCAGGCGATCGAACGGACGATGGCGCGGGGGTAAAAATTCTCCCTCCCCCTTGTGGGGAGGGTGGCGGAGGCGAAGCCGACGCCGGGTGGGGGCGGCGCGGCAGGGCAAACGCCAGTGTCGGGTCGCCGAGCCCTCCCCACCGGTCGCTTCGCGACCACCCTCCCCACAAGGGGGAGGGAGAACTATATTCGCCGATAATCTTTTTGCAGTGCGATGCGTTCTATGGTGCTCTGCCGCGTAACGGCGGGGGCCGTCTCAAGGATTCCATGCTCTATTCGCTTCACGAGCTCGCCTATCATTCGGCGACGCCGTTCCGGTTCGGGGCCCAGATGGCCCGGCAGTTCTGGAGTTCTCCGTTCAATCCGGCCTCGGACACCGCCTTCGGCCGCACGGCCTTCGCCTCGGCCGAGCTGTTCGAGAGCGTGACGCGCCGCTATGGCAAGCCTGCCTGGGGCCTGGAGGTGATCAATATCGACAACCGGCCGGTGCGGACGACCGAACAGGTCGTGTGGTCCTCGCCCTGGTGCAGACTGGTCCGGTTCGCGCGCCACATCGGTGATGTGAAGCGGGCCGGCAAGCCGGCCACGGCGCCCGCGGTGCTGATCGTCGCCCCGCTCTCGGGCCACTACGCCACCCTGCTGCGCGGCACGATCGAGGGCTTCCTGCAGGACCACGACGTCTATGTCACCGACTGGGCCAACGCCCGGCAGGTTCCGATGCTGGAGGGGCGGTTCGATTTCTTCGATTATATCGACCACGTCCGCACCATGCTGGGCGTGATCGGGCCGCGCGCCCACGTCGTCGGCGTCTGCCAGCCGGGGCCGCCGGTGCTGGCCGCCTGCGCCCTGATGGCCGAGGACAAGGACCCCAATCGCCCGGCTTCGATGACCTTCATGGGCTCGCCCATCGATGCGCGCCTGTCGCCGACGGTGACCAATCAGCTGGCCGAGGAAAAGCCGTTCACCTGGTTCAAATCGAACATGATCCACACCGCGCCCTGGCCCTATCCGGGCTTCGGACGGCGGGTCTATCCGGGTTTCGTCCAGCTCTACAGCTTCATGTCGATGAACGAGGACCGTCACCGCGACGCCCACCACGAGTATTTCCAGCATCTCGTCAACGGCGACGGCGACGGGGTCGAGAAGCACGAGGAATTCTACGACGAATACCTGTCCGTGCTGGACCTGACGGAGGAATTCTACCTTCAGACCATCGACATCGTCTTCCAGCAGCACCTGCTGCCGCGCGGCCTGCTGGAGCACCGCGGGCGCAAGGTCGATCTCGCGAAAATCAGGGATATCGGCCTGATGACGGTCGAGGGCGCCCGGGACGACATCTCCGGCGTGGGCCAGACCCAGGCGGCGCACACGCTGTGCGCCAGCCTGCCGGACGAGCTGCGCAAACTGTATGTCCACCCCGAGGTCGGCCACTACGGCGTGTTCAACGGCCGGCGGTTCCGTGACGACATCTATCCGGCGGTGCGGGACTTCATCGCGAAAAACGAGGCCCTGAGTGCAGTACCGGAACGGCCAGCGGCTGCCGCTTGACGGCATAGCCGCGAGGCTGTCGGTCAATCCCCGCGCGCGGCGGCTGTCGATCCGCATCGACGCGCGCGCCGGCGAGGCGGTTCTGATCGCGCCCTCGGAACGCAAGCTGGCCGACGTCGTCGCCTTCGCCCGCACCAAGGCCGCGTGGATGCGCGAGCGGCTGGCCGAGCGCCCGCACGGGACGCCGCTTGAGCCCGGCGCCGTGATCGACCTGTTCGGCAAGCCGGTGCGGCTGGTCGCCACCGGCGGCGCGGGCGCGGCGCGGCTGACCGAGGACACGGACGGCCCGGTGATCGCCTCGGGCGGCGAGGGCGAGGCCTTCGCCCGGCGGGTCGAGAACCTGTTCAAGCGGGTGGCCCGCGAGACGCTGCAGACCCGCACAGACGTGCATCTGCGTGCGCTGGGCCAGCGGCCGGTGCGGATGTCGATCGCCGACCCGAAGTCGCGCTGGGGCTCGTGCAGCCCGCACAACCGCAGCATCCGCTACAGCTGGCGCGTGGTCATGGCCCCGCCGGCGGTGATCGACTATCTGGCCGCCCACGAGGTGGCGCATCTGGTCCACGCCGACCACAGCCCGGCCTACTGGTCGGTGGTGCAAAGGCTGGTCGGGGACCACCGGGCGTTCCGCAAATGGCTGCGGGAAAACGGGCCCGCGCTGCATGCGGTGGGGCGGTAGGCGCATCCCTTCACGCCGTTCCCGGGTCAAGCCCGAGGATGACGGAGAAGGAGGTTATCGGCCCTGTCCCCGCAGGCGAAGAACCGACCAGTTGGCGACGATTTTGACCATCCGCTGACCGCCAAACCCGGCGCAATCCGACCAGTTCGACCATGCAATTCCCTGCAGGAACCGCAGGATCCGCCCTCCGCCGTTCCCGGCCCGGTCAGAAGAACAGGGGATCCGCCTTCTTTTCGGGCGGCGGCGTCGGCTCAGGACGCTGATCCGGGGCGTCGCGCTGGGGTTGGGGCGCGGTCGGGCGGACGACGGCGGGACCCGGTTCCGGGCGCCGCGGCTCCAGCGTCGGCTGGTCCTCGGGCGGGATGGCTTCGTCGGCCGGCGGGCTGTCGCCGAACAGGTCGCCGATCTCACCCAGCAGGTTCTCCACAGGACTGGCCGGAGGCTGCCAGCCCTCGGGCATGGCCGGGCCGTTGGGGATGGCGGGGGCGTTCAGGCGCGGCAGGGCCGCCTCCATGAAGCCGCGCCAGATGGCCGCCGGGGACGAGCCGCCGGTGACGCCGCGCATGGCCGTATTGTCGTCCTTGCCGACCCAGACGGCGGTGACGAAGCCGCCGGTGTAGCCGACGAACCAGGCGTCCTTGTAGTCCGAGGTGGTGCCCGTCTTGCCCGCCACGTCGCGGCCGGCGATGGCCGCCGAACGGCCCGTGCCGGAGGTCATGACGCCGCGCAGCATCTGGTTCTGGTAGTAGAGGAAGGGGTTGGAGATCGCCTGCACCGCGCCCTCGGTCCGGGCCGAGCGCTGGTAGATGACCCGTCCCTGAGGCGTGCGGATGCGGCTGATGCCATAGGCGCGGGCCCGCTTGCCGCCATTGGCGAAGGCGTCGAAGGCCTGGGCCATTTCGAGCGGCGACACCTCGACGGCGCCGAGGGCCATGGCCGGCTCCAGGCCGATGCGGCTGGTGATGCCCAGGCGGCGGGCGGTGCGGGCGACGTTGTCGCGGCCGATCTGGTCGGCGAGGCCGGCGGCGACGGTGTTGGTCGACTGGGCCACGGCGTTGGCCAGGCTCATCTCGCCCGCGAAGGTCCCCGAATAGTTGCGCGGAGACCAGTTGCCGATGCGGATCGGGGCGTCATTGACCCGCGTCTCGGGCGTATAGCCGCTTTCCAGCGCGGTCAGATAGACGAAGGGCTTGAAGGCCGAGCCGGCCTGGCGGCGGGCGTCGACGGCGCGGTTGAACTGGCTGTCGGCATAGGAGGCCCCGCCGATCATGGCCCGCACCCGGCCGTCGCCGTCGAGGGCGACCAGGGCCGCCTGCTGCACGCCCCTGGACTTGTCGCGCTGCAGGATGCGATGCACCGCCCGCTCCGCCTGGGTCTGGAGGGTCAGGTCCAGGGTGGTCTCGACCACCATGTCCTCGGTCGGTTCGCCGACCAGTTCGCGGATCTGCTTGTCGAGCCAGTCGATGAAATACTGCGCGTGCTGGCTGGACAGGGTGCGCGAAACCCGTACGGGCGAGGCCGCGGCCTCGGCGCGCTGTTCCGGGGTGATGACGCCGGCGTCGACCATTTCGTTCAGCACCACGGTGGCGCGGACCCCGGCGCGCTCGCTCTCCGACACGGGCGAATAGCGCGACGGGGCCTTGAGCAGGCCGGCCAGCAGGGCGGCCTCGCCGACGGTCAGCTGTTTGGCGCTCTTGTCGAAATAGCGCTGCGAGGCGGCCTCGATGCCATAGGCGCCGGCGCCGAAATAGACGCGGTTCAGATAGAGGGCGAGGATCTCTTCCTTGGAGAATTTCATCTCCAGCCACACGGCCAGCATCAGCTCCTGGACCTTGCGCTTCATGTTCTGGTCCGGGGACAGGAACAGGTTCTTGGCCAGCTGCTGGGTCAGGGTCGAACCGCCCTGGACCACACGGCCGGCGCGCATGTTTGCGGCCATGGCGCGGGTCATGCCGACGGGATCGAAGCCCGGGTGGTGGTAGAAGCGGCGGTCCTCGATGGCGATGAAGGCGGCCGGGACATAGTCCGGCAGCGCCGCCAGATCGGCGGGCGGCGCCTGCTGGGTCCCGCGGGTGGCGATCAGGGCGCCGTTGCGGTCCAGATAGGTGATCGAGGGCTGGCGATCGACATTGTACAGGGTCGAGGTGTCGGGCAGGTCGCGGGCGAACACCGCGAAGAAGACCACCAGGAAGATGGCGCCCCAGACGGCCAGGACGGCGGCCCAGTAGATCAGCCGCTGCACCGGCGTACGCGCGGGCCGGGGACCGCCGGCGTCGCCGCCGCGTCCGAAGCTGAAGCCGGAACCCGCCATGAAAACCTCTTCTGACCCTGACCGGTCCTAGCCGATCAGGCCGCCAACGGAAACGCCCCACCACCGTTCACAGGACTGTGAGGGTCGTTTCCGCCGAAACCATGACGCTGAAGGGGTCTATTCTAAAAACGCGTTCACCTCGGCGGCGAATGCGGCAGGCTGGTCCAGCATGATGAAGTGGGCGCTGTCGTCGATCCGCTTGAGCTGCGCCGAGGGCAGGGTGGCGAAGGACGCCTGGTAGATGCCGTCGACCATCTCATTGGTCATGCGCGGGTCGTTGAACCTGACGTACAGCACCTGCGTCGGGGCCGTGATGCGGGCCAGCTCGGGACGAAGGTCGGTGACGATCAGCTCGCGGAAGGCCGAGGCGGAGACGGCGCGGTCGCTGGTCGCGGCGTCTTCCAGCGGTCCGGCGCGCAGCGATTCCGTCTTGATCATGCTGATGACGGAGGCGGCGGCCTGCTGGCGGTAGGACTCCTCGGGACCGTTGGCCATGGCGTTGTAGATCTGGTCCGCCGTCGGGGTGACGCTTTCGGCCGTCGCGCCCGGCGCGCCGAACATCGCCCCCATGAACGGCACCATGTCGACCACCATCAGCCTGCCGACGCTGTCGGGATGGCGCGCGGCCAGCATCATGCCGATGGTCCCGCCCATGGAATGGCCGATGACGGCCGGCTTGTTCAGCCCCTGCTCGGCGATGTAGCGGGCGATGTCCTCGGCGACGGGGGCGGAGACGGGACCCGTGGCGTTGTCCTCGGCCGGGGCGCCCGCGAAGCCCTGTACGTGAATGCGGTGGACGCGGTAGCGGCCCTTGAGCTGTTCGGTCAGGCCGTCCCAGACCTCGGGCGAGGAGCTGAGGCCGGGGATCAGGATGACGTCGCCGACCGGGTGTTCGGGGCCGTCGACGCGGACGTGGAAGCGGCCGGACTCGAAGTCGGCATGGGCGTGGCCGTCGGCATGCGTCTGAGCGGGCGCGGCGGGCTGATGATGCTGGTGCTCCTGCGCCATGGCCGGCGCGGCGATCAGGCAGAGGGCCCCGGCGAGGGCGGTGGCGGCGGTCATGGTCTTCATGGTCGGATCCCCGGATGCACGGGCGAAGCGCCCGTCTGTGTCCCCTAGTCGCCGCAGAGGGCGCGAACGGATGCGGCCGGTCAAGACTTCGCGCGTCCGGCCCGCTAAACTGGCGTCATGAGCCCAGCCGACAGCGCCCCCGTTTCCGCCAATTCGCCCGAGGCCAAGGCCCCTCCGGCGGCGTTCGGCAAGGGGTTCGTACTGGACGCCTGGTATTTCGTCGCCCTGTCGCGCGACGTGGCCCCGGCCTCGCTGAAACGCCACGAACTGCTGGGCGAGCCGGTGCTGATCGGCCGGACGCGCGGTTCAAAAGAGGGGGCGGGCCAGGTCTACGCCCTGCGCGACATCTGCCCCCATCGCGCCGCGCCCCTGTCTGCCGGGCGGCTGGTGGAAAAGCCGGGGGAGGGCGAGACGATCGAGTGCTGCTACCACGGCTGGCGCTTCCGGCCCGACGGCGTCTGCGCCGCCATCCCCTCACTGGTCGAGGACCAGGCTTATGAAACGGACCGGATCCGGGTGCGGTCCTATCCAGTGCGCGAAAGCCAAGGGATGGTCTTCGTCTGGGTCGCGTCCGACCCGCGCAATCCCGCCGAGCCGGACCAGGAGCCGCCGGTCTTCCCCGGCGTGGTCGGGGGCGAGGCCAGGCTGGTCGAATGGATGGATTTCGACGCCCACATCGACCACGCGGTCGTCGGCCTGATGGACCCCGCCCACGGCCCCTATGTGCATCAGCAATGGTGGTGGCGGTCCGAGCATTCGATGCACGAAAAGGCCAAGGCCTTCGAACCGCGCGAACAGGGTTTCGCCATGGTGCGGCACACGCCGTCGTCGAACAGCCGGGCGTATAAAATCCTCGGCGGGGCGCCGGCGACCGAGATCACCTTCCGTCTGCCCGGCTATCGCTGGGAGCATATCCAGGTGGGCGAGAAACAGGTGCTGGCCCTGACCTGCCTGACCCCGATCAGCGAGACGAGGACGCGGATCACCCAGATCTTCTGGTCGGACCACTGGGTGTTCGGGATCGCCAAGCCGTTCCTGCGGATGGGGGTGGTCGCCTTCCTGCAGCAGGACGGCGGCATGGTGAACCTGCAGAACGAGGGGTTGCGCTACGACCCGGCGCTGATCTGGATCGACGACGCCGACAAACAGGCCAAATGGTACCAGCAGCTAAAGCGCGAATGGATCCGGAGCCGGGCGGAGGGCCGCGCGTTCGCCAATCCGGTGAAATCCGCTGTGTTGAGGTGGAAGAGCTGAAGGCCGCGACGGGGGTCGCGGCCTTCGAAGCATCCGGTCCGGCGGCGAGGTCTTACTGGCGGCTGAGCGCGCCGGCCAGGATGACGTCGATCTGTTTGCCGATCCGGGCCGTCAACTGCTGGATGGTCCAGCCGTCGTAGGCGGCGCGGCGATAGTTCGACAGCCAGGCTTCGTAGATCATCTCGCCGAGCAGGCGGACATCGGCGTCCTGCCGGATCTCGCGGTCGCCCACGCCGGCCTGCAGGGCGTCGGTGACGACCGAGATCAGCGGCGTGATGGCAGCGCGGGCGCGCATTTCGGCGGCGACGGGCTGGAACCACGAGCGGGCGATGACGGCCTGGACAAGCGGCAGCTGCTCCAGCGAAACATGATAGCCGGCGGTCAGGGCGGCCAGCAGACGGCCCCGCACGGTGGTTTCGGCGGCGGCGGCGGCCTTCAGCGTTTCGGCCAGCTTGACCATGTCGGTGGCCAGAACGGCCTCGAACAGCTCGGCCTTGTCCTGGAAATTGGCGAAGACCGCGCCCGTCGACATGCCGGCGCCCTTGGCGATGTCGCGGATGGTGGCGGGTTCGTAGCCGCGCTCGGCGAACAGCTGGCGCGCCGCGTCCAGCACCTTCTGACGGGTGCGGACCTTGGCGGCCTGGCGGCGGTTCAGCCGGGGGGCTTCGCCCTCGACGTCGGTGGCGGGGGAGGAGGAGGCCAAGGCGACATCTCGCATGAAACGGTTACTCACGAAGCGGCGGCTGACATCCGCCGGGAAAACTGAACGCCGAAGCGATGGGTCATTCGGGGCGCATCTGACGCCCAAACAAGCCTGGAAGGCGAGGTGGCGCAGTCATCATGCAACGATGACCAAATTGGGGTAGCCGGATTAACGGGACGGTTAGCTTGGGGGTTAACGGGGCAGGTGGGGGACTCCGTCGCCGCGGCTCAGCGTCGCAGCGTGGAGCGCAGGGCGCGGGCCCGGCGCGGGACGTCGCCGTCCGGCATGGCCTCCTGAAACACCTTGCGGAACCGGTCGCGCCGCTCGTGGATCGAGGCCAGCACCAGACCCATGGGGACGCCCAGATCGATCAGGGTGTTCTCCGCCAGCTGAAGGCTGGCCTCGGTGGTTTCGGGCACGGCGTCGGTGACGCCCAGACGGTAGAGGCGCACGGCGTGCCTGTCGTCGCGGGCCCGGGCGATCAGCACCAGGTCCGGCCGCAGGGCGCGCACGGCCCTGACCACCTCGTCGACCTTGGCCGGGGCGTCCATGGTCACCACCACCGCCCGCGCGGTGTCGATGCCGCACAGCGCCAGCATCTCGGCCCGGGACGCGTCGCCGTAGAAGACGTTGGAGCCCTCGGCGCGGCCCTTGCCCACCGTGGAGGCGTCGGCGTCGATAGCCAGGAAGCGCTGGTCGTGGGTCAGCAGGATCTCGCCGACCAGACGGCCGACGCGGCCGAAGCCGACGATCAGCACCTGGCCCTCCTCGGCGGTGGGTTCCATCGCCTCGGCGGGAAGGTCGGGATGCCTGGCCTCGGCGCGATGCACCAGCTTCGATGCGATCAAGGCCATCAGCGGAATACTGAAGATGCTGATGGTCGCCGCCAGCAGCACCTTCTGGGTGAAGGCCGGCGAGGCGATGCCCTCGACCAGGCCGGCGCCGAGGATGACGAAGGCGAACTCGCCGGCCGGACCCAGAACCAGGGCCGCCTCGATGGCGGTGCGGGCGCCCAGTTTCCACGCGCGCGCCGCGCCGTAGATCAGACCGGCCTTGAACAGGGTCATCAGCGCGGCCAGGCCGAAGACCGCGACCGGATCGGCGGCCACGGCGTTCACGTCCAGCCCGATGCCGACGCCGACGAAGAAGACGCCCAGCAGCAGCCCCTTGAACGGCTCGATCGATACCTCGACCTCGCGCCGGAACTCGGTCTCGGCCAGCAGCAGGCCGGCGATCAGGGCCCCCAGGCTCATCGACAGGCCGGCGGCCTGGGCGGCCACGCCGGCCCCCACCACCACCAGCAGGCTGGCGGCGATGAACATCTCCTGTCCCTGACCTTTCGCCTTGGCCCGGGCGACCGAACGGAACATGGGCCGCAACACCAGCCGGCCCAGCAGCACCAGCAGGGCCAGGCCGGCCGCGGCGGGGATCAGGGTGAACAGGGCCGGGCCGAGGGCCGAGGGGTCGAATTCGCCGCCGCCCTGCGCCAGGGCCGCCAGGACGGTGACCGTGATCAGGATCGGCGCGACGGCGAGGTCCTGGGCCAGAAGGACGGCGAAGGTCGCCCGTCCGGCGGTGGTGGAGATGCGGCCGCGCTCGGCCATCACCGGCATGACCACGGCGGTCGAGGACAGGGCCAGGCCCATGCCCAGCACCGCGGCTGACACCAGCGGTTGCCCCATCAGCATGAACACGGCTCCGAGGCCGACCGTGCAGACTGCGACCTGGGTCAGGCCGAGGCCGAACACCAGCCGGCGCATGGATTTCAGCCGTTCCCACGACAGCTCCAGCCCGATCATGAACATCAGGAAGGCGACGCCCAGTTCGGACAGGGAGCGGATCTGGCCGGCGTCGGAGATGGTCAGCCAGGCCAGCCAGGGGACGGTGTCGGCGAGTTGCGCCAGACCGTCGGGACCCAGCAGCACGCCAGCGGCCAGAAAACCCAGCACGGGGCTGATCTTGAGCCGGTTGAACAGCGGCACGATGACGCCTGCCGCCGCCAGAAAGACCACAAGATCGCGATATTCGCCGCCGCCGCCGTGAATCGTCATCCACCCTCCCGCGACCGTC
This sequence comes from Brevundimonas sp., assembly GCF_035561115.1. GTDB lineage: Bacteria > Pseudomonadota > Alphaproteobacteria > Caulobacterales > Caulobacteraceae > Brevundimonas. The sequence continues at coordinate 36,475 of NZ_DATMYH010000035.1, forward strand.
AGCCTACAGGCTGAAACGCCGTCCTGTCCGGGTCTCCGTCGCACATGACAAAAAATTCAGGCGACAGCCGGGAGCGGCGGCGTAGGGTCCCCGCCGACGCTGTCCATAGAGATGCGAAGTCGAGGGAATTCCATGAAGAAACTGCTGATCGGCGCCGCGCTCGGCGCCCTGCTGCTGCCCGCCTCGGCCGCGGCCGCCCAGGACCATGATCACGGCTGTATCGACGAAAGCTGCACTGTCTTAGAACTGTTCCAGACCCCGCCCGAAGGCGCGACGGTTCTGGGCTATCAGGGCACGGAAACGCCGAAATACGGGACCTGGGGCTTTGACCTCGCCGGCCGCGACACCTCGGTCGCGCCGGGCGACAGCTTCATGCGCTACGCCAACGGCGCCGCGCTGGACCGCATGCAGATTCCGTCGGACCGCACCAGCTACGGCTCGTTCGCCCTGCTGCGCGAACTGTCCGACAACCGGGTCAAGGCGATGATCGAGGGTCTCGTGGCCCGCACCGACCTGACCGCCGGCTCGGACGAGCAGAAGATCGCCGACGCCTATCGCTCGTACATGGACGAGGCGCGGATCGAGGCGCTGGACGCCCAGCCGCTGCAGCCCTACCTGGCCGCCATCCGCGCCGCCGACACCCACGACAAGGCCGCGGTCTATATGGGCGAGACCCAGGGCCGCGTCGGCGGTTCGATCTTCGGCACCGGCATCACCACCGACCAGAAGGCCCCGACCCGCTATGTGGTCTCGACCGGCCAGTCGGGGCTGGGCCTGCCCAACCGCGACTACTATCTGGAACAGCGCTGGGCCGAGAAGAAGGTCCTGTACCAGGCCTATGTCGCCCGCATGCTGGGCATGATCGGCTGGGAGAACCCCGAACAGGCCGCCGCCGACATCGTGGCCTTCGAAACCCGCATCGCCGAAGCGCACTGGACCCCGATCCAGAACCGCAACCGCGACGAGACCTACAACGAATACACCATCGCCCAACTGGCGTCGGAGGCCCCCGGCTTCCCGTGGCAGGACTATTACACCGCCGTCGGCGTGGGCGAGGTTCCGCGCCTGATCGTCCGGCAGGACACGGCCATGCCGAAGATCGCCGCCATCTACGCCGAGACGCCGATCGCCACGGTGCAGGCCTGGCAGGCCTTCCACACGACGGACGACGCCGCGCCGCGCCTGTCGCGGCGCTTCGCCGACGCCCAGTGGGAGTTCCGCTCGCGCGATCTGAACGGCCAGCCGATGCAGCGCCCCCGCGACAAGCGCGGCATCAGCTTCGCCGAAGGCATGCTGGGCGAGGCCGTCGGCCGCCAGTATGTGGCCGAATATTTCCCCGCCGAATCCAAGGCCAAGATGGAGCAGCTGGTCGCGAATCTGCGCACCGCCCTGGGCAACCGCATCCAGAACTACAGCTGGATGAGCGCCGAGACCCGCGCAGCAGCCCAGGACAAGCTGGACAAATTCACCGTCAAGATCGGCTATCCCAACAAATGGCGTGACTATTCGGCGCTCGAGGTCAGGGCCGACGACCTGTTCGGCAACAGCGAGCGCGCCGGCCTGTTCCAGTGGAATTACCAGCTGAACCGTCTGAACCAGCCGGTCGACAAGGCCGAATGGGGCATGACCCCGCAGACGGTGAACGCCTATTACAATTCGACCAACAACGAGATCGTCTTCCCGGCGGCGATCCTGCAGCCGCCGTTCTTCGATCCGGACGCGGACCCGGCCGTCAACTACGGCGGCATCGGCGGCGTCATCGGCCACGAGATCGGCCACGGCTTCGACGACCAGGGCTCCAAGTCCGACGGCGACGGCGTGCTGCGCAGCTGGTGGACCCCTGAGGACCGGGCCAATTTCGACGCCCTGACAAAGCGGCTGGGCGAGCAGTACGACCAGTTCGAGCCGATCCCTGGCTTCAAGGTCCAGGGCGGCCTGACCATGGGCGAGAACATCGGCGACGCCGCCGGCAATGCGGTGGGTCTGGAAGCCTACCATCTGTCGCTGAACGGCCAGCCGGCGCCCGTGCTGGACGGCGTCACGGGCGACCAGCGCTTCTTCTACGGCTGGGCCCAGGTCTGGCAGTCGAAGATGCGCGACGACGCCCTTCGCAACCAGATCGCCACCGATCCGCACAGCCCGGCCGAGTTCCGCGTCATCGGCCCGGTGCGCAACGTCGACGCCTGGTACGACGCCTTCGACGTCCAGCCGGGCTCGAAATACTACCTCGCCCCGGAAGACCGGGTCCGCATCTGGTAGGCCTTCCACAGGCTGAAGACCGAGGGGTCGGAGCGAAAGCTTCGGCCCCTTTTTCTTTCGTCATCCTCCGGCGAGCGCAGCGAGACCCGGGGGACCCGGCGGCGGCGAAGGCGATCTGTTCACGCACGCTGTTTGCGGACGGAGTTCTCGACAGGTTCGCGCTCTCGCGCGCCGCTGGGTCCCCCGGTCTGCGCCGCGAAGGCGCGGCTTGCCGGAGGATGACGACGAGAGAAGCGTGGAACTCCAGACGCAAAAAAGCCCGCCGCGGGGGATACATCGCGGCGGGCTTCTTTTCGCTCTTTGACGAGCGGACGTTTCCTCCCCGAAACGCCTTCGAGCCGCTGCTGCGCCGAAACGCTGCGCTTCCCGAGTGCGTCAAAAAGACGACATTTCTCAGTTCAAGTCAATGAAAGCCTTGCGGAACTCACAGTAAATCCAAGGTTATCGCTGATAACTCACGAAGCTGTGTGCACACCTTCGACGATGGCCCGGACGGCGGCGACCAGTTCGGCGCGCGCGACCACCCTTTGCCCCGGCCGTTCGGATTTCCACGCCTCGTTGTCGGTCACGCCGGCGGCCAGGGCGCGCCCGGCGTCGAGGTCCTTGACCGTGACCTGGCCGGCGGCGATCTCGTCGCCGCCGAGGATGACGGCGGCGGGCGCGCCGCGGCGGTCGGCGTACTTCATCTGCGCCTTCATGCCGGCCCGGCCGAGGTAGAGTTCGGCGGCGATTCCGGCGTTGCGCAGCTCTGACACGGCGTCGAGATAGTGCTGCATGTCGGCGTCCGAGAAGACGATGACGACCACCGGGCCACGGACGGAATCCGCCGCGCCGCGCCCCGCCGCCTTCAATGCCGAGGCCAGCCGCGAGACGCCGAACGAGAAGCCGGTGGCGGGCAGGCGTTCGCCGGTGAAGCGGGCGACCAGATCATCGTACCGGCCGCCGCCGCCGATCGAGCCGAACCGCACGGCCCGGCCCCTGTCGTCGGTCGTGTCCAGCAGCAGCTCGGCCTCGAACACGGCGCCGGTGTAATACTCCAGCCCGCGCACGATGGTCGGGTCGAAGCGCACCGCGTCTTCGCTCACCCTCATCGAGACCAGGGCCCGGTCTATGGCCGCCAGTTCCTCGAGAGCCGCCTCTCCGATGGCGCCGAGGCCGCCGGCGCGCGCCACAGCCTCAAGCGTCGCCGTCCGGGACAGGGCGGCGTCGCCCGCCGAGGCGAGGAAGGCCTCGATGGTCGCCGCCACGCCGATCGGGAGATCCGCCCCCCTGGTGTAGTCGCCGGACTCATCCAGGCGGCCCTCGCCGAGAAGGGCCGACACCCCCTCCCAGCCCAGCCGGTCGAACTTGTCGATGGCGCGCAGGGCGGTGAGGCGCTGGCGCGGATCGGTGACGCCGCCGGCGTCGAACAGGCCGTCGAACAGCTTGCGGTTCGACACCCGGACCACGGCCTGGTCCGCGTCCAGCCCGGCGGCCTGCAGCCCCTCGCAGGCCATGGCGATGATCTCGGCGTCGGCCTCCGGCCGGTCGGAGCCGACCGTGTCCGCGTCGCACTGGACGAATTCGCGGAAGCGGCCCGGACCGGGCTTCTCGTTGCGCCACACGGGACCGAAGGCGTAGCGGCGGAACGGCTTGGGCAGGGTTTCCCAGCCCTGGGCCGCGAACCGGGCCAGGGGCGCGGTCAGATCGTAGCGCAGCGCCATCCACTGGTCGTCGTCGTCCTGCAGGGCGAAGACGCCCTCGTTCGGACGGTCGGCGTCGGGCAGGAATTTGCCCAGGGCGTCGGCGTATTCGAAGGCGCCGGTCTCCAGCGGCTCGAAGCCCCAGCGCTCATAGACTTCGGACACGCGCGCCACCAGGCGGCGCTCGGCGGTCAGATCCGCGCCGCGGCGGTCGGCGAACCCCCGCGGATTGCGGGCTTCGGGGCGGGACGGCGTATCGGTGCTCATGCCGCGCCGCTTAAGCCATCGCCCGCCGGCGGGCAACGATCCCGACGAGGCTCCCGGTCAGTCCTCAGGCGACCGCGGTCTTCAGCAGCGGCACCATCCGGCCGTAGGTCAGGCAACGCCACACCCATTCCAGCGGACCCATGGTGAAGACCGACAGCCACAGCGGCGACCAGATCAACTGGGCGATCCACACGGCTGCGACCACGCCCCACAGCGCGCCCGGCCCCATGGTCCCGAACCAGTGCGGACCCCAGGGCATGTAGAACAGGGTCGACATGATCAGGGTCTGGGTGAGGTAGTTGGTGAAGGCCATCCGCCCGACCGGAGCCAGAACCTGCGTCAGCGGCTTCAGCCCGAACCGGGTCATCAGGATCAGGAGGCTGGCGTAGCCGAGGGTGATCAGGGGCGCGAAACTGCCTCCGACGCCGGCGAGACCGCGGGTCGGATCCTCGCCGGACGCCGCATTGGCTTCGATCCATTGATACCAGCCGAAGAAGGCCAGGTTGGCCGCGCCGATGGCCAGCATCAACAGATAGACCCAGGTCGGCGACCGGCCGGTCAGGAAGCCGGACTTGAACAGGCCCAGGCCCAGCAGCATCAGGCTGACGGTGATCGGGATCAGGACGAGGCTGGCGGACTGCAGGATCGCCCAGGCCTTGAGGTTCTCGATCTGCGCCGCGGGCCAGCCGGACTGGTAGGCCTGGATGACGGCCGCCAGCCCCTCGGGCGTGACCGCGAACGGATTCCCGTCGCCGCCGGCCGCCGCCGGGCCGCCTCCGCTGAACGCCGCCTCTCCCAGCATGGCGCCCGCCGACAACAGGCCGAACAGCAGGTTGATCCCCCCGCCGATCCATATCAGCCGGCCGGCCTTCCAGGATCGCATGACCATGACGATCAGCGCGCAGTAGGCGTAGTGCAGCAGGATGTCGCCCAGCCAGAAGGCGGCGCCGTGGATCAGGCCGAAGACCGCCAGCCAGAACAGCCGGCGGCGCAGCAACCGGCCCCGCGCCGCGTCGAACCGCTCGCCGCCGATCAGGAAGATCGAGACGCCGAACAGCATCGAGAACATCGAGCGGAATTTGTCCTGGAAGAAGACGTCGGTGGTCCAGGCGCCGAGGATGTTGGCCGGGCTGTGCGGCCAGGGTTCCGGCAGGCCCGTCGTCATCTCCAGCGCCGCGGGCCAGACGAACGACATGGCGTTGACGGCGAGGATGCCGAGGATCGCCCAGCCTCTGAGCATGTCGAGCGTGAAGATACGGTCGGCGGGCCTGACCGGTCCGAGCGTCGCGTCCGCGGCCGGCGGCGACGCCTGGATTTCGACTGCGGCCATGACGTATCCCCCGAGGTTGGCCGGGCAAGCTTGGCCGAACCGTCGGCCGCGTCAAAGGGAAATCGGCGTCAGCCCGGACCGCGTTCGCCCATGACGCCAAGCCGGTCGCGCACCTCGGGCTGGGGCATGAAGGCGATGAAGGCGGCGCACAGGCCGGCCCACAGCGCGTAGCTGACGCCCAGCAGCACGGCGATCGGCAGGCCGCCGACGCCATAGATCAGCAGGGTGGTCTCGGTCGCGCCCGCTGCCTGGGCGACGCCGCCGGCCTCGAACCAGCCGACGATCGACACGACAAGGGCCAGCATGGCCTGAAGGCCGGCCGCCAGCAGGCCGCCGTAGAACATGAAACGCCAGACCACGCCCAGCCGGGTCGCCGGCCGGCCGGTCCGGTCGCGTTCGCGCGCCAGAAGCCACAGCCCGCCCGGCACGGCCGCCAGACCGATGACCAGCACCAGCAGCCGCCAGTCCATCTCGAGGCTGGGCAGCCAGTTCTGCGGCGGCCAGACGACCAGGGTGATGACCAGCGGCGGCCACAGGGCTCCGGCCAGCGCCGCCAGCACGATGCGCTGCGGATCGCGGCGCCAGGAGACGCGCTGCTGGCCGGGAAAGTCTTCCGGCTTGTCCAGCGTCGGGATCATCGGGTCGGCGCCGGTTCGGGGCCGGAATAGTCGTAGAAGCCGCGCCCGGACTTGCGCCCCAGCCAGCCGGCCTCGACATATTTCACCAGCAGCGGGCAGGGCCGGTATTTGCTGTCGGCCAGACCGTCATAGAGGACGTTCATGATGGCCAGGACGACGTCCAGGCCCATGAAGTCCGCCAGCTCCAGCGGCCCCATCGGATGGTTGGCCCCCAGTTTCAGCGCCTTGTCGATCGAGGCGACGTTGCCGACGCCCTCGTACAGGACATAGACCGCCTCGTTGATCATCGGCACCAGGATGCGGTTGACGATGAAGGCGGGAAAGTCCTCGGAATTGGTCGTCGTCTTGCCCAGGCTCTCGGCGAAGGCCACGGCCGCGTCATAGGTGCTGGCCGAGGTGGCGATGCCGCGGATGATCTCGACCAGCTTCATGACCGGCGCCGGCTTCATGAAATGCAGGCCGATGAAGCGCTCGGGCCGGTCGGTGGCCGAGGCCAGGCGGGTGATCGAGATCGACGAGGTGTTGGACGCCAGCAGGGTGTCCTTGCCCAGGTGCGGCGTCAGGTCGGCCAGGATGGATTTCTTGACCGCCTCGTCCTCGATCGCGGCCTCGATGACGAGGTCGGCCTTCGCCGCAGCGGCGAGGGAAGAGGCGGCGGAGATGCGCGACAGGGCGGCGTCGGCGGCGCCCTGATCGATCAGGCCGCGCGCGACCTGGCGGGCGAGGCTGGCGGCGATCGCGCCCTGCGCCTGCGGCACGCGATCGCCGGCGGCGTCGTACAGCAGCACCTGATAGCCGCCTGCGGCCACGGCCTGGGCGATACCTGCGCCCATCTGGCCTGCGCCGACGATGGCGACGGATCGGATCGTGGTCATGAATCCCGGTTGGCTGGCGGGCGCGGGGCCCGGTCGGAGCGGCACCTTAGGACCCTCGCCGGACGGCGCAAGGCCGGAAGCGCCGGACCGTGGTGAACGGCCGACGGCGTGTCGCCGGGGTCGCGTTTATCCCAGCATCTGGATCAACACCGGCGCGGTCAGCCGGTTGAACAGGATGCGCAGGAAATGGATCAGCAGCAGAACCACGATCGGCGAGACATCGATGCCGCCCATCAGCGGGATGAAGCGGCGAAACGGCTCCAGGATGGGCGTCGTGATCCGGTCGAGGAAGTCCGCCAGCTGGTTCACGAACCGGTTGCGGCGGTTGATGACGTCGAAGGCGAACAGCCAGCTGATGATGGCCGACAGGATGATCGCCCAGGTCATGAGCGACAGGATCGTATTGACCAACCAGACGATGGCGTAACCCATGAAGGGACTCCGGAAACAGGACAGCTCCCGCTTTTAACGTGGCCGCGTCCCACGTCCAGGGATTCCGCCATCGCGGGGCGGGCGATCTCAAGCCCGTTGACACTCCGGCCTCCGCCCTCGTATGTCGCGCCCTCGCCTGCACCCGGAAACGGGGCCGTAGCTCAGTTGGTAGAGCGCGTCGTTCGCAATGACGAGGTCAGGGGTTCGACTCCCCTCGGCTCCACCAGGCACCCTCGCCGTCGACATGATCCAGTCCGCCAGTTCAGCCGCAGCGTGCTCCACCGGGCTGGTGAGGGTCGCCGCCCTGTACCGGTTCGCGGCCATCGCTGACTGCGCGCCTGTTCGCGACCGGCTGGAGCGCCTGGCCCGGCCGGACGTGCGCGGCACCCTGCTGGTCGCCCATGAAGGGCTGAACGGGACGATCGCGGGACCTGAAGCGTCCGTTGAGCGGGTGCTGGCGGGGATCCGCGCCCTGCCCGGTTTCGCCGACCTCGACGTGAAATACGCCACGGCGGAGACGATGCCCTTCCACCGCCTGAAGGTGCGGATCAAGCCCGAGATCGTCACCATGGGCCAGCCGGACCTCGACCCCGCCGTCAACGCCGGCGCCTATGTCGCCCCCGCCGACTGGAACGCCCTGATCCGCGATCCCGGCGTGATCGTGATCGACACGCGCAACGACTACGAGGCGGCCGTCGGCGCCTTCGAGGGCGCGATCCAGCCCAATACGCGGGGCTTCCGCGACTTTCCCGACTGGTTCCGCACCGAGGGCCGCGCCCTGCTGGACCGGCCGGACCCGCCGAAAGTGGCCATGTACTGCACCGGCGGCATCCGCTGCGAGAAGGCGACCGCCTTCCTCAAGGCCGAGGGCGTCCAGGACGTCTTCCATCTGGAGGGCGGGATCCTGCGCTATCTGGAGACGACGCCCGAGGCCGACAGCCTGTGGCGGGGGGAATGTTTCGTCTTCGACGAGCGGGTCGCCGTCGGCCACGGCCTGACCGCCGGCAGCCACAGCCTGTGCCGCGGCTGCCGCATGCCGGTCAGCGAGGAAGGCCGCGCGTCGGCCCGCTACATCGAAGGCGTCAGCTGCGACCGCTGCGCGGACGCCCGGACCGAGACGGACCGCGCACGGTATCTGGAACGGGCCCGCCAAGTGGAAATCGCACAACGGCGCGGGGTCGCCCACATCGGAGCGGCCCAGGCGTCGCCGAAGGACTAAGCTACTGGTCCTCGTCGAACTTCCGTTCGACCAGTTCGGCCAGGGCGGCCACGGCGGCCTCGGCCTCGGCGCCCTCGCCGACGATCTCGATGCCGCAGCCGTTGCCGGCGCCCAGCATCAGCAGACCCATGATCGACAGGGCGTTCACCGTCACCCCGTCGCGGGTGACATGGATCTCGGCGTCGAAGCTGGAGGCCAGTTTGACGAATTTGGCCGAGGCGCGGGCGTGCAGGCCGCGCGTGTTGCAGATGTTGGCGGTGGCGCTGAACGGGTCCGACATCGCCGTCACTTCTCGCCCTGAAGCACCCAGCTGGCGACCGAGATGTATTTGCGGCCGGCGTCCTGGGCGTGGGCCACGCAGGCCTCCAGCGGTTCACGGCCGCGCACGCTGGCCAGTTTGATCAGCATCGGCAGGTTCAGCCCCGCGATGACCTCGGCGTGCGTCTCTTCCATCACCGAAATGGCCAGGTTGGAGGGGGTGCCGCCGAACATGTCGGTCAGCAGGATGACGCCGTCGCCGTCGTTCACGGCGTTGGCCGCGTCGACGATGTCGCGGCGACGGCGCTCCATGTCGTCCTCGGGTCCGATGCAGATGGCCGCGACCCCGCGCTGGGGCCCGACGACGTGCTCCATGGCGGCGAGAAATTCCGAGGCCAGTCCCCCGTGGGTGACGATCACCAGCCCGATCATGACGGCATTACCAAAGCTCGCGCCCCGCGTCCGACGGCCCTCAGAGCGCGCCGCAAGCCGGGCGGAATAGCCCAACTCCGCGTCGGGTTAAAGCGGGCTGGTCAGCAGTGTGACCTTTTCGACCGCGGACGGCTCTAATCCGCAAAGCCGGACGAGCGGCAGGCGCACGCCCGCAATCACGGTTTCCGCGGGCTCGGGCAGGCGTTCGACCGGCCCGGTCGACAGTTCGACCGCCAGCACCAGCCGGACCAGATCGAGGGCGCAGACCGGGATCACGCCGATGCCCCGCGCCTCGATCCGGCCCGCGATCGTCCCCGGGCAGACAGCGAAAAGCGACCCGCCGGAGGCGAAGACATGGGCGTAGTCGTCGGCCACCAGCCGCCAGCCGTGGCCGATCAGGCGCAGGGCCAGGTCGCTCTTGCCGGCGCCGGAGGGGCCGGTGATCAGGACGCCGCGCCAGCCGGAGCCGGGAATCCAGCGCGCCGCGACCGTGCCATGCAGGGGCTGGTCGCTCATCCGCGTCGGCCGGCGGACGCCAGCGGCAGGGCGACCTCGAAGCGCGCGCCCGTGATCGCGCCGCGCTCGTCCGTCCGGTTTCCGGCCTGGACGTGGCCGCCATGAGCCTCGACGATCTGGCGGGCGATCGAAAGGCCGAGGCCGGAGTTGGCCCCGAAGGCCGTGCCCTTGGGCCGCGAGGTGTAGAACCGCTGGAAGACGGTCTCGAGGTTCTCGGGCGGAATGCCCGGCCCGTCGTCCTCGATGCTGACCCGGGCGGGACGGTCCGGGTCCGAGGGATCGCGGGTCAGCCCGATCCGCACCAGACCGTTCGGGGGGCTGAACGAGCGGGCGTTGTCGATCAGGTTGCGGAACACCTGTCCCAACGGCCCGTCCCGCCCGACGACCAGGATGTGATCGCCGGCCGGCGCCTCGAAGGCGATCCGCGGCTCGCCGGGCTTCCGTCCCGCCTCATAGACCCCGACGATCTCGGTCAGCAGGGTGGTGAGATCCAGCGTGCGGGGCCGGTCGCGCGCCAGTTCGGCGTCGAGCCGCGAGGCGTTGGAGATGTCGGTGATCAGCCGGTCCAGCCGCCGCACGTCCTGCTGCAGCAGGGCTGTCAGCTTTTCGCGCTGGGTCTCGGTCTTGACCAGAGGCAGGGTTTCCAGCGCCGAACGGATCGAGGTCAGCGGGTTCTTGATCTCGTGCGAGACGTCGGCGGCGAACCGCTCGATGGCGTCCATCCGGTCGGACAGGGTCTGGGTCATGGTCTCAAGCGAGCGGGCCAGATCGCCGATCTCGTCCTTGCGGCCCTCCAGATCAGGCAGGGAGATGGCGCGGGCGCGCTGCAGCCGGACCTCGTCCGCCGCCGCCGACAGCCGCATCACCGGCCGGGCCACGAACAGGTGCAGCAGCAGGGACGACAGCAGGGACACGCCCAGCGCCACCAGGGCGAAGGGCATCAGGGCGCGGCGCTGGGCGTCCAGGGTCTCGTTGACGTCTCCCGCCTCCAGCGTCAGCACGCCCAGAACCTGCCGCACATGGCGCACGGGGATGGAGACGGACACGACCCGATCCCCGCTTTCGGATCGCCGGAGGGTGGACTGGGCCTGACCGTCCAGCGCCGCCTCCACCTCCGCCGCCAGGGCGTCGCGGGCCCGCTCGAGAGCAGCTTCATTGCGGGTGTGTTCCCCCGGATCGACCATGGGCGGCGGAGTGCCCGCAGGCCGGGCCGGCGGCAGGGACCGGCCGGGAATGGCCTCCGTCACGGCGAAGCTGTCGGCTACCAGCAAGCCGTCGATATCGAACAGGCGTGCGCGTTGGCCGGAAAGTATGAAGTTGTCGCGCAGCCATCGGCTGGCCTCGATCGGATCGAGGGAAGGCGTCGGCTCTCCCTTGGTGACGCCGATCCGCTCATCCCCGAGGACACGGACCAGCAACTCGGCCTGGGCGGCCAGCGTCTCCTGACGCGCCTCGATCAGACCACGCCGCCATTCGTTCAGCGCCAGCGCGCCGACAAACAGGATCAGCAGGCTGAGCAGGTTCAGGGCCAGGATCAGGCCGCCGAGCCGCGACCCCCCGAAGCGCTTCAGCGGGCGGCGCGGTTCGTCGTCTCCCGGCGGGAGCGGATCAGCTTTCGCGATAGCGATACCCGACGCCATACAGGGTCTCGATGGCGTCGAACTCGGGGTCGACCACCCGGAACTTCTTTCGCATCCGCTTGACGTGGCTGTCGATGGTGCGGTCGTCGACATAGACCTGGTCGTCGTAGGCGGCGTCCATCAGATTGTCGCGGCTCTTCACGAAGCCGGGCCGCTGGGCCAGGGCCTGCAGCAGCAGGAACTCGGTCACGGTCAGCTTGACCGGCTTGCCTTCCCAGGTGCTCTCGTGGCGCGCCGGATCCATCGACAGCTTGCCGCGCTTGATGGCCTTGGACGAATTCTCGCCCGAGGGCTCGGGCTCGCCGCCGTCCGCGCCGGTCCGGCGCAGCAGAGCCTTGACCCGCTCGATCAGCAGCCGCTGGCTGAAGGGTTTGTGGATGTAGTCGTCGGCGCCCAGGTTGAAGCCCAGGATCTCGTCGATCTCCTCATCGCGCGAGGTCAGCATGATGACCGGAATCTGCGAGGTCTGGCGCAGGCGGCGCAGCACCTCCATCCCGTCCATGCGGGGCATCTTGACGTCCAGGATGGCCAGATCCGGCGGATTGGACTCCAGCGCCTCAAGCCCGGCGGCCCCGTCATGCCAGGCAGTGACCTTGTGGCCATGGCTTTCCAGCGCCAGCGAGACGGAGGCGACGATGTTCTCGTCGTCGTCGACCAGGGTGATGTTGGCCAAAGGCGGTCTCCTTGCAGACTCTTCGTTCGCAGTCTCAACGCACGGCAAGCGTTACCGTTCTAATCCATCATTGTTCAGCGCCGGTCGACCGAAAAGCCGGAAGACCGCCGCCGGGCCCACAGATGGGGCTCATCGCCACAATTCACAACGAAACCCCGCCTTAAAGCCTTGGCGCCATGATGGGCGGGAACAGTTTGAGCGTTTTGATGGCCGGATCCGTCCACTACGAAGTCTACATCCGAAAGACGGCTCCCGCGCCCTGGACGCTCCAGATGGCGACGGAAGACCGCACCATCGCGATCCAGGCGGCCGAGGACATGCTGGCCGACAGCCGCGCGGCGGCCGTGCGGGTGACCAAGGAAACCCTTGATCCCGACACCATGGAATTCGCCAGTTCGACGCTGCTGACCCGCGGCGCGCCCGAGATCCGGCACAAGCGGGTCGTGCCCGAGGACCAGAGCGGCCCGCGCTGCAACGGGCCGCAGGACTTCTACACCTCCCAGGCCCGCGAGACGATCGGCCGGGTGCTGGAGGACTGGCTGGCGCGTCAGGGCGTGACGGCGTTTGAACTTCTGCACAGGCCTGATCTGGCCGAAAAGCTGGAGGCTTCGGGCGTCGAGCTTCAGCACGCCATCCAGAAGGTGGCCGTGCCCGAGAGTCAGGCCGTGGGCCAGCCGGTCCACGATCTGGTCCGCCACTATCAGAAGCTGGCCGACAGGGCCGTTGAACGCGTCATCGCCGCCGGCCGCCGCGGCCAGTTCCCCAGCCTGGAGAATTGCTCGATCGCCGATCTGGCCCACCGCTTGGCGGGCCAGCCCGACCGGGCCTTCATCATGGGCGGCGTGGTGTCGTGCGCCCTGACCGGGATTCGGGGCGGCCGGGCGCGGCTGGACCGCCTGATGGATCTGGCCGATCGCGCGCCCATGGATGGCCCGCCCCGCGCCATGGTGCTGGTGCCTATCGAACAGCTGCTGTGCGAGATGCTGGCGGCGCGTACAAATCTGACGGACATCCTCGGGCCCGCGCTCGACCAGGGCGCTTCCCTGGCGGCCGTGGTGCGAATGGTCGCGCCCAACGAGATCGCGGCCCTGATCCGCCAGGACAACCGCATGGCCCTGCAGGTTCCGAACGTCGAGGGCCCGGCCGCCCGGCTCGGTGCGCGGCTGGAGGCGGGGGAGTTCCCGCTGCTGGCCGCCGCCCTCGCCAGGATGGTGCTGCGCGAGCTCATGAGCCCCCGCCGCCTGCGCCCCAACGACGCCGCAGGCGAGATCGACATCCTGCGCACCCTGGCCATGGCCCTGACGGTCACCGCCGGCCGTCTGCTGACCCTGGAAGAGGTCCAGAACGCGTTCAACGAACGTTCCAAGGCCATCGTCACGGCCGATTTCGTCGCCGCCTACGCCAAGACCTGCACCACGGTGCTGTGCGAGGCCGAGGCCCTGACCCGGCTGTGCGAGAACGTCACCGGCACGGCCAACAAGCGCTCCGCGGCGCGCTGGCTGTCGGCCTGTGTGGGCTCGTTGCGTTTCGAGACCGAGATGCGCGCCATCGCCGTCGGCCAGACCGCGGCGCAGAAGCTGGGAATCCTCGCCACACTCCAGCGGGCCGTGCATGGCTGCGGTCTCAACGAGCGCGACGACACCGAGATTTCAGCGGCCATCGGCACGGTCGGCGGCGCGGTCGAGAGCGAGGCGAAGATCGTGATGATGCTGGCGCGATCGCCCGCGCCCCTGCCGCAGAAGCTGTCGGTGCTTCTGCGCATGGCCGCCGGAGAGACCGCGCCGATGGGCCCGGCCGCGGATCGGGCCAAGGTCGAGGCGATCAAGCTGTTCCGCGCGCCGGAATCCCGCGCCGTCCTGTCGACCACGCCCGAGGCCCTGGCGCCGCTGAAGGGTCTGATGAAGGCGGCCGGTCTGGCCGCCTAGGCTCTTTTGTTGGCCGCGATCAGAAGGCTCCGCCTTCTCGACCCGGCGCGGCCTCAGTCGAAAATGTCGAAGATGCTGTCGCGCTTCTTTTTCTTGTAGCGGTAGTCGTCATCGTCGCGGCTGCGATAGCGGTCGTCGCGATACGCCGGCTGTCCGCTCCACGGTTGAGGCGCCGGCTGCTGAGGGGGATAGGGCTGTTGCGGCGGCGCGGTCCGGGGCGCGGAGGCGCGGCCTTCCTCGGTCGCCGCAGCCATCAGCTTCTCAAGTTCGCCGCGGTCCAGCCAGACGCCGCGGCAGTCGGGGCACATGTCGAACTGGACGCCGCCCCGCTCCAGCGTTTGCATGGCGGTGTTGTCGTTGGGGCACATCAAGAGCGGCATCGGCGTCTCCATTTACAGTTCACCCGGTAGAGCTAGGGCCGGGCCGGGGTTCCGCCAACGCGACCAAGGGCCGCGTCGCGCCTCAGGCCGCCGGCGCCCCGCCGCCCGCCGCGATCCAGGCGTCGACCTGGTCCTCCAGCACGTCCAGCGGCACCGACCCCGAACCCAGCACGACGGCGTGGAAGTCGCGGATGTCGAAGCGGGGACCCAGCGCCGCCCGGGCCCGCTGGCGCAGCTCCATGATCTTCAGCTCGCCGATCTTGTAGCTGGTCGCCTGACCCGGATTGGTCAGATAGCGCTCGACCTCCTTGACGATGTCGCGCTCGCTGAGCAGCGAGTTGCGCTGGAAATATTCGATCGCCTGCTCGCGGCTCCAGCGCTTGGCGTGCAGGCCGGTGTCCGTGACCAGCCGCACCGCCCGCCACAGCTCCAGCGACAGTCGGCCGAAGTCCGAATACGGGTCCGGATAGAAGCCCATCTCCTTGCCTAGCCGTTCGGCGTACAGGCCCCAGCCCTCGGCATAGGCGCCATAACCGCCGAAGCGGCGGAAGCGCGGCAGACTCTCCATCTCCTGGGCGTATGCGATCTGGAAATGATGGCCCGGCGCGCCCTCGTGGTAGCTGATGGCCTCGATCTGGGGCTTCAGCACCTGGGTCATGTCCGACAGGTTGACGTAGTAGATGCCCGGCCGCGACCCGTCCGGCGCCGGCGAGTTGTAGAAGGCGACGGACGCTGTCGCCTCGCGCCAGGGCTCCACCGACCGCACCTCCAGCGCCGCCTCGGGCAGGTCGTGGAAATACCGCGGGGCCGCCTCCATCACCTGGGCGATGAAGGCGCGGGAGTCGGTCAGATACTGCTCCTTGCCTTCGGGCGTATTCGGATACTGGAAGCGCGGGTCCGTCTTGAGGAAGGCGAACATCTCCTGCAGCGAGCCGGTGAAACCCACGCGGGTCATGATGGCCTGCATCTCGCCGTGCAGCCGCGCGACTTCGGCCAGGCCGGTGTCATGGATCTGGTCCGCCGTCAGGTCGGTGGTGGTCGAGAGTTGAAGCCGGGCGTTGTAGAAGGCCTCGCCTTCCGGCAACCGCCAGACGCCGGCGTCGCGGTCGGGCATGGCCGCCGCCTGGATCCGGACCTCGGCCAGGGCCGCCAGCACGCCCTCATAACCGCGCTTCCATTCGCCGGTCAGGGCTGCGCGGCCCTCGGCCAGCAGCCGGTCCTTCGTCGCCTGATCGACGTCCAGCGCCCCGACCTTCTTCCCGAAATCGGCCCAGACCGGATTGTCGGCGCCGTCATCGAAGGGCGCGCCGGCGATGATGTTGCGAGTGTTGGCGATCGAGGGCTCGAACACGAAATTCGGCGAGATCACCCCCCTTGACGCCCGGTCGCGCAGTTCGGCGGAAATCTCGCCCATGACGCGCTCGGCGTCGCGCAGCCGGGCCACATAGGCTTCGGCGTCGGAGACGCTGCCGACGCGGTGGTTGTTGATCATGAACACGGGCAGGCCCGTGGTCGGATTGCCGTTGGCGGCGAATTGATAGTTCCAGTCGCGCCATCGGTTCGACAGCCGCGCCTGCTGGACGCCGTATTCGAACAGCCGCCACGACAGCCGGCTGTCGGCGCTCAGGGTTTGCGGATTGAACTGGTCGTTCAGCTGCGCCAGCTGGCGTTCGGCGAGGGCCAGCGCCCGGTCGGCCGCGGCGTCCGTAGCGTCATCCAGCCTGTCGTAGTCGGTCTTGAGGCCCAGCGAGGTCATGGTCTGCGGGCTGAGCGCGATCCGCTCCTGGAAGGCCTGTTCGAAGAAGGCGGCCAGCCGGGCGTCTTCGCTCTGCGCCCCGGCCGGAGCCTCATGTCCGGCGTGGCCGGCGTGGGCGTCCTGCGCCAGAGCGGCGGGCGCGTACGCCAGCAGGGCGACGGTGGCGGCGGACGAGACGAGCAGACGGCGCATGGAACCCCCGGTAAAACTGAGGGCGGGACCATCCCCGACCGGGAGCCGGGGCGCAAGTCGCCCTAGAACTGCCGCCAGCTGTCGCCGGGGTCGCGTTCGCCGGGGTCGACGCTCTGCTGGCCCCAGGCGACGATCATCAGCAGCTTGTGGCTGCGAATACGGAACTCTCCCGTCATGGGCACGACGGCCCCCAGCGGCGCCCCCGTCTTCGGCTCGTAGAGAAAGCCCGAGAACTCCGCGACGCCGACCCGGTCGCGGCGGCTGTAGAGCGACAGTTCCGGCACCGAGACGACATTGAAGCTGTCGTTGATCGGCACCCGCATGTCCGGCAATCCGAAGACGCGGCGCATCTGTTCCAGCGACAGCGCCCCGGCGCGCAGTTCGAACACCGCGTCGGCCTCCGACTTCGACGGAGCCAGGGCGTAGCCCGCCTCGGACAGGGCGGCGCGGATGGCGCTGATCGCATAGGCGGCGTTCTCGGCGCGGAAGAAGGCGTCGTCGACGAAAATCCGCGAACCGGCCGGTATGGGCAGGGTCAGGCCCTCGACGGCGCGGTCGGCGGCGCGGGCGACCAGCAGCTGTTCGGTCGCGGTCCGTGACGGATAGGTCTCGGAGGTCGAGGCGCAGGCGGCCAGGGCGGAGGCCGCAGTCAGGACGGCGATCAGTGTCTTCACGGTCACCAGTTCCCGGTGTTGGGCATCGAGGCCCATGGCTCGGCGGGGGGCAGGGGCGCGCCGTCCTGGAGCAGTTCTATGGAGATGCCGTCGGGCGAGCGCACGAAGGCCATGTTGCCGTCGCGCGGCGGGCGGTTGATCACCACGCCGCCGTCCATCAGCCGCCGGCAGGCGGCGTAGATGTCGTCGACCCGGTAGGCCAGATGGCCGAAATTGCGACCGCCGTCATAGGGCTGGGGGTCCCAGTTGAAGGTCAATTCCACCTCGGGCGACCACTCGGTCTCCGCGCGGGCCCGGTCGGCCGGGGCGGCGAGGAAGACCAGGGTGTAGCGGCCGGCCTGGTTCTCCATCCGCCGCGTTTCGACCAGACCCAGCAGGTCGCAGTAGAAATGCAACGACGCCTCGAGGTCGGCGACCCGGACCATGGTGTGCAGATAGCGCATGAGGACGTCCGTCCTGGGAGAGGCGGGAAGCCGGCCTCTATAGCGACCCTTCGCCGCGATCGCGAATAACGGCCTGTTTCGGTGGATGCGTCCGCCTGCCCCGCCTGCTAGACGCGACCGGTCCGGCCCGCCGAAGGAATTCCATGCTCCGCAAGCTCTACGATCAGGTCTTCGCCCTGGCCCGCAGCAAACACGCCACCCCGGCCCTGGCCGTGGTGTCCTTCACCGAAAGCTCGTTCTTCCCGGTGCCGCCGGACGTGATGCTGGCGCCGATGATTCTGGCGCGGCCGGACCGGGCGTACTTTTATGCGACCGTCTGCACGCTCGCCTCGGTGCTGGGCGCGATGCTGGGCTATGCGATCGGCTATTTCCTGACTGATGTCGGAATGATGATTCTGGCCTGGCTGGGCAAGGCCGACACCTTCGAGGCGTCCAAGGCCCTGTTCCAGCAGCACGGCGCCTGGGTGATCCTGATCAAGGGTCTGACCCCCATCCCGTTCAAGCTGATCACCATCGCCTCGGGCATCTTCCAGTTCAACTTCGCCCTGTTCGTGGCGTTGTGCGCCATGACCCGGGGCGCGCGCTTCTACGCCGAGGCCTTCATCCTGAGGCGCTGGGGCCCCCCGATGCTGGAGATGGTCGAGAAGCGGCTGGCGATGTGGAGCATCATCGGCCTGGTGGTGCTGGCCGGCGCCATAGCGGCGGTCAAGCTTCTCTGATCGGGCTTCTGCCCGGATCAGCGGATGTGCGGGAACCATCGACGGTAGCGATTGCGGCAGCTATGAACATCGTCCGATGAGAGGCCTTTATCGACTCCTGACGCGGTGGTGGACCGCCTTCGCCCTCGCCGCCTCGCTGGCGCTGCTGGGCGCGGCGCATGCGTTCGAGCGGTTCGCCGGCCTGGCGCCCTGCAACCTGTGCCTCAAGCAGCGCGAAGTGTACTGGGGCGCGGTGGCGATCGCCCTGACCGCCACCCTCTGGCACCTGGTCAGCCGGGGCAGCCGGGGGACCCCCCGCATCGCCGCCTTCCTGCTGGCCGTCGTCTTCGCCACGGGCGCGGTCACGGCCGCCTTCCACATGGGCGGCGAGATGAAGTGGTGGGATCTGCCCGCAAGCTGCGCCGGCGGCGGAGACGTCAACCTCGAGAGCCTCGCTGCGCTCGCGCTGGGCGCCGGACCGATCGAGACGCCGGTCTTCTGCGACACGGTGACATGGCGGTTCCTCGGCCTGTCGATGGCAGGATGGAACGTTCTGATCTCGGCGGCCCTCGCCGTGTTCAGCCTGCTCGCCGCAAAGAGGCCCAAGGATGCCCGCGCTCCCCGAAGCTGATCACCTGACCGACCGGCGCATTCCGCTGGCGCGGCCCGGACGGGGCGCCAGCCGGCGGCGGCGGGACGAGATCCTGCGCGTCGACCATGCCGGCGAATACGCCGCCGTCCACATCTACCGCGCCCAGAAGGCCGTGTTCGAGGGCCGGGCGGGCAAGACGGCGCTCGCCGCCGACATGGGCGAGATGCGGGACCAGGAGGCGGTCCATCTGGCGCGGTTCGAGGCCCTGCTGAACGCCGAGCGCGTGCGCCCCACCCTGATGACTCCGGTCTGGCGGCTGGCGGCCATGGCGCTGGGAACCGGGACCGCCCTGATGGGCGAGAAAGCCGCCCACGCCTGCACCGAGGCGGTCGAGAGCGTGATCGAGGAACACTATGCCGGTCAGATCGCCGAGCTTCGCGACCGCGATCCGGCCCTGGCGGCTGAATTGTCGGTGTTCCGGGATGAGGAACTGGCCCATCACGACCATGCGGTCGGGCGCGGGGCTCGCGAGGCGCCGGCGTATGGCCTGCTCAGCGCTGCCATCAAGGCCGGCTGCCGCGCCGCCATAAAGATCAGCGAAAAGGTCTGATCGCACGCCCGGGTTGCGCTCCGCCGTCTGGCAGGCATTATGGGGATCCAGGTTTTTTACAGGAGAGCCCTGTGTCATTCCCCATCGCCTTGCTTGCCTCGCTTCTGTTGCAACAGACTCCGCAGGTCGCCACCCCTCCCGCGGCGACAGTGGTTCCCGCCCCGGCGGCCGCT
This sequence comes from Brevundimonas sp., assembly GCF_035561115.1. Classification (GTDB taxonomy): domain Bacteria; phylum Pseudomonadota; class Alphaproteobacteria; order Caulobacterales; family Caulobacteraceae; genus Brevundimonas. Next base: position 56,139 of record NZ_DATMYH010000035.1, read on the forward strand.
CCCGGAGCCGCGCCGGCGCCCGCCGGCGCCCGCGTGGTCGCGCAGCGGGCCGAACCGGTCCAGGTCTGCCGGACCGAACCGGTCACCGGATCGCGTTTCGGGCGTCGGGTTTGCCGCAGCGTCTTCCAGACCGAGGAGGACCGCGCCAACAGCCGGGAAATGCTGCGCCAGATGCAAGACGTCCGGACCACACCGGTCGGCTAACGTCTGACAGCGGCCCTCACATCGAAGGCCAGCAGCAGGGTTCGCTGGCGCGGATTGTCATTGTCGTCAGACAGGATGTAGAGACGCGTCCCCGATGCATGGGCCGCCGCCGCCAGGCCCTCGAAATTGTCCGTCGTCGACGGCAGGCTGAGGGTAGCGAGCACGGGCCCCAGCCGGCCGGACGGGTCCATGCGGCGCACGCGGGCGCGCATGTCGAACGGCTCGCGGTACAGCCGCTCGACGACGAACCAGCCATCGCCGGCCGGATCGCGGTCCATGCCGGTGACGCGCCAGTCGGCGACGGCGAGCGGCGTCGACGGCGGCGGCGCGACCTCGGTGCAGCGCAAGGCCGTGCAATCCCAGACCCCTCCGCCCTCTGCAACGGCGCGCAGACCTTCGGCCCCCGCCGCCAGCGCCTCCAGACCGTCGTTGCCGGGCGGAACGGGCGGAACCGCAAGCGCTGACGGGCGACTCCTCAGCGCATCAAGCGGGCCGTAGGACCACAGCCGGGGCGTCTGTTCGAAGCCCACCACCAGCTCGCCGGCCGCCGTGATCGCCAGGCTTTCGGCGTCGCCGTCCGACTTGGACGGGAAGGCGCGCCCGTCCCCCGCGGTCAGGTTGCGCAAACGGAGGCCGGACAGGCCGGCCAGCCGGCCTCGCCCATCGAACGCCAGCCGTCCCCGCACCAGATCGCCGGCGTCGGTGACCGCCACCAGGTCTCCATCCGAAAGCTTCAGATCTGACAGGCCATGCAACCGGTCGCCCGCCGGCGCGAGGATCTGGACGCCGCCCGCGTAGCGCACGCCCGGCCCCAGCCGGACGCCCCCGGGCACGCCCAGACCGACCGTGCGGATTTCCGCGGCGACGGGCGTCCAGCCGTCGGCGGAGCCTCGCCACGGTTCGGAAATCACGCCCGCGCCCGCGCAGGCGCCCAGCATCAATGTCAGGCTGACGGCGGCGAGCCGCCTCAAGCGGCCTTCCGGCGGCGCCCGGCTGAAACCGCCTTGGGCTCGGCGTCGAACAGGGCGGCCAGGTTCTCGACCATGGCTCCGGCCAGCTGTTCGACATCGACGATCGTCACGGCGCGGCGGTACCAGCGGGTCACGTCGTGGCCGATGCCGATGGCCATCAGCTCGACCGGCGAGCGGGTCTCGATCTCGGCGATGACCTGACGCAGATGCTTGTCCAGGTAGAGGGCCGCATTGGCCGACTGGGTGGAATCGTCGACCGGCGAACCGTCCGAAATGACCATCAGGATCCGGCGCGACTCGGTGCGGCCCAGCAGGCGCTCGTGGGCCCAGGTCAGGGCCTCGCCGTCGATGTTCTCCTTCAGCAGCCCCTCGCGCATCATCAGGCCGAGACTCTTTTTCGCCCGGCGCCACGGCGCGTCGGCGGATTTGTAGATGATGTGCCGCAGGTCATTCAGCCGCCCCGGGTTGGCGGGCTTGCCGGCGGTGATCCAGGCCTCGCGCGACTGGCCGCCCTTCCAGGCCCGGGTGGTGAAGCCGAGGATCTCGACCTTGACCCCGCAGCGCTCCAGCGTCCGCGCCAGAATGTCGGCGCACACGGCCGCCACCATGATCGGCCGCCCGCGCATCGAGCCGGAGTTGTCGAGCAGCAGGGTCACCACCGTGTCGCGGAACGGGCTTTCGCTCTCGGCCTTGAAGCTGAGTGGACTGGTGGGGTCGGTGATGATCCGGGTCAGGCGGGCGGTGTCCAGCACCCCTTCCTCAAGGTCGAAATGCCAGCTGCGGTTCTGTTGCGCCATCAGACGGCGTTGCAGCTTGTTGGCCAGACGCGACACCACCGAGGACAGGGCCGTGAGCTGCTGGTCCAGCAGGGCGCGCAGCCGCTCCAGCTCGTTCGGATCGCACAGCTCGGCGGCGTCCACCACCTCGTCGAAGGCGGTGGTGAAGACGCGATAGGCGTCGATGGCCCGGCCGTCGTCCATGGTCTGCTGGCGGTTGGGCAGGGAGCCCTCGTTGACATCCGGCCCGTCATCCGAGGCTTCGCCATCGGGATCGCCCGGCGCGCCGTCCGGGCGGCTGTCGCGGTCCTCGCCCTGGTCCTGATCGTCCGTCGAGCCGTCCATCGACTGGCCCTCGCCGCCGCCGGCGTCGTCTTCCTCGTCCTGATCGGCGGCCGCGTCCGGGTCCTGCCCATCGGGCTCCTCGTCGCCCTGGTCGTCCGAGGCGTCGTCTCCGCGGCCGTCGCCGGGATCGAGATCCAGTGCGCGGAGAACGTCTTTCAACCGTTCGGCGAAGACGGTCTGGTCGCCGGCGACCTCGGCCAGCGCGTCGAGTTTCGCGCCCGCCTTATCCTCGATGGCCGCGCGGACGAGGTCCAGCATCGACCCTGCGCCGTCGGGGGCGCGTTCGCCGGTCAGGCGTTCCCGCACCAGCAGGGCCACGGCCTCGGGCAGAGGCACCCGCTCGGCGTCGGCGCGCAGGGCCCCCATCTTCTCCAGTCGGGTCAACAGGGCCGCGTTCATATTGGCGCGGACCCCGGCGAGGGCGGTCGAGCCCACGGCCTCGACCCTGGCCTGTTCCACCGCCTCGAACACCTCGGAGGCGCGCGTGTCCACCGGCCGCAGCCTCGCGTGCAGGCCTTCGTCGTGATTGGCGAGACGCAGGGCCAGCCGGTCGGCCTGTCCGCGCAGGGTTGCGTTCTCGGGCGCGCCGGGATCGCGCGGCGGGTGCGGCAGGGTCAGGACGCCGTTGGCCAGCTTCGGCCCGTCCGAGCCGAAGGCGACCTCAAGCTCGGACTGCTCGGCCAGCGCCCGCGCCGCATGGGCGAGCGCGCGCTTGAAGATGTCGGCGGGAGTGTCGGCGGAGGCCATAAGGGTCAGATAGCGGTTCTGTCTCGCCGGGAGAAGGCGGACAAAGCCCACTCCTTCCCCATTTCATGGGGAGGTGGATCGTCGGCGCAGCCGGCGAGACGGAGGGGGCGACTCGGTGACGGGGATTGGCGGGCGACCGGCTGAACCCGGCGTCGCCCCCTCCGTCACGGCGCGAAGGCGCGCCGCGCCACCTCCCCACGATGTGGGGAGGAGACGAAACTACGCCGCGTTCGCCGCCTTCGACTTCAGCTTGTCCTGGTGCGCGCGCATGCCGACGGCGATCAGTTCGGCGGCCTCGCCGGCGTCGCCCCAGCCCTTGACCGTGACCGACTTGTTCTTCTCCAGATCCTTGTAGCGGGTGAAGAAGTGCTCGATCTGCTCGACCAGAATGGCCGGCAGCTGCCGGTAGCTGGCGATGTCGGTGTAATAGGGGTTCAACTTGTCGACCGGCACGGCCAGGATCTTCTCGTCGCCGCCGGCCTCGTCTTCCATCTTCAGCACGCCGATCGGACGCGAGCGGATGATGCAGCCCGGCACGACCGGAGTCGGGTTCAGCACGATCACGTCGCAGGGGTCGCCGTCGTCCGACAGGGTGTGCGGGATGAAGCCGTAGTTGCCCGGATAGTACATGGCGGTGTGCAGGAAGCGGTCGACGAACAGGGCGCCCGAGGCCTTGTCCATCTCGTACTTGACCGGCAGGCCGCCCTGCGGGATCTCGATGATGACATTGACGTCCCAGGGCGGGTTCGGGCCGACGGGGATGGCGTCGATATTCATGGCGCGTCCGGTTATGCTGCAGTGCGATACGAGTGGCGGGCGTGATAGGCGCGCACGGCGCCCGAAGCAAGGCGGGGGATGGTTTTGCGCTATGTTCGCGACGCGGTCGCTCACGGCTTGAGCGCGGGACGGCCGCGCGCCACCATGCCGCTGTGACAAGGAGCGACCCATGACCCTTTTCGACTGGCTGGCCCTCGCCTTCTTTCTCGTCTGCTGGCTCGGCTACGGGCCTCTGCTCAGTCTGCTGGCGCGGCGCAGCGGCACGTTGAACGACGACATGCTGATCGTGCGCCGTGTCTGGATGACCGCGATGACCCATCGCGAAATCCGCCTCGTCGACAGCAACCTGCTGGGCCACACGATCAATTCCGGGGGTTTCTTCGCCTCCACCAACCTGCTGCTGATCGCGGCCGTGGGCAGCGTCCTGTTCGGAGGCGAACAGGCGATCGCGGGATTCGCCTCGGTGGGGGACGATGATGTGCCGACCCGCCTGCTCAAGGCCAAGCTGGCGCTGGTACTGCTCTGTCTGTCGCGGGGCCTGCTGGATTTCATCTGGTCGATCCGTCAGCTGAACTATTCGCTGGCCCTGATCGGCGCGGCCCCGGAGGTGCATACCGAGGCGGACAGGGTCGCGCTCGGCGACGCGGCGGCCAATCTGCTGAATCCGGCGCTCAGCGCCTTCAGCCAGGGCGTGCGGGGTTATTATTTCGCGCTCGCGGCGGCCGCCTGGCTGTTCGGCCCCCTTTGGCTGGCGATCGGCGTCGCGGCCATTTCCTGCCTGCTGGTCTGGCGTCAGGCCGGTTCTCCGGCCGCCCGGGCCATCCGTAGCGCCCGGCGCCTGCTGGAGCCCTGAGGCCGAACGGCCAAGGCCGTTCGCAGATGCGCTGGCACGCGGACAGATTTTGCCGCCGGAAACGGTTACACTACGATCACGCGGACCGATCATGCCGTTACAAGGCGTGAACGCAGGTGCGAAGTACCGTCTTGACGATTTGTGCACCGCACACTAACTTGATCTTCGACGCCTCCGGGCGTCATGCCCTTCCTGGGCGTTTCCTCCCTAAAGACTTTTATGCCGCGCCTTCGGGCGCGGCTTTTTTTTACGCCTCGTCCAGCAAGGCGGCGATGACCCGCGCGACCCCTTTCCGGGTCCGGATCCAGCCGGCCGACGGCGCCCGGGCGGCCTCGTCGAAATACAGGGCGCGGTTCAACTCGATCTGGACAGCGTGAAATCCTTCGTGCGGCCGCCCCCAGGCCTGGGTCGTCCAGCCGCCGGCATAGGGCTGGTTCAGCGCCACCCGCCAGCCGAGCGTCTCGAACGCCCGCCGCAGACGCCGCGTCAAATCCGCCGAACACGACGAGCCGTGCCGGTCCCCCAGCACCACCTCGGGTCCGCGCGCCCCGCCTGCGGCCTGGGTCGCGCGCGCCGGCATCGAATGCCAGTCGACCAGCACCGCTTCGCCATGACGATCCCGCGCCGCCCGCATCTGTTCTCCCAGAGCCGCGTGATAGGGGGCGTGAACCCGCGCGATCCGTCCCCGGGCCTCCTTCAGACTCAGCCGACGCGCGTACAGCGGCCGTCCGTCCCCCGTCAGGCGAGGAATGACGCCGTAGCCCGCCGCAGTCCGCGGGGAACCCGTCCCCTGACCCGCTCCCTCGATCAGGGTTGGGTCCAGATCGCCGGGATCGCGGTTCAGATCGACGTAGGCCCGGCCCAGCCGTCCCAGCACCAGAGCCGCCCCGCCCGCGGCGCCCGGCGCGATCAGCTGGTCGACAAGGGCGTCCTCGGCGCTGCGCAGGCTGGCCTCGGGCAGGGACGGATCGCAGTTCATGTCCGCCGGATACACCCCGCCCGAGTGGGGCGAGGCGAAGACGAACCGCCCCGGCTCCGCGGCCTGCACGACGGCGAAACCCGCCGCGTCGTCCGTCCGATCCCCGCTGCCGTCCCCTGTATTCATGCCGCAGCCATAGCCTGTTTCCGGGCTTCATCCACAGAGGATGGCGTCGGCATGCCGCTGATTTTCATGGCGGGTTTACCAGTGCGGGCCTAGCGTCACGGAAAGACGACCCGGGGCGAAAACCATATGGCGCGCATTCTTCTGGCCGAAGACGACCACTCCCTGCGTGGGTTCCTGACCCGCGCCCTGGAGCGGGCGGGCCATTCCGTGGTCGATTGCGAGAACGGCGACGACGCCATCGACGCCCTCGACCAAGGTCCGTGGGACCTGCTCCTGACCGATATCGTCATGCCCGGCGCCGACGGCATCGAGGTGGCGCGCGTCGCCGCTGCTCGCCAGCCGGGCATCCGCATCATGTTCATCACCGGCTTCGCCGCCGTGGCCCTCAGCGCCGCCCAGGCCAGTCCCCAGGCCAAGGTCCTGTCCAAGCCGGTGCACCTTCGCGACCTTGTCGGCGAAGTCGAGAGAATGGTCGCCGCTTAGAGGCTTGCGGTTTGTAAGGCCTGCGGGTTATAGACCGCGCCTTCCCGTTCCGGACCTGTCCGGAACCGTTACGGCGGACGCGTAGCTCAGCGGGAGAGCACTTCGTTGACATCGAAGGGGTCACAGGTTCAATCCCTGTCGCGTCCACCATTCCTTTCAAAAGTTTAGCGGCGGTCCGGCCTGTTCGCCCATCCCGCGTTCACCGGCGTCCAGGCAGCGTCCGTTTGGGGGGCTCGCAAAGCCCCAGATCGGGATACGCGGCGTCAGGCTTCGCCCGTTCCTCGACTATCAACTGTTTGATCCGGGCCTGCTCGACCGGATCCGACGTGCCCTCAAGGACCTTACTGAACCGTTCGATATTCAGCTGGCGAAGATGGGGCTGCATGGCCGGCCCTCCAAACCGCAAGGATGCTGCGTGTCACGCCGCAATGCCCGCGATCTTCACTTATACCAGTCAGTGCAAACAGCGGCGCCGCCAAGTTGTGCGGGGCGATTAATTCTTCGTGATCCAGATCAAGGCGGACTATCGCCGCGCTCGTAGTCTCCTGCATCCGTCCGCCCGCCCCCCGGGCGGGGACAGAGGAGCAAGGACGATGACCGACAAGACCCTGCAGACCCTCGTAGAGGACGAAATCCGGTGGGAGCCGAGCGTTGATTCCGCCAACATCGGCGTAGCCGTCGACGCGGGCGTTGTCCGGCTCAGCGGATCGGTGCGCACCTATCCGGAGAAGGTCGCCGCCGAGAAGGCGGCCGAACGGGTCAAGGGCGTGCGCGGCGTCGCCCTCGACATCGACGTTCGGCCCTTCGGCGATACAGGCACGAGCGACGACGAGATCGCCAAGCGCGCGCTCAACACGCTCGCCTGGCATGCCATGCTGCCCAGGAACGCGCTGAAGGTCCGCGTCGAGGACGGTCGCGTCACGCTGTCCGGCGAGCTGGACTGGCAGTACCAGCGGGAGGCGGCGGAACGGGCGATTCAAAAGCTTTACGGCGTTCGCACCGTGTCCAACCAGATTCTGCTTCGCCCCCAGGTGATGGCCGCCGACGTCAAGAGCCGCATCGAGGAGGCGCTGGGCCGGCAGGCGCGGATCGAAGCCGATGGCGTCCGTGTCTCGATCGACGGCGCCAATGTGAAGCTTGAGGGCAAGGTCGACACCTGGTCCGACCGCAACACGGTCGAACGGGCGGCCTGGGCGGCCCGGGGCGTGACATCGGTCGAAGATCGGCTGGTCGTCGCGGCCTGACCCGACGCACGCCGTGCCGCCTGTCGCCGATCTCCGACAGGGCCGATGGGCTCCATCGCGGCAGGGAGCCCGTCACGGCCGGGGACGCGGAGGATGACCTGAGGCGCCGCCGTGGCCAGCTGCGAGATAGGTCCCTGCCCGATCCTGGCGGGTGACAGAATCGCCCTGCCGGCAGTCGCTGAAGGTATCGCGCTCACAGCTGCACAGCCGGGTCGAGGCCGATCCGACAAGATTTTCAAGTGGATTCGCTGGATAGTGATCGAGTTGGTCGCGTGTGCGCCTGCCCTCAAGCATTGGCCGCGAAGCTTCGATCCTCAAGGCCGCGCAGGGGCGTCACCACGTCGGCCAGCGGCGCTTCGGCATAGGGCCGCTTGGCCAGCAGGTCGCCGTAGACGTCCAGGTACCGCCGGGCCATGGCCGTGGCGGAGAAGCGCAGGTCGAAGCGGGCGCGGACGGCCTCCCGGTCCAGCAGATGCGCCCGCCCGGCCGCAGCCACCGCCTGTTCCAGGGTGTCGACGAGGAAGCCGGTCTCGCCGTCCTCGATGACCTCGGGGGCGGAGCCGCAGCGG
>NZ_DATMYH010000036.1:0-26622 GCF_035561115.1 Brevundimonas sp.
AGCAGGGGGCCACATCACGGTTCCGGGCATAGCCGCCCGCGCTCCGCCACCTCCCCACCTTTCCGGCGGCGACGCCGGCAAGACGATGACGCACGCCTGCCCTCTCCCTCCCCTTTGGGGGAGGGTGGTCGCGAAGCGACCGGGTGGGGACGGCCGCACAGCCCCATCCGCCCGCATCCGCCCCATCGCGCCGCTCCCACCCTGTCGTCGCTGACGCGCCGACATCCCTCCCTCAAGCGGGAGGGAGAAGCTCTGTCTTCTCCGCCGGGACCAGACCCGGTACAGGAGCCCGCATGACCGACGCCGACCCTTCGCTGGATCAACGCAAGGCCGAGACCCGCGCCTGGTTCGAAACCCTGCGCGACCGAATCCACGCCGGCTTCGAGGCGCTGGAGGACGCGGCCCCCGCCGACCTCTTTCCCGGCGAGCCCGGCCGCTTCGTCCGCACCCCCTGGGCCAGAAAAACGGAAGACGGGCCCGAGGGCGGCGGCGGGGTCATGGGCATGATGCACGGCCGGCTGTTCGAAAAGGTCGGCGTCCACGTCTCGACCGTCCATGGGACCTTCCCGGCCGACTACGCCAGGACCGTGCCCGGCGCGGCCGGGGATCCCCGCTTCTTCGCCACCGGCGTCAGCCTGATCGCCCACCCGGTCAGCCCGCGCGTCCCGGCGGTGCATATGAACACCCGCTTCATCGCCACGACGCAGAGCTGGTTCGGAGGCGGGGCCGACCTGACGCCCGTGCTGGACGTCGACCGCCGCCCGGACGCCCCGGATACGCTCGCCTTCCACGCCGCCATGAAGGCCGCCTGCGACGCCCACGATCCGGCCGGGGACGGTTCCTGGCACGCGCGTTTCAAACAGTGGTGCGACGAGTATTTCTGGCTGCCCCACCGCAACGAACCACGCGGCACGGGCGGGATCTTCTACGATCATCACGACAGCGGCGACTGGGGCCGCGACTTCGCCTTCACCCGTGACGTGGGCGAGGCCTTCCTCGACGTCTATTCCCGGATCGTGCGAACGAGGATGACCGAACCCTGGACGGGCGGGGAACGCGAGGAGCAACTGGTCCGGCGCGGCCGGTATGTCGAGTTCAACCTGCTCTATGACCGGGGCACGATGTTCGGGCTCAGGACCGGCGGCAATGTCGACTCCATCCTCAGTTCGATGCCGCCCGTGGTGAAGTGGCCCTGACGGTCAGGCCGCCCTGCGCCGCCCCTCGCCGTCCAGCGCCGCCGAGATGGCGTCGAACAGGCTGACCAGGGTGACGGGCTTGGTCAGATGGCCGTCGGCTCCCGCGGCCTGGCCCGAGGCGACGTGTTCGGCCATGGCGTTGGCGGTCAGCATCACGATCGGCGTCCGCTTCAGCTTGCGCGCGGCCTCCATGGCGCGGATTTCACGCGTCGCGGTCAGCCCGTCCATGACCGGCATCTGCATGTCCATCAGCACCAGGTCGAACCCGCCGCCCGCGAAAGCCTCGACCGCCTGCCGCCCGTCTTCGACCGCCACCAGTTCCATCGCCGTGGCCGCCAGCATGATCTCCACCACCTTGCGGTTGGCCGGATGATCGTCGGCCAGCAGGATGCGCAGGGGCGCCGTGGCGATGTCCGCCGCCGCCGACGGCTCCGCCTCGCTCGCGGCCTGGCCGGCGCGCGGCATCGGAATATCGAACCAGAAGGCCGACCCTTCGCCCGGCGCGCTGTCGCAATCCAGCGCGCCGCCGCCCATCAGCTCGACCAGGGCGTTCGAGATGGTCAGGCCCAGGCCGGTGCCGCCGTACCGTCGCGTGATCGAGCCGTCGGCCTGCTGGAAACGGCGGAAGATGCGCCCCTTCTGGTCGGGCTGGAACCCGACGCCCGTGTCCGTGACCCGGAACTGGGCCCGGTCGCCCTCCATCGCCGTCACCGAAAGCCGTACCGATCCCGTCGGGGTGAATTTCAGCGCATTGCTGACCAGGTTCGTCAGCACCTGCCTCAGCCGCACCGCGTCGCCCTCGACCAGGCCCGCCAGCGCAGGATCGAACTCGACCTCCAGGGCGACGCCCTGGTCCTCCGCCCTGACCCGCCACAGGGCGGCGACATCGTTGACCGACTGCTCCAGATCGAACGCCGCCGGCTCGAACGTCAGCTGCCCCGACTCGATCTTGGCGCTGTCGAGGATGTCGGACAGCAGCCGTTCGAGCGTCGCGCCGGACGAGCGGATCAGTTCGACCATCTCGTGCTCCTGCGGCTGCAGGTCGCGGCGCGCCAGGGTGTCCGCCATCGACACCACGCCGTTCAGCGGCGTGCGGATCTCGTGGCTCATATTGGCGAGGAATTCGCTCTTGGCCAGGTTCGCCCCTTCCGCACGGCGCTGGGCCTGACGCAGCCGTTCGGCCTGCCGGGACTGCCACGCCAGGGTGGCGGCGGCGAACAGCAGGAAGATCACGCCGATGCCGATGACCGCGCGTTGCAGGCTGGTGTTGGAGCGCGCCGTCTCCAGCTGCCGCCGGCGCTCGGCCAGCTGCTGCTGCATATCGCCCGTGACCTGGTGGATGCCGGCGCTGTAGCTGCGCGCCGCGGCGGTCTCGCTCGCGATCATGTGCGCCCTGAGAAGGCGGAAGGCTTCCTCGGGGCGGCCTTCGGCGAACAGCACCTCGGCCTCGGCGTGGTCGACCTCGGACTGGACTCCGGTGTCGAGTTCGAGGCGGCGCAGCGTGTTCACATCACGGCGAGCTCCCGCGATCTGTCCGGTGCGGGCCCGGGCGATCGCGCGCAGCGGCAGGGTCTCGGCGGCGAGGAACGCCGCATCGCCGAGGCTCTCTCCGTACGACTCCAGGCAGGCCAGGACCGCGCGAGGCTCGTCCCGGGCGTGGGCGACCGTGGCGCACAGGCTGGCGTCATAGACCGACAGGGTCGTCAGTCCCGCCCGCCGGGCCAGCCGGTGATGGGCCGCGAAATACCGGGCCGCCCGATCGCCGTCGCCCACCTTCACCGCCATCATGGTCAGGTTGTAGAGGCTGTCGAAATCGGGCCGTGGATAGGCGGGATTGGAATAGTCGATCTCGAACTTCCGGAAAGCCGCCGCGGCGCCCGTGACGTCGTTCAACTCCTTCAGCCCCATGCCCGTCACCTCCCAGATTCCGGCGTGGGCGGTGGCGGCGAAGGCGTCGTTTTCCGGGATATCCGCCTGGGCCCGCGCCAGCAGTTCCAGCCCCTTGCCGACCTCGCCTTCGTCGATCAGGGCGAGGGCCTCCAGACGGGCGGCGTGGGCCCGGACAAACCAGTCGCGGCTTTCGCGGGATATCGCCTGTATTTCGCCGACGACGCCGGTTTCTCCCTTGTCGTAACGGATCGCCAGGGCGTTCAGCCGGGCGATATCGACATATCTGTCGTCGTCCCGTCGGCGCGCCGTTTCGGCCAGCCGGTCGTTCCACAGGGTCGCCTTCTCGAAGTCGCCCTGGTTCAGGATGGTCCAGGTGACGTGGTAGAGCCGGTTCAGACCCTCCCGGTCCGGCCGGCGCATCGCCGCCGCGCCAAATCGGTCGAGAGCGGCGAAATCGGTGGATCCTGCGCGCGCCTCGACGAAGCGCGCCAGCCGCAGGGCGTCGTCCGGCGCGTCCCGGGCTGCGGGAACGGCCGGTTGTGCCATGACAGCCGACGCGCCGGCGAGAACGACAGCGGCGGCCAGAAAGGCGACGACGACACGAATAAGCGACATTGGAGGTCCGACGGTGTCACGCTTCGTCGCACAACATGTGTTGAGCAAGGTTTAGCGAACGACGATTCTCGCGGAATTCGCGCCGTCCGGACGATTCCCCCGCGCCGGCTGGTCGCAGAACGGCTTGGGAGACTCGCCGCGCCCGATCCGCTAGACGCCCGCCATGGCCGACAAAGAACCCGTAGTCCTGATCAACGTCTATCGCTGCGACCCCTCGAAGATGGATCTGCTGATGGATCTGCTGACCGTCATGGTCCGGGCCCAGCGCGAAGCGGACGGGTTCCTGTCCGCCACGCTCCACCGGGGCCTGACCGGCAAGGTCGCAGCCGTGCACGCCGTATGGCGAACGCGCGAGGACTGGAAGGCCATGACCCGCCTGCCGGCGGTCAATGTCGCCATGGAGCCGATCATGGCCATCGCGACGTTCGAACCCCACCTGTACGAGGCGGGCGAAGTCTTCGACTAACCGGCCTGGGTGAACCAGACATCGGCCCTGGCCCCGGCCTCGCCCAGGGTTTCCACGACCCAGCCGCAGATCTCGCGCGCCGCAGCCTCGGCCCCGGCGGGGGGGTTCAGGATCACCACCGCGCAACCGTTCATCCGCATCGGGTCGGTCAGCGGACGCAGCCGGGCCTCGGCCACCAGCACGCGCTGGGCGCCCGCCTGCTCCAGACGGCGCAGGAAGCCGTCGAAGGTTTCCAGATCTTTCAGCGGCGTCCATATCGCCACCGTAGCGCGTGCGTCTGCGCGGACGATGGCGGCGCCGGTCCCGGCCGCGCGTACATAGTCGTCGGGCTTTTCGAACGGCGGGTCGATGAGGACCAGCGGTCCCGTCGCTTCGGCCGCCCAGGCGCGCGCCTGGTCATAGCCGTCCCCGCCCTCGGCCGCCGCCTCGGGAAAGGGCTCCAGCGCCTCGATCAACAGATCCAGCACCGGCGGGTTCAGTTCGAACCCGACATAGCGGTCGTCGTCCCTCAGCAGTTGGGCGACCAGCAGGGGCGAACCTGGATAGATGGCCGCTCCGCCCTGCGGGTTCAGCCGCGCCACGGCCGCGGCCAGCGCCTCGATCAGGGGCGGACGCCCCTCGGCCGCCATCAGCCGGGCGACGCCGGCCTCGGCCTCCTTCGAGCGGGCCGCGTCGCCGGTCAGGTCATAGAGGCCCGCGCCGGCGTGGGTGTCGATGACGGTCAGGGGGCCGTCGGCCTGTCCCCGTTCGAGCAGCCACAACAGCAGGGCGTGCTTGACCAGGTCGGCGAAATTTCCGGCGTGAAAGCTGTGGCGGTAATTCATGGGGGCTTCCGTCGTCCGCCCCGCCGCCGGGGTCAAGGGCTGACGGGAACCGTCCACGCCCGCCCGTCGTTCGGCGACGCGACCCGGAGTACGAAGTGATCGATCATCCCGTCCTGTCCGACCACCAACGCACCCCGCCCAGGGCCGTGGCCGAGGCCGCCTGCAAGGGTCTGGAACTGCGCGAGCAACATGGCCGGGGCGGGACCGAGGTCGGCGTGCGTCGCGCCGAACAGCTGATGGAACGACGGCTGGTCAGCGACCGGGACATCAAGTCGATGTACAGCTATTTCGCCCGCCACGCGGTGGACAAGCGCGCTCGCCGCTGGGGCGACGCCGACAAGCCGTCGACCGGCTACATCGCCTGGATGCTGTGGGGCGGCGACGACGCCCGCGACTGGATCGAAGGCCTGCGCCGGGCCCTGCGCGAGGTCGGGGTGTGACCGCCGCCGATCCCGCCGCCGGCATTCCGCGCGGCCTGACATACTGCAGCGACGAACAGCCGGGCATCCGACGCACCGCCTCGGGCACGAGGTTCAGCTACCACGACCCCGGGGGCGAGCTGATCCGTGACGAGTCGACCCTGGCGCGTCTCCGGGCCCTGGCCATTCCACCGGCGTGGACCGACGTCTGGATCTGCCCGCGCGCCTCGGGTCACATCCAGGCCACCGGGCGCGATGTGAAGGGCCGCAAACAGTATCGCTATCACGGAGGCTGGAGCAGCCACGCTTCCGAAACCAAGTTCGAACGCCTGCCGGCCTTCGCCCGGGCCCTGCCGAAACTGCGCAAGCGCGTCGAGGCGGACCTGGGCCGACGCGGGGCATCCCGGGACAAGGTGCTCGCCACCGCCGTGCGCCTGCTGGAGATCACCCTCATCCGGGTCGGCAACGCCCAGTATGCGAAGCAGAACCGCTCCTATGGCCTCACCACCCTGAACAAGCGCCACCTCGACGTCGACGGAACCGCGCTGACTTTCGCCTTCCGGGGCAAGAGCGGGGTCGAGCACGAGGTGAAGGTTCGGGACCGCCGCCTCGCGACGGTCATCCGCTCCCTGCGCGAGCTGCCGGGCCAGCAGCTGTTCAAATACCGCGACGCGGACGGTCAGCTGTGCGTTCTCACCTCGGACGACGTGAACGCCTATATCCGCGAGGCCATGGGCGAGCAGTTTTCGGCCAAGGACTTCCGCACCTGGGCCGGCACGGTCTCAGCCGCCCGGGCGCTGCGCGAGATGGACCCGCCCGCCTCTCCGATCGAAGCCAGACGCCGGATCACGGTCTGCGTGAAGACGGTCGCCGGCCTGCTGGGCAACACCCCCACGGTGTGCCGGTCGTCCTACGTGCATCCGAAAGTGTTCGAGCTCTTCGAAACCGGCGAGATGGCGGCCGTCCTGCCCGGGCCGGATACGGCGGGGTTCGAAAAGGCCCTGATCAAGACACTGACCTGACAGTGTTGTAACTAGGATTCGGGGAAAACGGCGGTTTATGAAGCCGCCCTTTATCGGAGGGATCCAGCCAATGTCAGTTTCGAATAATTTTCTGCGCCTCGGCGTCCTGTCGGCTCTGGTCGGCATGACGCTGGGCGTCTGGATGGGCGCGAACGAGAATTTCGTTCTCAGACCCGTCCACGCCCATATCAATCTGATCGGCTTCGCGTCGATGATGCTGTTCGGGCTGTTCTACCGGTCGTTCCCGGACGCCGAGCGCGGGTGGCTGCCGAAGGCTCATTTCGTCCTGTCGGTGTTCGGCTTCCTGATCCTGATGCCGTCGCTGGCCCTGATGCTGCTTGGCAGGCCCTTCTTCCTGCCTGGCATGATCGCCTCGGAGGTGATGCTGGTGATTTCGATGCTTCTGTTCGTCATCATCGTCTTCATGGCGACGCTGAAGAAGGGCGGGACGGCCGCCGCCTGAGGGCTCAGGCCGTCATCCAGTAGCCTCGGCTGCGGGCGCTCACAGGGGCCCGCGTCGCCTCGACCCGCGACAGGATGATTGTCTTGAAGGCGTCGGCCTCGTCGTCGCCGACCAGCAGCCGCAGCGACCGGATGATCCGTGTGATCCGAAGGTGATTGTGGTCGTTCGGCATCAGCCAGTCGTGGGTGGCGCGATAGAAGGCGTCCATCCGGTCCGTCGCGGCGGCGAGGGCGATCTGGGCCATTCCCGACTCCTGGATGGCCACGACCTCGGCGTCCGACAGCACGGGCGCGTCCGGCACGGCGCGGGACGGCTCGCGCAAGGGGAACAGCCACTGGATGAAATCGTGGTTTCGCTCCAGCGCGGCGTTATCCATAGCGAGGACGTCGAACAAGGTCCGGCCGCGTGCGTCCGGACCTTCGCCTTCCAGAAAGGCCGTTATGGCGCCGGGCGCGGACATGGGTTCGGCCTCAGGCCGCCTTGTCCCAGTTCAGCACGACCTTGCCGGACTGGCCCGAACGCATGGCTTCGAAGCCCTCCTCGAAACGCTCGTAACTCATCCGGTGGGTGATCAGCGGGGTCAGGTCGAGGCCGGCCTTCAGCAGCCCCAGCATCTTGCGCCAGGTCGTGAACATCTCGCGCCCGTAGACGCCCTTGATGGTCAGCGCCTTGAGGATGATGGCGCCCCAGTCGGTCTCCATCGGCTTTGACGGAATGCCCAGCATGGCCATGCCGCCGCCCATGATCAGGGTGTCGACGCACTGTTTGAAGGCGATGGGCGACCCTGACATCTCCAGCGCCACGTCGAAGCCGACCTTGAGGCCGAGTTCATGCATGACGTCATGCAGGTCTTCCCGCGTCGTGTTCACGGTGCGGACGCCCGGCGCGACCTTCTGCGCCAGCTCAAGCCGGAAGTCGTTGATGTCGGTCAGGACCACGGTCCGGGCGCCGGCGTGGCGGGCGACGGCGGCGGCCATCATGCCGATCGGACCCGCGCCGGTGACCAGCACATCCTCGCCCAGCAGGTCGAACTGCTGGGCCGTGTGCACGGCGTTGCCGAACGGATCGAGGATCGAGCCGATCTCATAGGGGACGTCGTCCGGCAGTTCGATCACGTTGAAGGCCGGAGCCACGACGTACTCGGCGAAGGCGCCCTGGCGGTTGACGCCGATGCCCCGCGTGTCGGGATCGAGATGGAAATGGCCAGCCCGGGCGGCCTCGGAGTTCAGGTCGATGACGTGGCCCTCGGCCGAGACGCGCTGGCCGACCCTCAGGCGGCGGTCGACATCCTTGCCGATGGCGACAATCTCGCCCGAGAATTCATGGCCGGTGATCATGGGCACGGGCACGTTCTTCCGGGACCACTCGTCCCAGTTCCAGATATGGATGTCGGTGCCGCAGACGGCGGTGCGATGCACCTTGATCAACACGTCCTCCGGTCCGGCCACGGGGATGGGGGCATCGATCAGCTCGAGGCCGATCTCGGGCCGGGTCTTGGCCAGGGCCTTCATCGTGTCCGCCATCAGATGACTCCCAATTCGCGTCCGGCCGTCGTGAACGCCGCGACCGTTTGATCAATCTGTTCGAAGGTGTGCGCCGCCGACATCTGGGTGCGGATGCGCGCCTGTCCCCGGGGCACGACCGGAAAGCTGAAGCCGATGACATAGACGCCGAGCTCAAGCGCGCGGGCGGCGAAGTCCTGGGCCAGTTTCGCGTCGCCCAGCATGACCGGAATGATCGGATGCTCGCCCGGAAGCAGGCTGAAGCCCGCCTCGGTCATGGCCGCGCGATAGCGGACCGCGTTGGCGAACAGCTGTTTGCGCAGGGCGTCGCCCTCGGCCCCGCCGGCGATGCGGATGGCCTCGAGGCTGGAGCCGCACACGGCTGGCGCCAGGGCGTTGGAGAACAGATAGGGCCGGGCCCGCTGCTTCAGCAGGGCCACGACCTCGGAGGTGGCGCAGATGAAGCCGCCCATGGCCCCGCCCAGCGCCTTGCCGAAGGTGCCGGTGAGGAAGTCGATCTCGACCGCATGATGGGCAAAGGAGCCGCGCCCCTGCGGGCCGAGGAAGCCCGTGGCGTGGCAGTCGTCGACCATGATCAGGGCGTCGTATCTGTCAGCCAGCGCCCGGATGTCCTTCAGCTTGGCGATATAACCGTCCATCGAGAAGGCGCCGTCGGTGGCGATGACGATCTCGCGCGCGCCGTCGGCCCGGGCCTGTTTCAGCTGGGTCTCGAGGTCGTCCATGTCGGAATTGGCGAACCGATACCGTTTCGCCTTGCACAGCCGCACGCCGTCGATGATCGAGGCGTGGTTCAGGCTGTCGGAGACGATGGCGTCCTCGGCCCCGAACAACGGCTCGAAGATTCCCCCGTTGGCGTCGAACGCCGCGGCGAACAGGATCGTGTCCTCGAAGCCGAGATAGTCGGCGACGGCGCGTTCCAGCTCCTTGTGGATCTCCAGGGTGCCGCAGATGAAGCGGACGGAGGCCGTGCCCGCGCCCCACTTTTCCTGCGCCCGGATGCCGGCCTGGGTCACCCGCTCGTCTCCGGCGAGGCCGAGATAGTTGTTGGCGCAGAAATTCAGAACGTCGCGCCCGCCGACCTTGATCACCGGGCCCTGACGGGAGGCGATGATCCGCTCGGGCTTGGTCAGCCCCTGGGCGTCGATGTCGGCGAGTTCCGCGCGCACGCGGTCATGGAAGGTCGCTGTCATGGGCGCTCCGCTACGCCGTTTTGCCTGCCGTTTGAACCCCCGCCGAACGCGCGGCTCACCCTCCGGGCGTCGGGGCCGGTTCGGCGACGGCCCGGAACGGACTGATCTGAATCCGGCCTCCGCAGGTGGTAAAGGTCTGGGCCAGGGTCGTTGGCGAGGTGTCGCCGGGCGCGACGGCGCGGATGCGAGCCGCCGTGGGACAGACCGTCTCGCCCTGCGCCTCGTTCGGGATCACGGTCCAGGCCACATCGAAGAAGGCCTTGGCCTGCGGCTGGATCGTGACCGGCGTGGGCGACTGCCCCGCCCGCAGATAGCTGCCGGGATTCTGTTCCGAGCGGACGGTCGTCAGGGCGCGGCCGCGCGCGTCCTGCAACGTCACGGTCGGATAGCCGGTCAGGCTGCAGACCTGGGCGCCGACATTCTGCACGCCGACGATCGTGACCCGATGGCCCATGCCCGCGTCACCGCCGTCCGCCGACAGCTTCAACTGCGGCCCCTTGCAGGGAACCGCCGAGGGGGGCAACGGCCCGCCGGGCAGGGTGTCGGGCGCGGCGACCGGGCCCGGCGCGACCGGGCCCGAAGAGGGCCGGCTGCAGCGCTCCAGCACGGCGACGCCGACGTCCTGATTGGGGCCGAGGCGGCTGAGGGTCGCGCTCTCCTGCCCTGCCGCGGTCGCGGTCTGCCATTCCATGCCCGAGCCGGTGAAGCGCGCGCCCGAGGCGGCCTGAACGGTACGGAGCACGTAGGTCTGGCCCTTCCAGGTCAGCTGGGCCGTGGCGGTGTCGGGATAGGCGACGCTGACAGACTGGCCGCTTTCACAGGCGTAGCTGATCGGAGCCCCCACGGGCCCGGCGGGCGCGGGAATCGGCTCCACCGGAGCCGTCGGCGGCGCCTCGGCCTCCGGGCTGCAGCCGGCGGCGGCGATCAAGGCCAGGGTCGAGACGATCGTGCAGGCGGTGCGAAGACGGCGCATGGAAACTCCACGGATGGGTCTGACGGTTAACGCCAGCCAACGGCAAAGGCTCCGCTTGCGCAAGACCGCTGGAAGCGGCCCTCAGACCGTCAGCAGCCGGGGCAGTTTGAAGGCGACGGTTTCGCGTTCTCCGGCGTCCTCGACGACCTCTGCGTTGAACCGGGCGCGCACCGCGTCGATCAGGTCCTCAATCAGCCGCTCGGGAGCCGAGGCCCCGGCGGTGATGCCCAGGGTGGAGACGCCTTCCAGCCATGACCAGTCGACCTGGGCGGCGTCATCGACCAGACGCGCGTCCCGGGCCCCGGCCCGCATGGCCACCTCGACCAGCCGCACGGAGTTGGACGAATTGGCGGACCCGACCACCAGCACCAGATCGCAGCCCGCACCCAGCCGCTTGACCGCCTCCTGGCGGTTCGTGGTGGCGTAGCAGATGTCTTCCTTGTGCGGATCGGGCAGTTCCGGGAAGCGGCGCTTCAGCACCGACAGGATCTCGCTGGTGTCGTCGACCGACAGGGTCGTCTGTGTGGCGTAAGCCAGCGGCGCGTCGCCGGGACGCTGGAAGGCCTCGGCGTCCGCCACGGTCTCGATCAGGCTGATGGCGTCCGGCGGCAGCTGGCCCATGGTGCCGACGACCTCGGGGTGGCCGGCGTGGCCGATCAGAATGATATGCCGGCCCGCAGCGTGATGGCGTTCGGCCTCGACGTGCACCTTGGAGACCAGCGGGCAGGTGGCGTCGAGATACAGCATCTCGCGCGCCCGGGCCGTCGCCGGCACCGACTTGGGCACGCCGTGAGCCGAGAAAACCACCGGACGATCGTCCGGGCAGTCGTCCAGTTCCTTGACGAAGACCGCGCCCATGGCCTTGAGCCGCTCGACGACATGGCGGTTGTGAACGATCTCGTGGCGCACATAGACGGGCGCGCCGTATTTCCCGATCGCCCGCTCGACAATCTGGATGGCCCGATCGACGCCGGCGCAGAAGCCCCGCGGCGTGGCCAGACGCACGGTCAGAGCGGGCTTGTCGGCCGGGTGGATGGGTGCGCGAACGGTCATGGCCGGAACCTAGTCGTTCAAGGACCCCGCCGCCACCGTGGTTTCCGCGCGCGCGGGTTTGCCGCGCCTCGGTTTAGCCGCTATCAGCGGCGAGCGTGCCGCCGGCGTCGGGCTGTCGCCGCATCCTCGTTTCCGGAAGACTTTCCATGCGTCGCGTCCTCAAGGTTTCCCTCGCCGTCGCCGCGATCGCGGCCGCAGCCGTTCCGACGGCCGCCAGCGCCCAGTATTCGGGCGGGCAGCAGACCCGTCCGGGGCAATCCACCCGTCCGGGGCAGGACGACCCGCAAGCGGGCGAACAGGAAAGCCAGACCCGCGCGCCCCGCATAGCGCCGCTGCGCCGCAGGGCCGCCGCCGGTCCCTGTCCCTTTGTGAAGGTGCTGTACGACGCCGCCCGCTATGTCGAACTGACCGGCGACCGGGTTTCGGCCTCGAACGTCGGCTTCACAGGCGAGATCGAGGGCCTGGTGTCAGATTGCGCCTACCAGGGGGACGATCCGATCACGGTCCAGACGCGCATCCTGTTCAACCTCGGCCGCGGACCGCAGGCCCAGGGCGACGCGCGCACCTATCGCTACTGGATCGCGGTGACCGAGCGGAACCGGGCGATCCTGGCCAAGGAATATTTCGACCTGCCGGTAAATTTCGAAGGCGCCCAGACCGCCACGGTCACCCAGGACCAGACCATCTTCATTCCCCGCGCCACCGCGACGACCAGCGGGGACCATTTCGAGATCCTGGTCGGATTCGACGTCACGCCGCAGATGGCCGAGTTCAACCGCTCGGGCAGCCGGTTCCGCGTTAACGCGGGCACCCCGGCGACCACGCCTCCTCCGGCCCAGTAAATGACCGACCTCAGAACTGTCCTGGGCGAAGCGGTCGGGGCCGCCTTCGCCGCCGAAGGCGTGGACCCGTCGCTGGGTCGCGTCACGACCTCCGACCGACCCGACCTGGCGGATTTCCAGTCCAATGGCGCCCTCGCCGCCGCCAAGGCGGTGAAGGCCAATCCACGCGAACTGGCGGCCCGGGTCGCCGACCGGCTGGCCGACGATCCGCGCCTGGCCTCGGTCGAGGTGGCGGGGCCAGGCTTCATCAATATGAAGCTGGCGGACGGCGCCCTGTCCGCCCGGACCGCCGAGGTCGCCGCCGACATCGCCCATTCCGGCGCCTCGATGGTCGCCGCGCCCCGGAAGGTCGTCATCGATTTCGCCGGGCCGAATGTCGCCAAGCCGATGCACGTGGGCCATTTGCGCTCGTCGATCATCGGCGAAAGTCTGAAGCGGCTGTTCCGCTTCCGGGGCGACACGGTCTGGGGCGACGCCCATTTCGGCGATTGGGGCTTCCAGATGGGCCTGCTCATCGTCGCCGTCGGCGATGAGGGCAAGGCGGACGCCTTCCTGGCCGAGGGCGGCGGACCGTTCCCGACCGTGAGTCCGGTGACGCTGGAGGATCTCGAACGCCTCTATCCCGCGGCCGCCGCCATGGCCAGGGAAGACACGGGCTTCCGCGACCGCGCCCGAAAGGCCACGGCGGAGTTGCAGGGCGGACGTCCGGGCTATCGCGCCCTGTGGGCCCATTTCGTCGCTGTCAGCCGTACGGCGTTGGAGCGCGAGTTCGGCGCCCTCGGCGTGACCTTCGACCTGTGGAACGGCGAAAGCGACGCCGACCCACTGATGGCCGAGATGATCGCCCATCTGGAGGCGAAGGGTCTGCTGGTCGAGGATTCCGGGGCCCGGGTGGTCCACGTCGCCCGCCCCGGCGAGACCCGCAAGAAGAAGCTGGCGGACGGCTCGGTCATAGAGGCCCCCAGTCCGCCGCCGCTGCTGGTCATCAGTTCGGAAGGCTCGGCCATGTACGGCACGACCGACCTTGCGACGATCCTCGACCGGCGCAAGGCTATCGACCCCGACCTGATCCTGTATGTCGTCGACGAGCGGCAGGCCGAGCATTTCGAACAGGTGTTCCGCGCCGCTTACCTGGCCGGCTACGCAGCCGAGGGGTCGCTGGACCACCTCGGCTTCGGAACCATGAACGGGCCGGACGGCAAGCCCTTCAAGACCCGTGCGGGCGGCGTCCTGAAGCTGCACGACCTGATCACAATGGCCGTGGAAAAGGCGCGCGACCGGCTGCATGAAGCGCGCCTGGGCGAGAATCTGGGCGAAGCCGAGTTCGAGACCATCGCTCACAAGGTGGCGGTCGCGGCCCTGAAATTCGCCGACCTGTCGAACAGCCGGACCACCAGCTACGTCTTCGACCTCGACCGCTTCATGAGCTTCGAGGGCAAGACCGGGCCGTATCTGCTGTACCAGGCGGTGCGGATCAAATCCCTGCTGCGCAAGGGCGCGGACCAGGGCGTGGCGCCGGGCCCAATCGTCATCGCCGAGCCGGCCGAGCGCGACCTGGCCCTGACGCTGGACGCCTTCTCGCAGGCGGTCGCCGAGGCCTACGACAAGAGGATGCCGCACGTGGTGGCCGAGCACGCCTATCGGCTGGCGCAGAGCTTCTCGAAATTCTACGCCGCCTGCCCGGTGCTGATCGCACCGGACGAGGCGATGAGGAGTTCGCGGCTGGCGCTGTCGAAGGCGGCGCTGGATCAGCTGGAGACCGCGCTCCGCCTTCTCGGCATCGAGACGCCAGAGCGAATGTAGGTCAGGCCTCCGACCCTCCCCGGCGCATGACGAAGCCGGCGCTGATCGTCCAGACCCCTATCGCCAGCACGACGGCCAGGGCCCCGTGAACGTCTGGCCGCCACAGGCCGGTCGCCAGCCAGACGAGAAAACCCGTCGCCACCGCGACGCCAGCGATCCCCAGCAACCGTCCGCCCGGCTGACGCATCCACGCCAGACCCAGCAGGCCCGTGCCCATGGCGGCGAGCGTATAGTGGATCGCTGCGAAGCCCTGATTGGTCCACCAGACCAGATGGCGCAGCGCCTCCAGACTGTCGGCGCTCGTCTCCTGCTCCGCAGTCGAGCGCAGCACCTCGGGCATGACCAGTCCGTTCAGGGTTCCCGCGGCCATGCCTGCGACAAGGCTGAAGAGCATGAAGCACAGACCTAGCAACGGCAACGGCCGTGACAGGTCGAGGCGGCGCGCCATTCCCACATAGCCGCTGGCCAGCACCGGGCTGATCAGCAGCGCCGTCCAGTGCACGGCGTCATTGAGGTCGACATGGCCGAGAGACGGCCCTCCGAGATGAGTCGGATGCACCGCCATCAGGCCGATGTAGGCCAGCCAGCCGAGGATCAGGGCGGTCGAGCCCGCCTTGGGGTTTCCAGACATGTGCGTTCCTCCGATGATGCGTGGCTTGTGGTTGGCACGGATCGGGTCGAAAACCACCGGGTCCCCGACGCCGTCCGGCCGATGCGGGACACGGGAGTCGGGAATGTCCGGAAAAAGCGTCCAGCCACGCCCGATCGACCAGCGCGTCGTCCGGACGCGCGGACGACTGGCCCTTGCGCTGATCTCGCTTGGTCAGACGCGGGACATCGACGACGTGAAGGTCGGCGATCTGGTCCGGACGGCCGGCGTCGGACGCTCGACATTTTACGCCCACTTCGAAGACCGTGACGATTTCCTCGGACGATCGTTCGCCGGGATGATCGGCATCTGCGACGAACTGGCCCGCCGCGAAGGCGTGACCGATATCCTGCCGGTCGGCCATCTGGTCCGGCACATCGCCGGCAACGCCGCCTTCTCGCGCCGTGTCGGCCCCTCGCGATCCATGGAAGTCATGTTCGCCGCCGGTGAGCGGAGCCTGCGTCTGATCGCCGAGACGAATCTGGCCGCCGCCCTGCCCGAGCTCGCTCCGGAGGAGCGCCGACAGGCCTCCGCCTTCCTCGCCGGGGCCTTGCTTGGACAATTGCGGCTCTGGCTGCAGAACGACTTCCGCACCAGCCCGGACACTCTTATCGTGGCCTATCGCCGACTGGCGGCTGGCGTCATCCAGGCTCTCGAAGCCGCTTCGCCGTCGCCCGTCCCGTTCGACCGGAAGCCCGTCCATGTCCCTTGACGCCTATATCGCCGGCCTGCCCAAGGCCGAACTCCACCTGCACATCGAGGGTTCGCTCGAGCCCGAGCAGATGTTCGAATTCGCCCGACGAAACCAGGTCGCGATTCCGTTCGACAGCGTCGAAGCCGTGCGCGCGGCCTACGATTTTTCGAACCTGCAGGACTTCCTCGACATCTACTACGCCGGGGCCCAGGTGCTGCGGACGGAACAGGACTTCCACGATCTGGCCCTCGCCTATTTCCAACGGGCGGCGGCGGACAATGTCCGCCATGCCGAGATATTCTTCGATCCCCAGACCCATACCGACCGCGGCCTGCCGTTCCGCGTAGCCGCAGACGGCCTGCTGGCGGGCATGAAGACGGCCGAGGCCGAACTGGGGGTCAGCTCGAAGCTGATCCTGTGTTTCCTGCGGCATCTCGACGAGGCCGCCGCCATCGAGACGCTCGACGCGGCGGAGCCATGGCTGGACCGTATCGCAGGGGTCGGACTGGATTCTTCGGAGGTCGGCCATCCGCCGTCGAAATTCCGGCATGTGTTCGAGCGCGCCGGACACATGGGCCTGAAGCGCGTCGCCCATGCCGGCGAGGAAGGCCCCCCGGCCTATGTCTGGGAGGCGCTGGATCTTCTGCACATCGACCGGATGGATCACGGCAACCGGTCGATGGAGGATCCACGCCTGATCGAGCGGCTCGCCGACGAGCGGATGACGCTGACCGTCTGCCCGCTGTCGAACCTCAAACTCTGCGTGGTCAGGGACCTGAAGGACCATCCCGTGCCCGAGATGCTGCGTCGGGGGCTGCATGTGACGCTGAACTCGGACGACCCGGCCTATTTCGGCGGCTATGTGAACGAGAACTATCGCCAGTTGGCCGACGCCGTGGGCCTCACCCGTGAGCAGATCACGCTCATGGCCCGCAACAGCTTTGAGGGCTCTTTCCTGCCTGAGGCCGACAAGGCGGCTCGGATGGCGGAGGTCGACGCCTACGCGGCGGCTGGCTGATGACGGACTGGATCGACACCGTCGCTCTGTGGACCGCCATTGCCGTAGCCCTCGTGCTGGTCGCAGCATGGCATGGCGCCCAGTTCTGGGCCGACTATCTCAAGTCGATGCGACTTCGGCCGGAAGGTCTGCCCGCGTTCTGGCGGATGGGCCGGGATTGGGACATCTCGCCGATCGGCAACTTCTATTCCGATCTTCACAGGGACTACGACAGTCGCTTCATCACAGGCTGCGTCTGGACATTCAGGACCGCCCTGCCCGCCTTGGGCCTCGTGCTCCTGATCGCTTTCGCCGCCCGGCTGGTCCACTGAGAGCCAAGGCGCGCGCCGTCCACGCTTGACTTCGCGCCGGAGTCGGGGCCTAGGTCGCGACGCTCTCGCGGGAGAGATCGGAGCCTTTTCGGAGGCTCCGGAGCCGAAGGCGCAACCGCCCCGGAAACGCTCAGGCAAACGGACCGCGAGGACATACGGACGCTGGAAAGTCGCTCCTCGGAGCGCGCCGACGGAGCAAGGCGGTCAGGATTCTGACGGGCCGGAATCTCTCAGGCTTCAGGACAGCGGGGGCGCGAGGACGGCGGAGCTTTCCGCCTCAAGACGCGACCCTGGAAGCCTGAACATGACCGACGAAACCCTCAAGACCACGCCCCTTAACGCCGCCCACCGCGCGCTCGGCGCCCGCATGGTGGGTTTCGGCGGCTATGATATGCCGGTGCAGTACGAGGGCGTGTTGGCCGAGCATCGCTGGACCCGCGAGCACGCCGGCCTGTTCGACGTCTCGCACATGGGCCAGTGCAAGATCACCGGCGAGGACGCCGTGGCCCAGTTCGAGCGTTTCGTGCCCGGCGACTATGCGGCCCTGAAGGCGGGTCGGCAGAAATACAGCCTGCTGCTGAACGCAGAGGGCGGAATCCTGGACGACCTGATGGCCGGCAAGCCCGACCATGACGGTCTCTATGTCGTGGTCAACGCCGGCAACAAGGACGCCGACTTCGCCTTCCTGGACGCCAATCTGCAGGGCGACGCCAAGCTGAGCGTCCTGTCCGACCGCGCCCTGATCGCCATCCAGGGGCCCGAAGCCGCCGAGGTCATGGCCGCCCATGAGCCGGTGCTGGCCGAGTTCGGCTTCATGGACTGCGCCCGCCTGGTGCTGTTCGGGGTCGACTGCTTCGTCTCCCGCTCGGGCTACACGGGCGAGGACGGCTATGAGATCTCCGTGCCGAACGCGGACGCCGAACGCATCTGGAACACCCTGCTGCAGGACGCCCGCGTCAAGCCGATCGGCCTGGGCGCCCGCGACAGCCTGCGCCTCGAGGCTGGCCTGCCGCTGCATGGCCACGACATCGACGCCTCGACCAGCCCGGTCGAGGGCGCGCTCACCTTCGCCCTGTCGAAGTCCCGTAAGGAGCGCGCCGATTTCAACGGAGCCGCTCGCATCCTGAAGGAGCTGGCCGACGGCCCGTCGCGCATTCGCGTCGGCCTCAGCGTCAAGGAAGGCGCCCCGGCCCGTGAAGGCGCCGAGATCGCCGACGCCAACGGAAACGTCATCGGCGTTGTCACCTCCGGCGGCCCGTCGCCGACGCTGGGCCGCAACATCGCCATGGGCTATGTCCCGCCGCAGTTCGCCGAGCTGGGGACCGACCTTAAGGTCATCGTGCGCGGCAGGGCCGCCGCGGCCGAGGTCGTCGCCATGCCCTTCGTCGCCCAACGCTACTATCGCAAACCGAAAGCCTGAGGATCGGACCGATGCATTTCACCAAGGATCACGAGTGGGTTCGCTTCGATGGCGACGTCGCCACCGTCGGAATCTCGAAGCATGCTGCTGACGCCCTCGGCGACGTTGTGTTTGTCGAGACGCCGGAAGCGGGCAAGACCGTCTCGAAGGGCGACAGCTTCGCCGTCGTCGAGAGCGTCAAGGCGGCCTCGGATGTCTACGCTCCGGTCTCGGGCGAGGTGATCGAGGGCAACGCCGCCCTCGCCTCCGCCCCGGAAACGGTCAACGCCGATCCCGAAGGCGAAGGCTGGTTCGCCAAGATCACGGTCGCGGACGCCTCGACCGACGGCCTGATGGATCGCGCCGCCTACGACCAGTACCTGACCACGCTTTAATTCACCGCTCACCCCGGCGAATGCCGGGGCCCAGATCACAGGACTCTCTGCTCGACAGGATGGCGCTTGTCATCCGGGTCCCGGCATTCGCCGGGATGAGCGGAGTGTAGGGACCCAAAGATGCGCTACCTCCCCCTCACGCCCGACGACCGCTCCGCCATGTTGGCGGCCATCGGGGCGAAATCTGTCGACGACCTGTTCGTGGATGTACCCAAGGCGGCGCGCCGCGAGGGCTTCGTCGACCTGCCGCGCGTCGCCGGCGAGCTGGAGGTCGAGCGGGCGCTGGGGGCCATGGCGGCGAAAAACGCGTCGGCCGGAACGGTCCCCTTCTTCTGCGGGGCCGGGGCCTACAAGCACCACGTCCCGGCGACGGTGGACCATGTGATCCAGCGGTCCGAGTTCCTGACCAGCTACACGCCCTACCAGCCCGAGATCGCCCAGGGCACGCTGCAGTATCTGTACGAGTTCCAGACCCAGGTCGCGAACCTGACCGGCATGCCGGTGGCCAACGCCAGCCTCTACGATGGGTCAACGGCGATGGCCGAGGGCGTGCTGATGGCCACCCGCGTGACCCGCCGCAACAAGGCGGTGATCTCGGGCGGGGTGCATCCGCACTACGTCAGGGCGACCGAGACCGTGGTCCACGCCGTTGGCGTCGAGACCCAGGTCCTGCCCGCCGCCGTGGACGCCGAAGCCGACGTGATCGCGCAGATCGGGCCGGACACCGCCTGCGTCGTCGTCCAGACCCCGAACGTGTTCGGCACCGCCACCGACGTCACGAAGATCGCCGAAGCCGCCCACGCCGCCGGGGCCCTGCTGATCGTCGTGGTCACCGAGGCCGTGTCGATGGGCCTGCTGAAGTCGCCCGGCGAGATGGGCGCCGACATCGTCGCCGCCGAGGGTCAGTCGATCGGCAACGCCCTGAACTACGGCGGCCCCTACGTCGGTCTGTTCGCCTGCCGCGAAAAGCTGGTCCGTCAGATGCCCGGCCGCCTGACCGGCGAGACCGTCG
Source organism: Brevundimonas sp. (assembly GCF_035561115.1). Classification (GTDB taxonomy): domain Bacteria; phylum Pseudomonadota; class Alphaproteobacteria; order Caulobacterales; family Caulobacteraceae; genus Brevundimonas. Next base: position 19,758 of record NZ_DATMYH010000036.1, read on the forward strand.
ACGCCGACGGCGAGCGGGGCTTCGTCCTGACCCTGTCGACCCGCGAGCAGCACATCCGCCGCGACAAGGCGACGTCGAACATCTGCACCAACTCGGGCCTGTGCACCCTGGCCTTCACGATCCACATGAGCCTGCTGGGCGAGACGGGGCTGCGCAAGATGGCCCTGCTGAACCACGAGAAGGCGCTGGCGACCCGCGACGCCCTGGCGGCCATTCCCGGCGTCGAGGTGCTGACCCCGCGCTTCTTCAACGAGTTCGCCGTGCGTCTGCCGAAGCCTGCAGCCGAGGTGGTCGAGGCGCTGGCCGCCCATCGCATCCTCGCCGGCGTGCCCTACAGCCGCCTCGCTCCCGGCGCAGGCATGGACGACGTCCTGCTGGTCGCGGCGACGGAAATGACCATGGACGCGGACATCAGGATCCTGGCGGGTTCGCTCGCCAAGGTTCTGGCGAACTGAGGAGCGGAACGATGAGCACCATGAACACCGTCGGCCGCCCGACCACTCCGAACCGCGTCGAGAGCAAGCCCGCCACCCTGACCGGCGGGCGCGGCCTGCTGCAGAACGAGCACCTGATCTTCGAGAGTGACGGCTGGGGCAAGACCGGCGTCGATCTGCCCGAGCCGAAGACCGACGGGTCCGACCTGGGCGATCTGGTCCGGCGCGATCCGATCGGCCTGCCGGGCCTCTCCGAACCCGAGACGATGCGCCACTATGTGCGCCTGTCGCAGAAGAACCACGCCATCGACCTGGCCATCTATCCGCTGGGTTCGTGCACGATGAAGCACAACCCGCGCCTCAACGAGAAGATCGCCCGCCTGCCGGGCTTCTCGGACATCCATCCGCTGCAGCCGACGTCGACCGTGCAGGGCGCGCTGGAGCTGATGGACACCCTGGCTCACTGGCTGAAGACGCTGACCGGCATGCCCGCGGTCGCCCTGTCGCCCAAGGCGGGCGCCCATGGCGAACTGTGCGGCCTGATGGCCATCCGCGCCGCCCACGAAGCCTCGGGTCAGCATGAGAAGCGCCGCAAGGTGCTGGTCCCCACCTCGGCCCACGGCACCAATCCGGCCACCGCCGCCTTCGTCGGCTACACCGTTGTCGAGGTCGCCCAGACCGAGGACGGCCGCGTGGACGTCGCCGACCTGGCCGCCAAGCTGGGCGACGACGTCGCCGCCATCATGGTGACCAATCCCAACACCTGCGGCCTGTTCGAGCGCGACATCCTCGAGATCAGCCGCCTGACCCACGAGGCGGGCGCCTATTTCTACTGCGACGGGGCCAATTTCAACGCCATCGTCGGCCGGGTGCGGCCGGGCGACCTCGGCGTCGACGCCATGCACATCAACCTGCACAAGACCTTCTCGACGCCGCACGGCGGCGGCGGTCCGGGCGCGGGTCCGGTGGTGCTGTCGGAAGCCCTCGCTCCCTTCGCCCCGGCTCCGTGGGTCGTACACGACCAGAACGGCTATCGCCTGGTCGAGCGCGAGGAAGACGAGGCGGCCCAAGCCTTTGGTCGCCTGTGCGCCTTCCAGGGCCAGATGGGGATGTACACCCGGGCCCTCAGCTACATGATGAGCCACGGCTCGGACGGCCTGCGTCAGGTCGCCGAGGATGCGGTGCTGAACGCCAACTATATCAAGGCCCGGCTGTCGGACCTGATGAGCCCGGCCTTCCCCGAGGGGCCCTGCATGCACGAGGCCCTGTTCGACGACGAATGGCTGAAGGGCACGGACGTGACCACGCTGGACTTCGCCAAGGCGATGATCGACGAGGGCTTCCACCCGATGACCATGTATTTCCCGCTGGTCGTCCACGGCGCCATGCTGATCGAGCCGACCGAGACGGAGTCGAAGCAGGAGCTGGACCGCTTCATCGAGGCGATGCGGGCCCTGGCGACGGCGGCGAAGGCCGGCGACGTCGACCGCTTCAAGGGCGCCCCGTTCCATGCGCCGCTGAAACGTCTGGACGAGACCCGCGCCGCGCGGTCGCCGGTGCTGCGCTGGACGGCGCCCGAAGGTTCGAACATCGCGGCCGAATAGGCCGGCTCAGACGGGTTCGAACAGGAAGTTGTTGCTGTAGTCAGGGTGGCGCCAGAACCGTTCGCCGGTCTGGTTCTGATGGAGCGCGAGATCGAACTCCGACACCGGCTTCAGGGATTTTCCCTGTATGAACCGGCCGGTGTAGCCGCGCGCCTCCAGATGCCGGAAGCAGTCGAAGACCGAGCCGGTTCTCAGATGCCGCTGCTCGCATTCGAACAGCAGGACGGGCCGGTCCTGGCGGAGGATCCGGTCGGCGCCCCGGAACACGTCGAGCTCGGCGCCCTCGACATCGACCTTCAGCACGGCCAACCGCTCCGATGGGTCGAAGTAGTCGTCCAGCGCCACGACCGGGACCTTCACCGTCTGCGCTCCGGCGATCGGGACCAGACTGGCCTCGGGCGAGTTGATGGAGGGCATATACAGTTCGAGCACGCCGGAATGGTCCGACACGCCCTTCTGTTCGATGGTCACATTGCGCAGCGGCAGGGCCGCCGAGATCGCCTCCAGATACGAGGCCAGCCCCGGCTGCGGCTCGAACGCGACGACGCGCCTCGCCCATCGGGCCATCCAGTAGAGATAGCTGCCCTTGTTGGCCCCCACGTCGCAGGCCAGGTCTCCCGGCCGGGTGTGACGGCGGATCAGGGCCAGTTCGGCCGCCTGGTCGAGCAGGCGCGCCCGGTGGGCCCGCCAGAGGAAACGCGCTTTCATCGGACGACTATACAGCCCCGGTCCCCGCCCGCCATCCATGCAAGGGGCGGGGCGAGGGGATTCGCGCACGGCAATGTGATCGCCGTCCTTCCCAGCAGGCGTATGCTTCCTCTTGCGTAGTCTGAGCCACAACAAGCGTTGGGAGGCGCCACGGTCATGATGTCACGCGTACAGAAGGGTGTGGTCGCCGGTCTCGCGGCCACGATTGCGGTCTCGGTGCTTGAGGTCGCGAACATGATGCTGGGGCCCTGGGCCGCCAGCTTCCCGAGACTTCTTTCAGTCATGCTGCAGATGCCCGACACGATCGCCATAGGCTGGGCGGCCCACTTCTTCATCGGGACCCTGGTTCTGGGACCCGCCTTCGGAGTCCTGTGCCCCCGTCTGCCGACGGACACGCCGGAATCCAAAGGCATCGTCTTCGCCATCGGGGCCTTCATCCTGATGGGGCTGACCATCGCGCCGCTGGTGGGAATGGTCGGAGGCCGGCCTGTGGGCCTGTTCTTCATGGGCGCCGGGTTCGGCACCTTCGCCTGGATGATCGCCACCCATGCGGTCTACGGGATCGTTCTCGGCAACGTCTACGGACGGCTCGTCCAGCGGGACAAGCGAGTCGGCTCGATGCCGGGCGCCGCACCGGCGCACTGACACGACAACGCCCCGCCGGGAGCCGGCGGGGCGTTTTCTTCCGGGTCGTGACCGCCCCTAGTTCAGGCGCGAGCCGATCTGGGCGATGGCCGCGTCGAGCAGCGGGTCGGACTTCTGGCCGGCCAGACGGGCGGCGAGGATCTGTTCGGCGGCGCGGGCGGCGAGGTCGGCGGCGGCGGCCTTCACCTCGGCGGTGGCCTGGGCCTCGGCCTGGGCGATGCGGCGCTCGGCCAGTTCCTGGCGGCGCTTCAGGGTCTCTTCCAGCTTGACCCTGGCCTCGGTCTCCATGACGCGGGCGTCGGCCTCGGCGGCTTTCAGCATATCGGCGGCCTGGGCCTCGGCCTCGGCCTTTTCGGCGCGGATCTGGGCCAGCAGGGCCTCGGCCTCGGCGCGCAGACGGGCGGCCTCGTCGAGCTCGGACTGGATTTTGGCGGCCTTGGCGTCGAGAACGCCCGCGACCAGCTTCGGCACGCCGGCGACGGCGACGATCACGAAGAAGGCGATCAGGCCGATGGCGACCCAGAGTTCCGGGTTCGCCAGGTCGTAGAGGTGCGGATTGAAGAATTCCATCAGGCGGCGCCCTTCACGGCGGCAGCGGCTTCGGCGGCGGTGGGCGCCTTGCCGGTGAGACGTTCGACGATGGCCGCGGCCGTATCGGACGCGATGGTCGAGACATTGGTCATGGCGGCGTCGCGGGTCTTGCCGATAGCGGTCTCGGCTTCGGCGATGCGGGCGTTGACCACGGCTTCCTCGGCGGCGGCGCGGGTGGCGGCCTCCTCGGTCACGCGGGCCTTGGCCGCGGCGGCCGTGGCGCGCGACGAGGCGCGGGCGGCCTCGACCTCATGCTTGGCCTCGGCGGCCTGGCCGGCGGCCTCGGCCTGCACCTGACGGGCGGTTTCCACCGCCGTCGAGATGGTCGAGGCGCGCTCGTCGAACACGCGGCGCATGCGCGGCGCGAAGATTCTGGCGATCAGGAAATACAGGATCGCGAACAGGAAGATCAGATAGACGATCTGCCCGAACCAGTGCTGGAACTCGAATTGGGGCAGGCCGCCAGACTCGTGTTCGCCGCCGTGAGCGGCTTCGGTCGTGGCGTGCGTGTCCGCGACCGCGACCGGAGGGGTCGCATCTTCGGGCATGACGGGTTGGGCTTGAACGGTCATCAGTCGCCTGGAGGTGAGTCTGGAAGGTCGTCAGCCGGCGGCGCGGACCGGGTCCGCGCCGCCGAAGCCGGTTACGAGATCCAGATCAGGATGCCCATGACGAAGGCCAGGATGCCGAGGGCTTCGGCCAGGGCCGCGCCCACGAACAGGTTGCCGATTTGCGAGCCGGCGGCCGACGGGTTGCGCAGGGCGCCCGCCAGGAACTGGCCGAAGATGTTGCCGACGCCGATGCCGGCGCCGATCATGCCGCACATCGCGATGCCGGCGCCAATGAGTTTAGCGGCTTGGGGATCCATGGTCTTAGTCCTGTAGGTCTGGGTTTGGTTGGGTTGGAACGAACTGGTCGCGGCTCAGTGGCCGTCGCCCAGGTTGACCACATCGTTGAGGTAGATGCAGGTCAGAACAGCGAAAACGAAGGCCTGAAGGAAGGCCACGAGGAACTCGAGCGCGGTCAGGCCGATGGTCATGCCCAGGGCGAGCGGGAAGATCAGCACGCCGAACCAGCCGGCGGCGCCGATGACCGCCGTGGCCACGAAGCCGGCGAAGACCTTCAGGGCGATGTGGCCGCCCATCATGTTGCCGAACAGACGAAGCGTCAGGGTGAGCGGGCGCAGCAGGAACGAGAAGAACTCGATCAGGCCCACGATCGGCCGCATGACCAGCGGCGCGCCGGTCGGCCAGAACAGTTTGAGGAAGTTCGCGCCGTTCTTCACCAGGCCGACGATCACCACCAGGCCGAAGGTGATCAGGCCGAAGGTGGCCGTCACGGCGAGCTGGGAGGTGGCGGTGAAGCTGAGGAACATGCCCAGCAGGTTCATTCCGAGGATGAAGGTGAAGATGGTGAAGACGAACGGGAAATACTTCTTGCCGTCGTGACCGATGATGGACTCGGTCAGGCCGTCGATCATGCCGAACAGGGTTTCGCCCACGGCCTGGGTCCGACCCGGAACGACCTTGGCGTTCGAGGTGACCAGCGTCAGGAAGCCCACCACCAGCAGGAAGCCGATGGTCATGGCCAGGTGCGAATTGGTGAAGGCCAGATGCACCGTGCCGACGATCGGCAGCGTCACTTCGCCGAAGTCGAGACCCGGCAGCGGCGTAACCTGAAACTGATGTAGCGGATCGGCCATCTGGCGATCAGGCTCCCTGGTCTTCGTCGTCATCGAAGGGAACCGACTTCGGCTCCCCGTGCTTGTTGGCCTCGGCCATCAGACGTTGCGCCGTGCGCCACGCCATCCAGACCGAGATGGCGAAGCCCAGAAGGACCCCGCCGATAATCCCCACCGGCGAGGTGCCGGCGAAATGGTCGACCCCGAAGCCGATCGCGAGGCCCACAAAGACGCCGCCGAACAGGTCGGCGATGATCTTCCAGGCCTGTCCCGCCGCCGCCTGACCCGCGGCCTCGTGAGAGAGCGGCGGAGCGGTGCGCGCCTCCAGATCAGATGCGCTCCTGTTGAGACGAGCGATCGCCTCTTCGCGCGATTCTGGTGGCAGGGACATGGCGGCCTCAGCACTCCGTCACGGATGACGGAGGGGGTCTGAATTCGGCGCGGAACCTATAGGCGAGACCCCCGCAGGTCAAGGCGGCGCAGACGTGCTGTAGCATGTTGATTTTCTGCATGTTTGTTTCATCAATTCGGGGGCGTGGCGAAGGGTCGCTGGGGATGGGCCGGAATCCGGGCAGGAGTCTTCGCTCTCCCGTTCTCCCTCCCGCTTGAGGGAGGGATGTCGGCGCGTCAGCGGCGACAGGGTGGGAGCGGCGCGATGGGGCGGATGCGGGCGGATGGGGCTGTGCGGCCGTCCCCACCCGGTCGCTTCGCGACCACCCTCCCCCAACGGGGAGGGAGAAGGCAGGCGTGCGTCATCGCCGCTTCCGGAGAAGCGGTTGGGGAGGTCGCGGAGCGCGGGCGGCTATGCCCGGAACCGTGATGTGGCCCCCTGCTTTCGCGTTACGGGGACCGGAATGTGTTTTCGGCTTCGCCGCCTTCGCTCCGCGTGATCGCGGCTTCCGAGCGCTTCGGGGCGGGCATCGCATGGCCAACCGGGTTGCCGGTTTTCGGCCCCCGGTCTCTCGCCATTTAGGCCCTTTCGAAACTAAGCCCGGACGGGCGGGGGCTGCCAGGCCCCCGGGCTCCTCCGTTTCAAACCGGAGGACAGTCCCTTCGCGCGCCGGAAGGGGGAGCAACCCGTCCCCCAGCGCGGTCCGGTTCCGCCACCGGCCGCCCGAGGGCGACCTGCGGCGTCCCGCAACGATCACACCCCGCCGCACGCGATGGCCCTGGCGCCAGACGCCCTCCCCCGCGACGGGATG
>NZ_DATMYH010000037.1:0-4989 GCF_035561115.1 Brevundimonas sp.
GGCCAGCAGGGCGGCGGCGATGAGGAAGACGCGGGTCATGGTCATGCTCTCCGGGGGGGATCAGTAGCGCAGGGCGAGGGACAGGCCGAAATTCCGGCCGGGCCGGGTGTAGGCGTCGAGCACCGCCGAGGTAGCCGCCACACCGCGCACGTCGCTCCACCAGCTGTAACGCTCGTCGAAGACGTTGAAGACGCCGGCCCGGGCCGTGACCCGTTCATTGAGGTTCCAGTACGCGGTCAGGTCCAGCAGGGCGAAGTCATCGCCGACGGCGCAGGTTCCGGCGCAGGCCAGGTTGTCCGTGTCGGCCTGATCCTTCGCCTGCGACCAGGTGGCGACGGCCTGGGTTCCGAAGCGGCCGGCGGGATCGTCGTAGCCGAGGCCGAGGACGACCTTGACCGGATCGATGGTCTCAAGGGAACGCGCGCCCGCGACCGGGTCGCTGATCTCGCCGTCGGCCCAGGCGGCGGCGAAGCGGGCGCTCAGGCCGTTGTCCCACCAGATGTTCGCCTTCGCCTCGACGCCGGAGATCTCGACGTCCGTGAAGTTGACGAACTGGTAGACGGCAGGGTCGGCGGGGGTGAAGGAGCCCGAGGTCACCTGCTGGCTGATGAAGTCCTCATAGTCCGAACGGAAGCCGACCAGCTGGGCCGAGAAACGCCCGCCGGCGACCTGTACGTCACGCAGCCGGGCGCCGATCTCGAGGCTGCGGCTGGTCTCGGGCTTCAGATCCGGATTGGGCAGGGAGGTGTAGCCGAAGGCGATGTTGGAGAAGTAGTTGTTCACCTGACTCGGCGTCGGCGCCTTGAAGCCTTCGCCCCAGCTGCCGAACAGGCCGAAGTGGGGGGTGGACCACCAGACGACGCCCAGCTTGGGCGAGACGTGGTCGTCGGACTGATCGGCGCGCGGGCCGGGATAGAGCGGATCGTCGGCGGTCGACAGGTCGTAGCTGTCCCGGCGGACCGCGGGGATGATCTTCAGCGAACCGTCCAGCAGGCTGATCTCGTCCTGGACGAACAGGCCGGCCAGGCTGAAGTCGGTCCTGGGGAAGGCGCTGGTCGGGAAGGTCTCGCCCATGGGCGGGATCGTGCCGTCGCGCACGCCCTGCTGGGTGGTCTCGGACCAGTCGCCGCCGAAGGTGATGCGGTGGGAACCGAAACCCCTGGTGAAGTCGGCGGCGAAGCCCCGGACCTCGTTGTCGAAAGTGTTGTCGCGGGTCCGGTCGGCGCCGACACGGTCCTCGAAGGTGAACTGGCGGGTGGTCGAATCCTGCTGGTAGACCGACACCTGACCGCGCTCGAGGCCCAGCACGTCCTTCAGCCGCCAGTCGAGGCTGAAGCGCTCGCGCTCCGTCGTGTCGGCGGCGGTCAGGTTGAGAACCGCAGTGGCGGAGGCGGGCGGAGCGGCGACGCTGCGGGTGGTGCGGCCGCTGAGGACGATGGCGTCCATGTCGCTCCGGAAGCTGTCCCAGGTCAGGCGCAGGCTGTGGCCCGGGGCGACGTCCCAGACCAGCTTGCCCAGCCAGGCGTCGGAACGGATCTCCTGCGGATTGGGCAGGGTGCGGCTGGAATAGACCAGCGAGGGGGTCGGAACGCCGCCGACCAGCACCGACTGGACTTCCTCGCCGGTGCGGTCGCCCTGGTTTTCCGTCTCCTCGCTGTCGCGCCCGGTCCAGGCCAGAAGACCCGAGACGGCGCCGCTGCGCCCGGCGATGACGGCGGATTTCGTCAGGCCCTCGTCGGCGGAGTTGTAGCCGACGCGGGCGCGGGCGCTGAAGCTCTCGCCGGGGCGGATCAGGTCGGCCGGGTCCTTCGTCGTGAACAGGACCGCGCCGGCGACACCGTCCGAGCCGTACAGGGCCGAGGCGGGGCCGCGCAGGATTTCGACCGACTTCATCAGGTCCAGATCGGCATAGCCGCCGCGGCCGACGCTCTGGGCGCCGAAGACGAAGCCGTCGGGCGAGCGCACGCCGTCGACGATCATCAGCACCCGGTCGCCGCCGATGCCGCGGATGGTGAAGCCCTCATTTCCAGCGCGACCGGCCGTGCCCAGGGCGGCGCCGAAACGGGCCGGCTGGCTGACGACGCTGACGCCGGGCTCGAACCGGATCAGGTCCTTGATGTCGGTCGCCAGCATGGCCTCGATGTCGCGGTCGCTGAAGACGGTGACCGTGGCCGGCGCCTCTTGCGGCGTCACGCCCGTGCGGGTGGCCAGGACGCTGATCGGCGGAAGCTGGACGACGTCGTCGGGACCGGCCGCGTCCGGCTCTCCCGCCCGGGCGGACCCGGCGGCGATCAGGAGGGCGGCGACGCCGGCGGTGAGGAGGAGAGTGCGCATGTGAACGGCCCCGCTTGAAGAGAGGCGAGGCAATTACTGCGAACGATTATCAGAATCAACCGCAATAAGGGCAGGGTTATTCGTGACACTGAATTAAGCTGACAGACGCCGGCGGCGGGGGTCTTCTGGGGCGTCAGGGAGGACACCGTCATGAGCATCGACCCCGCGGCCGAGACCGCGCGCTGGCTGGCGACCATCTCGCCCGAGGATCTGGAACGGGCCGTGGCCTATACGCGCGGCGGCCATTGGCTGCTGCTGTGGGGCGCGGTCGTCAGCATCGTCGTGGCCTGGATCATCATCCGCACCGGGGTGCTGAGCGGCATCCGCGACCGGCTGGAGCGGCGGCGCAAGCGGCCCAAGCTGGTGTCCTTGCTGGTCGGCGTGACCTGGGTGCTGATGGATTTCGTCCTGACCTTGCCGTGGGCGATCTATCAGGGCTGGTGGCGCGAGACGCAGTACGGGCTGACAGAACAGCCACTGGCGGGCTGGCTGACCGAAGCCGTGATGGACACCGCGATCACGGTCGTCTTCCTCGGGCTGCTGATCGTCGGCCTCTACGCCATCATCCGGCATGCGCGCCGGCTGTGGTGGGCCTGGGGGGCGGGGCTGACGGCGCTGGCCGTGGTCTTCATGCTGATCGTCTCGCCGATCCTGATCGAGCCGCTGTTCAACACCTACACCCCGGCGCCGGACGGACCGGTGCGCGACGCCGTGGTCGAACTGGCCCACGCCACGGGCACGCCGGATGACAAGATCTATATCTACAACGGCTCGAAACAGTCCGACCGCTACACCGCCAATGTCTCGGGCCTGTTCGGCTCGGCGCGGGTGGCGATGAGCGACGTCATGTTCGCCAAGGGCGCCGACCTGGCCGAGGTGCGCGGCGTCGTGGGCCATGAGATGGGCCACTATGTCCATATGCACTCGCTGTGGATGGCCGGGATCATGATCCTGCTGGCGGGACTGGCGTTCTGGCTGATCGACCGGGTGTTCCCGCTGGCGAAGCGGCTGCTGGGCGCGAACCGGGTGGGGGATATCTCCGATCCGGCGGGCCTGCCCGTGCTGGCGGCCATAGGTGCGGTCATCGGCCTGCTGCTGACGCCGGTGACGAATACCATGATCCGGCTGATCGAGACCGACGCCGACCAGTTCTCGCTGGTCCACGCCAATGAGCCGGACGGGTTGTCGAAGGCGCTGATCAAGACGGCGGAGTATCGCGCGCCGTCGCCCTCGGCGATCGAGGAGGTCCTGTTCTACGACCACCCGTCGGTCGAGAACCGCATCCGCATGGCGATGGAGTGGAAGGCGACGCATCCGGCCGGCGCGCCGGCGGCGGCCCCGGCGGCTAGATCGACGCCGTAAGGCCGGGGCGCTCGTTGTCCCAGATCATGTGCAGGATGGACCACAGGCCGTCCGGGCCCCGGCAGAGCTGGATCGAGTTGATCCCGCGGCGCTCGGGCCCGGCGTCTTCGGGCCGGGTGCGCGCCTCGTAGACGGACCAGACGTGGGCCATGTTGCCGAAGACGTCGATGCGGCGGCTGATCTCGATCTCGAAGAAGCCGTTGGCCTCGAAGAAGGGCGTGACATTGGCCTGGTATTCCTCGCGGCCCATGACGATCATGGTCGGGCGGCCGTCGGCGTCCAGGCCCGTGCGGGCCTGACGGCTGTCGGGGTGGAAGATCTCGCGCTGGGTCGCCCAGTCGCGCGGTCCGGCGGGACCGGAGATGCAGGCGTACATGGCGTCGACGACGGCGCCGATATCGCTGCGGTCGACCATCAGGCGCGCTTTCTGACGAAGACGGTCCCGGCCGAATAGCCGGCGCCGAAGCTGCAGATCAGTCCGGTGTCGCCGGGGGCCATGTCCTGCTGCCGCAGGTGGAAGGCGATGATCGAGCCGGCGGAAGAGGTGTTGGCGTAGTCGTCGAGGATGATGACGTTCTCCTCCGGCGTCGGCTCACGGCCCAGCACCTTGCGGCCGATGAACTGGTTCATGTTGATGTTGGCCTGATGCAGCCACATCCGCTTCAGCGTCGCGGGATCGATCCCCAGCTCGGCGGCGTGGTCGATGATCATTTCGGACACCATCGGCACCACGTCCCTGAACACCTTGCGGCCCTGCTGGATGAACAGCTTGTCCGGCTTGCCGATGCCTTCGGGGGCGGCGTTGTTCAGGAAGCCGAAATTGTTGCGGATGTTGTTCGAGAAGACGGTCTTCAGCCGCGTGCCGAGAACGTCCCAGCCGCCGGGCCCGGCCTGATCCGAGGCCTCCACGATGACGGCGGTGGCGACGTCGCCGAAGATGAAATGGCTGTCGCGATCCTTGAAGTTGAGATGGGCCGAACAGACCTCGGGGTTGACCATCAGCACCGCCTTGACCGAGCCCGAGGCGATGAAGTCGGCGGCCGTCTTGATGCCGAAGGTGGCCGAGGAGCAGGCCACGTTCATGTCGAAGGCGAAGCCCTCGATCCCCAGCGCCTGCTGCACCTCGATCGACAGGGCCGGGTAGGGGCGGGGCATGTTGGAGGCGGCGCAGAGCACAGCGCCGATCTCCGAGACGGGCTTGCCCCAGGCGGCGATGGCCTGGCGCGCGGCGGCGACGGCCATTTCGGCCATGACCGAGAGCTCGTCGTCGGGGCGTTCGGGGATGTTGGGGGC
>NZ_DATMYH010000038.1:0-19694 GCF_035561115.1 Brevundimonas sp.
TTGTCGATCAGGGGGTGGGGGCGCGCCAGCCGCTCAAGGGCGTCCGGGCGGCCGAGACTGACCTCCGCGCCGTGCACGACCACCCCGTAGCTGGACAGGCTGGCGAAGGCCCGCGACAGATTTTCCGGAGACATGCCGAGCAGCGAGGCCAGCACCCGCTTTTCATGGGGCAGGACGATCGGATCCCGCATCCCCTGACGAACCCTTTGGGTGATCAGATAGTTGGCGAGCCGCTCCACGCCGCCCCTGAGTTTCTGGTTCTTCACGGCGCGGACCAGGCCGCGGTAGCAGCCGGCCAGTTCCTGGGCCACCGCAAAGCTGAATTCCGCATCCTGCCGCATGGTGCGGCGAAGGGCCTCGCCGGACAGCATCAGGATTTCCGAGCGCTCCAGCGTCCGCGCCGACATCAGGGCGTCGGCGTCGAGTACGACTGCGGCCAGGATGAAGGTGGAGACCGGACGCAGGAGCGCCAGGGTCGTCTCCTTCTCCTTCCAGGATCCCTGGAGTTCGACGGCCCCGTCCAGCAGGATATAGAGGAAGTCGACGGTGTCGCCCTCCATCATCAGGGTCGTGCCGGCCGGGAATCGCTGGAGGAAGGCGCCGGCTGTGACGTCCCGGAAGACTTCGGGCGAGGCCCGCGAAAAGAGCGGCAACGCCCTGACGCGGTCGAGATCGGAGGCGCGCATGGTCATAGGGCCTTGCTCCTGGACGGACTCGGGCGCGCGCCCCGGACTTGATCGCTTACGCTCCGCACCGCCAACATCCTTCCAGTAAAGCACCGCTTGACGAATATCAATCGCCAGCAGCGCGTTAGACAAATAACCAACCAACACATTTCGCTTTACTAGCGTTTTTCTGTATCGGACTGCTTTTGAACCAAGTCTACAAAGACCTCAATTGACAAGAGTCAAATAGCGCGACCGAAAGCCACGCTAGGACTCATGGAACGACAGCCGACGACCGGCGCGTCCCATGGAGCAGGCCCGTTGGCATCCGTCCCTGAAACATCAGCGCCTGGCGCCGGTCCCGCCCTGTGGGTCAGCACCTTCGCCTTCACGGCCTGTTTCGCGGTGTGGACGATCTTTTCGATCATCGGCGTCCAGATCAAGGCCGACCTCGGGCTCTCCGAAGCGCAGTTCGGCCTGCTGGTCGGCACGCCGATTCTCACCGGATCCCTGGTGCGCGTATTCCTCGGCGTCTGGACCGAACAGTTCGGCGGGCGGCGCGTCAGCCTGATCGTCATGGCCCTGGCGGCGGCGGCGACCTTCCTGCTGTCCTACGCCGAAACCTACCCCCAGTTCCTGATCGCGGCTTTGGGCGTGGGCATGGCGGGCGGAGCCTTCGCGGTCGGCGTCGCCTATGTCTCGAAATTCTTCCCCGCCGGCAAACAGGGCACGGCGCTCGGCATCTTCGGCGCGGGCAATGTCGGCGCGGCGGTGACCAAGTTCGCGGCCCCCTTCGTCATGCTGGCGTTCGGTTGGGAAGCCGTGGCGCAGATCTGGGCCGGGGCGCTGCTCCTCATCGCCCTCCTGTCCTTCTTCCTGACCCGCGACGAACCCCAGCTGATCGAGCGCCGACGGACGGGCCAGAAGCCGGTCGCCGCCTGGATGCAACTCGAGCCGCTGAAGGACCTCCGGGTCTGGCGGTTCGCCCTCTACTATTTCTTCGTTTTCGGCGGCTTCGTCGCTCTCGCCCTCTGGCTGCCGCACTATCTGACCGGCGCCTACGGGGTCGGCATCGGCGTGGCCGGGATGCTGGCCGCCGCCTATTCGATCCCCGGCTCGCTGTTCCGGGTGTTCGGAGGCTGGCTCTCAGACCGCGTCGGCGCCCGCAAGGTCATGTATCTGACCTTCGTCATCAGCGTCGTCTGCGCCTTTATCCTGGCCTATCCGGCGACCTCCTATGTGGTCGACGGCATCGACGGGCCGATCCGCTTCCGCCTGGCGATGAGCCTGCCGGTCTTCACCGGGGTGGTCTTCGTGCTCGGCTTCGCCATGAGCCTGGGCAAGGCGGCCGTCTTCAAGCACATCCCCGTCTACTACCCGGATCACGTCGGCTCGGTCGGCGGTCTGGTGGGGATGATCGGCGGCCTCGGCGGCTTCATCCTGCCCATCGTCTTCGGCCTGCTCAACGATCTGACCGGCGTCTGGACCAGCTGTTTCATGCTGCTGTTCCTGCTGGTGCTCACGGCGCTCGTCTGGATGCATTTCGCCGTCCGCCGGATGGAGCAGCGGCGCTCTCCCATGCTGGCGACCCTGCCCGAATTCCCCGAGCTGGCCGGCGTCGGTCCCGACAGGGCCGCGGCCGCCTCGTCCACCCGTTCGCACTAGAGAAAGACGCGCATGTCCCGTCACGTTCTGCATGACTGGCGCCCGGAGGAACCAGGATTCTGGGCCTCCACCGGTCAACGGATCGCCCGCCGCAACCTGTGGATCTCGATCCCGAATCTGCTGCTGGCCTTTTCCATCTGGATGCTGTGGTCGACGGCGGCGACCCGTCTCAACATGGTCGGCTTCCAGTTCTCGACGGCCGAGCTGTTCTGGCTGACCGCGCTCCCTGCGCTGTCCGGGGCCACGCTGCGGATCTTCTACAGCTTCATGGTCCCGATCTTCGGCGGTCGGCTCTGGACCACGCTCTCCACCCTGTCGCTGGCGATCCCCGCCGTCGGCATCGGCGTGGCGGTGCAGGACACGGGAACGCCCTATGTCGTCTTCGTCATCCTGGCCCTGCTGTGCGGCCTCGGCGGCGGGGCCTTCGCCTCGTCGATGGCCAACATCGGCTTCTTCTTCCCCAAGGCCCAGAAGGGCAACGCCCTCGCGCTCAACGCCGGCTTCGGCAACCTGGGCGTCAGCGTCCTGCAGTTCGCGGCGCCGCTGGTCACCGGTCTGGCCCTGTTCACGCCCCTGTTCGGCGCCCCGCAGACCTACGTCGAAAACGGCGTCCAGCATCAGGTCTGGCTGCAGAACGCCGGCTTCGTCTGGGTGCCCTTCATCCTGGTGGCCGCCGCCGCGGCCTGGTTCGGCATGAACGACGTCGCCTCCGCCCGCGCTTCGTTCCGTGAGCAGGCCGTGGTGTTCAAGCGCAAGCACAATTGGCTGATGTGCTACCTCTACATCGGCACCTTCGGCTCGTTCATCGGCTTCTCGGCGGCCTTCCCCCTGCTGGGCAAGACCCTGTTTCCCGACGTGAATATCCTGCAGATCGCCTTTCTCGGACCGCTGGTGGGCGCGGCCTCGCGGGCGATGACGGGCTGGGTCTCCGACCGCTGGGGCGGCCACAACGTCACCCAGGTGGTCTTCTACGCCCTGATCGCGGGCGTGCTGGCGGTGCTCTACAGCGTCGGCGCCTTCGGCGGCGAGCCGGTGTTCGGCCTGTTCTTCGCCAGCTTCATCTGGCTGTTCTTCTGGACCGGCGTTGGCAACGCCTCGACCTTCCAGATGATCCCGGCCCTCGTGCGCGCCGACATGCCCCGCCTCCTGCCCCGCGCCACGCCGGCCGAGCGGCTGAAAGCGTCGGAGCTGGAATCGGCGGCCATCGTCGGCTTCTCCTCGGCCATCGGCGCCTATGGCGGCTTCTTCATCCCCCTGGCCTTCGCCAACTCCATGAAGGCCACCGGAGGGCCGGTGACCGCCCTCTACATCTTCCTCGTCTTCTACATCACCTGCGCTGTCGTGAACTGGGCGTTCTACGCCCGCCCGCGCTCGATCCTGAACCCCACCCTGAATACGGCGGCCTCATCATGAGCCATACCCTTGACCGTCTCGCCTTCTTCACGCGCAAGACCGAACTGTTCTCCGACCGCCACGGCGTCATGAACGACGAGGACCGCGGCTGGGAGGAGGCCTATCGCAACCGCTGGCGCCACGACAAGATCGTGCGCTCGACCCACGGCGTGAACTGCACGGGCTCGTGCTCCTGGAAGATCTACGTCAAGGGCGGGATCGTCACCTGGGAGACCCAGCAGACCGACTACCCGCGCACCCGGCCCGACCTGCCCAACCACGAGCCGCGCGGCTGCGCGCGGGGGGCCAGCTACAGCTGGTATCTCTATTCGGCCAACCGGGTGAAATATCCGCTGGTGCGTTCCCGTCTGCTGCGAGTTTGGCGCAAGGCGCGCGAGACGATGGAGCCGGTCGCGGCCTGGGCCTCGATCCAGAACGATCCGGCGGCCCGCAAGTCCTACACCAGCATGCGCGGGGCCGGCGGCTTCGTGCGGGCGGACTGGGAGGAAATCACCGAAATCATCGCCGCGGCCAACGCCCATACGGCCAAGCGCTGGGGCCCGGACCGGGTGTTCGGCTTCTCGCCGATCCCGGCCATGTCGATGATCTCCTACGCCGCCGGCGCCCGCTATCTGCAGCTGCTGGGCGGGGTCACCGGCTCCTTCTATGATTGGTACTGCGACCTGCCCCCGGCTTCACCGCAGACCTGGGGCGAGCAGACCGACGTGGCCGAGAGCGCCGACTGGTACAATTCCAGCTTCATGCTGCTGTGGGGCTCGAACGTTCCGCAGACCCGCACGCCGGACGCCCATTTCTACACCGAGGCCCGCTACCGCGGCGCCAAGTCCGTCGTCATCTGCCCCGACTACTCCGAGGCCTCGAAATTCTCGGACCTGTGGCTGCCCGTCAAACAGGGCACCGACGCGGCCCTCGCCATGGCCTTCGGTCACGTGATCCTCAAGGAGTATCACGTCGACAAGCAGGTGCCGTATTTCCGCGACTACCTGCGCCAGTACAGCGACCTGCCGATGCTGGTCCGGCTGGTCCCCCAGAATGGCGGCTATGTCCCCGAGCGCCTTGTGCGGGCCTCGGATTTTGTCGGCGATCTCGAACAGGCCAACAACCCCGACTGGAAGACCGTCGCCATCGACGAGGCCACCGGCGAGATCGTCGTGCCCAACGGCTCGATCGGCTTCCGCTGGGGCGAGGACGGCCGCTGGAACCTTGAGGAACGCGACGCCGCGGGTCGCGAGACCACGCTGAAGCTTGGCCTCAAGGACGCGCACGATGAGGTGACCTGCGTCCACTTCCCCTATTTCGCCAATACGGCCAGCAACGGCTTCGCCTCGACCGATCATCCCAAGATCCTGGGCCGCAACGTGCCGGTCCGACGGGTGATGCTGAAGGACGGCGAGGCTCTGGTCGCCTGCGTCTACGACCTGTTCCTGGCCAACTACGGCGTCGACCAGGGCTTCGGCGGCGACTTCATGCCGGAATCGTTCGACGATCTGCAGCCCTATTCGCCGGCCTGGGCCGAGGCCATCACCTCGGTCCCGCGCGACCAGATCATCGCCACCGCCCGTGGCTTCGCCACCAATGCCGAGAAGACCAACGGCAAGTCGATGGTGATCATCGGCGCGGCGATGAACCACTGGTTCCACATGGACATGAACTATCGCGGCGTCATCAACATGCTGGTGATGTGCGGTTGCGTCGGTCAGTCCGGCGGCGGCTGGGCCCACTATGTCGGTCAGGAGAAGCTGCGGCCGCAGACCGGCTGGGCGCCCCTGGCCTTCGCCACTGACTGGATCCGTCCGCCGCGGCAGCAGAACTCGACCTCCTTCTTCTACGCCCACTCCGATCAGTGGCGTTACGAGACCGTCGGCATCGACGAACTGCTGTCGCCGACGGCCCCCGAGGGGCCGTGGAAGGCCTCGATGATCGACTTCAACGTCCGGGCCGAACGGATGGGCTGGCTGCCCTCCGCCCCGGCGCTGAAAACCAATTCGCTGGATCTGGCCAAGGCCGCCGAGGCCGCCGGCGTGGACCCCAGGACCTACACCCTCAACGGACTGAAGGACCGTTCGATCGAACTGTCCTGCATGGACCCGGACGACCCGGCCAACTGGCCGCGCAACATGTTCATCTGGCGCTCGAACCTGCTCGGCTCCTCCGGCAAGGGCCACGAGTATTTCCTCAAACACCTGCTCGGCGCCTCGCACGGCGTCCAGGGCAAGGACCTGGGCGAGACCGGTCAGGTGAAGCCTGTCGACGTCGTCTGGCATGACGAGGCGCCGGAAGGAAAACTCGACCTGCTGGTGACCCTCGACTTCCGCATGTCGACCACGGCGGTCTACTCCGACATCGTTCTGCCGACGGCCACCTGGTACGAGAAGAACGACCTCAACACCTCCGACATGCACCCCTTCATCCACCCGCTCTCGGCGGCCGTGGACCCGGCCTGGGAGTCGAAGTCGGACTGGCAGATCTTCAAGGCCATCGCGAAGAAGTTCTCGCAGGTGGCGCCCGAGGTCCTGGGCAGGGAGCAGGACGTCGTCCTCACTCCGATCCAGCACGACAGCCCCGGCGAGATGGCCCAGCCGTTCGAGGTGAAGGACTGGTTTCTCGGCGAATGCGAAGCGATCCCGGGCAAGACCATGCCCCAGATCACCGTGGTCGAGCGCGACTATCCCAACCTCTACAAGCAGTTCACGGCCCTCGGCCCGCTGCTCGACAAGGTCGGCAACGGCGGCAAGGGCCTGGCCTGGAAGACCGGACACGAGGTCGATCTGCTGCGCGAGCTGAACGGCGCCGTGCTCGAGCCCGGGCTGACCGAAGGCATGCCCAGCATCGATACCGACATCGACGCCTGCGAGACCATCCTGATGCTGGCGCCGGAAACCAATGGCGAGGTCGCGGTCAAGGCCTGGGCCGCACTGGAGAAGCAGACCGGTCGCGAACACGCCCACCTGGCCTTGCCCAAGGAGGACGAGAAGATTCGCTTCCGCGATCTGCTCGCCCAGCCGCGCAAGATCATCTCATCGCCCATCTGGTCGGGCATCGAGAGCGAGAAGGTCTGCTACACCGCCGGCTACACCAATGTGCATGAGCGGATCCCCTGGCGGACGCTCACGGGCCGCCAGCAGCTCTATCAGGATCACCTGTGGATGCGGGCCTTCGGCGAGGCGCTGTGCGTCTACAAGCCGCCGATCGATCTGAAGACGACGCATGTGAAGGGGCTCAAGCCCAACGGCGAGACCGAGATCGTCCTCAACTTCATCACCCCCCACCAGAAGTGGGGCATCCACTCCACCTATTCCGACAACCTGCTGATGCTGACGCTCAACCGCGGCGGGCCCGTCGTCTGGATTTCGGAGACGGACGCCCGCAAGGCCGGCATCGTCGACAACGACTGGATCGAGGTCTTCAACGCCAATGGGGCCCTGACGGCCCGGGCCGTGGTCTCCCAGCGCATCCGTGAAGGCACGACCTTCATGTACCACGCCCAGGAGAAGATCGTGAACACGCCGGGGTCGGAAATCACCGGCCGGCGCGGCGGGATCCACAACTCGGTCACCCGCACCGTGCTCAAGCCGACCCACATGATCGGCGGCTACGCCCAGCTGTCCTACGGCTTCAACTACTACGGCACCGTGGGCTCCAACCGGGACGAGTTCATCGTTCTCCGCAAGATGAAGACGGTCGACTGGCTCGATGAGCCGCTCGAATCCAAGGAGTTCGGCCAATGAAGATCCGCGCACAGATCGGCATGGTCCTGAACCTCGACAAATGCATCGGCTGTCACACTTGTTCGGTGACCTGCAAGAACGTCTGGACCAGCCGCAAAGGCGTCGAATACGCCTGGTTCAACAACGTCGAGACCAAGCCGGGCATCGGCTATCCCAAGGAGTGGGAAAACCAGAAGAAGTGGAACGGCGGCTGGCGGCGCAAGGCCAACGGCAAGATCGAGCCGCGCATGGGCGCCAAATGGCGCATCCTGGCCAAGATCTTCGCCAACCCCGATCTGCCCGAGATCGACGACTATTACGAACCCTTCGACTTCGACTACGGCCACCTGCAGACGGCGCCGGAGATGAAGCATTTCCCCACCGCCCGGCCTCGCTCGCAGATCACCGGCAAGCGGATGGAGAAGATCGAATGGGGTCCGAACTGGGAGGAAATCCTCGGCGGGGAGTTCGCCAAGCGATCGGAGGACGCCAATTTCGAAGGCATCCAGAAGGAGATCTACGGCCAGTTCGAAAACACCTTCATGATGTACCTGCCGAGGCTGTGCGAGCACTGCCTCAATCCCACCTGCGTGGCCGCCTGTCCCTCCGGCGCGATCTACAAGCGCGAAGAGGATGGCATCGTCCTGATCGATCAGGACAAGTGCCGCGGTTGGCGGATGTGCGTTTCGGCCTGCCCGTACAAGAAAATCTATTACAACTGGGACTCCGGAAAATCGGAGAAATGCACCTTCTGCTTCCCGCGCATCGAGGTCGGCCAGCCGACCGTCTGTTCGGAAACCTGCGTCGGCCGCATCCGCTATCTGGGCGTGCTGCTCTATGACGCCGACCGGATCGAGGCCGCCGCCTCGACCCCGGACGTGAAGGACCTCTACCAGGCCCAGCTCGACATCTTCCTCGACCCCCATGACCCCGCCGTCATCGCCCAGGCCCGCGCCGACGGCGTGCCGGAGGCCTGGCTCGAGGGCGCGCGGCGCAGCCCGGTCTACAAGATGGCCATCGACTGGAAGGTCGCCTTCCCGCTGCACCCCGAATACCGGACCCTGCCGATGGTCTGGTACGTGCCGCCGCTGTCGCCGATCCAGAACGCCGCCGCCGTCGGCGCCCTGGAGATGGACGGCGAGATGCCGGATGTGAACTCGCTCCGCATCCCGGTGAAATACCTCGCCAACCTGCTGACCGCCGGGGTCGAGGCCCCGGTGACCCTGGCGCTGCGACGGATGCTGGCCATGCGGGCCTATATGCGCGCCAGAACCGTGGACGGACGGATCGACCACGGCCTGGCCGACACCGTCGGCCTGACGGCGGCCCAGATCGACGACATGTATAAGATCATGGCCATCGCCGACTACGAGGACCGGTTCGTCATTCCCTCGACCCACCGCGAGACCGTCGAGGACGCCTACGACCTGCGCGGCGCCTGCGGCTTCACCTTCGGCAACGGCTGTTCCGGCGGACGCACCGAACTGGGCCTGTTCGGCGCCGACAAACGCTCCCGCGCCAAACCGACAGCAGAGGTGGCCTGATCATGGCTTTGACCTATCGCGCCCTCGCCCTTCTGCTCAGCTATCCGACCGCGGAGATTCAGGCGGTCGCGCCCGAGATCATCGCCGCCATCCGCTCGGAAGGCATGGTCCCGGCGCCGATCGTGGGGGCCCTGGAAAAGCTCGCGCGCAAGCTGGAGCAGGACGACCTCTACGACCTCCAGGAGGGGTTCGTTCACCTGTTCGACCGGACCCGATCGCTGTCGCTCAACCTGTATGAGCACATCCACGGCGAGAGCCGCGATCGCGGACAGGCGATGGCGGCCTTGATCGAACTGTACCGGTCCTACGGGCTGGAACTGACGGCCAATGAGCTGCCGGACCACCTGCCGGTGTTCCTCGACTTCCTGTCCACCCTGCCGGAAGAGGAAGCCGCGTCTCTCCTCGGCGAAGGCGCGCACGTCCTGGCCGCCCTCACCGAGCGGCTGCACAAGCGCGAGAGCCCTTACCGGGCCGTGTTCGGGGCGCTCACGGCCATGACAGGGGCCGTGCCGGACTCCGACGCGGTCGCCGCCCTGATGCAGGAACCGGACGACAATCCCGACGACCTGGAGGCGCTGGACAAGGCTTGGGCGGAGACCGCCGTGACCTTCGGTCCTTCGGACGAGGGGTGTCCGAAAGCCGACTCCATCCTGTCCGCCATGAACGCCGCCCCGCCCCCCGACAAGAGCCGCCGCGCCGGCGCGGCCGCCTGAGGATCGTCACATGGACCTGAATTTCATCGTCTTCGGCGTCTATCCCTATATCGCGCTGGCGGTCCTCGTGATCGGCTCGGTGCTGCGCTTCGACCGCGAGCAATACACCTGGCGCACCGGCTCGTCCCAGCTCCTGCGGCGCAAGCAGCTGATGCTGGGCTCGGTGCTGTTCCACCTCGGGATCCTCGCCATCTTCGGCGGGCATTTCGTCGGGCTTCTCACGCCGATCGCGGTGTGGGACTTCCTCGGCGTCAGCCACGGCTTCAAACAGATGCTCGCCATCGTCGCCGGCGGCGTCGCCGGGGCCGCCTGCCTCGTTGGCGGTTGCCTGCTCCTGCACAGACGCGTGTTTGATCCCCGGATCCGCCAGAAC
This sequence comes from Brevundimonas sp., assembly GCF_035561115.1. Classification (GTDB taxonomy): domain Bacteria; phylum Pseudomonadota; class Alphaproteobacteria; order Caulobacterales; family Caulobacteraceae; genus Brevundimonas. The sequence goes on from NZ_DATMYH010000038.1 coordinate 10,081, forward strand.
TCCAGTTTCGGCGACACCGCCATCCTGGCCATCCTGCTGGCCCAGCTGTGTCTCGGCCTCGCCACCATTCCTCTGTCGCTGGGCCATCTCGACGGCCACCAGATGATCAAATTTATGACCTGGGCCCAAGGGATATTCACCCTCAACCCGGCCAGCGCCGGCTTCGTCGCCGACGTCCACTGGATCTTCAAGGCCCACCTGACCTTGGGTCTGACCATCATCCTGATCTTCCCGTTCACCCGGCTGGTCCACATGCTCTCCGCTCCGGTCTGGTATCTGAATCGCCGCGGCTGGCAGCTGGTCCGCAGCAAGCGCCGGATGCCGGTCGCCCGCGGCGCCGGAGACCTGGGCCAATGAGCGGGGTCATCGTCGTCGACGGGGTGGCCCTGCCCGAGCGCCTGGTCGCCGAGGAGGCCCAGAACCATCCCGCCGCCACGCCCGAAGAGGCGCGGACGGCCGCCGCCCATGCCCTGGCCATCAAGGCCCTGCTGCTGGATCGGGCGGACCAGCTCGGCCTGACGCCGCAGGCCGAGCAGGACGAGGACGGCCGCGAGGAGACACCGGAGGAGGCCCTGGTCCGGGCCGTGCTGGACATCGAGATCGAGGTCGAACGGCCCGACGAGACGCAATGTCAGCGGGTCTATGACAGCGCGCCGGAGCGGTTTCGCACCCCGCCCTTGACCCAGGCCTCCCATATCCTGTTCGCGCCCAAGGGCGACGACGAAGCCGCCTGGCGGTCGGCCCGCGCCGCCGCCGCCGCCGCGATCGCGGAACTGGCCCGGCATCCGCACCGGTTCGCGGACCTGGCCGAGACCCTCTCGGATTGCCCCTCCAAAAGCGTCGGGGGCTCACTTGGACAGCTCTCGCCCGGCGACCTCGCGGCCGAGGTGGAGGCCGGGCTGGCGCAGTTGCAGGATGACGAGACCTCGTCCGAGCCGGTGCGGTCCCGGTTCGGCTGGCATGTCCTGCGGCTGGACCGACGCATCGAGGGGCGCCGGCTGCCTTTCGAACATGTCCTCCCCCGCATCGCCCTGCATCTGGAAAGCCGGGCCTGGACGGCGGCCGCGGCCCGCTATGTGTCCGGTCTCGCCGCCGAGGCCCGCGAACGGGGCGTGGCCCTCAGCGTGACGGAAGATGGCGGTCTCGCTCCCGGAGCCCTGTCCCTCGGCGACCTGCTGAACGACCAGGCCGCCGTCACCGCCCGACTTGAGGTCTGGCTCGACGAGGCCGACCCGGCGCTGGCCGTCCAGGCCCGTGAGACAGCCGCGACGACAGGGGTCAGTCTGGCCGAATTCGTCCAGGGCGAAATCTCGGGTTTCATCCAGGGCGCCGACGACCAGGGCTGGACCCGACTGATCTCGGCCGCCCAAGGCTCGGACGATCCGGCGCTGGCCTGCGTGCGCGCCATCCTGAAGTCGAAACTGAAAACGCCGGGCCGATCCTACGCCATCGTGCGGAGACACTGAGATGCCGACCGTCAGTCGAACCGCCCTGCTGGCGCTCGCCGCTATGGCGGCGCCGGCCGTGGCAAGAGCACAGACCCCCGCCCCGCCCCCGTCTCCTGCCGCGGCCGCCGCCTCGAGCCGCTCGGGCGACATCCTGTTCGAAAGCCGCCTGCGCTATGAAGGCGTCCGCCAGGACGGGCTCGACGACGCCACGGCGCTGACCCTGCGCACGCGCCTCGGTTGGCAGAGTCCTGAGCGGTCCGGCTTCCGCCTGCTGGTCGAAGGCGAGTCCGTCGCCGCCCTGGTCGATGACTACAACGACACCATCCACGGACCCTCGACCTATGCCGTGGTGGCCGATCCGGAAGCGTTCGAACTCAACCGGCTGCAGGTCGCCTGGAGCGGCCTGCCCGACACCGAGGTGATCCTCGGTCGGCAGCGCATCGTGCTGGGCTCCGCCCGCTTTGTCGGCAATGTCGGCTTCCGCCAGAACGAGCAGACCTTCGATGCGGTCAAGGTGACGACCCGGGCGTTTGAGCCGCTCACCGTCACCTGGGCCTGGATCGACCGGGTCCACCGGGTGTTCGGCGACGACAGTCCGGTGGGCGAGTGGCGCTCGGACAGTCATCTCATCCATGTCGAGGCGCCGACCCCGGCGGGCAAGGTGACGGCCTATGGCTATCTGCTGGACTTCAGCAACGCCGCCGCGCAGTCCTCGGCGACCTGGGGCGCGCGACTGGAGGGAAGCCGCAACCTGTCGCCGGACTGGTCGGCGCTCTACGCGGTCGAGTATGCCCGCCAGTCGGAGTACGGGGCCAATCCCGCCCGGTTCGACCTCGACTATGGGCTGGTCTCGGCGGGACTGAAGCGCGGTCCCCTCACGGGAACCCTGGCGCTTGAGCGGCTGGACGGCGACGGCGCCCAGGCCTTCCAGACCCCCCTGGCGACCCTGCACGCCTTCCAGGGCTGGGCCGACGTCTTCCTCACCACGCCCCGCGACGGGCTGCGCGACGTTTCCGCGACGGTGAGCTATGCGGTCGACCGTCCGCCGCTGGGGCGCAGCGCCACCCTGACCGCTTCCTGGCGCGACGTGCGGGACGCGAACGGGTCCGCGCGCTACGGCCGTGAACTGGACGTGTCGGCCCGGTTGGCGCTGGACGCACGGTGGGCCGTCGAGATCAAGGGCGCCCGCTTCGACGGGACGCAGGCCGCGTTCGCAGACCGCGACAAGGTCTGGGCCGCCGTCGACTACCGGTTCTAGAGCGATGACCGGACCGGGAGAGCGGACAAGCGAGAGCCTCCGGATCGAGCCGCTGCCTCCCGAGCTGGTTCATGAACCGCTGAACTGGCTGTTCGCCGAACACTATCGCCATCGCCAGCTCTGCCAGCTGATCGAACGCGTGGGAAACGCGACCGTCCTGTTGCGCGACGAGGCGCAGGAAATCCTCGACTTCCTGCGTCATGACATGCCGCTGCACGTCATCGACGAGGAGGACGACCTGTTTCCGCTGCTGCGCCGGCGCTGTCAGCCCGCGGACGAGCTGGACGCCGTCCTGGGCGCGCTGTCGGCCGAGCACCGCGACGACCTGGAGCAGGCCCGCGCCTTGATCGCCGGCTTGCAACAGGCTCTGGAAGACGGCCAGGCGCCCGGCCGCGACCGGGAGACCCGACGCCTGTTCACGGAATTCGCCCTGCACGAACGCCGCCATATCGCTCTGGAGAACGCCGTGGTGCTGCCGATCGCCCGCCTGCGCCTGACGGCGGCGGACCTCAGATCGCTCAGCATCCGTCTGGCGGCGCGGCGCGGCGTTTTGCTGGACGTCCGGGGCGACGAGGCTGCGTCATGATCGAGGATCTGCTTCGCAACAATCTGACCTGGGCGGCGACCCGGACCCGGCTCGACCCGGAGTATTTCCGCCGGCTATCGACACAGCAGGCGCCGCAGTATCTGTGGATCGGCTGTTCCGACAGCCGGGTGCCGGCCAATGAGGTGGTCGGGCTGCAGCCGGGCGAACTGTTCGTCCACCGCAACGTCGCCAATCTGGCGCCGGCCCAGGACATGAATCTGCTGGCCGTGCTCCAGTTCGCCCTGGAGACGCTGAAGGTGCGTCACATCATCGTCTGCGGTCATTACGGCTGCGGCGGCGTGCGCGCGGTGCTGGACGGACAACGTCACGGCATCCTCGACCACTGGATGCAGCGGGTGCAACGCCTCTGCGAGGACCACCGGTCAGACCTCGACGCCATCCACGACCCGGAAACACGGGTCAATTTCATCTGCGAAAAAAACGTCTTGGCCCAGGTGCGCTCCCTGTCCCGCAACCCCTTCGTCACCGACGCCTGGCGCCGCGGCCAGCCGGTGTCGATCCACGGCTGGATCTATTCCATTCGCGACGGCCTGGTCCGGGATCTCGAGACGACGGTCAGCGACGCTGAAGAGGCCGGTCGACTGGTCGCGCCGCTCCCGCTTCCCAGGCGCAGCGCCGCCCGGGTGGCGCGGCCCCGGCCGCGTGGCGCCGCATGAGCCTCGTCATCGCACTCCTCGCCGGCGGAGCGGGACGACGGATCGGCGGCGGCAAACCGCATCGGCTGCTCGGCGGAACCCGCCTTCTGGACCGGGCGCTGACGACGGCCCGCGCCATCGCTGCGCCGACGATCCTGGTCGTGCGTGAGCCCGGGCAGGTGGACGGCTTCGCTGGAACGGTGGTGCTGGACGCGCCCGGGATCGCCGGCCCCCTCGCCGGCCTGTTTTCCGCCCTCGCCTGGGCCGCGGACTCTGGCGCCGACCGGGTCCTGACCCTTCCCTGCGACATGCCCTTCCTCCCGGCCGACCTCTATCCGCGGCTGGAGTCGGCCTTGACGAAGGAGGTCGGGGCGGTTCTCGCCGCGAGCGGGGGCCGGCTGCATCCCGTCTGCGCCCTGTGGCGCACCACCGCGACGCCCATCCTGGCGCAGCGGGCGAGTGAGGGGCGGCTGTCCCTGCACGGGTTGAGCGAGGCCGTCGGCCGCACCGTCGTGGACTGGCCCGTCGATGGGGGAGACCCCTTCATCAACATCAACACCGCCGAGGATATGGCCGCGGCGGAAACGACCCTGCGGAGGCAGTCGTGATCCTGCCGCCGGTCCAGGCGTCCGCCGGGTCCGCTGCACCTGTACCGGCTCAGGCCCAGGTGATGGCAATTCAGCCTCGCAGGGAAAGGGCACGCCGGAGATCCGCGGACGCCGGGTCGAGCGGCGCCAAGAGGGTCGAGTTCGACGCCCTGGAGCAGATAAAGAGCGGTCTCCCCGGCTTCTTCCTTGCAGAGGTCCGTCCATGCCAATCGGCAGCGATACCATGTCCAGCCCAAGCGTCGGCATCATAGGCTTCGGCGCCTTCGGGCAACTCATCGCCCGCCACATTCGGCCGTACTTTCGGCTGTACGCCTATGACCCCGCCTCAGGTCTCCAGTCGATAGCCGACGGTCTTGGCGTTGCGCTCACCAGCCTTGAGAGGGCCGCGAGTTGCCCGGTGATCGTGCTCGCCACGCCCGTCGGACGTCTGGCCGAAGTGGTCGACGCCGTAGCCCCGCACATCCAGCCCGGATCGCTCGTACTCGACGTGGGATCCGTGAAACTGGGACCCGTCGCCATCATGAGGCGCGGACTGCCAGAGTATGCCGGAATCGTGGCCACGCACCCGCTGTTTGGCCCCCAGAGCGCGCGCGACGACATAGCAGGCCTGAAGATCGCCGTGTGTCCGATCCGGGGTCGCGGCGGCTATCGCCTGGCCGCGTTCCTCCGGCGGAGACTCGGATTGAACGTCATCATGACCACACCCGGGGACCATGATCGCGAAATGGCGACGGTCCAGGGACTCACCCATCTCATCGCCAAGGTATTGGTGCGGATGGAGCCGCTGCCTGAGCGCATGACCACGAAGAGCTTTGACCTGCTACTCGAGGCCGTGAACATGGTTCGCCACGACGCGCCGGAGGTTTTTGAGGCGATCGAGAGTTCGAACCCCTACGCCGCTGGCGTCCGTCGGCGGTTTTTTGAACTGTCGTCCGCACTGGATGTCGAGCTCGCGGATGGCTCCGTTTAGCCCCGCTCATCATCAAACCACGTTGTTGCGCGATGGCATCCGGCGGGGGGCGAGACTGCCTGTCGCGGCTGCCGGGCAACGCCACACCGCTCTGGTCCCTGCCGCGCTTTCCGCGGCGGCGAGATAGAACTCAGCCCCCCGGACAGAGTTGACAGCCGACGACATGGGAGCGCACTATCGCCCTCGTAATGTGGAAATGCGCCATCCCCTCGCGGAATACGCTTCACGCCGGACGCTTCATCGGACGCGTCTAGCCCCAAACTCGTCTTGAGCGAAAGCTTAGAGTTTGGGGACTGTCTTCCTACACGCACTACATTGAACTCAGCGGCATGATAACTTCGGCTGCTCCCGACGCGTGTTCGGAAGTCCAGACTTTTCCAACAACCTGAACGCTGCGAGCCTCGGAGGCGTACGTCCCGATGAGCCGCGTCAAATTCAACTGAACCGGACAACGGCATGACGAAAACCAAATCCAGGACGGTCAAGAAACCGCGACTTCTCATCACGACGAGCGACCTCGAACTCCTGGAGTCGATGGTGGGTCATTCGCCGACCTCCGCCGCCGCGAAATTGCTGGAGGAGGAGCTCGGCCGGGCTGTGGTCGTCGGCGAGTCCTTCAACGGCCGGCCATTCTGCCGGGTCGGGAGCCGGGTCACCTACGAGGATCAGGGGTCCGGCCAGACGCGCGAAATCCAGCTCGTCCTGCCCGCCGATTCCGACATCGACAAGCGATGCGTGTCGGTCCTCAGTCTCGTCGGCGCCTCGCTGCTGGGCCTGACGACCGGCGCCGAGTTCGACTGGACGGACGACCGGGGGCGGCCGCACCGGCTCAAGGTCCTGGATGTGGTGAATGATCATGCCCCGCACATCGGATAGCGACGCCCGGCTGCTCGCGGCCGCGTCATCGGACGCGCTCTGCGCGGCGCGCTGGGAGCGCATTGATCTGGAGACCCGGCGACCGGGCGCGGGGCATCGCGAGATGCTGCTGGCACGCGCGGCCGAACTGGCTATGTCCCCCGTCGGACGAGACCAGCTGATGTCTCTCGCCCTCGAACCTGGCGCGCTGACGGGGGACCCTGAGGCGTCCCTGATCGACCTGTCCGACCGGTCCGCCGAACGCGCCCGGATCGCACAGATCGTCTTCGGACGGGGGCCTCGCCGGTCGTCCGAGACCGAGGCGCTGGTGATCCAGATCGAGGAGGAGCACGCGCGACGCCTGGGTCGGGAAGCGCGGTTCGACCTCCTGCCGGAGCGTCTGCTGCAGGATGCCATCCTGCAGGAACTGCTATGGGACCATCCCGATATACCGGCGAGCTTCGATACCCGGCTAACCATGCTCTGCTCCGTCCCCCGGCTTCGCGAGCGATCCGAAGACCTGTCGTCCGGCTGGTCGTGGAGCGCGCTGCCGCGCTGGTTCAACGCCTTTCTGAAACGAGCGGCCTGATGAGAGAAAGACACAACATCGTCGGGACGGAAGTCGGCCGGCCGCGCGCCCCCTTCTATAGGCGACCCGGCCTGAGGCTCCAGACCCCGCGATCTGAGGGGAGAAGAGTCTGGATCCTCATCGCCCTGATGCTGGCCGCCGTCAGTGCAGGCCTCGCGCTGCTCATCTAACGTCCGCCGGGGGGCGAACCCGAAGCGCCAGCGACCCTGAACTTCTGCCGAGTTTTGCGGGCCCATGGATCGTGTCCCCACCGGTCGGTCAATGTCTCAAGGTGACTCCTCGCAGACCTTGAAGAAGTCCGCTTTGCGGGTCTGCAATCGAGCACCGTCCATACAAGACGATTCACCTTTGGCGTTCGTCCCGTGATCTCACAGGCCGCCGATCACCTGTTTCAGGATGCCGGCCGCCGGGCGGTCGCGCGGCGACGGCGGCGCCTGGGCGTCCTGGACCAGCGACAGCACCAGCGGCAGCCAGCCGTCCCGGAGATCGGCGTTCAGAAGCGCCAGCGAGGGCCGGGCCTCAAGGACCACCTTCTCGATTCCCGGAGCCAGGGTCGCGCACAGGTCCGGCGGCGAGGTGACCAGATATTCGCGGCACGACAGCGGACGGTCGGCGTGGATCGAACACGCCTCATCTTCCAGAAAGGGGCAGGCGACGCCGGCGGCGAAATAGTCCCGCGCGATCACCTGGCGATCATCGCGGTTCCGGTCCAGCCGCTCCATCAGGCCCAGCGGCTCCAGGGTGTCGAGGGCCGCGTCGAACCGGCGGCGCACCCGTTCGCGCCGGGGCTCGGGCATGGCCTCGACCAGCCGGGCCAGGGCGCGGGCCTCCGCGGGGGCGACCGGCACCAGCTGGCGGCAGCAGGCGCCGCAGCCGGCGCGACAGGAAATCTCGCGGCCGTCCGCCTCGGCGCGCGCCGTCGCCCGGGTCGCGAACAGGCTGCTGAGGCCGTGCAGGATCGGCAGCACGTCCTCGACCGCGACCGGGCCGGCGGGCACGGTCATCTCGACCGGAATCCGCTCTCTCCCCACCTCCAGCACCACCCGGCCGGTCGCGGTCGGCCGCCCGTCCGGCGGGATCGCCGACAGGCGCACGACCGCATCCTCGTCCGGATCGACCCGTTGCGGCGGCGTCCCGCGGCGTACGTCGGCGCGCCTGGAACTCGTCTCGTCAGCCACTATCGCCGGCTGGGTCCGGCCCGGTTGTTCCCCGGTTCGGCTGGCAGGGCGCACTGCTGAACACCGTCCCGGGTGACGACCTCGCCCCGCTGGGCGATGCAGGCGCGGGCCGTGTAGTGGATGTCGATCTTCGTAAAGTTCAACGCGACACCCTGTTTGTGGATGTCGAGGTCTCCCGGCGCCGGCAGCCGGCACTGTTGCACGCCTTCATGCCTGACGACCTCGCCGCGCCGGGCCATGCAGGCCCGGGCGGTGAAGTCGGCGTCGATCTTGAGGAACATGTCGACGGCTCTCGTCTGACTGGCGGGCCCCGATGGATCCGACGGGGTCGCGCGACATGCGCTGAGCCGGGCGTCAGGAATGTGTTTGCCGTTGGCGCAGGCCGTGCGCTGGGCGTCCTGGTCGATGTGATCCCGGTTCGGAGTCGTTCCGGGAGCCGCGACGACGGTCCCTGGCGACGGACGCGAACTTTCCTGCGCCTGGACCGATACGACGATGACGCCGAGATCGAATATGGCCGCGCCGGCCAGGATGATCGCTGTTTTCCGCATGGTGTCCATTTCCTTGTTTGGGTCTCTGGGACGGGCGTCCATCGACGGGGACCGGTCCCGCCTGTTGCGGGGTCGATACCTGCATCAGGGCCGAACGGCCCCCTCCTGGCGTGTCGTCGCTGGCAGGCGGCATTGCTGGACGCCCTCATGCATCAGAACGACGCCGCGTCGCGCGGTGCAGGCCTGGACCGTATTCAACCGGTCGATCCGCCCCCATGACCAAGACTCAATGTCGATGGGTCCGCCGGATGGGTTGGCGGTCGCCCGCGTTTCTCCGTTATCTGGGCGACCCCTGTTCGACATCCGGCCGCCGCCGGTTCCTCCAATGCCGTTGACGGGGACCGAGGCCTCGGCGGCGATGACTCCGCCAGATGAGTTGACGGTCGCCCGCGCGTCTCCGGTCTCTGACCCCGATGCGCCGCCCGGAGCCGGTGGCGCGGTGGTGCGGGAGGTCGCCTCGGTCAGGGTGACGCGGACGCGACCGCCGCCGCGCGGGATGACGACGACCAGCCGTCGTCCGTCGGTTCCGAGGATATCGGCCCGCCCCCGATCGCCCGGCATGATGGGCGCCGAGACCTGGACCGTCCGTCCCACCTCGACCCGCGCGACGGCCGGACGCCGCAGCGTCTGCACGGCTGGAATCAGGACTACGGCGCGGCCCTCCCCGACGGCGAACTCGGCCCGACCGAGGTCATCGGTCGTCCTTGGCGAGACGAGCCCCTCGGGATCGTGCTCGAGGCCGACCTCCACACCCGGAATGGGGTCGCCTGGGTTCGCGAAGGCCGCGAGCAACAGGCCGACGGCGGCGATGGCGAGAAGGCGACGGATCATCGGCGGTCTTCCCGTGGCTGGGGAATTAGTGGGGTCCCGCGGCGCGGTCCAGCGGCGGGGCCAGCCCCGGTCAGGGGGCCGTCG
>NZ_DATMYH010000039.1:0-11554 GCF_035561115.1 Brevundimonas sp.
AGAGTCTCCAAGTCGGCGGAGGCGTTACCGGGTCCCCTTCCCGCGATTGCCGATGGTGCAGGTACAGGTCTAGTCTCAACCCATGAGCGCATATTTCTGGATGGTTCTTGGCCTGATGTGGGCCGCAATCGCCTTGGGGGCGATCCGGTTATGGAGGGGTCGGGGCAAGGCCCGGGACCGGCCAGCCGATCACGCGGCCCACCGGACCACGACCGGAGTGGTGATCGCGGCGGCCATCACCGGGTTCATTCTGACCGCGTTCTCTGTCGGCTACAGCTACGGCAAGGCTCGTGCGCTGGAGGACAATCTGGCCGGTGAGCAGGCCCGGGCCAGGTTGGAAGCCACCGCGGCGCTGAACGGATAGTCCTTGGCCGTCAGGAACAGGTCTTGGCCGAACGCGAGCGTCCCTCGCCCAGCTGGGTCGTCACAGTGATGCAGTCGTCCCGGGTCAGCTTGCGGGTGGCGTAGAAGGCTGAGGCGGCCACAGTCGACACGGCGATGCCGCCTATAAGGCGATCATCGCGACGTTCCGAGGGGTCAGTGGCTGTTTCGTCATTCCAATCCGCCCCCTTGATTGGCCTGACTATTCAATACGGGTGGCTGCCGGCGCAAGCCGGCCCTCTCTCAATGGGAGAGGGAGCGCTAAGGAACCTTCGCCCCGTACCGCATCCGGCTCAGCGCATCCGCCACCTTCCGCAGCGGCGCGTCGAAATCCTTGCCGGCCTTCCATTTCTCGAAAGCCATGACGTTCTCGATCCGCGCGGCGACGAAGGCTTCCGCCGCCTCGCGGCCGTCGAACCAGCGCATGGTCAGGGCCGGGATCAGGATGCCCGACAGGATCGCCCGCTTGGAATAGTGGTTCCAGTCGGTCGCCGTGTCTCCCGCCCAATGCCACAGGTGGTCCGCGCTCTCCCACGCCAGTTTCAGGCCGAGGTCGGCGTTGGTCGGCAGGGCCAGGAAGGCGGCGCAGCGGCGCGTCGCCTCCAGATCGGCGGCCCCGGCCTCCATCCGGGCCGAAACGGCGCGGGCGATTCGCTCGCGCATCTTCAGCGACTTCGCATCGATCTCGGCCAACTCGGCCAAGGCCCGATCATCGTGGCGCCGCGACAGCAGGGCCGCGAGGTCCCGCGCGCCGTTCGGCAGCAGCAGTTCCTCGTCCCCGAGCGACAGGCCGTTTTCGGCGCAGGCCTGCCTCACCATGCGGCTGTTCCAGCCCAGCGCGGGCGACAGGCGGACGGCCGCGTCCAGCACGGATTGCTCCATCCGGTCGCCCCAGTCCCCTTCGGGCGTCTCGTTCGACAGGTGTGGCGCATCGGTCATGGCGACAGCATATGCCCACCCGGCGGGCGTTTCGACCCTTCAGATTGAGGCGCGACGATCTGGACAGGCGGGGGCCGAACGTGTATCAGCCCGCCTTCATCCGCGGACCCTGTTCGCGGAAGACGATTTTATTTGTCTGCCCGTCTCCCTTCCGAGGTGCGCGGCGGGCGGCCAAAGGAGAGTTCAACCTGGTACAGATTTTCGTTCGCGATAATAACGTCGATCAAGCCCTGAAGGCCCTGAAGAAGAAGATGCAACGCGAAGGCAGCTTCCGGGAAATGAAGCGCCACGTGCACTACGAGAAGCCCTCGGAGAAGCGCGCCCGCCAGAAGGCCGAGGCCGTGCGCCGCGCCCGCAAGCTGGCCCGCAAGCGCATGCAGCGTGAAGGCCTTCTGCCGCCGCCGAAGCCCCGGGTTCCGGGCGTGGGCGGACCGAGCCGCGGTTAAGTCGACGTTTCGAACTGAAGATCAAAAGGCCGCTCCGGGAATCCGGAGCGGCCTTTTTCTATTCTGCCCTTCTCCCCTTGCGGGAGAAGGTGGCCGAGCGAAGCGAGGTCGGATGAGGGGTCACGCGGGGATTGCCTGAGCGATCGCCGGATTACCCTCGCCGTCGGCAAGACCCCTCATCCGTCGGCCCTTCGGGCCGCCACCTTCTCCCGCAAGGGGAGAAGGATTGCGTCCTACCGCCCGCCCCGCACGGCGCCGGCGAAGGCCTTCCAGGTCAGTTTCACGTCCGACAAGGCGCCGGCCCGGAACGCCCGGCCCGCGATCCAGACCATCAGCAGGGCGAAGGCGAACATGCCCGCCATGGCGCCGATGACCTCGATCAGCGGCGGATCGCTGGGCATGCGCGCGATCATCAGGAACGGGGTGAAGAAGGGGATCCACGACATGATCCGCACCACCGGCGCGTCCGGCGTCTGCAGCGCCATCTGCATGGTGATCATCGGAATGACGAGGATCATCATGATCGGCCCCATCAGGGTCTGGGCGTCGCGCGGCGTCTCGCAGAAGGCGCCGATGGCCGCGAACAGCACCGCGTACATCAGATAGCCGCCCAGCATGAAGGCGCCGAACCAGGCCAGCATGCCGCCGTTCAGCAGGATGTCGCCGACCATGCCGCCCTGCGCCGGCGCGAACCAGAACAGCGCGCCCGCGCCGATCCCGCCCCAGGCCGCAAGCACCGTCAGGGTCAGCAGGGCCACGCCCAGCACCTTGCCGGTCAGGATCTCGGTGGCCGAGGCCGAGGAGAGCAGCACCTCGAGGATCTTGTTCGACTTCTCCTCCATCACGCTGTTCAGCAGGATCGAGGCCCCGGTGATGATCAGCGACCAGAGCAGAAAGCCCGAGGCCAGGCCGATGATGGCCGGCAGCTTGTCGCGGAACGAGACCTCCCCGCCGCTGGCCGATTTGGGCGAGAAGACGCTGACGTCGGCGCGGAAGGCCTCGGTCTGGTCGACCACGCCGGGGTCGATGCCGGCGGCCTCGAACACCGTCTTGCGGTTGGCCGAGTTCAGGGCGTCGCGGATGAAGTCCTCGACCGTGTCGTCGGTGGCCCGCGCGGTCCAGACCCGCGCCACGGGCTTTCCGTCCGCGCGGTCCAGGAACACCACGGCGTCGAGCCGCTGATCCTCGGGCGTGTCGTCGGTCAGCCAGCGGCGCACAGCGGCGTCCTGCTCCGGCCCCGCCGGAAGCGCCGAGATGTCGGTCGGCGTGGCGACCAGCCGCATCCTGGGCCGGGACAGGTTGGCCATCGCCCCCTGCGCCATGCCCGAACCCGCCTGCGGGCCCGCCGAGGCGGCGGCCTTCTCGGCCGCTTCCCGGGCCCGCGCATTGCGCCGTTCCGCATCATTGCGAAGGGAATCCCGCACCGCCGCCGCCAGACCGGAGGCCTGGGGTCCTTCCTCGATCACCGCCACGGCCCGGACGGGCTCGGACGAGCGGATCATCAGCGGCACCGCGCCGCCCAGAACCGCGAACATCGGAAACGCCAGCAGCGACAGCCAGAAGCCCACGGTGCGGGCGTAGGCGCCGTATTCGCGGCGCGCGATCAGCAGGGTGCGGTTCATCGGACGGCCTCCGCGGCTTTGTTGGACTGGTCGACGTCGGGATTGTCGCCCGTCAGGCCGATGAAGGCGTCATGCAGGCTGGGTTCGCGCAGCTCGAACCGGCGTACATCCAGCCCGCCAAGGAAGGCCGCCTTCAGCGCCTCCTGCCCCTTGCCGCCCTTGCCGAGCGCGGCCTTCAGCACGCGCACCCCGTCGATCTCGGACATGACCTCGACGCCGGTGACGCCCGGCAGGGCCGCCGCCTGGGACGCATCGATGGCGCCCTCAAGCTCCAGGAACCGTTTGGAGGTCGCCCGGGCCTCGCTGACCGTGCCCTCGAACGCCTTGCGGCCCCGGGCCAGCAGCACGACCTTGTCGCACAGACGTTCGGCGTGCTGCATCACATGGGTCGAGAACAGCACCGTCGCGCCGTCGGCCGCCAGGCCGCGGATCACCGCCTCCAGCCCCTGCTGATTGACGGGATCCAGTCCCGAGAACGGCTCGTCGAGGATGACGAACTCCGGGCGGTGCACCACCGAGGCGATCAGCTGGACCTTCTGGGCCATCCCCTTGGACAGCTCCTTCATCTTCTTGCGCTTCGAGGCGCCCAGTCCCTGGGCGTCAAGCATCTCCTTCGCGCGCCGGCGGCCCTCGCCGATCGGCAGGCCCTTCAACGAGCCGAAGAAGGCGATGGCGTCGACGGGCGTCATCTTCTTGTAGAGACCGCGCTCCTCCGGCAGGAAGCCGATGCGGTCGCGCACCTTGCGCCCGTCGTCCGCCCCGAGGATCTCGATCCGGCCCGAGCTCACGCCCTGCAGGCCCAGGATCATCCGGATGGTCGAGGTCTTGCCCGCCCCGTTCGGACCCAGGAAGCCGCAGATCGTGCCCTTCTCGACCTGGAAGCTCAGGTCTGTCACGGCCTGGAAATCCCCGTACCGCTTGCTCACCCCGTCCAGCGTCAACGCCGCCGCCATAGTCCCCTCCGGCCGAACTCGATCTGTCGCCCTCAGGGATAGAAGTGTAAAGGAAGTTTGACAACCTGTCGCGAGGACCATCGGCGCCCTCCTGTCATGAATTCCGTGTCATGTTCGCGGGATACGAGTCGCCCGCGCCAGCGAAAGCGTGAATGCCCTACGAAGTCACATCCTCGCCCGTCGCGCCGCTGACCGGATCCCGGCTGTGGACGGTCGGCGCCAGCGCCGGCATCGCCATCGCCGCCCTTCTGGGAGCGGCGGTTCTCCAGCCGACGGCGGCCTGGCTGGTCGGAGCCGCGGTCCTGGTCGGACTGACCACCTGGCTCATCAACCGCCGGCCCCGGATCGAGACCAATCCCGTGGACGCGGCCGCGGTGGAGCCGCCCTCGGACCGCGCCCTGCTGGACAGCGTCTTCCAGGCCCTGGCCGATCCGGTGCTGGTGGTGTCGGGCGGAGAGGCGGACGACATTGCGGGCCGGCGCATCGTCCTGGCCAATACCGCCGCGCGCGAGCTGCTGCGCATCCAGGCCGAGGGCGCCCTGCTGGTGCCGGTGTTGCGCGATCCGGCGGTGCTGGAAGCGGTGGACGAAGCCCTGTTCGGCGGCCTGACCCGCACCACCGACTACGCCGGCGTCGGCGCCCAGACCCGGCACTGGCGCGCCCTGACCCGCCCCCTGCCCTCGGCGGACGACCGCACCCTGGCGCTGCTGGTCCTGCGCGACGAGACGGACGTGCGGCGTATGGAACTGATGCGCGTCGACTTCCTCGCCAACGCCAGCCACGAGCTGAAGACGCCGCTGGCGTCGCTGTCGGGCTTCATCGAGACGCTCAAGGGGCACGCCCGGGACGACCCCAGGGCGCGGGACAAATTCCTCGACATCATGGCCGCCCAGGCCGATCGCATGAGCCGGCTGGTCGCCGATCTGCTGTCGCTCAGCCGCATCGAGCTGAACGAGCATATTCCGCCCGCCGGTCGGGTCGATCTGGCCCGCGCCGCCGCCGACGTCGTCGACGCCGTCAGCGTGCTGTCGGCGGACCGCGGCGTCGTCGTGAATTTGCAGGACCGGAATATCAGCGCCCCGGTGAACGGGGACCGCGACGAGATTCTGCAGGTGGTCCAGAACCTGGTCGACAACGCGATCAAATATTCGCCCTCGGGCGGGACGGTCGAGATCGTCATCCAGCCGGACATCGCCCTCGACGAGGCCTCCGCCCCCTGGTCCGGCGGCAATCGCGGCGAGGGCGCGACCCGGCTGCCCCTGGTGACGCCCGACCGCGAGAGTGGTCAGCGCTACGCCGCCGTCACCGTGCGCGACCACGGCCCCGGTCTGGCCCGCGAGCATCTGCCCCGGCTGACGGAGCGCTTCTACCGCGTCGAGGGCCAGAAGAGCGGCGAACGGCAGGGAACGGGCCTGGGCCTGGCCATCGTCAAACACATCGTCAACCGGCACCGCGGCGGACTCACCGTCGAGAGCGCGCCCGGTCAGGGCGCCGTGTTCACAGCCTATTTCCCGGTCGTCGCCCCCCGGGATCGCGCGACGGCTGTGTGACACCGCCGCGTCGGCGGGCCGTGCAGCGTAACAGAACTGTCATTCACCCGTCGTAATCCGCTGACCATTCCCGGGCAGTTATCGCGGCGGGGCGTACGGGAGACCGCGCGTTCCGATTCCGCTGTCCCGGACGCCCATGACCTGGCTTTTCCTGCCGATCCTGATCGCTGCAGCCGTCGCCGCCTATGTCGGCGGCCGGGCGATGGCGCAACGCCGCGGCGAGGGCCAGCGGCCCCATTCCCGTCCCGGCCAGCACGGCGCCTACGCCCTGATCTGGACCGCCGTCCCGGCCCTGGCGATCCTGATCGCCGCCTCCGTCTTCTCCGCCCCGATCCAGCAGCAACTGACCGCATCCGGCGCGCCCGAAGCGGTTCAGCAGCTTGAGCCGTTCCGGCGCGAGGCCTTCTTCGCCGATGCGCGCTCGGTCGGCGCCGGTCGTCCGGCGGTGCAGATCTGGCCCGCCCCCTATGCCGAACTTCTGCCCGCGGAGGGCCGACGCGCCGCCCGCATCGCCCTGATGCTGGATATCGGCGCCGGCGCAGCCGCGCTGCTGGCGGGACTGCTCGGCGCCCTGTTCGTCTTCAGCCAGATCCGTCCCGGCATGCGCGCGCGCAACCGGGTCGAGGGCTGGATCGTCGGCCTGCTGTTCGTCTGCTCGGCCGTGGCCATCCTGACCACCGTCGGCATCATCGCCTCGCTGGTCTACGATTCGATCCGGTTCTTCTCCTCCGTGCCGATCACGGAATTCCTGTTCGGGACCCAGTGGAGTCCCCAGACCGCCATCCGCGCCGACCAGGTCGGGTCGACCGGCGCCTTCGGGGCCCTGCCGCTGTTCGCCGGCACCTTCCTGATCATGCTCATCGCCATGGCCGTGGCGGCTCCGGTCGGCCTGTTCTCGGCCATCTATCTGTCGGAGTACGCGGGACCGGCCTTCCGCGCGGTCGTGAAACCGGTGCTCGAAATTCTCGCCGGCGTACCGACCGTGGTCTACGGCTTTTTCGCCGCCCTGACCGTGGGTCCGGCCTTCCGTGTCTTCTTCAACGAGATCGGCGCCCTGCTGGTCGGCGGGCCGCTGGACGGCCTCGGCCAGTATCTGATGCTGGTCCAGAACCAGATGGCCCTGGTCGCCGGCATGGTCATGGGCATCATGCTGATCCCCTTCGTCAGCTCCCTGTCCGACGACATCATCAACGCCGTGCCCCAGTCGCTGCGCGACGGCTCCTACGCCATGGGCGCGACGAAGTCGGAGACGGTCAAACGGGTGCTGCTGCCCGCCGCCCTGCCCGGCGTCGCCGGCGCCATGCTGCTGGCCATGTCGCGGGCCATCGGCGAGACCATGATCGTGACCATGGCCGCCGGCCTGGCCGCACGCCTGACCCTGAACCCGCTGGACACCGTCACGACCGTGACCGTCCAGATCGTCACCCTGCTGACGGGCGATCAGGAGTTCAACAGCCCCAAGACCCTGTCCGCCTTCGGCCTCGGCCTGACCCTGTTCCTGGTGACCCTGGCGCTGAACATCGTCGCCCAGCGCATCGTCCAGACCTATCGGCAGCAGTATGACTGACGCGACCGTCACGCCCGAGGTTCGCGCCGAACGTCTGCGCGCAGGCCTGAAGCGCCGCTACGCCCGCGAGGGCCGGTTCAGGCTGTACGGCCTGCTGGCCATCGGCGTGGCCGTCGGCTTCCTGCTGCTGCTGCTGGGCCGCATCATCGAACAGGGCCACACGGCCTTCTACACCCACACGATCACCGTGCCGGTCTATATGGACCCGGCCCGCGTCGACCGCGCCTATCCCCAGGGCACGAATTTCGAACTGCTGGTCGCCGAACAGCAACTGGCCCGTTTCGGCGTCGTCGACGACGCCCAGGGTTCAAAGGCCGCGGCGATGCGCAGCCTGTTCTCCTCGGAATTGAAATTCGCTGCCGCCGCCCGCATCGAGGGCAATCCGAACCTGATCGGTCAGACCGTGCCGATCGCCGCGCCGGTGTCCGACGACGCCGACCTGTTCTTCAAACACGAGATTTCGCGCGACACCCCCGCCGACCAGCGCCGCCTGACCGACGAACAGATCGGCTGGCTCGACCGCATGAAGGCCTCGGGCCATGTCGCCGCCCACTTCAACAGCGGCCTGTTCACCAAGGGCGACTCCACCGAGCCGGAGCTGGCCGGGGTGCTGGGCGCCCTGGTCGGCTCGGCCCTGATGCTGCTGGTCACCGCCTTCATCGCCATCCCGCTGGGCGTCGGCGCGGCCCTGTATCTGGAAGAGTTCGCGCCGCGCGGCCGGATCACCGACCTGATCGAGGTCAATATCAACAACCTGGCCGCCGTGCCGTCGATCATCTACGGCCTGCTGGGCCTGGCCCTGTTCATCAACTGGATGCATCTGCCCCGCGCCAGCCCGCTGGTCGGCGGCCTGGTCCTGGCCCTGATGGCCCTGCCGACCATCATCATCGCCACCCGCTCGTCGCTGAAGGCGGTGCCGCCGTCGATCCGCGAGGCGGCCCTGGCCATGGGCGCGTCCAAGACCCAGACCGTCTTCCATCACACCCTGCCACTGGCCATGCCGGGCGTCATGACCGGCGCCATCATCTCCATGGCCCACGCCCTGGGCGAGACCGCCCCGCTGCTGCTGATCGGCATGGTCAGCTTCATTCCGGGCATTCCGCACAGTATCGGCGAGCCTACCGGCGCCCTGCCCTCCCTCGTCTACATCTGGGAAAACGCTTCCGAGCGCGCCTTCCACGAGCGCACGGCCGCCGCCATCCTTGTCCTCCTCGCCTTCATGATCGTCATGAACGCCGCCGCGATCTTCCTGCGCCGGCGCTTTGAACGCCGGTGGTAGCCCGATGAAATTCAACCTCTTCCGGGCCCCCGACGGCGTCGAAGGCGGCACGCCTGCCGAGCATGGCGTCATCGCCGCGCCGCCGGTCGTGCACAGCTCGGGCCCCGTCGGCCCGACCAAGATCGCCGCGCGCGACGTCTCGGTCTTCTACAACGGTAAACAGGCCCTCTATGACGTCTCGCTGGACATCCCGGACAAGACGGTCACGGCCCTGATCGGTCCGTCGGGCTGCGGCAAGTCGACCTTCCTGCGGACCATGAACCGCATGAACGACACCATCCCGGGGGCCAAGGTCACCGGCCGCATCGAGATGGACGGCGAGGACATCAACGCCAGATCGGTCGATCCCGTGCTGCTGCGCGCGCGCGTCGGCATGGTGTTCCAGAAGCCGAACCCCTTCCCCAAGACCATCTACGAAAACGTCGCCTACGGCCCCCGCATCCACGGTCTGGCCGCCTCGAAATCCGAGCTGGACAGTGTCGTCGAGGCCTCGCTGAAGCGCGCCGGCCTGTGGGAAGAGGTCGCCGACCGCCTGCACTCGCCCGGCACCGGCCTGTCCGGCGGCCAGCAGCAGCGCCTCGTCATCGCGCGCGCCATCGCGGTCGAGCCCGAGGTCATCCTGATGGACGAGCCCTGCTCGGCCCTGGACCCGATCGCAACGGCCCGGATCGAGGAGCTGATCGACGAGCTGCGCGAACGCTACTGCATCGTCATCGTCACCCACTCCATGGCCCAGGCCGCGCGGGTCAGCCAGCGCACCGCCTTCTTCCACATGGGCCGCCTGATCGAGACCGGCGACACCGAAGACATCTTCACCAATCCGCGCGAGCGGCGCACGCTGGACTACATCACCGGAAGGTTCGGCTGATGAACCAGCACACCGTCAAGGCCTATGGCGACGAACTGAACCAGCTGACGGCCGAGGTCGCCCGCATGGGCGGCCTGGCCGAGGCCCAGGTCGCAGACGCCGTCGACAGCGTCGCCCGCCGCGACATCGCCCTGGCCCGCGCCGTGGTCGACCGCGACGCCAAACTCGACGCCATGCACCGCGACATCGAGCGCAAGGCTATCCGCCTGATCGCCCTGCGCCAGCCCGTCGCCTCCGACCTGCGCCGCGCCCTGGCCTCGATGAAGCTGGCCGTCGATCTGGAGCGTACCGGCGACCTGGCCAAGAATATCGCCAAGCGCGGCCTGATCCTGGCCGAGGGCGATCCCATGCCGCCGCTGACCCGGTCCATCGAGCGGATGGGGAAACTTGTGTCGATGCGGCTGCGCGACGTGCTGGACGCCTACGCCGCCGCCGAGGTCGACGGAGCCATCGCCGTCTGGAACACCGACGACGAGGTGGACGAGCACTACAACGCCCTGTTCCGCGAACTGCTGACCTACATGATGGGCGATCCGCGCACGATCACGGCCGGCACCCACCTGCTGTTCATGGCCAAGAACCTCGAGCGTATCGGCGATCACGCCACCAACATCGCCGAAACCATCTACTACGAGATCACGGGACAGGAATTCACCGGCGAACGCCCCCGCTGGAGTCCTGACCAGACTGCCGACAGCGACCCGACGCCCGACCCGACGAAACCCGACTGACCGGAGAGTTCGACGTGCAGCCTTATGTTCTGGTGATGGAAGACGAGGACGCCCTGGCGACCTTGCTCTCGTACAATCTCGAAAAGGAAGGCTATCGCGTCGTCGTCGCCGCCGACGGCGAGGAAGGCATGCTCCAGATCGACGAGCGCTTGCCTGACCTGGTCCTGCTGGACTGGATGCTGCCCAAACTGTCGGGCATCGAGGTCTGCCGCCGCATCCGCGGTCGGGCCGAGACCCGCAACCTGCCGATCATCATGCTGACCGCCCGCGGCGAGGAAAGCGACCGCATCCGCGGCCTGGACACCGGCGCCGACGACTATCTGACCAAGCCCTTCTCGATGAGCGAGCTGATCGCCCGCATCCGCGCCGTCCTGCGCCGCATCCGTCCGGGTCTGGCCGACGACCGCATCAATCACGGCGACATCGTCATCGACCGCGTCGCCCACCGCGTCCGCCGCGCCGGCAACGAGATCCACCTCGGCCCCACCGAATTCCGCCTGCTCGACCATCTGATGCAGCACCCGGGCCGGGTGTTCAGCCGCGAACAGCTGCTGGACGCGGTCTGGGGCTCGGACGTCTATGTCGAGGCCCGCACCGTCGACGTCCACGTCGGCCGGCTGCGCAAGGCCCTGAACGTCGAGGGCACGGTCAATCCGATCCGGACGGTGCGGTCGGCGGGCTATTCGCTGGATCTGGGGGGCTGAAGCGGACAGGCGGCGCGGTGCGTCCCAGTTCCCGGATGAAGCCGTCCTGCCCGTCCGGAACGGCGTATGAAATCGGCGCGGGGCAGCCCCTGACCGTCCGATCCAGCAGCAGATAGCGCCGGACCTCGCCGTTCGGCCTCCAGGTCAGATCGGGCCGCAGTTCCCGGGGCCCCTCGGAGGGCTGCTCGATCCGCTGGTACCCGCCGCCGTCGCAACGGACCACGTTCAGGCCGTCCATCACCCTCAGGCGAATCTCGGGATTTGACGGCGGAACCGGCGCGCCCGTCGCCAATGGATCTGAAACCAGCATCAGCAGAAGCGACAGCATGACAACGTCTCCGTGCGCATCCAGTCTACTCCTGATCGCGGCGCGCGTCATCCGGCTGCGGTGAGAACGGATCGGGCTTCCCACCGCTGGCGAAGCGGTTAGGGTCCCCTCCTCAGTTCAGGGAGCCCACCATGCGCCGTCGCACCTTCCTCTCGACCTTGCCCGCCGGCGCCATCCTCGCCGGAG
>NZ_DATMYH010000040.1:0-3040 GCF_035561115.1 Brevundimonas sp.
CCCCATTGCCCTGGCGCCCGTAGACGCGCCCCGCGCCGTTCCCCGACGATGCGGTCTGTGACCGAATCTTCTTGCGAATGAGAATGTGTCTCATTATGCCCGCTTCCGACATCGACTCGGGAAACGACAGATCTCATGCGCCTCCTTCTGACCTCGACAGCCATCCTCCTGACGTGCCCGGTCGCCGCCATGGCGCAGGAACCGGCGTCCGAGTTGGAGCCCATCATCGTCACCGGGCAGGCTCGCGGCTACATCGCGATCGACTCGGTGACCGCGACCAAGACCGACACCCCTCTCATCGACGTGCCCCAAAGCATCAACGTCGTGACGCGCGCACAGCTGGACGATCAGGGAATGCACAGCCTCGGCGACGTCCTCCGCTATGTGCCCGGCGCGACCGTCGGCCAGGGCGAGGGCAATCGCGACCAGATCACCTTGCGGGGACAGAACACCACGGCTGACTTCTTCCTCGACGGCGTGCGTGATGACACGCAGTATTTCCGGGGCCTGTATAATCTCGAACGGGTCGAGGTGCTGAGGGGTCCCTACGCCCTGATCTTCGGGCGCGGGGGCGGCGGCGGCATCGTCAACAGGGTCCAGAAGACCCCAAGCGCTGGCGGCGCCTTCGCGACCGGCCGGCTCAGCGCCAACAGCTTCGGCGCCTGGGACGTGTCGGCGGATGTCAACGCGCCCATCGGCGACAGGGCGGCGTTCCGCATCAACGCCATCTACGAGAACCTCGGCAACCACCGCGACCACTACGATGGCGAACGGTACGCCGTGAATCCCTATCTGGCCGCAGAGCTCGGCGGGGGGTGGCGCGCCGGCCTGTCCTGGGAATACGTCAACGATGACCGCGTCGTCGATCGCGGAATCCCCTCATTGGCCGGAGCTCCGTTGACCGGCTACCGCGATCAGTTTTTCGGCGTGCCCGGGATCAACCGGACCACGCTCGACGCCCATATCATCAAGCTGCGGGTAGACGGCGACCTCGCGGACAATATCCGAGCTTCGACCACTGTGCTGTATGGCGACTACGACAAGGTCTACACCAACGTCTTCGCCAATGGCCCCGCCACCTCTCAGCGCGGGATCGTCCCGCTGGCCGCCTATACCGATCCCACCACGCGCCAGAACCTGCTTGTCCAGAGCAACCTGGTCTGGGACGTGACCACGGGCTGGATGACTCACAAGATCCTGTTCGGCCTCGAATACGGGGACCAGCAATCCGCGAACCAGCGCCGTAACGGTGTCCTGTCAAACCCGACCTTCAATCTGGCCGATCCGGTGTTTCCGACCGTCACCTTCCCGGCGCTCAGCCGCGACACGGTCTCGAACGTCGGAACCGTCTCCGCCTATGTCCAGGATCAGATCAGGCTCGGCGACCATTTCGAGCTCGTCGCCGGGATCCGGTACGACCGTTTCGACATCACAGGCGTCGATCTCCAGCCCAACCCCGACCGCCCCTTCGAGCGGGCCGATGACAAGGTCTCGCCGCGCCTGGGCCTGATCTACAAGCCCCGATCGAACGTCTCGATCTACGGCAGTTACAGCCAGTCCTTCCTGCCGCGATCAGGCGATCAATTCCTGACCCTGTCGGTGACACAGCAGAACCTCGAGCCCGAAGAATTCACCAACCACGAGGTCGGCGCCAAATGGGCCATCCGTCCCGATCTCAACGTCACGGCCGCCGTGTTCCGGCTGGACCGCACCAATGCGACGACGCCCGATCCCCTCAACCCGACGGTCACCATCAATGTCGGCGAGACACGGACAGAGGGCGTGGAACTGGCTGTCACCGGGCGACTGCGGCCAGGCTGGCAGATCAGCGGCGGCTATTCCTGGCAGGACGCCCGCCTGCAGGGCAATGACTCGGTCCGTCTGGCCCAGACCCCGAAACAGCAGTTCAGCCTATGGAACCGCTATGACGTCAGCCGCCGGCTGGGTATCGGTCTGGGAGTCATACATCAGGCCAGCCAGTTCGCGGCGATCCGGACCGCGCCGTCCACGACGCGGTTGCCGGCCTTCACCCGCGTCGACGCCGCCGTGTTCTACGAGGTCAACGACACCGTCCAGTTGCAGCTTAATATCGAGAATCTGTTCGACACGACCTATTTCCCGGACGCGCACAACAACGCCAACATCTCGACCGGAGCTCCGCTGAACGCCCGGTTGACCCTGAGCACGCGGTTCTAGCCGGCGCGAATTGACAGAGTCTCCACGCGATCCGGGCCCTCAGAAAGTGCTTTTCGGCGCTTGATGGCTGCTAGCGCCCTCCATGCCGGAGGCATCTTCGGCACGACCGTGGGCAAGCATCGACAGGCGGGGCTCGGTGAGAATGCCTCCTGATCAAGCCCTCAGATCAGGCCGAGGGCCTTGAAGCTGGCCGTGCCTTCCCGGCCGACAACGAGGTGGTCATGGACCTGCAGATTAAAGACCCGCGCCGCCTCGACGATCTGTCGCGTCATCTGGATATCGGCCTGCGACGGCGTCGGGTCGCCGGAGGGATGATTGTGGACCAGGATCAAGGCGGACGCCGACAACTCCAGGGCCCGGCGAATCACTTCGCGCGGATAGACGGGAGCGTGATCCACCGTTCCGTCCGCCGTCATTTCATCCCGAAGCAGGATATTCCGCCGATCCAGAAAAAGGGTCCGGAACTGCTCGCGCGGCTCGTGAGCGAGCGCCGCCCGCACATAGGCCACCAGCGCGGTCCAGGACGTGATGACCGGGCGGCGGCTGGCTTCGGCGCGCGCAAGACGGACCGCGAACTCGCGCAGAAGCGTCAGCTCGGCCCGGAGGGCGGACCCGGCGCTGGACGCCTGGGCCAGTTCGCCGGGCGCCGCGCCGGCGACGCCGCCGAGGCTCCCGAACCGTTCGAGCAAGGCCGCGGCGAGCCGCGCAGGGTCCGTCTCCGGGTCCATCCTCTCCAGTATCAGGGCCAGCAAAGTCTGATCGTCCAGCGCCGCATGGACGAGGGTCGGCGACGCGGGGCGGCGCCCGCGTGGTTCGGGGGCCGGCGCCCGGATCAGGGTCGGGG
>NZ_DATMYH010000041.1:0-23545 GCF_035561115.1 Brevundimonas sp.
CTGCGGCCCTGTATCTGGCGGCGGCGGGGGTCGGGACGCTGCGGCTCATCGACGACGACGCGGTCGGCCTGTCCAATCTGCAGCGCCAGATCGCCTTCGCCACGCCCGATATCGGCCGCGCCAAGGTCGCGGCGGGGGCCGAAGCCCTGACGGCCCTCAATCCCCACGTCCGGATCGAACCGGTCGCCGAACGGCTGACCGGAGCCAACGCCGCGCGCCTGATCGAAGGCTGCGACGCCGTCATCGACGGGACCGACGACTTCACCGCCCGATTCGCGGTCAACGCCGCCTGCGTCGCGACTGGAATTCCGCTGGTTTCGGGGGCCCTGGGCCGCTGGAACGGCCAGGTCGGCGTGTTCAGGGGGCGGCCGTGTTACCGCTGCCTGACGCCGGAAGCGCCGCCGGACGCCGAGACCTGCGCCCGCGTCGGCGTGATCGGCGCCCTGGCCGGCGTGGTCGGCTCGATGACCGCCCTGGAGACCATCAAGCTTCTCACCGGGGCGGGCGAGCCGCTGACGGGCCGCCTGCTGATCTACGACGGCCTGGCCGGCGCATCGCGGGTGGCGCGGGTCGCCGCCGATCCGGACTGTCCGGTCTGCGGCTGAGCCGGCTCGTTCGGGCCCCGGGCCTGTGTCAGGCGAAGACCCGGCGCAGCAGGGCGATGCAGCGGCCCATCATCTCCTGTTCGACCTCGTCCTCCCAGCCGCCATGGCCGGCGTCGGGAATCTCGCGATAGTCGACGGTCTTCCCGGCGGCCTGAAGGGCGTCCCTCATTCGCCGCGACTGGAACACCGGCACGATGGCGTCGTCCACCCCATGGACCAGCAACACCGGACAGGACACGTCGCCGGCCCGGCGGCGGGGCGAGGCCCCGGCGAGGCGGGCGGCGTCGGTCCCGGGCTCGCCGATCCGCCTGGTCCAGAACTCGTAGGCTTCCCTGCCCGGGGAATCGTCGCGCCGCGCCACATGATCCATGAAGTCCGGCAGATCGTAGACGCCGGCGATTCCGATGGCGGCCTTGTAGAGGTCGGGCCGGCGCACGGCTCCCATCAGCGCCGCATAGCCGCCGTAGCTGGCGCCCATGATGGCCACGCGGTCGCGGTCCAGCCCCCTGGACGACACGACCCGGGCGACGGCGTCCTCGATGTCCTCCTGCATCCGCTCGCCCCAGCGGCCCCATCCCTCGGCGGCGAAGGCCAGGCCGTAGCCCCCGGAGCCGCGGAAATTCGGTTGCAGAACCCACCATCCCTGGGCGGCCAGAACCTGCGCCTGCCGGGCCCAGTCCAGCCGGTCCCGGGACTCGGGCCCGCCATGCGACAGTACGATCAGCGGCCCCGGCGCGGATCCCGGCGGCGCGGTCAGATAGGCGGTGATGCCTGCCCCGTCGCGGGTTTCCACCTGGACCGCTTCGGCGGCGCCCAGTCGCCGGCTGTCGAGGGCGGTGCGCTGCGCCAGGTTGACGTAACTGCGCGCCGCCCGGTCGTAGAGATACCAGGCCCCGGGCTCGCGCGGGCCGCTCACATAGGTGACGAATCGATTACGGGCGGCGTCGACGTCCAGGAGCTCGACGTTGCACGCGTTGTCGAAGAAGCGGTTCATCGCCCGGTGGTGGACGCTCAGTTCGGGGGAGACGAAGTCATATTCGAGCCGGTCCTTCCAGAAGGCGGCCCCGAGGTAGCGCCCCCGGTCGTCCAGCAAGCCGCCGGTCACGTCGCTGCCCGGCCGGGACGACATCGGAGGCCCGAACTCGAACGTGCGAAGATCCAGTTCGCGGATCGATTCCACGTCCTCGCCGTCCTGTCGGGCCGAGACGATCAGCACTCCCGGGCGATCCGTCCCTGTGACGAAGGCGAAGTCGGGCGCTTCGTCGACGCGGACGCGACGGAGCATCCGCCAGCCTCGCTCTCCGGGGGCCCGGCCGTGCACCGTGACCACCGTGCCGCCGAGGTTGACGTCGTACCGGATCACCGGGACCCCGGCCTGGGTCTCCCAGTGGACGGTGTCGTTGTCGCCGCGCTCGACTTCGGTGGCGACGCCGGTCCGCACATTGACCTTGTACAGGGCGTACACGCCGAGGCTCGTCGTTGACGCCATCAGCACGTGGTCCGGGTCGTCGTGCAGCAGATCGATCACGGCTCCGAGATCGCGCGCACGCCGCATCCGCTGGCGGTCGTCGCCGAACAGGGCCACCGCCCCGCCGGTCGCCGGATCGATCGAGAGCATCCGGCGGGAGATGATTTCGACCCCCTCGCTCGAGATGAACGAACTCGCGGACCGATTGTCGCGGCCGGTCCGGGTCTTCAGGGCGACACCGACCAGCACCCGCTCGTCGTTGGCCCATTCCATGAACTCGCATTCCACGTCGCCCAGCGGTGAGCGTATCGCGGGCCTGGCGGGGTCGGCGGCGTCGACGAGATCGAGCACGGTGCGGCGTTGGCCATTCTCGAGGAGTTCCCGGATGATGGCTATGCGCTCTCCCGACGGAGACAGGGCCACGCCCCGGGTCGCCGGTTTTGCGTAGAAGTCCGCCAGGGCGTGAGGGTCCGACCGCCGCGCCGCCGCGGGACCCGCGGCTGTCGCAAGCCCGACGCCGCCGACGCCGGCCAGAAGACCGCGGCGCGACAGCGCCCACCGCGTCGCGGCCGAATTCCTGATGGTCATGTTACGCCCCTGTCCCCGGGCCCAACCAACCCGGGGCCCGGCCCCGCGTCAAGCTTGCGTCGTCACAGCATGGCGGGAATGACCCGATCGGCGGGGCGGTGGCCGTTCCGGAAGGTCAGGATGTTGGCGATGACCCGGTCGCCCATGTCCTGACGCGCCTCCAGGGTCGCGGATCCCAGATGGGGCAGCAGCACGACATTGGCGTGGTTCAGCAGGCCCGGATGGATGGCCGGCTCGTTCTCATAGACGTCCAGCCCCACCCCGGCGATCGCACGGCGCGCGACGGCGTCGGCCAGGGCCGCCTCGTCGATCAGCTCGCCGCGGGCGGTGTTGATCAGGATGGCGTGCGGCTGAAGCCGGGCCAGCCGTTCAGCCGACAGCAGGTGATGGGTGTCCTTCGTCGCCGGACAGTTCAGCGAGATCAGGTCCATCCGCGCCAGCATCTGGTCCAGATCGTCCCAGTATGTCGCTCCCAGCTCCTCGGCGATCATGGCCGGGACGGGTTTGCGGTTGTGATAGTGGACCTGCATCCCGAACGCCTTCGCGCGCCGGGCCAGCGCCTGGCCGATCCGGCCCATGCCGACGATGCCCAGCCGCTTGCCCCACAGCTTGCGTCCGCACATCCAGGTCGGGGTCCAGCCCTCGAAACCGCCCGCCGCCACCACCTGGGCGCCCTCGACGATGCGGCGGCTGACCGCCAGGATCAGGGCCATGGCCAGGTCGGCGGTGTCCTCGGTCAGGACGCCGGGGGTGTTGGTGACGATGATCCCGCGCGCCACGGCGGCGTCGACGTCGATATGATCCACGCCCGCGCCGAAATTGGCGATCATCTTCAGCCGGTCGCCGGCCTTTGAAATCAGGTCGGCGTCGATGACGTCGGTGATGGTCGGAACAAGGACGTCGGCGCCCTGGACGGCCATCTCCAGCGCCGCACGGTTCATCGGCCTGTCGGTCAGGTTCAGCTCGGCGTCGAACAGCTCGCGCATGCGGGTTTCGACCGCGTCGGGCAGGCGTCTGGTTAACACGACCTTAAGTCTGGGCGCAGACATTCGGAGCCTTGAATTTCACGGGTGCAGACGGTGTCTAGCAAAGCTCGCTCCCGCCTCCAAAGGCTGGCTGTCCTCGCGGCGGTTCTCGGCGCCGCCATGGTCGGCGGCGCGGGCCAGACCATGCCGGACGGACGACCCACGCCCAGCGGCCAGCCCGTGCCGCGCTGGCTGTCGCTGAAGTCGTCCGAGGTGCGGGCCCGCTACGGTCCCGGGCTGGATTACCGCATCCTGTGGGAATACCGCGCCTCCGGCCTGCCGGTGCAGGTGGTCGCCGAGACCACGGAATGGCGCAAGATCTGCGATCCCGAGGGCGCGGTCGCCTGGGTCCACCGCAGCGTCGTCTCGAGCCGCCGCAGCGTGCTGAACCCTTCGGACGCGGAGATCCCGATCCGCGCCGGCCGTTCGGACACGGCGCCGGTGCGCGCCCGCCTGGCCCCCCACGCCCTCGCCTCTATGGACGAATGCGAAGACGGCTGGTGCGAGGTGCGCGTGCGCCGCCTGCGCGGCTGGGTTCGCCAGACCGCGGTGTTCGGGGCCCAGGAGCGGGCGCTGTGCAGCGCCTCCCGGCCGGCGGGACGCGGCCGCCAGTCCCGTTGAATCCATCATTTCCGATGGAGGCCCCCTCCATGGAACGTGCTAGGGACAGGGCGGGCCAGCGCCACGTTCCGTAAAAGTCGGATTTCGACGGACGGATCATTCCGGCTTCCCCTAAGCGGCGAAGATGCCTTCGGCCACGCTTCGCAACCATCTGATTGCACGACTGTCTTCCGAAGATCGCAGCGCCCTCACGGCGGTGGCGACGCCGTTTGACTTCACGCTGGGCCATGTCTTTTGCGAGGCCGGCGACCTGGTCACCCATCTGTATTTCGTCGACAGCGGCATCATCTCGGCGGTGGCGGTGATGGAGGACGGACGCACGGTCGAGGCCTATATGGTCGGACCCGAGGGGGTCACCAGTCCCGCGGCGGCAGCGGCCTCGGCCCACACCTGGTCGCGTCTCGCCGCCCAGGCTCCGGGCAGCGCCCGGCGTGTCGAGGCGGTGCGCCTGCGCGCATTGATGAACGATCGGCCCGGGCTGCGCACCGTTCTGGCCGACTACGCCGTCGCCGTGCAGAACGAGCTGGAGCAGTCCGCGGCGTGCAACGCCCTGCACCGCGCCGATCAGCGCTTCGCCAAATGGCTGCTGCGCTGTCACGACCGGGTCGAGGGCGACACCCTCACCCTGACGCAGGAATATCTGGCCTCGATGCTGGGCTCGCAGCGCACGACGGTGAACGAGGCCGCCCAGACGCTGCAGAAGGCCGGGGCCATCACCTATTCGCGCGGCCGGGTGACCATCACCGACCGGGCCGCGCTCGAACGGGTCGCCTGCGAATGCTACCGCGCCGGCCCGACGCCCGCCCTTTCCGCGTGAGGGCGTCCCTCTAAAACATTGAGCGTCCGGTTCACGTCGTGTAACTCCACGGCAACACCGGGCCCAAGGCCGCGCAAGCGCGCCGGGCTCCAGCATGAGAGCGCCGCGTTGAGTCAGACCCGATATCCGTCGTCCTTCGACTATGAGGCCCTGCTGGCGGCGGGCCGGGGCGACCTGTTCGGTCCCGGCAACGCCAAACTGCCCGCTCCGCCGATGCTGATGTTCGACCGGATCACCACGATCAACGGCGACGGCGGCGCCCACGGCAAGGGCTATGTCGAGGCCGAACTGGATATCCATCCCGACCTCTGGTTCTTTCAGTGCCACTTCATCGGCGACCCCGTCATGCCGGGCTGCCTGGGCCTGGACGCCATGTGGCAGCTGGTCGGCTTCTACCTGGGCTGGATCGGCGGCCCGGGCCGCGGCCGGGCGCTCGGCGTCGGCGAAGTCAAATTCACCGGCCAGGTGACCCCGGACGTCAAGAAGGTCGTGTACAGGATCGATCTGAAGCGGGTCATCAACCGCCGTCTGGTCATGGGCATCGCCGACGGGGTTCTCGAAGCCGACGGCGTCCCCATCTATACGGCGACCGACATGCGGGTCGGCCTGTTCGGCGCGCAGGGCGAAGTCGGTGCGGACGCGTAGCGTTCGCGCTCAGAGTTCGCTCCGCTTAACCTCTGACCATTCTCCGAGGAGAATGGTCGGGGAACCCGTCGGCGGCTGACCCGTCAATTCAAGACCGCGGCCAACGCGGCGAACCGAGTTCAAGAAGGAAACCACATCATGCGGCGTGTCGTCGTCACCGGCCTGGGTATCGTATCCTCCATCGGCACGGGCCAGGCTGAGGTCACCGCCTCCCTGCGCGACGCGAAGTCCGGCGTGGTCGCCGCGCCCGATCACATCCAGCACGGTTTCCGCTCGCAAGTCTGGGCCCCGCCGTCGCTGGGCGTGACGGCCGAGGACTGGGCCCCGCTGGTCGATCGCCGCGCCGCCCGCTTCCTCGCCAACGGCACCGCCTGGGGTCACATCGCCTTCGAGGAGGCGCTGAAGGACAGCGGCATGACGGCGGACGAGATCAAGTCCGACCGCATCGGCGTCATCGTCGGCGAGGGCGGCCCCTCGACCCAGATCATCCTGCAGGCGGCGCAGACTACCATCGAAAAGGGTTCGCCCAAGCGCATCGGCCCGTTCGCCGTGCCCAAGGCCATGGCCTCGGGCCCTTCGGCCGTTCTGGCCACCTGGTTCGAGCTGAAGGGCGTCAACTATTCGATCAGCTCGGCCTGCGCGACATCCGCCCACTGCATCGGCGCGGGCGCTGAACAGATCGCCTGGGGCAAGCAGGACGTGGTCTTCGCCGGGGGCGTCGAGGACATCGACTGGTCCATGTCCAACATGTTCGACGCCATGGGCGCCATGTCTTCCAACTTCAACGACACGCCGTCGAAGGCCTCCCGCGCCTATGACGCAGCCCGCGACGGCTTCGTCATCGCCGGCGGCGCCGGCATCGTGGTGCTGGAAGAGTATGAGCGGGCGAAGGCGCGCGGCGCGACCATCTACGCCGAGGTCACCGGCTACGGCGCCAATTCCGACGGCTACGACATGGTCGCCCCCTCGGGCGAGGGCGCCGAGCGCTGCATGAAGATCGCGCTGGAAATGGCCGGCAATCCGCGGATCGACTATCTGAACCCGCACGGCACCTCGACGCCGGTCGGCGACAGCAAGGAGATGGGCGCGGTCCGCAACGTCTTCGGCGACGACCTGCCGATGATCAGTTCCACCAAGTCGCTGACGGGCCATTCGCTGGGCGCCGCCGGGGCGCAGGAGGCGATCTACTGCCTGCTGATGATGAAGAACGGCTTCGCCGCCGAGAGCGCCCACATCGAGACCCTGGATCCCGAGTTCGAGGGCATGCCGATCCTGCGCAAGCGCCACGACGGCGAGCTGAAGCACGTCATGTCCAACTCGTTCGGATTCGGCGGCACCAACGGGACGCTGATCCTGTCGAAGGTCTAGTTCTGCGGTGTTTGACTGGAGGGGCCTGTCATCGCCTTCTCTGCGCCGCTGCGAAGAACATCGGCCAGCTCAAGTGCTTGAGCAGGCGTGAGGACGAATTGCTCTTCGTCCATTTCCCCGCGAAGTAGCGCCTCCTCGGAACGATAGAAGCCAAGGCGAATGGCCAAGGCCATTCCACCAACCAGCGCCGTTTGCCATCCGCCGACGGGGCACACGGCTATGTTCCCATTGCTGTCGAGTTTCCAATCCATCGACCTCTCCCTTTCTGGAACAATACCAGAACTTTCGATTCGGCGTAGTCACCCGTGGCCCAGAGGGTTTGCTAGGTGCTGCGCCCCTGCTAACCCTCCGCGTTCAGAACACGGAGACGGACCATGGCGAGCGAGAGCGGCTGGAACATGCCTGCGGGCGACCTGATGAAGGGCAAGAAGGGCCTGATCATGGGGGTCGCGAACTCCAACTCCATCGCCTGGGGCATCGCCTCCCAGCTGGCCGCCCAGGGCGCCGAACTGGCCTTCACCTATCTGGGCGAGGGTCTGGAGCGCCGCGTGCGGCCGCTGGCCGAGAGCGTCGGCGCCAAACTGCTGATCCAGGCCGACGTCACCGACGACGCCTCGATGGACGCCGCCTTCGCCGAGCTGGAAAAGGCGTTCGGCACGATCGACTTCGTGGTCCATTCGGTGGCCTTCGCCAACAAGGACGAGCTCAAGGGCAGCTTCGTCGACAACACCAGCCGCGACAGCTTCCTTCTGGCCATGAACATCTCGGCCTTCAGCTTCGTCGATGTCGCCAAACGGGCCTCGAAGCTGATGCCCAACGGCGGGTCGCTGGTGACCATGACCTATCTCGGCTCCGAGCGGGCCATTCCAAACTACAACACCATGGGCGTGGCCAAGGCGGCGCTGGAGGCGGCGACCCGCTATATCGCCCGCGACCTGGGCCCGCGCGGCATTCGCTGCAACGCCATCTCGGCCGGGGCCATGCGCACCCTGTCGCTGGCCGGCATCTCGGGCGGCCGCGGCATGATCAGCCAGGGCCGGGCCATGTCGGCGATGAAGGAGGACACCTCGATGGAGGGCGTCGCCGGCGCCGCCCTGTGGCTGTGCTCGGACCTCGGCTTCTCGACCACGGGCGAGGTCATCCACGTCGACGCCGGCTTCCACATGATGGGCATGGCGGCGGACGAGGAGGGGTGAGGGCGATCAACCGGAAGTGATCGGCCGGCTCTACCTGTTGGGGAGCGGGAGGGGGTAGTCTGGGCCTGAACCGGAGCCCGCCATGACCGACACAGGCCCTGTCACCGACCTCGGCGACGGCCTCACAAGAGGTCAGCGGCGCTTAAATCCCGGGCAACCCTTTCCGGAACGACCGGAGCCGCCCACGGGCCCGGTCGACCCGGACACGCCGACCATCGAGGACGACCCGGGCCTCGTGGATCCTTGCGCGAATCCGGAAACCGCACTGGAGTGGAACGCAGATGCTGCGGCGGCCCAGACTGTGAAAGACTTGAAATCTTTTGCAACCCAGACCCACCCATTAGAGGCCAACTTCAATGACCGCGAGTACGGTGCGGCCCTGTGGGAAATGCCAGACGGGTCAGTCGTACATGGGCCCATGACATTCGCTGAACTGACCTTTCTTGAGGTACAAACGCAGGGGGCGCCGGGCGGTCGTGGCAGCGTGGGGATTGATCTTACTTCACCCGCTCCCGGCGCGGTGTTCCTTGGGACGGTGCATACCCACAATATGGGAAGCACCCGACCATCGGGAAACAGTTATGCCAATGGCGACCAAGGCGTCCTGAGTAACGGGATCACCCTTAGAGAATCCCAACGCCCGGGTTCCGGGGATCAAGCCCGCATGTATATCGCGGCCAACGATCCCGGTGAGTATGAAACAATGGGGCCAACCAGAATGCGAATCTACAACAAGACTAACCGCGATGCAGCTATGGGAGAGTATGATGGTCCGGAAGTGAATCCGGACGGGCAACCGTGTGGCGCCCAATGACCGGCTTGCCCTTTTTCGTTGCGGTCTTTCTCTTTGGTGCTCCGGCGCCGCCGCAAGATAATCTTGTCTCCTCCAGCGTGCGTCATGAGCCGTCGGATGGTGTGTTTGTAGGCGGGTATTCGGTCGAGCGGAGCGGCCTCTGGGTGACTGAGTTCTATTCCCGACAAGGCGGGGGCCTGCCCGGCGACGTCCCGGCATATTTCGCCCGGCGCGCATTGAATACGCCGGAGGGCCCGGATCAGATCCGTTGGGCCGTCAGCGAATCCTGTCCCGAAATGAAGGATGTGCTTGGCGGGCTGAGCGACCTTCCGGCCCTGGCCATAAGAGTGCCGGGCATATCAGCCTATTCGTCTCTCCTGCCGACGGGGCCGATGACGATGGATGGCGCTTCCTATGCAGTCTGGGGCAACGGTCGACAGGCCGACGGCGCGTTCGTCAGCATGACAATGTCCTCCGGAGGCGGCGCGATCGCGAGGTTCGTCGAGGCGGCTGACCGACAGATGGCGGATTGCTGGAAGGACTCCCGCGACTAGGGTGTCGCGATCGATACCCGTTCGAACGCGTAACGGTCGCGGATGTCCGAGGCGAAGAACCGGCCCTTCGAGAAGGCGGCGCGGAAGGCCGCCTCCACCTCCGGCGGCACCCCGGCATAGTCGTAGACGTCGCCCGAGGTGAAGGTCACCCGCAGGCGGCGATGCGGTTCATCATAGCTGAAGCGGCGGATGACGCTGGAGGGCATGGCGGGGAAACGCGCCACTCCGGGTGCAGGCTCCATCCAGCCGCCCGGATCGGCGCTTTCGGCGCGAAGGGCGGTTCAGGCGTTGCGGTTGATGCGGTCCGGACGGATGCGGTCTTTGCCGTGTACCCGGGCGCAGCTGCGGCGGCTCCGATCACGCGCCTGTGTCAGGAAGCGCGCATTTCTCCGTTTGCGCCCGATCCGGGCTGTGACAGCCTGGCCTTTCCCCTGACAGGAGAAATCCCCGTGGCTCACAAGTTCGAAATCTGGAAGGACAAGGCGGGCGAGTTCCGCGTCCGCTTCAAATACAATTCCGAGACCATCTTCTCGACCGAGGGCTATTCCTCCAGGGCCTCGGCCCAGAACGCCATCGATTCCATCAAGAAGAACGGGCCGGACGCGCCGACCGAGGACAACAGCTAGCCGGTCAGGCGCGGCGGGGACGCCGCCGCGCCTGTTTGGCTCAGTCCCGCAGCGAATCCGGCACCAGGCCGCCGTTCTCGGCCAGCTTGCGCCAGACCGCTTTCGACAGGGCGATGTTCTGTTCGGCGCTGCCGTGCGGCCCGGCGTTGACGCCCAGTTCCTGCGCCAGCTCCTTGCGCGCCTCAAGGCTGGACTCCAGCCCCAGCAGCTTGAGCAGATCGACGATCGAGGTGCGCCAGTTGCCGGCCCCGTCGCCCTTGAGCTCGGCCATGGAGACCAGCACGGCCTCGACGTCGACCGGCGCGGTCGGGGCCGGAGCCGCGGCGGGGGCGGCTTGGGGCGCCGGCGCGGCCGGCGAGGCCTTCGGGCGGTGACCCCGGATGCGGTCCCAGATCGAACTGAAGATACTCATGCGCTGCGCCTTCCTCTGAATGAGACGGCGTAACGCTCCGGACCGGGGCCGGTTCAGTCGGGCTCGCGCTCGCCGATCTCGGTCGGTCTGACGGCCAGCAGCCAGCCGTCGGCGAGGTGCAGTTCGGGCACGGCCTCCTTCGTGAACGGCAGATACCAGGTCGGGCCGCCGGCGGCCGGGGCGATCTCGAGGATGTCGTCGGCGCCGAAATTCTGCACCGCGCGGATGGAGCCCAGCACCGTGCCGTCCGGGTCGCGCGCCTCCAGACCGATCAGATCGGCCAGGTAGAATTCGTCCTCGTCCGGCTCGGGCAGGCGGTCCCGACGGATGTAGAGCTTCAGCCCCCGCAGGGCGTCGGCCTGTTCCTTGGTGGCGATCTCCTTCGCGCGGCCGACCACGGCGGTCTTCTCGGGCCGGGCCGAGGTCAGGGTCAGGCCCGGCGTGCCGTCGGCGCGCAGCAGGACGCCGTACGACAGCAGGGCCATGGGGTCGGCCGTCCATGCGGTGACCCGCACCTCGCCCTTGACCCCGAACCCGCCGGCGACCTGGCCGACGAGGATGAGTTTGCTGTCGGTCATCGCAAGAAACTCCGTGCGTCCCGGCGAATGTCGGGACCCAGATCCAAACGCCGCCGCCAGATAGCAGAAAAGCAGCGCCCGTACGTCGAGCACTGCTTTCTGTCATCTGGATCCCGACATTCGCCGGGATGCATGGTTGAGGCTCAGGCCTCGGTCTTCTCTTCCTCGGTCGCTTCGGCGGCCGGGGCTTCTTCAGCAGCAGCTTCGGCCGGGGCCTCTTCCGCAGCGGCTTCAGCCGGGGCTTCTTCCGTCACTTCAGCGGCCGGAGCCTCTTCAGCAGCAGCTTCAGGCTCGGGGGCCGGAGCGTTCTTCGCGGCTTCGGCGGCGGCCTTGGCCTCTTCCTTGGCGCGGACGGCGGCCTCGGCGGCTTCCACCTTGGCGGCGGCTTCGGCTTCCGCACGGTCGGCTTCGCGCTGGGCGCGCTCGGCGGCGCGTTCCTGGGCCTTCTTGCCCGGCTGCGCCTTGTTCGGATTGTTCGACTGGGTCCATTTGACCTTGCCGGCCAGGGCTTCGTCCTGGCTCAGGAAGCGGGCGACGCGGTCGGTCGGCTGGGCGCCCTTGGCGAGCCATTCCGAGATCCGGTCGGCCTTCAGGGTGACGCGCTTCTGCTCGCCGTCACGCGGCAGCATCGGGTTGTAGGTGCCGACGCGCTCGATGAATTTGCCGTCGCGCGGCGAGTGGCTGTCGGCGACGACGATGTAATAGTAGGGGCGCTTCTTGGCGCCGCCGCGGGCCAGACGAATCTTCAGCATTTTCAGTCTCTTTCTTTAATCGAAGTCATTTCTTGGGAGGAAAGCCCGGAAGACCCGGGAGGCCTCCCGGAAGTTGTCCGCCGCCCAGGGCCGCCATGCGGTCCTGAAGGGCTTTCAATTCGTCGGCCGTGGGTTCCGGCATCTTGCCGCCGCCCATCGCCTTGAGGCGGGCCATGTCGGGGCCGCCCCCCATACCGCCGCCGAGGCCGCCCATCATGGCGGCCATCTGCTTCAGACCCTTGCCCCCGCCCTTCGACATGGACTTGACCATGTCGGCCATCTGGCGGTGCTGTTTGAGCAGGCGGTTGATGTCCTGGACCTCGACGCCGGCGCCCCTGGCCACCCGCTTCTTGCGGCTGGCGTTCAGCAGGTCGGGCTTCTTGCGCTCGGCTTTGGTCATTGAGGAGATGATGGCTTCCTGGCGCGCGATCATGCGGTCGTCGACGCCGCTGTCGGCCATCTGGGCCTTCATCTTGGCCACGCCGGGCAGCATGCCCATGATGCCCTGCAGACCGCCCATCCGCTTCATCTGCTGCAGCTGGCCGGCGAGGTCGTTCAGGTCGAACTGGCCCTTGGCCAGTTTGCGGGCCATGGCCTCGGCCTTGGACTGGTCCAGCTCCTGCGACGCCTTCTCGACCAGGGCGACGATGTCCCCCTGACCCAGGATGCGGCCGGCGACGCGGCGGGCGTCGAACACCTCCAGCGCATCGACCTTCTCGCCCGCGCCGATGTATTTGATCGGCAGGCCGGTGACGGCGCGCATGGACAGCATGGCCCCGCCGCGCCCGTCGCCGTCGGCGCGGGTCAGGACCAGGCCGGTCAGCGGCAGGCGGTCGTGGAAGGCCTTGGCGGTGCGGACGGCGTCCTGGCCGGTCAGGCTGTCGGCGACCAGCAGGGTCTCGACGGGTTTGGAGACGGCGGCGACTTCCGCCACCTCGGCCATCAGGGCTTCGTCGAGGGTGATGCGGCCGGCCGTGTCGAGGATCAGGACGTCGAAGCCCTGCAGTTTCGCCGACTGCAGCGCGCGCCGGGTGATCTGGATCGGCGACTCGCCGGCCACGATCGGCAGGGTCGCGACCTCGATCTGTTTGCCGAGGGTCTGCAGCTGCTCCATGGCCGCCGGACGACGCGTGTCCAGCGAGGCCATCATGACCTTCTTGCGGTCGAACTTCGTCAGCCGCAGCGCCAGCTTGGCCGAGGTCGTCGTCTTGCCCGACCCCTGCAGGCCGGCCATCAGGATGACCGCGGGCGGCGTGGCGTTCAGGTTGATCGGGGTGGGCTCGTCCCCGCCCAGCATCTCGACCAGACCGTCATAGACGATCTTGACCACCTGATCGGCGGGCTTGACCGAACGGATGACGTCCTCGCCGGTGGCGCGCTCGGTGGCGAAGGCGATGAAGTCCTTGACGACGGGCAGGGCGACGTCGGCCTCGAGCAGCGCCACGCGGACTTCGCGCATCGCCTCGGAGACGTCCTTTTCGGACAGGGCGCCGCGCCCGGTGATCCGGTCGAAGACGCCTGTCAGCCGCTCGTTCAGAGCCTCGAACATTCACAACCTCATGCCCATTTTCGTTTCAGGCCACGGCGACCTGAATCCAGAAAATGGACCACTCAGCACCGACGGGTGAAACGGTCTCCATAGCGAAATCGCCTCCGGCGACGATCACGTCGGCGGAGGGTTCTCGCCTGCCTCGTCCGGCCGGAACCGGGGTCGTGCAGGTGGAGACGCGAGGTTCACTTGCGTCGGAAGCGGCGGCTTATGGGGGAAAAGGGGCGGTTTGTCGACTCGGGCCGGGCAAATCCGTCCAACAGCCCGCGGACCACACTTCGGGTTTCAGCGTTAGCATGGGCGATGGCCAGTTCGTCATCCCCTGATACGGTGCCGCTTCCAGCCTCCCCGCTGAAAGACGACGCCATGAGCCCTGCCGCTGACGACCGCCTGCGTGACGAGGTGCGCCTGCTGGGAGGCCTGCTGGGCGAGGTCATCCACGATGAGGGCGGCCGGGACCTGTACGACCGGATCGAGGCCGTACGGCGGGCGTCGGTGGCCTACCATCGCGACCCGGCCTCCAACGACGCGTCGCGGCTGGAAGCCCTGCTGGCCGAGCTGTCGCTCGACGACGCCGTCGGGCTGGCGCACGGCTTCGCCGCCTTCTCCCTGCTGGCCAATGTCGCCGAGGACCGCGCCGGCAAGCGGCGGGCGCAGGAACAGACGGCGGCCGGGGCCCGGCCCGACACCCCGGAAGGGGCGCTGCAACGGCTGACCACGGCGGGACGGACCCCGGCGGACGCCCGCGATCTGCTGGCGGGGGCCCTGATCTCGCCGGTCCTGACGGCCCATCCCTCCGAGGTCCGGCGCAAGAGCGTCATCGACCGCATCGCCGCTGTCTCGGATCTGCTGGACGCCTGCGACCAGACCGGGCCCGCCTGCGATCTGGAGGCCCGGGACGCGGGGCTGCGGCGGCAAGTCACCATCCTGTGGGCCACCCGCCTGGTGCGTCAGACGGGGCTGGTGGTGCAGGACGAGATCGACACCGTCGTCTCCTTCCTGGACCGCGTCTTCCTGCATGTCGCGCCCGCCCAGCTGGCCGAATGGCGCAAGCGGCTGGATGCGCCGGACCTGGCGCCCTTCATCCGCATCGGCACCTGGGTCGGCGGCGACCGGGACGGCAATCCCAATGTCGACGGCGCGGTCCTGACCGCCGCCTTCCGCAGCCAGGCCCGGGCCGTGCTGCGCTTCTATCTCGACGAGGTGAATGCACTGGGCGCGGAGCTCAGCCTGTCCGGTTCGATGAGCGCCGTCTCGCCCGCGCTGAAAGCCCTGGCCGAGGCGTCCGGCGACCACTCGCCCCATCGCGCCGACGAGCCCTACCGTCGGGCCCTGAGCGAGATATACGCGCGGCTGGCGGCGACCCACCCGGTCCTGGCCGGCCAGCCCGCGCCGCGCGCGCCGTCGTTCGCGGCCGAGCCCTATGCGGGGCCGGACGCCTTCCGCGCCGATCTGGCGGTGCTGCAGGACAGTCTGGTCAGCAACCACGGCGCCGTGTTCGAGGACGACCGTCTGGCCCGGCTGATCACGGCCGCCGACGTGTTCGGCTTCCACATGGCGACCCTGGACCTGCGCCAGAATTCGGACGTGCACGAGCGAGTGGTCGCGGACCTGCTGAAGGTCGCCGGCGTCAGCGACGACTACGCCGCGCTGGACGAGGCGGCGCGGCTGTCGATCCTCGCCGCGGAACTCGCCTCCGGCCGCCCGCTGTTCAATCCCTATGGCGCCTACGCCGACGAGACGCTGAAAGAGCGCGGCATATTGCAGGCGGCGGCCGAGGCCCTGCGCCTGTTCGGGCCGCAGGCGATCCGGACCCATATCGTTTCAAAGACCGACGCAGCCTCCGATCTGCTGGAAGTCTATCTGCTGCTGAAGGAGGTCGGCCTGTACCGTCCCTCCGACCCGGCCGCCTGTCCCGTGCAGGCCGCGCCCCTGTTCGAGACCATCGACGACCTGCGCGCCTCGAAGGGGACGCTGGAACGGCTGCTGGCCGAGCCGTCGGCCCTCGCCGTGGCGAAGGCGCGGGGGGTGCAGGAGGTGATGATCGGCTATTCCGACTCCAACAAGGACGGGTCCTATCTGACCTCGACCTGGGAACTGCACGAGGCGTCGCGGGCGCTGAAGGCCGTGACCGATGCGGCGGGCCTGAGGCTGCAGCTGTTCCACGGCCGGGGCGGGGCGGTCGGGCGCGGCGGCGGCTCCAGCTTCGCCGCCGTGCTCGGTCAGCCGCAGGGGACGGTCGCCGGCCGCATCCGCGTCACCGAACAGGGCGAGGTCATCGCCAACAAATACGGCGAGCCGGAGGTGGCGCGCCGCAACCTCGACGCCCTGACCTGCGGCGTCCTGCTGGCCTCCCTGGCGCCCCCGCCGGACGCCGAACTGACCCGGCGCCACGGCCCGACCCTGGAGCGCCTGTCGCAGGGGTCGATGGCGGCCTACCGGAC
Source organism: Brevundimonas sp. (assembly GCF_035561115.1). Taxonomy (GTDB): domain Bacteria; phylum Pseudomonadota; class Alphaproteobacteria; order Caulobacterales; family Caulobacteraceae; genus Brevundimonas. Next base: position 16,042 of record NZ_DATMYH010000041.1, read on the forward strand.
ACTGGTCTATGAAACGGCCGGCTTCGTCGACTATTTCCGGGCGGCCACGCCCATCGCCGAGATCGCCGACCTGAAGATCGGCTCGCGTCCCGCCTCGCGCACCACCTCCACCGCCATCGAGGATCTGCGCGCCATCCCCTGGGTGTTCAGCTGGTCGCAGTCGCGCGTCATGCTGCCGGGCTGGTTCGGCTTCGGCTCGGCCGTTGCGGGCGCCGACATGGACGAACTGCGGATCATGGCCCGCGACTGGCCCTTTTTCCGCACCCTGATCCAGAACATGGAGATGGTCATGGCCAAGGCGGACATGACCATCGCCCGCCGGTATGCGGCCCTCGTCCCCGACCGCGCCCTGGCGGACCGGGTCTTCGCCGCCATCCAGGCCGAGTGGGACCGCACCCATGCGGCGGTGCTGGCGATCACCGGGCAGGAAGAACTGCTGGGCGCCCAGCCCGAGCTGGACCGCCTGATCAGGCTGCGCATGCCCTATGTCGAGCCCCTGAACCATGTGCAGATCGAACTGATCCGCCGCCGCCGCGCCGGGGACGACGATCCGCGGGTGCGCGAAGGCATTCTTCTCGCCCTCAACGGCGTAGCGGCCGGGCTGCGCAACAGCGGCTGATCGCCGTTCAGGTTTCCGCGAATTCATCCAGCGTCGCTATTTCGCCTCCGAATGCTCACGCCGCTGCAACGGGGCGCGGGCATCACAGATCCCGTCGCCGCCAAGAGCGACGTTGATCTCCGCAGGAGCTCGTCATGAAGACCCTCGCTTCTCTCGCCGCCGTTCTCGCCTTCGCCTCTGCCGGGTCCGCCTCGGCCCAGGATGTCCGTATCGCCTGGCGCGACCTGGATCTCTCCAGCCCGGCCGGCGCCGCCGCCTTCGACGCCCGGGTCGAGGCCGCCGCCCGCAGCATGTGCCGCGGGATCCGGACCGGCAGCCGCATCAGCGACCGGGCGTCGTGCCGCGCCGCCGTCCAGGCCGAGGCCCTGCGGCTGCTGCCGGAGCAGGTCCGGGCCGACTACGCCCGCAGCCGTCCGCCGATCGTCACCTGAACCCGGAGAAGGGCCGCCCAGCCGGGCGGCCCCTTTTGCCATAAGTGTTCCTTCTGGCTGGCTGAGCAGTACTCGGCCTGAAGTCGTGGAAATGTAACGGTTCTGGTCTGGCGGTCGTCACATGAGCCTATCATCTGCCTTGTCGTCGCATCTCCCGCGACATGGAGGATTTTTCCGATGATCAGACCCGCTCTCGCCCTTGCCGCCGCCGCGCTGCTGTACGCCGCCCCGGCCGCCGCCCAGACCGTCCGCGTCCCGTTCGGCGACCTCAACCTGTCAACCGCCGCCGGAGCCGAAGCGTTTGACGCTCGCGCCGCCGAGGCGGGCCGGGCCGTCTGCACGCTCGGCTCCGCCCGGCTCGTCAACACCACCTGCGTGAAGAGAATCCAGCGCGAGGCGGTGCGTCAGCTGCCGCAGACGAGCCGGGACGACTACGCCCGCGCCCGCCGCGGCGACCGCATCCTGGCCATGGTCGCCCCCGCCTGGCCGGCGTGACGCGCACAGAAGAAAGGCCGGCGGAGCGATCCGCCGGCCTTTCCCGTTTCAGGACCGCGCCATGCGCGGCGCCCTCAGGCAGCCCGAAGGGCGGCAGGGCGACCTACGAAGTCGGGAAGCCCCGCACCTTGAGCAGGGCCGTCACGTCCGGGTCGCGGCCGCGGAAGCGGCGATAGGCCTCGGCGCGGTCGGTGGTGTTGCCCTCGGCCAGGATGATGGCCTTGTAGCGGGCCGCGATGTCCGGATTGAAGACATCGCCCGACTCCTCGAAATAGGCCCAGGTGTCGGCGTCCATGACCTCGGACCACAGGTAGCTGTAATAGCCGGCCGAATAGGCGTCCGAGGTGAACAGGTGATTGAACTGCGGCAGGCGGTGCCGCATCACGATCTCCTTCGGCATGCCGTAGCGCTCCAGGCTTTCGCGCTCGAAGGCGTCGATGTCGGTCGGCGGCGTGGTCCGGGTGTGCAGGTCCATGTCGACCAGGGCCGAGGACAGATAGCTGACGGTGGCGTAGCCCTGGTTGAAGGTCTGCGCCGCCTGGACCTTGTCGACCAGGGCCTGGGGCATGGGTTCGCCGGTCTGGTAGTGCTTCATATAGCCGTCGAGGATCGGCCGGCTCAGCACCCAGTGCTCATGCACCTGCGACGGATATTCCACATAGTCGCGCGGCGTGCCGCCCAGGGCCGGATAGGTCACCTTCGACGAATAGGCGTGCAGGGTGTGGCCGAACTCGTGGAACATCGTCTCGGCGTCGTCCAGCGAGATCAGGATCGGCTCGCCGCCCTCGGCCTTGACGAAATTGTTGTTGTTCGAGCCGAGGGTGTTCTTGTCCCCGTCATAGGTCGAATGCGACCGGTAGGTCGTCATCCAGGCGCCCGACCGCTTGCCGGCGCGGGCGTAGTCGTCGGCGTAGTACAGGCCGATCGGCCGGCCCGCGTCCTTGACCTCATAGACGGTCACGTCCGGATGGAAGACCGGCACGGCGCCGGCGGGCAGTTTGTCGAAGGTGAAGCCGTACAGGCGGCGCGCCATCTCGAACGAGCCGGCGCGGACGTTGTTGAGCTCGAAATACGGCTTCAGCTCGTTCTGATCGAGGTCGTATTTCTGCTTCCGGACCTTCTCGGCGTAATACAGATAGTCCCATGGCTCGATGTCGTGACCGGCGATCGCGCGCATGTCGGCGACCTCCTCGGCCACCCGGGCCTTGGCCGGGGCCCAGACGCGGTTCATCAGATCCATGGCCGCCTGCGGCGTCTTCGCCATCGTGTCCTGCATCCGCCATTCGGCGTGGTTGCCGAAGCCCAGCAGGCGGGCGCGGTCCTGACGCAGCTTCACGATCTCGGCGATGATCGCATTGGTGTCGTTGCCGTCGCCGTTGTCGCCGCGGTTGACGAACTTCTTCCAGACCACTTCGCGCAAGGCCCGGTCGTCGGCGAAGCTGAGGAACGGATCGACGCTGGAGCGGGTGTTGACGATGGCCCAGCCCTGGACGTTGCGGCTGCGCGCGGCGGCGGCCGCTGCGGCCTTGTTCGAGGCGGGCAGGCCGGCGACGCCGGCTTCGGTCGGTATGACGGTCCAGGTGTTCTCGTCGGCCACCACCTTCTGGCTGAAGGCGGTGAAGGCGTTGGCCAGGGCGGTGTTGATCCGGCCCAGCTCGGCCTTGCCGGCGGCGTTCAGGGCGGCGCCGTTGCGGACGAAGGCGTCGCGGCTGCGTTCGGCGAGGCGGGTCTGCTCGGCGGTCAGGCCGGCGGCGGCGGCGCCGTCGGCCACCGCCTTGATGCGGGCGAACAGCTTCTCGTTGAAGGTGATCTCGTCGCCGGCGGCCGACAGCAGGGGCGACACCTCGGTGTCGACGGCATTGTAGTCGTCCGAACCGATGTTCGAGGTCATGACGCCATAGATGGCGCCGGCCCGGTCGAGCGGTTCGCCGGCCATCTGCATGGCGACCATGGTGTTGGCGAAGGTCGGCGCTTCCGGATTGTTGGCGATCGCCTCGATCTCGGCGCGCTGCAGGTCGATGCCTTCCAGCAGGGCGGCGCGAAGTTTCGGCGCCGTCACCCTGTCCCACGGGGGAACGCCGCCGAACGGCCCGGTCCAGGGCTGAAGCAGCTCCGCGCGCGGCGTCTGCACCGGCAGGACGGCGCGGGCGACGGCGGCGTCGGCAGCGAGTGTCGCGGGGGATGCTCCTCCGCTCATGGGTGTTCCGTTCGAGGCGCAGGCCGAGAGGGCGAACAGGCTGCCTCCGGCGATGAGAAGGTGACGTCTATGCATGAGAAACTCCGTGCGTGCGTTCGTTTCCGACCCTAGGCGCTCACGCCGCTGACTGTCACATGAACGGACGGTAATCTTCACCGGTGGACGGGGGGCGGCGGCAAGTCTAAAGCCCCGGCCATGGCGATTGGCGTTTTCGACTCCGGCGTGGGCGGCCTGACGGTCCACCGCGAACTGACGCGGCGATTTCCCGACCGGGATTTCGTCTATCTGGCCGACCAGGCCAACGCCCCCTATGGCGGACGCGGCGGCGAGGAGATCGTCGAACTGACGCGCGCGGGCTGCGAGCGGCTGTTCGAGGCCGGGGCCAACATCATCGTCCTGGCCTGCAACACCGCCAGCGCCATCGCCCTGCGCCGGCTGCAGCAGAGCTGGGTGCCCGATGCGCGGGCGCGCCACGGCCGCCCGATCAACGTGCTCGGAATTATCGTCCCGACCATCGAGGCGGCCACGGGTCTGCCCTGGACCTACGAGGCCGAACGGCGCGGCGAGAAGATCGAGGCCATCGACATTACCGGCGTCTTCTGCACCGCCGCCACGGCCATGAGCCGCGTCTATGAGATCGAGATCGACAAGCGGCGCGAGGATCTGGCCGTCTTCTCCGAACCCTGTCCGGGGCTGGCCGGCCTGATCGAGCTGGGCGCTCCGGCCGAGGAGCTGAAGGTGGTGGTCGAGGACCATGTCGACGCCTTGCGCCGGCGCATCGGCCGGCATCCCGACCAGGCCATCCTCGGCTGCACCCACTACGAGATCGTCGCCGACCTGTTCGCCACGGCGCTGCCGCCCGGCACGCCGGTGATCCACCAGCCGACGGCCGTGGCGGACGCCCTGGCGCGCTATTTCGAGCGACATCCGGAATACGACCTCGGCGGTTCGGGCCGGCGCGACTTCCTGACCAGCGGCAAGCCGGGACCCCAGTCGGAGCTGGTCGTCCAATTCTGGGGCGCGCCCCTGACCTTCACGCCGGCCTGACTTGACGAACGACGTCAACCGTCGCCCGATGACGGCGGGAGGATGTCACATGTCCAGGCTGCCTGGCCTCGCGGCCGCCCTGGCGCTGTTCGCCACGCCCGCCGCCGCCGAGGTGGTCGAGCGAAGCGCCGATCACTTCGTCCTGCGCTTCGAGCTGGGTCTGGAAACCACGCCCGAAGACATCTACGGCGCCGTCGGCGATATCGGACGCTGGTGGGACAGCGCTCACACCTACAGCGGCGACGCCGCGAACATGACCCTGCCCCTCGAGGTCGGGGCGTGTTTCTGTGAGGCGCTGGCCGATGGGAAGACGTTCGAACACGGCCGGGTGGTGCAGGCCGATCCTGGAACCGGCGTGCTGCTGGAAGCGCCGCTGGGACCGCTCAGGGGCAGGGCCACCGTGGCGCAATGGAGCATCGGCTGGTCCGGAGGGGGCCGCGGCTACGCCCTGATCCTGACCTATGTCGTCCGGGGTGCGGGTCTCGGCGCCATGGCCGACCCGGTCAACGGCATGATGAGCGTCCAGTTCGCCCGGCTGGCGCACTATGTCGAGTACGGCGAACCCCCGGCGACCTCCGCCGTTTCAGGCGGCTAGCCCGCCAGCGCCGTCTCCGAGGCGACGATCCGGCTGGCGGCGTGGACCACCGCGCCGATGCGCAGGGCGGCCTGGATCCGGGCCGCGGGCACGCCGTGTTTGCGCAGTTCGCTTTCATGGGCGTCCAGACAGGCGCCGCACCCGTTGATCGCGGACACCGCCGTCGACCATAATTCAAAATCAAGCTTGTCGACGCCGGGATTGGCGATGACGTTCATCCGCAGCCGGGCAGGGATGGTCGTGTACTCGCTGTTCTTCATCAGGTGCAGCGAGCGGTAGTAGATGTTGTTCATGCCCATGATGGCGGCGGCCGATTTGGCCGCATTCATCGCTTCCGGCGACAGGACCGTCGCGGCCTGGGCCTCGATCGCCTTGACCACCGGCGCGACGCCGACGGCGTGGGCCGAGGCGAGGAAGGTACCCCACTTCTGCTGGTCGTTGAGCACTGCTTCTGCGGCGAGTGAGCCCAGGTTCAGGGAGATGTCCTTGGCGTAGGCGGGGATGAGGTCGCGCAGGGCGTCGATCGACATGGGAAGAAATCCTCGAAAATCGGATCCGGATACAAAACAGGCGGCGGCTTTCGCCGCCGCCTGTCCAGTTCAACGCTGGTCAGTACTTACGCGGCCAGCGTCTCGCCGCCCACCGGGCGGTTGCAGGCGCACAGCTCGTCGGTCTGCAGGGCGTCGACGACACGCAGGGTGTCGGCGGGGGCGCGGCCCACGTTCAGATTGGTGACATAGACGTGCTGCACGACATTGTGCGGATCGACCACGAAGGTGGCGCGCAGGGCAACGCCCTCGGCCTCGTCGAGGACGCCCAGGTCGCGGGCGAATTTGCCGCCGTTGTCGGCGAACTGCCAGATCGGCAGTTTCGACAGGTCGGCGTGGTCGCGGCGCCAGGCCAGCTTGACGAACTCGTTGTCGGTCGAGCCGCCCAGAACCACGGTGTCGCGGTCTTCGAAATCACGCGCCAGCGAGGCGAACTCGGCGATCTCGGTCGGGCAGACGAAGGTGAAGTCCTTCGGATAGAAGAAGATGACCTTCCACTTGCCCTCGAAACTGTCCTGGGTGACGGGCTCGAAGGCCGAGACGCCGTTCTCCTCGTGGCTGTTGAAGCCCGGCTTGACGCCGATGATCTTGAAGTCCGGCAGTTTCTGACCGACGCCCAGCATCGCTGTTCTCCTGAAGTCTCTGAAAGAGGAATGATCCGGAGCGCCGGGGGGAGCGGCGCTGCAGACGCGAAATGGCTTGTGCGCTGCACAAAGTCAATGAGTAAACACCCCATTGTTCGATAGATTTTTCCTATACCAGGAATAGGCCGGGGCACCGCTTTACTGCGCTGCGTCGCCCCGGCAAGGTCGGGCTGCAAAACCAGAGGAATCCGAACATGCGTCGTCTGACCTCCGCCCTCCTGATCTCCTCCCTGACGCTTCCCGCCGTTGCGGTTCCGGGCGCGGTCCTGGCCCAGACTCCCCCCGCCACGATCGGAGAGCGCTACGTTCCGGCGCCCTGGTGGATGAGGGATCCCGTCATCGCCTCGGTCGGCCATGTCCGCACCGAGGTGGCGGCCAACCGGGCGGGCTTCGGCGCCACCTTCCAGTCTGTCGACCGCTCCGCCGCCGACGCCTCGCGCAAGGCCGCCGATCAGGTGCGGGCGTTGAGCCAGGCCCTGGCGGCCTATGGCGTTGACAAGGTCCGCGTCGAGACCAGCCTGACCACCCGTCCTCTCTACGAACAGTATCGCGACGAGAACGGGGTCCTGCGCGACAACGCCCGGGCCGACCAGATCGAACGCTACCAGGCCAATGCGAACGTCAGCGTCGCCGTCCGCGATATTTCGGTGCTGGAGCGGGTCTATGCGACGGTGATCGCCTCCCAGCCCACATCGACCAGCCCGGTGTCCTTCAATCTCGAACCCGACAATGCGACCAGGACCTGGCTGCAGGGCGAGGCGGTCAGGGACGCGGCCCGCCGGGCGCGCGAGGCGGCCTCGAACGCCGGGGCGACGCTGGGCGGGGTCCGTGTGATCGATCCCACTGGCCGGGCCTGCGAGACCGACGTGCTGGCGGGCTGGCCGTCCTATTCGTCGGGCTCCGGCCTGGCCACCGACGTGGACAGCGG
>NZ_DATMYH010000042.1:0-46121 GCF_035561115.1 Brevundimonas sp.
TCCCAGTACCGGTCCGCCCACCCCTCCGCCTCGGCCGTCCGCCGGTCAGCCTCCGCCGCCTCCGTCCCATAGGTCTGCGCCCGCCAGCGCAGGGCGTACCCGCCCCAGCGGACGCCGGGGCGGACGCCCTCGGCCAGCATCTCGTGCGCCAGCTCTGTCGCGCGGGCCTCGATGATCTGGCCGGCCTTCATGCGCACCGCCTCGAATTCCTCTTCCCCGGGCTCCGGCGTCGCCCCGGCCTCGGCCGCGTCCAGCCGGGCCAGGGCCTCGGCCGCCTTGAGCTGGGTCAGGGCCTCGGCCGCGCGGCCCTCGGCCAGCAGGGCGGCGGCGCGGTCGACGGCGCGGCGGCGGACCTCGACCGGTTCGGGCGGGGCCGCGGGGTCGCCCGCCGGGTCGCGCCCGGCCCCGGGCGGCGCGTCCGCAGCGGCAGCGACGGCCGTGATCCGCCCGCCCGGCAGTTCGCGGTCCGAGCGCTCCGCCTGATGGCGCCGCGACCAGCCCTCCAGCCGGCATTTCTTCCTCAGATTGGCCAGGCCGATGTCGAACCGCTGCGCCACCGACGGCCCGCTCTCGCCGGCCTCATAGGCCAGCCGCACACGCGCCCACACCTCGGGGCCGCGATATTTTCTCAGACGGAAATGGTCCATGGCGGCAGCCGACCACGCACCTGCGTCAGAAACGGACGCAGCCGTATCCGGAGTCGCCGAAGTCGCATGCGGCGTCGTCGAAGTCGCGCCGGACGCGTCGTCGAATTCTCCTACCGGCAGAACCGCGTGTCGGTCGCCTCCAGATGCAGGTGATCGGCGTGGACCGCATTGTACTCCGGGCTCAGGGTCGTTCCGAAGATGCGGCAGGCGTCGTCGCGGATGCGGCGCAGGAAGCGCGCCTCGGGGCCCTCGCCGGTCCAGTCGGCCGCCACCGTGATCCGCCGCCCGTCGCGCAGCCGCACCCCGGCGAAGTCCAGCGCCGCCGCCTGCGAATGGGCGCTGATGCGGCCGCTGACCCCGCCGTTGTTCACATTGCGGCAGGCGTACGCCCCCATGTGATCGATCTGGACCACGTCCGAGCCCAGGAGCTCCCGCGCCGCCGGCTCCAGCGACTGGCGCCGCCACACGCTCAGGGCCAGGGCCGTCCGGCAGGTCATCTCGACGTCGCCGGGGGCCATGCGCGCCACGGTCCCGAGGTCCGGTCCCAGAACGCCGCCGGCGGTCAGGCCGCAGGTCTGGGTGGTCGACCGGTCGGGCACGGGGCGGAAGGTCACGCGGGCGGCCGTCAGCTGGGCCATGCACTGCTGCAGGTCGGCGCTCTCGCGGATCACCGCCGGGCGCGTGCCGCCGCCGATCGGCTGGTCGACCAGCGCCCCGACCAGCGGCGCCTCGGTGCGCGAGGAGGCGGCCGGATAGCGGGCGGGGGCGGGCCGCTCGGGCAGCATGGGGCTGCAGCCGGCCAGCAGCAGGGCCGTGGCGGCGGCGGTCGCTAGGGGGCGAAGGACGGGGCGCATGGGGCGGAGGCTAGGGTGATTTGATCTGGTGGATAATCACGAGATCACCAGCACACCAAAATTCCGATCATCCCGGCGAAAGCCGGGACCCAGTGCTGTCCAGCCTGACGCCGGCGTTTCAGGACTGCCGAGCGAGGCCAGTTGGATCTGGCTGTATCACCCAAAGGACTGCGTCCCGGCTTTCGCCGGGATGAGCGGAGGGTGGTGGCCAGGGAAAAAGGGGCGGCCCTTGCGAGCCGCCCCCTGTCCGTATCAGCTGTCCAGGAAGCTCCGCAGCTTCCGGCTGCGGCTGGGGTGCTTCAACTTGCGCAGCGCCTTGGCCTCGATCTGGCGGATGCGTTCGCGGGTGACCGAGAACTGCTGGCCGACCTCTTCCAGGGTGTGGTCGGTGTTCATGCCGATGCCGAAGCGCATGCGCAGCACCCGCTCCTCGCGCGGCGTCAGGGACGCCAGCACGCGGGTGGTGGTTTCGCGCAGGTTCGACTGGATGGCCGCGTCGATCGGCAGGATGGCGTTCTTGTCCTCGATGAAGTCGCCCAGGTGCGAATCCTCCTCGTCGCCGATGGGCGTTTCGAGAGAGATGGGCTCCTTGGCGATCTTGAGGACCTTGCGCACCTTCTCCAGCGGCATGGCCAGCTTCTCGGCCAGCTCTTCCGGCGTCGGCTCGCGGCCGATCTCGTGCAGCATCTGGCGGCTGGTGCGGACGATCTTGTTGATCGTCTCGATCATGTGCACCGGGATGCGGATGGTGCGCGCCTGGTCGGCGATCGAGCGGGTGATGGCCTGACGGATCCACCAGGTCGCATAGGTGCTGAACTTGTAGCCGCGGCGGTACTCGAACTTGTCGACCGCCTTCATCAGGCCGATGTTGCCCTCCTGGATCAGGTCCAGGAACTGCAGGCCGCGGTTGGTGTATTTCTTGGCGATGGAGATGACCAGGCGCAGGTTGGCCTCGACCATTTCCTTCTTGGCCTGACGGGCCTCGCGCTCGCCCTTCTGCACCGTCTGGACGATGCGGCGGTAGTCGTCGATCGGCAGGCCGGCCTCGGTGGCCACGGCGGCGACGTCGCCGCGGATCTGGGCGATCTGGGCCTGTTCGTTCTCGCTGAACTTGGTCCAGCGCACGCCCATGTCCTTGATCCGCTCGGCCCAGGCGGGGTCCAGCTCGGCGCCGAAATAGGACTTGAGGAATTCGGGGCGCGAGATGCCGTAGCTGTCGGCCAGGCGCAGCAGCCGGCCCTCGAGGCCCATCAGGCGTTTGTTGATGGCGTACAGCTGCTCGACCAGCGCCTCGATGCGGTGGTTGTTCAGCTTCATCGTCTTCAGCCGGCCCGAAATGGTCGAGGTCAGCGTGTCATAGGCCTTCTGGTCCTTGGCGCTGAGCTGTTCGCCCTTCAGCCGGCTCTCCACCAGCTTGTCCTGCAGCTTGCGGAACGCCCCGAAGTCGCCCGCGACCGCGTCCAGCACCTCCATGACCCCATCGCGCAGCTCCGCCTCCAGCGCCGAGATCGACATCCCGCCGCCATCGTCGAAGTCCTCGTCCTCCTCGTCGTCCGTCTCCGGCTTGGGCTCCGCGCCCTCTTCCGGTTCGGCCGGCTCGACCACCGTGCCGGCGGGCGGCTGGTTGTGCGGCAGGGACGAGGGGTTCAGCACGCCATAGGTGGCGTCCAGGTCGATGACCTCGCGCAGCAGGATGCGGTTGTTGGCCAGTTCGTCGCGCCAGACCATGATGGCCTCGAACGTCAGGGCGCTCTCGCACAGGCCGGAGATCATGGCGTCGCGGCCGGCCTCGATGCGCTTGGCGATGGCGATCTCGCCCTCGCGGCTCAGCAGTTCGACCGAGCCCATCTCGCGCAGATACATCCGCACCGGGTCGTCGGTGCGATCATAGGCGGCCTTGGCCGGCGTCTCGGCGACGTTCGTCTCCGCGCGCTCGACGACCTCGCCGCCCTCTTTTTCAGTGGTCTCGGCCGCGTCTTCCTCGGCCTCGACGACGTTGACCCCCATTTCGGACAGCATCGCCAAGGTGTCCTCGATCGCGTCGGGGGTCACCTCTTCCGACGGCAGGACCTTGTTCAGGTCCTCCATGGTCACATAGCCCCGGGCCTTGGCCTGTTTGATGAATTTCTTCACCCCGGCGTCGGTGAGGTCGAGCAGCGGACCGTCGCTCTGGGCTTCGGTTTCCTGCGTCTCGGTCTGCGCACTCATTCAGTTCTATCTCCGGGTGGAGCGGCTGATCAGGCCGTCCGCCAATGCAACGTGTGGCGGGGTCGTTGGTTACGAACCCGCGCTGTCTTCCCAAATCTCACCGGTTTTGATCGCACGACGCAAAGCATCCCGCTCGGCTTTCAGCCGGCGAAACGCCTCGTCCTGGCCCGGCGTACCCGCCGTCGAGCCCAGGGCATCCTCCAGCGCCGCCACGCGAGTGAGCGCGTCGAACGCCTGCGACCATCGGATCCGCGCCTCGCCGAGGGGCTTGTCTGTGGCCAGGAAGGGCGCGCCGGACTTTGCCGCCGCCTTCTCGACCTCGTGCATTAGGACGCCATGACCCGATTGCGCCAGATGGCGACGGAGCGCCGCAGAGTCAAGGTCCTGACCCGAGAAGCGCAGGCGAACCATCTCCTGCGCCAGCCCGTCCAGGGCCGGATCCCCGAAGCCATGGGCGGCGATCGCCTCAAGATGATCGTCCATCCGCTCGGGGTCGTCGACGGCGCCATGAGCCAGGGCCGCGGCGACCGGCTCGATCGAACGGGATAGCGACTGCATCGCCTGCGCCCCCTCCGCTGTCTGCCCCAGTTTGGGGGGCGGGCCCGGACGCCAGCGCCCGCCGGGCCCGGCCGAGGGCTGGCTCGCGGGCGCGCGACGGGCGGGAAACAGGGCGTCGAAGCGATCGAACAGTTCGCGTCGATACTGTTCCGCCAGGTCCTTGTCCTGAATGGCCGAGGCGGCCTGACGCAAGCGGCCCTTCAGGCCCGCCCTCCGCTCGGGCGAATCCAGCGGCTCGACCTCGGCCTCCTTGCCGAATAGCACCTCGGCGAAGGGACGGGTCGCGGCCAAGGCCTGACGCAGGGCCGGCGCGCCCTTGTCGCGCAGGATATCGTCGGGGTCCTGCCCCCCCTCCAGCAGGGCGAAGCGGAACGAACGGCCCGACTTCAACTGCGGCAGGGCCCGGTCGATGGCGCGATAAGCCGCCCGACGTCCGGCGGCGTCGCCGTCGAAGCACAGCACAGGCTCGTGCGAGACTCGCCACAGCCGCTCCATCTGCTCTTCGGTCAGGGCGGTGCCCATGGGCGCCACGGCGGGGATTCCGGCGCGGTGGCAGGCGATCACGTCCATATAGCCCTCGACCACCACTATGGCCTGGTCGCTCTTGGACTCGGCGCCGAGAATGCGACGGGCCTCGGGCAGGCCGTACAGGGTCGCGCCCTTGTGGAAGAGCGGGCTCTCGGGACCGTTCAGATATTTGGCGCGGTCGTCCGGATTCATGGCCCGGCCGCCGAAACTGACGATGCGGCCCCGCGCGTCGAGGATGGGGAACATCAGCCGGTCGCGGAAACGGTCGTAGGGCGCGCCTCCGCCTTCCGGGGCTATCAGCATCCCCGCCTCGACCAGATCGCCGGGCCGGGCGCCGCGCTGGACCAGGGCGTTCTTCAGCCCCTCACGGTCATTGGGCGCATAACCGAGGCCGAACCGTTCCCACTGGTCCTCGGGCAGGCCGCGCTTCTCAAGGTATTCCCGCGCCGCCTTCCCCGGGGAGCGGCGCAGATTCGCGGCGAACCATTTCTGCGCCAGATCCATCCAGTCGGTCAGACCCTGCTTCTTCGCCTCGCGCTCGGCGGCCTGGGGGTCTTCGGCCGGTAGGGCCATGCCCGCCTCGCCGGCCAGCCGCTGTACGGCCTCGACGAAACTGAGCCGCTCGGTCTCCTGCAGGAAGCTGATGACGTCGCCGTGTTTGCCGGACGAGAAGTCGTGGAAGAAGCCCTTGTCGTCATTGACGAAGAAGGATGGCGACTTTTCCTTGGTGAAGGGCGACAGGCCGACGTACTCGCGTCCCTGACGCTTGAGCTTCACCGTCCGCCCGATGATGTCGGACGGCCGAAGGCGGGCCTTCAGTTCTTCAAGGAAACGGTCGTCGAAGCGCACCGCGCCTTATAGCGCGCGACTCACCAGTTTGGGTCTCTTTACCTCTCGTTAACCACAAAGGCTAAAGAGCGGCCATAACTGCCTGAATATGCGCGTATTTTTCTGCACATGTCGGAACTATCCACAGACCTGTGGATTAACCATACCTCGCCCGGTGAAGACGAAGGAACGGACGGCGGCCTGACGAACGCCGCGGTTCGACCGGGAGTGAGTACAGAAAGAGACTATCGATGTTTCTGACTATCGTCCGCCCCGCGGTGGAGCCAAAAGGTCCGGACGCCGTCGCCGTTCCAGGATCCCCGGCCATTGACGACCTGTCTCCCCGCGCCCTGCACGCCCGGCTGCTGGAGAACGCCGCCCTGCGGCGTTTGCGCGGCGCCGAACGGCTGCGCTCGAATCGTCTGGAAGACGCCGACTACTGGCTGCACGCCGCCCCCGTAGCCGTGCGTAAGGCCAGCGCCCTGCGCGAGGAAAAGAGCTTTGCGCCGCTGCCGTAATCAGCCGCGCATCGAATCCGCGAACCGCTGGAACAGATACAGGCTGTCGGTCGGCCCCGGGGAGGCCTCGGGGTGGTGCTGGACGCTGAACACCGGACGGTCCTTCAGGGCGATGCCGCAGTTGGTGCCGTCGAACAGGCTGACGTGGGTCTCGGTAACGGCGTCAGGCAGGCTGTCGCGGTCAACGGTGAAGCCATGGTTCATCGACACGATTTCGACCTTGCCCGTGGTCAGATCCTTGACCGGGTGATTGGCGCCATGGTGGCCCTGGGCCATCTTGACGGTCTTCGCGCCCAGGGCCAGGGCCAGCATCTGGTGACCGAGACAGATGCCGAACAGGGGCGTGCCGCTGTCCACCAGTTTTTTGATTTCCGGCACCGCATAGACGCCCGTCGCCGCCGGATCGCCCGGCCCGTTGGACAGGACCACGCCGTCGGGATTACGGGCCAGAATGTCCTCGGCCGTCGTCGTCGCCGGCACTACAGTGATCCTGGCGCCGGTCGATGCGAGCGCCCGCAGGATGTTGCGTTTCACGCCATAGTCGATGACGACCACCGACTTGTCGGTCGCGTTGACGCGCGGATGGCCCTCCGGCCAGTCCCACAACCCCTCGTCCCACTCGAACGCCTGCAGCGTGGAAGCCGGTTTGGCGAGATCGAGGCCGACGAGGCCGCTCCAGGCCTTCGCCCGACCGACCAGGGCGTCGAGGTCGAAATTTCCGTCCGGATCATGGGCGATCACCGCATGAGGCGCGCCGCCGTCCCGTATCAGGGCCGTGAGGGCCCGGGTGTCGACACCGGCGAGACCGACCACGCCACGCCGCTTCATCCAGTCGTCGAACGAACTGTCCGCCCGCCAGTTGGCCGGATCGGTAGGCAGATCGCGAAAGACGGCCCCGCGCGCGGAGGTGTCGGAGCCGCCGCCGATCTGCTCCAGATCCTCGACGTTCGTCCCGGTGTTGCCGACGTGCGGGAAGGTGAAGGCCAGGATCTGGCTCATGTAGGACGGGTCGGTCAGGATTTCCTGATAGCCGGTCATGGCCGTGTTGAAGACGACCTCGCCGAGGGCCGAGCCCGTCGCGCCGCAGCCGAGGCCCTGCAGGATGGTTCCGTCCGCGAGCGCGAGCACGCCGGTGACGCCGGGTAGAAGCTGGGTGGTCATGACAGGGTCCCTAGCACCGAATCCCGGCGAGCAAACGGCGGCGTTGCTAAAGAGCGGGCGTCCCGGGGTCAACCGGCACGGCGCGTTTGCGCATGAACGCCATCCAGGCGAGCGACGTGACCACAAAGAAGCCCGCCGTCGGCAGGATGTAGGGCGGCGCCGCGAACCCCACGGCGGCGCAGGCGAACAAAAAACCGACCGCGGCGACGGCGCGCGCGCGGGACCGGCGCGCAAGCCGGAACAGCGCCGCCGAACAGATGGCGTAGACGACGAGGCTCAGCACCGCCGTCGCGCCCGCGAGAATGTTGAACTGTCCGCCCAGGGTCGGCTGGCCCGAAAGGACGGTGACCACGCTCATGATCGCGCCGCCCAGCAGGGGGTTGGCGACAGGGGTTCGCGCTCCGTGACCGAAGCCGGACGGCAGATAGCCGCGGCGCGCCGCCGCTCGTGCGGTCTCTCCGCCCAGCATGACCCAGCCGCCGACCGTGCCGATGGTCTTCGCCACCGCGCAGATCGCGACGAAGCCGGCGATCGAGGCGCCGAACACCCGTGAGGCGAGGTCGGCGTAGGGGCTGGTCGACTGGGCCAGCACGCCGGCTGGAATCACGCCGAATACGGCGACGGTCGCGGCGACATAGATGACCGTGGCCAGAAGCACTCCGGCGACCGAGGCCCGCCCGACATCGCGGGCGGGGTCGCGCACCCGCAGGGACAGGGCCGCAGCGCTCTCGACGCCAAGAAAGGCCCAGAAGATGACGGCCAGCGACGCCGGAACGGTCTCAACGAGAGGATCGCCGGACGGGCTCCAGGACTGCGCGAAGATCGCGGGATCGAAAGCGACGATCCCCGCCGCCACCGCGATGACGATGGGCGCCAGACCGACCACGAGAGCAAGCGCCGCCACCCACGATGCGGTTCGCGCGCCGACCATATAGGCGATGGTCGCCAGCCAGATCAGACCGAGGTTACAGAAGGTCGCAGCAACGGGGTCCTTCAGCACCGGCCAGAAAAAGCCCAGATAGCCCGTCGCGGCGACCGCAATGGCGACATTGCCGACCAGGCAGGCGGTCCAGAAGGCCAGGGCGGTCTGAAAGCCGAAGAAGCGCCCCAGCCCCCGCTCGGCGAAACCGGACAGGCCGTCCGCATCAGGCTGCAAACGTCCCAGGGCCCCGAACACGAGCGCAAGCGTGACCGCCCCGGCTCCGGCGACAAGCCAGCCAATCAGGCTGGAACTGCCGGTGGGCGCCAGGCTGGCGGGCAGCAGATAGACGCCCGAGCCGATCATGTTGCCGGCCACGACCAGGGCCGCCAATCCCCAACCCAGCTTGTGCCGGTCCGCCAGGGGTTCTTCCGGCAGTGGCATGGGATGCTGAACGCCGCTCACGGGTGAACCTCCGCGATCCGCGACTGGAACCAGGCGACCGCGACTTCATGGCGCGGACTCAGCACGCCGCGGTCATAGGCCCCCGCCGACAGATTGGCCTGCACCGCCTCGCAGATGGCGGCGTCCTCGGCGGTCAGGCGGTCGGAGGCTTCAAGCGCGCCGCCCAGAGCCGTCTCGCCGCCGTCGTTGAGGAACAGATAGTCCAGCCGCGTCCGCCCGGGTCCGACCGGTGTCATCCGCTCGATCATGGCTCCGTCGCGATAGACGTTGATCCCCAGGTTCGGCCACAGCCAGCCCCACACCCCGGCCTGCGGTCCGTCATTGACGCCTGCCGCTTCCTGAATGACCAGATCGCCCTCGACCCGAACGCGGTATTCGGCCGACCCCAGTTCGCCGGCCAGTACGGGATGGACCGACCCGATGTGGTACCCCTCCAGATAGTTCTCGGCATAGGTTTTCCAGTCACAGGCCAGGTCGTGGCTGCGCCGCAGGGCCGGCGCGGCGACCGTCAGGCCTCGCTCGGCCAGAAGGGCTTCCAGCGGCGCGACGAGATCGGCCAACGGGGCGGCGTCCGCGTCCAGAGTGGCGAACACCAGACCGCGCCATGTCTCGAGACGCAGCGCCAGCAGACCGAACTCGCGCGGGTCGAACCCGTCCGCGGCGCCGAAGCCGACGGCGGACCGCAGCCGGCCGTCCAGAGCGTAGCGCCAGCCGTGGTAGCCGCACACCAATTCGCCCTCGCAGTGTCCCCGCGGACCTGTAACCAGCGGTCCCGCCCTGTGCCGGCAAACATTGTGAAAGGCGCGCAGCACCCCGTCCTTGCCGCGCAGGGCCAGCAGACGATGACCGGCCACGTCGGACGCGATCCAGTCGCCGGGACCCGCCGCCTCCGCCTCATGGCCCAGAAACAACCAGGCGCGCCCGAACACGGCGGATCGCTCGCGCGACCATGCGTCGGGACAGCCATAGAGTCGGGCGGGAAGCGTGGCCTGCATGACCGGGATCAAGGCCCCGGCGCGGCGGCTGCGTCAACCACCCCCTAGACTGTGATGGCCGCCATGCCCGCGAACACCGCATGGGTGGCGCCGGCGGCCTGGGCGGCCAGACCCCGGTCGGGCCGCAGGTTCAACAGCAGGACCTGGCTACAGGTCTCGCGCGCGGCGACGATCAGGTCCTGGGCCGCCTGCCACTCGCGGGGCCCCTCATGAGCGACGCCGGCGAAGTCTATGGCCAGGCAGCGGGCGCGGACGCCCGCCAGCCGACGGACAAGGCCCGGGTCGGGCGCGATGTGCAGAATCACACCCAGGGCCGCCGTTTCGAAATGGCCGACGGATTCGTCGATTGTCTCGGGCGGCGCCTGTTCCAGCCCCCCCATGACCTCGACCAGCAGATTGCCCGGGGCCGAGCCGTGCTGAAGTTCCGCGCAGAGCAGCGCGAACCGCCCGCGGCTGGAAGCCACCGTTCGCCAGAAGGCCGGCAATACCCCGGTGTCTTCCGGGCCCAGACGCAGCAGGTCCAGACCGTAGTTCAGGGTCTGCAGGTCGATGCGCTTCAGATCGGCCGGTTCCAGGGTCCGCCGGCCCAGGGCGGCCAGGGCGGATTCGCCTCCTCGATGCCGGACGATGCGGCGAATGCGCCGGCTGACCGGCGTCGACCGGTCCAGATCGAAGACGGGCTGGGCGGCCAGGGTCACGGTCAGCTCGCGTCCGGCGCGGGTCACCAGGCTGAAAGTCAGACTCTCATAGGGCGCGGCGTAGGAGCGGCGCTCTCCCAGAGGCGAGTAGGAACTTTCCCTTTCGGGGCTTCTCCCCGGACTATCGGTCGCCGTGTACGCCGGAACTTGTGTCATGACCGCCCCCTTGGCTGGTCGTTGAAGTTCCCCCCGGACCTGACAGAGTATCCCCGAACCCACGAACGCAACGCTGACAAACATGGTCAAAGGCCGTTGACCATGATGACCCCGTTCGGGCCTCCACCGCCCCTCCCCCGGACCGGGTTGTGGTGTTAGGGAGCGGCATGAACATCACCACGGTCGGTCTCGATGCCGACGACACCCTCTGGCACAATGAGACCATCTTCCGGCTGACGCAGGACCGGTTCGTCGCGCTGCTGGCCGATCACGCGGATCGGGCGACGCTCGAAGCCCGGATGGCCGAGACCGAAAAGCGGAATCTTCGCCTGTACGGATACGGCGTAAAGGGTTTCACCCTGTCGATGATCGAGACCGCCATGGAGCTGACCGGAGGAGAGGCCCCGGCGTCCGTGGTGCGAGAAATCCTCGCCGCGGGACGCGAGATGCTGGCCCATCCGGTCGAAACCCTGCCCGGCGTGGATGAGGCCCTGGCGGCGCTATCCGACCGCTACCGGCTGGTGCTGATCACCAAGGGCGACCTGCTGGACCAGGAGCGGAAACTGGCCGCATCGGGCCTGGGCGATCTGTTCGCCGCCATCGAGATCGTGTCGGAAAAGGATCGCGAAATCTATGAACGCATCTTCGATCGCCACGGCTCCGGGGCGAGGGAAGCCGTCATGGTCGGCAATTCCATGAAGTCGGACGTGCTGCCGGCCCTGGAGGCAGGCGCCTGGGCGGTGCACATCCCCTACGCCATCACATGGGCGCACGAAGTGGCGGATGCGCCTGACAATCACGACCGCTACGGGGCGCTGGCCAGCATCGCCGACCTGCCGGAATGGGTCGCAGGGCGAACCCCTCAGGCATAGCCCAGAAGGGCCCGCAAACCCGGCGCATGGAACTCGACCAGCCGGCGCTGGGTTTCCGGCAGCGAGGCGGGGAACTCCAGTCCCTCCGGCAGTTTGAGATTCTCGCGGGCGGTGCGGCTCTGCTTGCGATCGGCCCCGACGGTGACCCGCTCGCGCCAGTCGGCGGGCCGCTCGATGCCGGCGGCGGCCAGCAGGGCGGAGAAAAAGGCCTCGCTCTCGGGCGTGTCGATGGCGTTGACCGCCCGCACCGCATCTTCGTAGCGCACGAGATGAACGCCCGTGCCCAGCCAGGCCGCGGCGTTGTGGGTGAAGATGTCGAGCAGCGCCGGAGACTTCTGGTGAATGCCGAAGATCATCATGTTGAGGATGGCGTCTGCGGAAAAGACGCCCGACTTCAGATGAGCGATATTTTCCTGCTCGAACTCCTCGGAAACGAAGAATCGCGCACGGGCCAGCACCCAGTCGTACGGATCGCGAACCAGCAGGATGTGCCGCGCGAAACGGATGTTGGCCAGCGACTGGTCGCTGAACAACAGATGGCCGCAGGACAGCATGGGCGCGTTCGGATTGAAGGCGTCCAGATGCAGATGCATATTCGGAATCTGCACGAAATCCCGATCATGGTGCTGCGCCACCGGCACGAACATCCGCAGGATGTTGCGCAGCAGATGAGTGCCGCCCTTGGGTACGCTGTTGACCAGAACCGGCTGCTTCAGCGGCGCCTGATCGAATCTGGCGACCTCGTCGTTCAGCGTGTCCTTCAGGCCCTTGATGACAGCCATGCGGCCTCCTTGCGCGGCGGCTGCGCCGCCATCCTGCTAGCAGAAGCGGGGCCGCCGGAACGGCAAGGGGCGACGGATTGCTCCGCCGCCCCCGGTTTGCGTCAGGCGTAGCGGCCTAGAACGATTTGCTGAGCCGGACGAAGGCGCGGCGGCCGTAATAGGCTTCCTGATACTGC
Organism: Brevundimonas sp.; assembly: GCF_035561115.1. GTDB lineage: Bacteria > Pseudomonadota > Alphaproteobacteria > Caulobacterales > Caulobacteraceae > Brevundimonas. The sequence continues at coordinate 12,366 of NZ_DATMYH010000042.1, forward strand.
GACGACAGGATGGAGTTGCCCTGCGTTCCGACGGCGGTCGCGGAAGCGGCCGGCGGCAGTTCGTCGAACAGGTTCGCCACCCCGGCCGAAATGCCCCAGCCCTCGGCTTCATACGCCAGCGAGACGCTGTGGAAACCGGTGAACTCGGCGTTGGCCTTGATCGCCGTCACCCGACCGTCGATGGTCTGGAACATCGACTGGCCGTTGCGGATGCGATCGGGGCGATTGTCCTGATCGCCGATCCAGTCGAAGCCCCAGAAGGCCGTCCACGGACCGCGCGTGACGCTGGCGTTGATGTTGCCGACCAGTTTCGGATTGCCGATGTCGCCCAGGAAGTCGGTGCCGAAGTCGGCGAACGTCGACTGGTTCGATTCGAACGTCCAGGTGGTCTGGGTATCGAGCGACAGCGTGCCCCAGTTGAAGTCGTGGAACCAGCGCGCCGTGATATCCAGGCCGCGGTTGTTCTGCTCTGCGATGTTCAGGAAGCTGTCCCGGACTTCGATGATCGACTTGGACGTCGGGTCCCGGTCGAACTGGGAGCAGATCGGGTCAGACGGGAAGTTCTCCGACAGATAGCAGGCCTGCAGGATGCCCCCGGCGCCGAGCACGCTGACCTGGTCCTCGATGTTGATCTCGAAATAGTCGACTGCAACGCTGAGGTTGCTGTCCGGCGGGGTCAGCACAAGGCCGATGACCGTCGCCTTTGAGGTTTCGGGTTCCAGCACGCCCAGACCGCCGCCCGTCACCACTTCGGCCGACGACACGCCGCCGACGAAGTTACCCGGGACGCCGCCGCCCGGACCGGACGTGCTGCGGCAGTTGACATAGAGCGGGTCGGTCGTCGTCAGACTTCCGTCCACCACACGCTGGTCCAGGTTCAGGCAGGGATCGATATTGCGTTGACCGACGAAGCTGGTCTGGTCGGCCAGATACAGTTCGAACAGGGCGGGGGCGCGGAACGAGGTGCCGTGCGTGGCCCGGATGCGGATCGTGTCGCTGATCGCCCAGTTCAGGCCCACCTTGTAGGTCGAGGCGTCGCCCGAGGTCTTGGTGTCGGTGTAGCGGCCCGACAGCGACAGATCGAGGCGCTGGACGAAGGGCAGGTCGGTCAGAAGCGGGATGGCCAGTTCGGCGTAGGCCTCGTTGGTGTCTTCCGAACCCTCGGTGATGCCGGCGCCCGTCAGACCCCAGCTGTTGTCGGCCAGGGTGATCTCTCCCGGGGTGTCGACGATCTCGTCGCGGCGGACGTGGAAGCCGAGGGCGATCCCCAGCGGTCCGGCCGGCAGTTCGAACAGATTGCCGGCGATCGATCCTTCCAGGTAGGTCTGCTCATAGACAGTATTGCCGGTGTCGGTCGCGAACAGGAAATCGCGCTCGGCCTGGGTCAGGTCGCCGGCGAGGAAGCCCGGCCGGGTGAAGTCGACGTCGATGCAGGGGCGACCGCTGACCGGAAGGTTTGTGCCGACGCAGGAGACGGTCTTGAAGTTGGTCGACTCCACGGCGTCATTCAGGATGACGTCGGAGGTGTATTCACCGTCCGAGCGGCTGTACTGGCCGAAGATGTCCCACTTCCAGCCGTTCATGAAACCCAGGTTCAGGTCGCCGCGCAGGCCCAGCACCAGTCGGGTGTAGTCCACGCGTTGGGACTGGTCGAAGTGATCGGTGATCGCCGTGGGGCTGAGGATGTTCAACCCGGTAAAGCCGTTGACGGGATCTCCGCCGGCGCCCGGACCATAGTAGAAGTCCAGGAAGTCGGAGGTGAGGGTGTAGTTCCAGAACTGGCGGTAGCTGTCGGTGCGGCTTTCGCGGCGGTTCAGCAGCAGTTCGGCATAGGCCTCGACCCCGCCGCCCAGCTCATAGGCGCCTTCGACGAACGCCGTATAGCGTTCGGTTTCGGGAATGATGGATTCCTCGTGCGCGAACGGGGACAGGTTGTTGACCACGGCCCGCGAAGGGGTGTCGTAGTTGACCAGGTAGAAGCCGGCCGGCGCCGTCGGATACTGGGCGCTGACTGCGGGGTTGGTCGGACGCGGCGGAATATAGGAGCCAAGGTCGCCGTCATAGTCATACTGGAACCGGCCGGCCCGGCCCGAGAAGTCGGGACCGTAGACATAGACCTGTCCCCAGGTGAGGTCGTTGCAGGTCGGCTGGCCCGTGCGCGGATCGATACGGTCGGCGCGATTGCGGGTGCCCGGCTCGAACACATACTGGTTCCTGCAGATCAGGTAGTCGCGCTCGCCGGCGGCCAGCTTCTCCTGCAGGTAATAGTCAGCGGAGAAATTGAGGTAGCCCCGGTCGAAGGTTTTCCCGAAGGAGCCGGAGACGTTGTATTGCTCGCCGCCGCCCTCGAACGGCATGCTGGCGAAGGCCGCCATCTCGCCGCCGTCGCGGGCGCGTTCGGTGATCAGGTTGACCACGCCGGCCACCGCGTCCGAGCCGTAGATGGACGACGCGCCGTCCTTCAGCAGGTCAATGCGGTTGATGGCCGACTGCGGAATGACGTTGAGGTCGAAGCTGGACACGCCGCCGCGCGTGCCCGCCGGGCCGGCCCGACGGCCGTTAAGCAGAACCAGCGTGCGGTTGGCGCCCAGGCCGCGCAGTGAGATGGTCGCGGCGCCCGGGCCGCCGTTGGTCACAAAGGCGCTGGAGATGGTGGAGTTCACCTGCGGCGAACCGGCCGCCAGGGTCGAGGATTGCAGCAACTGGGCCGTATCGCTGAGACCGCGCTGCTCGGCGCGCTCTGTCGTCAGCACCTGGAGCGGCGACGGGCTGGTGTACTCGTTCTGGGGAATCCGGGAACCGGTGACGACGACGTCGTCGAGCTCCGCGCTTTCCTCGTCCTGATCGTCCTGCGGAGCCGGTTGGGCGTCCTGGGCGAAAGCCGGAGCGGCCAGAAGAAGAGCGGCGAAGACACCGCCGGCCAGAGCGGACGAATCCCGCAGTCGAGTGCGAATGGACATTAAGGTTCCCAACGGTGGTGGAAGCAAGAATCGATCGGTATTCCACAGATTGCTGCAAATGCAACTGCGCAGCCTCATTTGGGCCGCGGATGGCGCGATTCGACACCTGTTTGCGCCGCATTTTGCTCAAGGTGTTGCAGTTACAGCATTACATAACAGCGATCTCTCCTGTTTCGCGTCTGTCCGCCGCAATTCCCCGGTAACGGACCTGGACGCCCGCCGGCGCATTTCGCCTTGTCCGTTGCGGTCGGCATCTTTAGACGGGCCGCTTGACCGACAACCCGACCGACCTGCGCCGGCGCCCTGCCGCCGCCTGAGGCCGCGCGCGCAAGGAGCCCGCCCCGTGTCAGACTCCGCCGTCCCCCACGAGGAACGCGACGCGATGGTGCGCGCGTCGCTGGCGGCGCATGGCGACAGCGGGATCACGCCGCGGCACACGCTGTTTTACTTCTATGGCGAAGGGGACCACGACGACCTGAACGAGGTCGCGCGGCGCGCCGGCTTCCTGACCCGGGGGCAGGACGACGCCACCATCCTCGAGACGACAATGGCCGTGGACGAGGCGTCCTTCGTCCCCGTCTCGGCCATGATGCAATCCTGGGCCGCGGCCTTCCAGCTGGACTACGACGGCTGGGAGTGCGCGGTCGTGACGAACTGAGTAGCTCATGCCCAAGCGCACCGATATCCAGTCGATCCTCATTATCGGCGCGGGGCCGATCGTGATCGGACAGGCGTGCGAGTTCGACTATTCCGGCGTCCAGGCGTGCAAGGCGCTGAAGGCCGAGGGATATAGGGTCATCCTGGTCAATTCCAATCCCGCCACCATCATGACCGACCCGGAGGTGGCCGACGCCACCTATATCGAGCCGATCACGCCGGAGTTCGTCGAGCGCATCATCGCCAGGGAGCGGCCCGACGCCCTGCTGCCGACCATGGGCGGCCAGACGGCGCTGAACACGGCGCTGGCTCTCGACGCCTCGGGCGCTCTGAAGAAATGGGGCGTGGAGATGATCGGGGCCAGGGCCGACGTCATCGACAAGGCCGAGGACCGGCAGAAATTCCGCGACGCCATGGACAAGCTGGGTCTGGAAAGCCCGCGGTCGAAGGCCATCCACCACATCGACGAGGCCGACGCCGCGCTGGAGTTCGTCGGCCTGCCCGCCATCGTCCGCCCGTCGTTCACCCTCGCCGGCACCGGCGGCGGCATCGCCTACAACGTCGAGGAATACCGCGAGATCGTGGAGCGCGGTCTGGACCTGTCGCCGACCACCGAGGTGCTGGTCGAGGAAAGCGTCCTGGGCTGGAAGGAGTATGAGATGGAGGTCGTCCGCGACAAGGCGGACAACTGCATCATCATCTGCTCCATCGAGAACATCGACCCGATGGGGGTGCACACCGGCGACTCCATCACCGTCGCCCCCGCCCTGACGCTGACCGATAAAGAGTACCAGCGGATGCGCACGGGCTCGATCAACGTGCTGCGCGAGATCGGCGTCGAGACCGGCGGATCGAACGTGCAATGGGCGATCAATCCCGCCGACGGCCGCATGGTCGTGATCGAGATGAACCCGCGGGTGTCGCGGTCCTCGGCCCTGGCCTCCAAGGCCACCGGCTTCCCGATCGCCAAGGTCGCGGCGCGTCTGGCCGTCGGCTACACGCTGGATGAGCTGACCAACGACATCACCATGGTCACGCCCGCCTCGTTCGAACCGAGCATCGACTACGTCGTCACCAAAATCCCGCGCTTCGCCTTCGAGAAATACCCCGGCGCCGAGGCGACCCTGTCGACCTCGATGAAGTCGGTCGGGGAGGTCATGGCCATCGGCCGGACCTTCCAGGAGTCGATGCAGAAGGCCCTGCGCGGCCTCGAGACCGGCCTGACCGGTTTCAACGAGATCGAGATCGACGGCGTCGTCGACGTCGAGGACGAGGCCTCGGCCCGCGCGGCCGTGGTGCGGGCGCTGGGGATGCCGACGCCGGACCGGATTCTGGTGATCGCCCAGGCGTTCCGGCACGGGCTGTCGGTCGAGGAGGTCAACGCCGCCTGCTCGTACGAGCCGTGGTTCCTGAGGCAGATCGCCGACATCGTGCGGGAAGAGGGGCATATCCGGGTGAAGGGATTGCCCGGCCGGGACCCCTCCACCCCTTCGGGGTCCTCCTCCCCGCAAAGCGGGGAGGAGACGGTGGGCCGTCCCGTCTCCTCCCCACTCAGTGGGGAGGAGGACCACGAAGTGGTGGAGGGGTATCGCCGCGAGTTCCGCCGTTTGAAGGCCAAGGGTTTCTCGGACGCCCGGCTGGCGCAGCTTACCGGCACGACCGAACGCCAGGTTCGCGACCTGCGCCGGTCGCTGAACGTCCGCCCTGTCTTCAAGCGCATCGACACCTGCGCCGCCGAGTTCGCCTCGGCCACGGCCTATATGTATTCGACCTATGAGACCGGCGCCCTGGGCCAGGTTCCGCAGTGCGAGTCCAATCCAACCGACAGAAAAAAGGCGATCATCCTCGGCGGCGGGCCGAACCGGATCGGGCAAGGGATCGAGTTCGATTACTGCTGCTGCCACGCGGCCTTCGCCTTCGCCGACATCGGCGTCGAGTCGATCATGGTCAACTGCAACCCCGAGACCGTCTCGACCGACTACGACACCTCCGACCGGCTGTATTTCGAGCCGCTGACGGCCGAGGACGTGCTGGAGCTGATCGACGTCGAGCGCTCGAAGGGCGACCTGATCGGCGTCGTCGTCCAGTTCGGCGGCCAGACGCCGCTGAAGCTGGCCCATGCGCTGCAGGAGGACGGCGTGCCGATCCTGGGCACCAGCGTCGACTCCATCGACCTGGCCGAGGACCGCGAGCGGTTCCAGGTCATGCTGCACGACATCGGCCTGATGCAGCCGCCCAACGGCCTGGCGCGCAGCGCCGAGGAGGCCGCGCAAAAGGCGGACGAGGTCGGCTATCCCGTCGTCCTGCGGCCCTCATACGTGCTGGGCGGGCGCGGCATGGTCATCGTCCACGACCGTGAACAGCTGGACCGATACGTCGGCGAGGCCATGCGGGTGTCGGGCGACGATCCGGTGCTGATCGACCACTATCTGAACCGCGCCACCGAGGTGGACGTCGACGCCCTGTGCGACGACGAGACGGTCTTCGTCGCCGGGGTGCTGGAGCATATCGAGGAGGCCGGCGTCCATTCGGGCGACAGCGCCTGCTCCATGCCGCCCTTCTCGCTTTCGCCGGAGATCGTCGCCGAGCTGAAGCGCCAGACCGAGGCCATGGCCCGGGCCCTGAAGGTGCGCGGCCTGATGAACGTCCAGTTCGCCATCGAGGAGCCGCACAGCGACAAGCCGCGCATCTTCGTGCTGGAGGTGAATCCGCGCGCCAGCCGCACGGCGCCCTTCGTGGCCAAGACCATCGGCCAGCCGATCGCCGCCATCGCCGCCAAGGTCATGGCCGGCGTGCCGCTGAAATCCTTCGGCCTGAAGGACAGGCCCTACGACCATATCGCGGTCAAGGAAGCGGTCTTCCCCTTCGCCCGCTTCGCCGGGGTCGACACCATCCTGGGCCCCGAGATGCGCTCGACCGGCGAGGTCATGGGTCTGGACTGGAAACGCGACGGCGAGGCCGACATGGCCCCCGCCTTCGCCCGCGCCTTCGCCAAGAGCCAGATCGGCGGTGGCACCACCCTGCCCGTCGCGGGATGCGCCTTCGTCTCGGTCAAGGACGGCGACAAGCCCTTCATCGTCGAGGCGGTGAAGACCCTGCTGGCCGAGGGCTTCTCCATCGTCGCCACTGGCGGGACGCATACGTATCTGACCGAGCAGGGACTGCCCGTCGGCCATGTGAAGAAGGTGCTGGAGGGCCGGCCGAACATCGTCGATGCGATGAAGAACGGCGACGTCCAGCTGGTCTTCAACACCACCGAGGGCAAGCAGGCGCTGCTGGACAGTTTCAGCCTGCGCCGGACGGCGCTGATGATGAAGATCCCCTACTACACCACGACGGCGGGGGCCTTGGCGGCCGCGCAGGCGATCGGTGCGATCAAGGCCGGGGAACTGGATGTGCGGCCGATCCAGGACTATGCGCACGGCTGACCAGCTGGTGACGATTTCGACCAGTTCGGGCCGCGGAAACACGCCGCGGTCCCGGACAGTTCGACCAGCCTTTTTCGCGACAACACGGCTCGAAAGTCGCGACAAACGGACGGGATGGCCACGACACCAGGGCGGGATGGCGGCGACCGACCCGGGACCCTTGCGGGACCGGCGCCGCAACATCCTCGACACGCAAGACGCCGGAGCGCCTGCGACCGATTTTGACGCAGGCCGGCGCCATGGTGGCCGGATGGAACACCACCGCCTGCGCAAATATCGGGGGCCGGAGACCTGGATCCGGGTCCGGGCGACCTATGTCGCCAGGGAGTCGGCCCCGTCCGTGGCGCGGCGTTTCGACGTCGGCCTGTCCAATCTGAGACGCCGCGCCATGGCCGAGGGCTGGACGCGCAACCGCATCGCCCGACAGCTGGACCTGAAGCCCTTGCGCGGCGGCGCCGACGATCCTGGCGGCGCTGTCGGTGACGGGCGAGACGGGCGAGCCGCCCTATGTCGATCCCGAGGTCGCCGTGGAGCGCGCCATGCGCCGCGCCGCATGGCTGCTGGGCCAGGGACAGGCGGCCGAGGCCGCCGCCCTGATGCGCGCCGCCGAGGCGCTGGAGCGGCGCTGGACGGAGACGGGCATGGCGGCCTCGATGGCGGAGCGCGGGCGTCGGCGGTGAGGACAAGGCCGGGCGCGGAGGGATCTGATCCGGGACGGGCCGTAGTCGAAGGCGGGGCCGATGCCCATCACACATACCTGTGCATCCCACCCGGCACGATCGACTGCTTTCGACCCTTGAGCGACTGTCCGCTCCCAACCCCACCGGCCATTCGCGATGTCCGCCCTGGGCGCCTGCCGCCGCCACCGCCCGCCGCCGACCCGGCGGGCGCGCAGCCTCCCGCGATAGTTGCTCCGCCCGGGCTTTATGGACATAGTCCGGCGAATATCGGGGGACCACATGACCATGTATTTCATCGCCGGCGGCGTAGCGCTCGGCGTCTTCGCCATTGGATTCCTGATCGCGCTTGTTCTGCGCCGGGTGGTCCCGACCAACGAAGTGCACATCGTCCAGCGCGGGCGGTCCCGCGTCAGCTACGGCGCCAGTCAGGAAGCCGGAAACGTCTACTACGAGTGGCCGGCCTTCCTGCCCAGGATCGGCGTGCTGGTGACCAAATTCCCGGTCTCCATCTTTGACGTGAACCTGAAAGACTACGAAGCCTACGACACCGGGCGCCTTCCGTTCCGCGTGGACGTGCAGGCCTTCATGCGGATCGCCAAGTCGGACACGGCGGCGGAAAAGGTCGCCAATTTCGACGAGTTGCAACACCAGCTGTCCGGCATCCTTCAGGGCGCCGTCCGGAACGTGCTGGCCACCCACAAGCTCGAGGACATCCTCGAAGCCCGATCCACCCTGGCCGAGGCCTTCACCGCCCAGGTGGACAGCCAGCTTCAGGCGTGGGGCGTCGAGACGGTCAAGAACATCGAGTTCATGGACATCCGCGACAGCGCCAATTCGCAGGTCATCGCCAACATCATGGCGAAGGAAAAATCCCGCATCGACCGCGAGAGCCGGGAGGCCGTGGCGATGAACAGTCAAATGGCCCGGACCAAGGAAATCGAGGCCGAACGCATCGTCGAGGTGAACCAGCAGGACGCCCTGCAGCAGGTCGGAATGCGGACGGCCGAGCAGGAAAAGCAGGTCGGCATCGCCAAGCAGGTCGCCGAGCAGGAAGTTCTGGTCGCCCAGAAGGACACCACCGAACGTGAGATGGATGTGAAGCTGGTCGCCGATACGCGCGCCGCCGACATCGCCAAGGGGGTCGCGGAAGTCCAGGCCGCGCAGGAGCGCGAGGTCACGATCATCCGGGCCGAGGGACAGCGCCAACAGCAGGTCATCGGCGCCGAGGCCGAACGGCAACGGCTGGAGCTGGTCGCGCAGGGAACGCTGGCGCAGCAGAAGCTCGACGCCGAAGGACTGCTGGCGCAGGGCCAGAGCCGCGCCGAAGCCGAGCGGCTGCTGCTTCTGGCGCCGGTCTCGACGCAGATCGAACTCGCCAGGGAGATCGGCGGCAACGACGGCTACCAGACCTACCTGGTGCGCGTGGAGCAGATCAAGGCCGGGCAGACCGTGGGGGTCGCCCAGGCTCAGGCCCTGAGCGCCGCCGACATCAAGGTGATCGTGACTGGCGGCGACGTACCCGGGGGTATGAGCAGCATCACCGACGTGTTCAGCGCGAGGGGCGGCCAGGCCCTCGGAGCGATGCTGGAGGGTCTGGCTCAGACAGACGCAGGCAAGGCCGTGGTGGAGCGGGCGACGAAGGGCGCTGCAAAGCCCAAAGAGTAGCGTTGTTCAGGTCCGTTCGGCCGCCGACGGGAATGTCAGTAAGCCGGACGACTCTGAACGTCGGCTTCCCACCCGTTCCAGACATCCGCAGCGCCTGCTTTCGGACCTAGATCCCCGACGCCGCCTCCGGGTCCGCCGCCGCGTCCCGGCCCTCGACGATCCGCGCCGCGGTCAGGTCGGCGGTGACGTTGCCGACGGTGCGGAAGATGTCCGGCACCACCTCGACCGCCAGCAGCAGCGGCAGCACGTCCAGCGGCAGACCCATGGCCAGGGCGATCGGGGCGATGGAGGCGAAGAAGGACACCTGACCCGGCAGCCCCACCGTGCCGACGCTGATGGCCAGGGCGGCGACGCCGCCGGCGAACAGGACGCCGGGGGTCAGGGGGATGCCATAGAGGTGCGCGACATAGATGCAGACCGCGAGGTTGGCGACCGTCGAGGTGATGCGGAACACCGCCACCGCCAGCGGCAGGACCAGACCCGCCGTCGCCGTGGAGACGCCGAGGCGGTCGATCGCCCGCTCGACCATCACCGGCAGGCAGGCGAGCGACGACTGGGTCGAGAAGGCCACCACCTGGGCCGGGGCCGCGGCGCGGGCGAAGCGGCCCAGCGTCACCCGGCCGAAGACGACGGCGACGACATAGGTCAGCAGGATCAGGCCGATCAGGGCCAGGGAGACGATGGCGATGTAGTGGCCCAGCACCCCGGCGGCGCCCAGGCCGGCCCTCAGGCCCACGCCCAGCGACAGGGCGAAGACCCCGAACGGCGCGGCGCGCAGCACCCAGTGGACGATGACGATCATCGTCTCGGACACCGCCTCGAAGAAGAGGGTCAGCGGCTGGCGCAGGCGGGCGGACAGGCGGGTCGTGGCGAAGCCGAAGACGACCGCGAAGACCACGATGCCGAGGATGGCGTCGTCCGCGGCCGCCCGGATCGGGTTGGCGGGGGCCAGGCTGGTCAGGAAGGCCGAAAAGCCGCCGCCGCCGAGGTTCTGGCGCACGGCCTCGTCACTCACCGCGCCGGCCAGAAGCAGACGGCCGCCCTCGGGATCGATCGGCCAGATGGCGTGCAGGCCCAGGGAGGCGAGAATGCCGTAGACGGTGGCCCCGACCAGCAGCAGGGCGAAGACGACGATGGCCTTCAGCGCCAGCCGGCCGGTCGCGGCCGCATCGGCGATGGAGGCGATGCCGGTCACCAGCAGGCTGAAGACCAGCGGGATGATCGTCATCCTCAGGGCGTTGAGCCACAGCTGGCCCAGCCCCTCGACGAGGGCGACCGTGCCCGTGCCCCCGGGAATGCCGTACGCCTGGGCGGCCGCGCCGGCGGCCAGTCCGCCGATCAGGGCGATCAGCACCCACAGGCTGAGCGAGGAGAACAGGGCGGCGGTGCGCGAACGGGTCATCCGGCGAAGCTAGGCGCCCATGACCGGTTTGACCATCCGTCGCGCGCCATCGCGTGAACGATCCTTAACTCGACCCCGCCGCCGCCGTCCCACAAGCTTGGCCGCTGGATATCGCGGGAGGGGCGGATGCAAAGGATGCGCACGGGCGCGGGCTTCTACGGACTGGTCTTCGTCGCCGGCTTCATCACCTTCGTCCTGCACGAGGGCGGGCACTGGCTGGCGGCGATGCTGCTGGGGCATGAGGCGTATTTCGGGCTCAACAGCGCCGGCGCGCGCGGGGCGGTCGGGGCCGCCGACCATGCGATCATTTCGGCCGCCGGCCCCGCGGTCACCCTCGTCCAGGCCTTCGTCGCCCTGCGGCTGGTGCAGGCGCGGGCGAGCGCCGCGGCGTGGATATTCCTCTTCCAGGCCGCCTTCATGCGGTTCATGGCCACGGTGATCAGCCTGTTCAATCCGAACGACGAGGCGCGGATCAGCGAATGGCTGGGCTGGGGGACGTGGACCCTGCCGGCGATCGTCACCCTGGGCCTGTTCGGATTGCTGGCCATCGGCAGCCGGCGCCTGGGCGTGTCATGGAAGACGCTGGCGTTGACGTGGGTGGTCGCCTCCGTGGCGGTGACGGCCGTGGTCGGCCTCGACATGATCATGCCGCGCTGATCGCGCCCATCTCCTCCGCCACCTGATCGGCGGCCTGTTCCAGCGCCTCGTCGTCGGGGGCGCCGATCCGGATCACGGCCCGGACCACCCGGTCGCCGGTCCGGCCCGAGCGGCGATAGGCCGGGTCGTAGTGGTCGACGATGAGGGCGGCGGCCAGGGCTTCGGTCTCGCCGGCGGCGGCCAGCGCGCGCCAGCCGGAGACCGTCTCCTTGCCGATATGCCGCGGCAGGCGGGTCAGGGCCGCGTCCAGCGCCGCCGGGTCGGCGGCGATGTCGGCATAGTCGCGCACGGTGCGCGCGGCCCGGACCGCTGCGGGTGAGTCGATCAGAAGGGCCGGGGCGGCGGACATGGCGGCCCAGAGCGAAGGCGGAATGATCCGCGCGCCGATCTTGCTGCTCTCGGCCTCGACCAGCACGGGGCGGGCGGGCTCGAGACGGGACAGGGCGTCGTGCAGACGGGTCTCGAACGCCTTCTGCGACGGCTGGCCGCCGGGCATGGCCCCGAACAGCGAGCCGCGGTGGGCGGCGAGGGCCTCCAGATCGAGGACCTGGACGCCGCGCCGGGCCAGGAGGTGCAGCAGCGCCGTCTTGCCCGAGCCGGTCGGCCCGTCCAGCAGCACTGGCCGATGCGCCAGCGGCCGGTCGTACAGGGCCGCCTTCACCTGCCGCCGCCAGGTCTGGTAGCCGCCGTCCAGCACCGTGACGGGCCAGCCGACCTGGTCCATGACCGTGACCATGGCCCCGGACCGCTGGCCGCCGCGCCAGCAATAGACCAGGGGCTTGAAGCTTCCGCCATGGACCGCAAGCGCGCCCTCCAGATGCGCCGCGATATTGCGGGCGACCAGGGCGGCGCCGCTGCGCCGGGCGAGGAATTTGGAGCCCTGGACGTATTCGGTTCCGACCGCGGCCCGCTGGGCGTCGTCCAGCACCGGCAGGTTGACGGCGCCGGGGATGTGGTCGAGCGCGAACTCGGACGGGCTGCGCACATCGATGATGGCGTCGAAGGCGTCGCGCGCGCCGGGCGACAGATCGACGGTGCGGCGGATCATGCGACGACGCGCACCCGGGCCGGGCCGCCCGTGACGCGCCCCACGACGGCGGCCCGGTCGAAGCCTCCGGCGCGGGCGAGATCGAGCAGGGCCCCGGCCTCATCGGCGGCGACCGCGATCAGCAGGCCGCCCGAGGTCTGGGGATCGGCCAGCAGGTCGCGGCGCCAGTCCGGCAGGCCGGCGGGCAGATCGACCGAGGCGCCGTAGCTGTCCAGATTGCGGCCCGATGCGCCGGTGCGGACGCTGGCCGCCGCCAGCGCCTCGACCGCGTCCAGCAGCGGCGGCTGCGAGGTCAGTTCGACGGTCAGCCCCGCCCCCCGCGCCATCTCCAGCGCATGGCCCAGCAGGCCGAAGCCGGTCACGTCCGTCACCGCATGAACGCCCGCCCGCCCGGCCAGCCGCGCGCCGAGGGTGTTCAGCTTCGTGGTCGAGGCGATCAGGGCGGCGTAGCCCGCTTCGTCCAGCCGCCCCTGTTTGAAGGCGGCGCTCAGCACGCCGACGCCCAGCGGCTTGGTCAGGATCAGGACGTCACCGGACCGCGCGCCGCGGTTGGTCAGCACCTCATCGGGATGCACCAGGCCGAGCGCCACCAGACCGTAGATCGGTTCGACGCTGTCGATCGAATGGCCGCCAGCGACCGGTATGCCCGCCGCGGCGCAGACCGCCGCGCCGCCCTGAAGGATGCGGCCAATGGTTTCGGTCGACAGCACATTCACCGGCATGCCGACCAGGGCCAGGGCGAAGATCGGCGTCGCGCCCATGGCGTAGACGTCCGACAGGGCGTTGGTCGCGGCGATGCGACCGAAGTCGAACGGGTCGTCGACCACCGGCATGAAGAAGTCCGTGGTCGCCACCAGCGCCTGGCTGTCATTCAGCCGCCAGACCGCCGCGTCGTCGCTGGTCTCGGTTCCCACCATCAGGTTCGCGAAGGCCGCCGCCTGCGGCACGCCCTTCAGGATGTCCTGCAGCACCGCCGGGGCCAGCTTGCAGCCGCAGCCGCCTCCGTGGGCCAGCGAGGTCAGGCGGGGCTCGGGCGTGGTCATGCGCCGGGTGTGGGCGAAACGGCTCGTGAACTCAACCGTCCGCGGGCCGTGCTAGCGTGCGGCCATGCGCCGCCTGATCGCCTTCGCCATCCTGCTGATCGCCGCGCCCGCCGCCGCGCAGGAGGCGCGCCCGCGGACCTGGGCCAATCCGGTCGACGTCGACTACAAGTATAATTTCGAGCAGACCCACCGCGGGATCAGCTACCGCACCGGCGCCGACCCGGTCATCATCCTGCACAGGGACCGCTACGTGTTGTTCCAGACCCTGGCCGAGGGCTACTGGACGAGCGAGAACCTGCTCGACTGGACCTACGTCCGTCCGGACACCTGGCCCTACGACCGCGTCGTCGCGCCGGCGGCCGTGTCGGACGGCGAGCGGCTCTATCTGATGCCGTCGGGCTTCGAGTCGCGCGCCATGATGTCCAGCGAGCACCCGGAAACCGGCCGCTGGGATGTGCACACCCGCGTCCTGCCCCCCGTTCCCGGTGCGGTCAGCCAGAACGAGGAGGGATCGTACGGCGACGCGGGCCTGCCGCCGGAGAAGCTGCCGCCGGGCCCGTGGGACCCCGGCCTGTTCATCGACGGTCCCAGCGAAGGCGGGGACGGCAAATGGTACCTCTACTGGGGCTCGTCCAACGTCTATCCGCTGTACGGGTCCGAGATCGATCCGACCCCGCCGGTGCGGTTCATCGGCGAGCCGACGCGGCTGCATGTCCTGCACCCCGACCGGCACGGCTGGGAGCGGTTCGGCCAGGACCATTCAGGCGGCCTGCCCGACGGCACGGCGATCAAGCCCTTCATGGAAGGCGCCTGGATGACCAAACACGGCGGCCGCTACTATCTGCAGTACGGGGCGCCCGGCACCGAATACAACGCCTACGCCAACGGGACCTATGTGGCTTCCAGCCCGCTGGGCCCGTTCGAATACGCCCCGTACAACCCGGTCAGCTACAAGCCCGGAGGCTTCGTTGAGGGGGCGGGCCACGGCTCGACCTTCCAGGACCGGCACGGCAACTGGTGGAACACGGGCACGCCGTGGATCGGCCACAACTGGACCTTCGAGCGGCGCATCGCGATGTTCCCGGGCGGCTTCACCCCGGACGGCCAGATGCATTTCTCCAGCCGCTTCGGCGACTATCCGCAGCGCATGCCCACGGCGAAGATCGACGATCCGGACAGCCTGTTCACCGGCTGGTTCCCGCTGTCCTACAAGGCCGAAGCCGTGGCCTCGTCCACGCGGGGTGAATTCTCCGCCGACCGCGCCACGGACGAGAACCCGCGCACCTTCTGGGTCGCCGACCGCAACGAGCCCGGCCAGACGCTGACGCTGGACCTCGGCGGGCTGAAGACGGTCCATGCGGTGCAGGTCAACTATGCGGACTATCAGGCCGGCATCTACGCCGAGCGGCCCGACATCCGCACCCGGTTCCGGATCCTGACCTCGCGCGACGGCGCGGACTGGGCGGTGTTCGCGGACCTGTCCGACTCCGACCGGGACCGGCCCAACGCCTATGTCGAGGGCGAGCGGCCCGCACTCGCCCGTTACGTCCGCTACGAGCACGGCGAGGTCGCCGCCGCCAACTTGGCCATATCGGACCTGCGCGTCTTCGGCATGGCGGACGGCCTGGCCCCGGCCCGGCCCGAACTGCGCGTCGAGCGCGCCGGGGACCAGCGCAACGCCACGGTCTCGATCACGCCTGTCTCCAACGCCCTCGGCTACAACATCCGCTGGGGCATGGCGCCCGACCGGCTGTTCCTGACCTACCAGGTCTATTCCGACGACCTGCGCGACATGGGCGACGCGATCGAGGTGCGGGCGCTGAACGCCGGCGTCGACTACTGGTTCGCGGTCGAGGCCTTTTCGCCGAGCGGGATTTCGCCCCTCAGCCGGACGGTCCGCGTTCCGGCCCGCTGAGCCGCCTTTTGCGTTGCCAAGCCGGGGTCGAGAGGTCAGGCTTGGGTCGTTCATGACGGGGGAAATGATGCGACTTCTTGCGACCACGGCCGCGCTGGCCCTGCTGGCCTTCGGTCCGGCCCATGCCCAGCAGGGCTCGAACGACCCTGAGCTGCGGCTGGCCGTCGCCCGCGATTATGACGCCAACCTCGGCGCCCTGTTCGACGACTTCCACCGCAATCCCGAGCTGTCGGGCATGGAGGTCCGCACCTCCGGGATCATGGCCGCCCAGCTGACCGCCCTCGGCTATGACGTCACCACCGGCGTCGGCGGCACCGGCGTGGTCGCGGTGCTGCGCAACGGCGATGGCCCCACGGTCATGATCCGCGCCGACATGGACGGCCTGCCGCTGAGAGAACAGTCGGGTCTGGCCAACGCCTCGACCGTCCGCCAGACCGACAGCGACGGCGTCGAGAAGCCGGTCATGCACGCCTGCGGCCACGACGTGCACATCACCGCCCTGATCGGCACGGCCCGCCAGATGATGGCGCGGCGCGCGGACTGGTCCGGCACGCTCGTCCTGATCGCCCAGCCGGCCGAGGAGCGCATCTTCGGCGCCCGGGCCATGGTGCAGGACGGCCTCTATTCCCGCTTTCCCAAGCCCGACTACGCCCTGGCCTTCCACGTCTCGGCGGATATGGCGAGCGGTCTGGTCGACGTGCCCCTGGGCATCACCTCCTCCAGTTCCGACAGCATCGACATCGCGGTCCATGGCGTCGGCACCCACGGCGCCTATCCGCACAAGGGCGTCGACCCGATCGTGGTCGCCTCGGCCATCGTCATGAACCTGCAAACCCTGCCCAGCCGCAGCATCAATCCGCTGGAGGGGGCCATCGTCACCGTCGGCGCCATTCACGGCGGCATCAAGCACAACATCATCTCCGACCGCGTGGACATGCAGCTGACGGTCCGTGCCGACAATCCGGAGACGCGCACCGCCCTGCTGGACGGCATCGACCGTGTTTCGCGCGGCACGGCCCTGGCTCTGGGCGTGCCCGAGGACCGGCTGCCCACCGTGGTGCGTTCCACGGAAAGCACGCCGCCGACCATCAACGACGCCGCCACCGCCGCCCGCGTCCGGGCCGCCATCGGGGGAGCCATGGGCGCCGATCGCCTCGTGGATATGCCGCGCACCGGCATGGGGGCCGAGGATTTCGCCTATTTCGTCACGCCCGAGAGCGGGGTGAAGGGGGTCTATTTCAGCGTCGGCGGCACGCCGGCCGATCAGGTGGCGGCCGCGCCCGGCCACCACTCGCCCCTGTTCCGCATCGACCCCCGGCCCTCGGTCACGACCGGGGTGGAGGCCATGGTGGTGTCGGCCCGGGCGCTGATGCCGAAAGGCTGAGACAGGCTGAACCGTTCCCGGCGCCGGCCGTTTCATCCCTGGACCGGAGAGCGTCATGCCCATTCCCAGACTTGCGACCCTGATCGGCGGCCTGTTGCTCAGCAAGGGCGGACGGCGGCTGGCCGGCCGCCACGCCGGAAAGCTGGCGCTGGCCACCCTGGCCTTTCAGCTGTGGGAGCAGCGGCAGGCCGCGAAACACCCGGGCCGGGCGCAGGCCCGCGCCCACCCCCGCCGCCGCTGGAGCGGCCGGCGCGTCTGAATCCGCTGGACCGACGCTGCGTCAACCCCGCTAACTGGCGTCGCCAAGCGGAGCCGTCGCCATGATCACCGTCCACCACCTCAACGATTCCCGGTCCCAGCGCGTGCTGTGGCTGCTGGAGGAGCTGGGCGCGCCCTATGAGGTGAAACGGTACCAGCGCGACGCCAGGACCAGGCTGGCCCCGCCCGAACTCAGGGCCATCCATCCGCTCGGCAAGTCTCCGGTGCTCGACGATGGCGACGCGCGCCTGGCCGAGACGGGCGCCATCATCGAATATCTGCTCGAGACCCATCCGGCGTCCGGCCTTCGGCCTGCGGCCGGCACAGAGGCGGCGCGGCGGTTCACCTACTGGCTGCATTATGCCGAGGGATCGGCCATGACCCCGCTGCTGCTGAAACTGATCTTCACCGTCCTCCCCGACCGCGTCCCCTTTCTGGCGCGCGGCGTGGCCAAGGGGATCAGCAAGGCCATGAACGCAAACATGATCGACCCGCAGCTGACGGCCCACACCGCATACTGGGAGGCGGAACTGACCCGCTCGGCCTGGTTCGCCGGCGACGCCTTCTCGGCCGCGGACATCATGATGAGTTTTCCGGTCGAGGCGGCTGGATCGCGGGTCGGCTACGGCGCCGACAAGCCTCGGCTGAAGGCCTTCCTCGAGACCATCCACGCGCGGCCGGCGTATCAGCGGGCCCTCGAACGGGGCGGGCCGTACAGCTACGCCTGACGATGGTTTCGGCGCCACAGGCCGCGCGCGACCGGGTCCAAATCCGGGCGGGGCCGCAACCCGGCCCTGAATGGAACGTTAATGGCCCCATGCGCCCGAGAACCATTCAAGTCATAGCCGCCCTTGCCGCCGCCGTCGCCTTCACCCTGGCCTTCATGGCCGCGGGCGTCGTTCTGGTGTCCACCCTGTTCATGGCGGTGGGCCTGGCTGCCGTCGCCTGGCTGGCCTGGAGCCTCGTCGGCCGCGTCAAATTGTGGGGCAGCATCCAGCAAATCCGCGAGCGGCGGCGTAAGGCCGCCACATAACGCCACTCCGTCGAAACGCCTTGCCCCTTGAACCTTGGGGCTGGGCGCCCTACCCTCTTGGGCCGGTCGCGAGCGCCCAGCGACCTTTGGCGTCACCAACCTCTAGTCGGGCGATAGCTCAGAAACTCACGACATATGGAAAAAGTGCCGATGACGGCCGAGGGCTACCGTGTCCTCGACGATCAGCTGAAGCAATTGAAGTCCGTGGAACGGCCGAGCGTAATCTCGGCCATCTCGGAAGCGCGCGAGCACGGCGACCTGTCCGAAAACGCCGAGTATCACGCCGCCAAGGAGCGACAGGGCTGGATCGAGGGCCAGATCGCCGAGATCGAGGACCGGATCAGCCGCGCCCAGGTCATCGATGTCTCCAAGCTGAACGGCAACCAGGTCATGTTCGGCGCCACGGTCACCGTGGTGGACGAGGACACCGAGGAAGAGAGCCGCTACCAGATCGTCGGCGAACACGAAGCCGATGTGAAGGCGGGGAAGGTCTCCGTCGCCTCGCCCATCGCCCGCTCGCTGATCTCCAAGGAGGTCGGCGACGTGGTCGAGGTGAACACCCCCGGCGGCGTCAAGGCCTACGAAATCCTCAAGGTCGAGTGGAAGTAGGGGCCGACCAGCCTCCGCTTTCCGTCTGGGTCGTCTCCGACGGCCGGGCCGGCATCGAAAATCAGGCGCTGGGTCTGGCGGAAGCCGTCCAGCGCCTTTCGCCGTCCGTGATCACGGTCAAACGCATCCGCTGGCGCCCGCTCTTCGACAAACTGCCCTCCGCCCTGAAGACGTCCTGGATGCTGGACCTGTCGTCCGATTCCACCGAGCCCGCCGCCGGGGAGGCCTGGCCCGACCTGTGGATCGCCACCGGCCGCGCCACCCTGCCGATGTCCGCCCGCGTCCGGGCCGCATCGGGGGGGCGGACCTTCGTGGTCCAGACCCAGGATCCCCGCTGGCGCAACGCCGCCTATGACCTGATCGTCGCCCCCGCCCACGACCGGGTCGAGGGCCGGAATGTGCTGTCGATCAGCGGATCGCCGCACCGGGTCACGCCCGAACGGCTGGCCGAGGGGGCGGCCGTTTTTGCAGACCGGCTGGGACCCCTGCCCCGTCCCCGCGTCGCGGCGCTGATCGGGGGGCGTTCGAAAGCCTTCGACCTGACCGAGGCTCGCGCGGCCGACCTCGCGGACCGTATCGCCGGGGCCGTCGAGGCGGCGGGCGGATCGCTGATGCTGACCTTCTCGCGGCGCACGCCCGAGGCGGCCAAGGCGGCGATGACCGCCCGGCTGGCGCACCTGCCGGGCCTGATCTGGGACGGCGCGGGCGCCAATCCCTATTTCGCCTTCCTCAACTTCGCCGACCATGTGCTGGTGACCGAGGACAGCGCCAATATGGCGGCCGAGGCGGCCTCGACCGGCAAGCCGGTCCACATCCTGCCCATGATCCCGCTGAAGCCGGCCGACAAATTCGCGCGCCTGCACGCCGACCTGCGCGAACGCGGGGCCGCGCGGCCGTTCGACGGGAGGCTGGAAAGCTGGACCTATTCGCCCCTGGCCGAAACGGAGCGGGCCGCGCGCGCGGTGGTGGAACGACTCGTCCGGTCCTGATGGCAGAACCGCCATCGACATGCCGTCGCGGCCGTGGCTCACTGCAGGCATGTCGATCAGCCTGATAGCCGCCCTCCTTCTCCAGACCGCGGCCTCCCCCCACGGTCTGATCTGCCTGTCCGACCCCGCGACGGGCGCCGTCGAGGTCGTCCTGTCCCACACCGGCCCGGACGGACGCCTTGAAGCGAACCTGGACGGGAAATGGGTCCCGCCCCGGCTGGAGGACAGGCCGGAAGCCGCCGGCCTGGACTGGTATCAGTCCGGCGCCCCCATCGTCCGTGACGGCGTGCGCTATACGCGCAGCGACGGGACCTGGTCGCCCGGGGCCGCCGTGAACCGTTATCTCCGGCATGTCGGCCTGCACGAGGGCGCGCCCCTGTTCAGCGTGTGGCCGGGCGGCGATATCGATCTGGCCGTGCTGGTCCGCCAGGACGGGTGTGAGTTCCACGTCTACGACCGCGAGCGCCAGCCTCAGTCCCCGCCGCCGCCATCTCCACCGCCGTCGTCGGAGCCGCCATCGGCGTCCTTGCGACCGCCGTCCGAACCGTAGACCCCGCCGCTGTCCGAACCGTCGTTTTTGCGGTGTGCGCCGCCGCGGCTGTCCATCGCAATCCCCAGCGCCAAGCCGATGCCGACGCCCAGGCCGATGCCGATCGCCAGGTTGCCCATGGCGATGCCGATGGCCGTGCCGATGGCGATGCCCAACGCCAGACCGACGCCGATGAAACTGCGGCCTTCCATGTCTTCCCTCCGTCACACCTGTGAACAGACGGAACCTACCATCGCAAGAAGCGGAATCAGCGCCTAAATAGGGGCATGAGCACCTTGAGAACCGCCCCCCCGCGCCAGGTAAGAGTCGCCATCATCGGCTCCGGCCCCGCCGGCTGGACCGCCGCCATCTACGCCGCGCGCGCCATGCTGAGTCCCGTCGTCATCGCCGGCCTGCAGCCCGGCGGCCAGCTGACCATCACCACCGACGTCGAGAACTATCCCGGCTTCGCCGACGTCATCCAGGGCCCGTGGCTGATGGAGCAGATGCGCGCCCAGGCCGAGCACGTCGGTACCGAGATCATCGAGGACATCGTGGTCAAGGCCGACCTCAGCCAGCGGCCTTTCCGCCTGACGCTGGATTCCGGAACCGAGATGCTGGCCGAGACGGTGATCATCTCCACCGGCGCCCAGGCCAAATGGCTGGGACTGGAGTCCGAGGCGAAATACCAGGGCTTCGGCGTCTCGGCCTGCGCCACCTGCGACGGCTTCTTCTATCGCGGCAAGGATGTGATCGTGGTCGGCGGCGGCAACACCGCCGTCGAGGAGGCGCTGTTCCTGACCAATTTCGCCGCCAAGGTCACCGTCGTGCACCGCCGCGACGAGTTCCGGGCCGAGCGCATCCTGCAGGACCGGCTGTTCTCGAACCCGAAGGTCGAGGTGATCTGGGACAACGCCATCGACGAAATCCTCGGCGAGACCAGCCCCATGGGCGGGGTCAACGTCACCGGGGCCCGGCTGAAGAACGTGAAGACGGGCGAGACCCGCGACCTGTCGGCGGACGGCGTCTTCATCGCCATCGGCCACGCGCCGTCGTCGGACCTGTTCGCCGGCCAGCTGGAAACCAAACAGGGCGGCTATCTGGTGGTGAAACCGGGGACGACCGCGACGGCCATCGAGGGCGTCTGGGCGGCGGGCGATGTGACCGACGACATCTACCGGCAGGCCGTCACGGCGGCGGGCATGGGCTGTATGGCGGCGCTGGAGGCGGTCCGCTTCCTCGCCGAGGAGGACCATGCGAAGGCCCATCACCCGATCTCGCACAAGGAAGCGGAAAGGATCGGCGTCTGGTAGCGGCGTCAGCCGAACAGCCGCAGCTCCGGCGGCGTGTATTCGACGGGCCGACCCGCGCGGCGGCCAAGGGCGTAGTCCACCGCCGTCTGCACGGCGCGTTCGTCGGTGGGTTTGGACAGGACGCCGATCGTGCCCGCCACGCCGTTCCGCACCATGCCGGGATTGGCGGTCATGAACAGGACGGTCACACCCAGCTCCTGACCCAGTTCGCGGCCCAGTTCGATGCCGGTCGGGCCGTCGGACAGGTGGATGTCGACCAGGGCCAGATCGACTTCGGTGTCCTCGACCAGACGCCGCGCCGTCCGGGCGTCGGCCGCCGTCCCGACCACCTCGTGGCCGAGGTCCTCCAGCACGAAGCGCAACTCCATGGCCACCAGGGCTTCGTCTTCAATGACCAGGATACGCGCGCTCATCGGGGTTCAAACAGTTCAGTCTCGGTCAGCCGTCCGTAACCGTACGGACTTGCTGGTAAAATCAACGCTTCCCACGGCCGGCGGTTGCGAAGGACCGGGGTTATGCGACAATTTGTGCGGCGCGGCGCCGCGACAGGGCGGTGGCCGGCAAGTCGGCGACGACGCGCAGACCCTGCGGCGCCCAGACCCGTTCCAGCCGCCCGCCCAGCTGCGTCTCCACGGACAGGGTGGCCAGCGAGGAGCCGAATCCGACCCGGCCGGGTTCGCCGGCGACCGGCGGTCCGCCCCGCTCCTCCCAGACGAGGATGAAGCGGTCGCCTTCGTTGCGCGTCGCCAGGGTGACCGCTCCGCCCTCGGCCGACAGGGCCCCGTATTTCGCGGCGTTGGTGGCCAGTTCATGGAACAGCAGGGCCACCGAGGTCGCGGCCTGGTCGTCGAACACGGCGTCGTCCCCGGTCACGGTCACGCGCATCCGGCCGTCGATCCCGGCGTAGGGCTTGAACAGATCGTTGAGGAAGGCGTGCAGCGTCATCGTTCCGACGGTCGGCCGCGAGGTGTCGGTATGCGGCCGCACGAACTCATGAGCCCGGGCCAGGGCGTTGATGCGTGTCCGCACGGCCGCCGCGAATTCCTTCGCTTCCGGGAACTGGCGCGCGGACAGGGCGATCAGGGCCGAGACCACGGCGAAGATGTTCTTGATCCGGTGGCTCAGTTCCTGGCTCAGCAGGTCCTTGGAATCGACCACCCGCTTGAGGTCCTCGATGTCCGTGCAGGTGCCGAACCAGCGCGTGATCTCGCCCCTCTCGTTGCGGATCGGCGAGGCCCGGCCCAGCGTCCAGCGATAGACGCCGTCCGCCCGCCGCAGCCTGTATTCGATCTCATACGGCTCGCCGGTTTCCAGCGAGTGGCGCCACCGGGCCCAGGCGCGATCCTGGTCGTCGGGATGGAACATCCCGTTCCAGCCCTCGCCATCCGTCGAGCCGGCCGGCACGCCGGTGAACTCGTACCAGCGGGCGTTATAGTAGTCGTGGAAGCCGTCCGGCAGCGTCGACCAGACCATCTGGGGCATGGAGTCGGCGATGGCGCGGAACCGGGCCTCGCTTTCGGCCAGGGCCGCGGCGGTCGTCACCAGATCCGCATCGGCGCGTCGGCCCGCCGCCAGCGCCTTACGCAGGTTCAGCAGGTTCATGACCTGCCGGGCCAATACCTCCAGCGCCTCGGACTGCACGAGGTTCAGCCCCTCGGGACGCGGTCGGGTGTCCAGCACGCACAGGGTGCCGAGCGGCAGGCTGGCCTCGTCCTTCAGCAGCACGCCGGCGTAGAATTTCAGGCCTTCGGGCGCCGTCACCAGAGGATTGCAGGCGAACCGCGGGTCCTGGGCGGCGTCCGGAACGACCAGCCGGTCCTGTTCGAACAGGGCGTGCCGACAGAAGGAGGTTTCCAGCGGCGTCTCGCGGACGCCCAGGCCGACCTCCGACTTGAACCACTGCCGGTCGGCGTCGATCAGATTGACCACGGCGATCGGGGCGTCGCACAGGCGCGCCACCAAGGCAGTGATGTCATCGAACGCAGGCTCGCGTTCGGAATCGAGGATATCGTAGGCGTGCAGCGCCGCGAGGCGATCCGTCTCGTTCCAGGCGGTCGTGGTCATCCGGGGTCCGTGCTTCGCGCCGCTGGCGCGCGTGGACATCAGATAATGCCCAAAGGGCGATGCCGTTGCAAAGCTGGCCCGTCCGGCCGGCTCAGGAGCCGGGGCGTCCGACTTCCTCGACCGCCATGGGGGTGACTCCGGGGGCGACGACCACGACCGGCGCCGGGGCGGCGGGGGCCGCAGGAGCCTCGAAGGCGGCCAGCCGTTCGTTGATGGCCGCGATATCGGACGCCGAGGCCTGGCGGCGGCCGCCCAGGGAGGCGATGCCGACGATCCGGGTCCGACCGTCGATCTCGACCGTCCGCATCGTGCTCTCGCCGCTGGCGGCCGCCTCGGCCAAGGCCTTTTCGGCCTCGGCGGCGGTGGCGATCTGGATGCGGGGCCGCGAGAACCGGGCCTCGTCGATCAGGGGCTCGCGGCCCGAATACCGCTGGCTGAAGGCGGCGGGCTCCCCATAGACGCCCTTCCACCGATAGAAGATGTGCGCCCCGATCTGGGTCAGCTTGTTCAGCGTCGGCGACCACCACGGATGCACATAGTCGGCGTGGTAGTGGGTCGCCGTGCCCACGGCCGCGGACACATGACCGGCCAGCGCCCTTTCCGCGACCCGTTTCGCCCGGTCCCACGCCCAGCCGGCCGGCGCCTGGCCCAGGGAGCCGTCGCAGGTGAAGCTGAACTGGCAGCCGGTCGTCCGCTCGGCGCCCTCGAACACCACGCCGCAAACGGAGTTGGCGTAGTTGGGGTCGCGCACGCGGTTCAGAATGACCTGGGCCACGGCTTCCTGACCCGGAGTCGGCTCCAGCGCCGCCTCGTAATAGACGGCCTGGGTCAGACAACGCAGGGCCCGGCGGCGGTCTTCGACCGTGGCGGGCTTGAAGACGAAGGGCTGGGCCACGCGCAGATACTGCGAGGCGTTCGGCGTCGCGGCGTTCAGCTTCATGGCGTCCAGGCCATTGGCCCCGAACTCCAGGGTCGGCCGGCCGGCGAGGGTCAGGCTCTCCCAGCCCGGCGTCAGGCCATACAGCGCCGGCTGGCGCTCGCCCGGATCGTGGCGCAGGGCCACGGCCAGCTGCGACGGGTCCATCCGGCCCGTGATGGCGGCGAAGCCGCGGGCGCCGAGGTCGCCCCGTGTCAGGGTGCGGACCGCCTCGGCCCGGCGATCGATCTCGGGCCGGGGGGTCGAGCTGGCGGCCATGGCCACGCCAAAGGCGGCCAGCACCACCGGCGCGCCGGCGGCCAGCCGCCGCGTCCGCTTCAGCATCGATTTCCAGTCGATTCCGGCCAAATCCCGGCTCCAAAGCGCGGCCTGGGCCGCTGACGTCTTCCTTGCCCGGCAAGCGGGGCGCTTTTCAGGCGGAAAAGCGCCGTTAGGTCAAGCCTCAACGCCCGCCGAGGGTCGACCGCAGCATCCAGGCGAATTTCTCATGCGCGGCCAGCCGCTGGGTCATCAGGTCGGCCGAGGCCTCGTCGCCGGCTTCGGACGCGATGTCGAAGGCCGAGCGCGCCGTGGCGATCAGGGTCTCGTGGTCCTGCATCAGTTCCTTGAGCATGGCGGTGGCGTCCTTCTCGGGGTCGCCGTCCTTGATCGACGTCAGGTTGCCGAAACCCGAGAAGCTCTGCGGCGCCAGCACGCCCAGGGCTCGGATGCGCTCGGCGATATCGTCCAGGGCCGCCCAGATGTCACGGTATTGCTGCTCCAGCAGATTGTGGAAGCTGAAGAATTCCGGTCCGCGCACGTTCCAGTGATAGCCATGGGTCTTCAGATAGACGGCGAAACTGTCGGCCAGGACCTTGGTCAGTTCCTGGGCGACGTCGGCGCGTTCAGCCTTGGTCAGGCCGGTGGCGATCGTGGCGGTCATGCGGGGTTCCTTCGGGGAGAGATGGAAACGGTCAGGGCGGAGGTGGGCATGGCGAGCCCATTCGCCAAGACCGGACGTCCCGGCGAGGACGGAAAGAATGGCGGCGCTTGAAGGAACGTGATGCTTCCCAATACGTTGCAACGGATCGCGCAAGGCGCGAGCGGGGGTTGTTGAGTGGGCGGGGCCGGTTTTCCCAAACGTCTGTCGGGTGCTGACGCCGCACTGAGCGGACTGGCGCGGATTCCGCCCCAGCCGTGGTGGATCAATATCCTGATCGGCCTGGCCTTCGCGGCCATATTCCTGGCGATCCGCTTCGGGCTTCGCGACGCCTATGGTCCGGTCAGCGGCACGGTCATCCTGTTGCCGGCCGTGGTCCTCGCCGCACTGGCCGCCGGGAGGATGGCCGGGCTGACCGCCATTCTGGCCACGCTGTTCGGCGGGTGGGTCGTCGCGGGTCCGGATGCGATCGGCGTCGGCGTGTCGACGAGGACCGGCATCGCCGCCACGGCCAACTACGTCATCGTCGGCCTGTTCGTCACCCTGGTCGCCGCCTCGCTGCGCAAGACGGTGGCGCGGCTGAACCATTCGATCGCCGAGCTCTCGGACGCGGACGCCCGTGTCGGCGAGAGCGACGCCCGCTTTCGCCTGATGGCCGACACGGCGCCGTCCCCGGTGTGGATGACCAATGCGAACGCCGAGGTCGAATTCGTCAACCTGGCCCTCGTCAAATACTACGGCCGGCCGGCGGAACAGATACTGGGGCACGTCTGGAAACAGACCATCCATCCGGACGATCGGGCCTCTGTCGAGGCGGCCATGGCGGCCGCGCGTCCGCAACATTCGCCTTACGGCTTCGAGGCCCGGTTCCAGCACGCCGACGGCGGCTGGCGCTGGATGCGCGTCTCGGTCAATCCACGGTTCAGCACGGAGGGGACCTTCCTGGGCTATGTCGGCATGGCGTTCGACGTCAGCGAGACCCGCGAGGCGCTGGACGCCCTGGCCGCGCTGGAGCGGCGCCAGAGCTTCCTGCTGGAGCTCGCCGACAGGCTGCGCGATATCGCGTCGCCGGAAGAGATCATGATCGAGGTCGAACGGGCGGTCGGCGACGAGCTGGGCGTCGACCGCGTCGGCTACGGCGAGGTGGACCAGGATCGCGGAGTGGTCACCATGACCCGCGACTGGACCGCGGGCGTCATCAGCGCCCAGGGCGAATTCCGCCTGGAAGATCTTGGCGGGGACCTGATCAGGGACCTCGCCGAAGGCCGGGTGATCCGCATCCCCGACATCGGGGAGGATGACCGGACGCGGGACGCCCTGGACGTTTTCCAACGGCTGGAAACGCGGGCTCTCCTGCGGGCGCCGGTTATTCGCGGGGGACGGCTGAGGGCCTTCATGTACGCCCATCACGCCGGCGTGCGTGAATGGAGCGAGTCGGAGGCCAGCCTTCTGCAGGAGGTCGCCGTCCGAACCTGGACCGAGATCGAGCGCGCCCGCGCCGAGGCCGAGGTCCGCGAAAGCGAAGCCCGTTTCCGCGCCATCGCCGACACCGCGCCTGTTCTCATCTGGGTCACCCAGCAGGATCGCACGCGCGCCTTCGTCAACCAGGCCTATGTCGCCTTCGCCGGCGGGACCTATGAGGAAGCCCGGCTGGCCGACTGGCGGGCCGTCATCCACCCCGACGACCACGAGCGCATCATCGAGGAGTCCCTTGCGGGCGAGGCGACGGGCCAGCCCTTCTCGATGGAAGCGCGTTACCTGCGCCACGATGGCCAGTATCGCTGGCTGAAGTCCTTCTCGCGGCCGCGACTGGGCGCGGGCGGCGCGGTGCTCGGCTTCGTCGGCGTGGCGTTCGATGTGACGGACATCCGGGAAACCAGCGACCGGCTGATGGAGTCGGAAACCCGGTTCCGCACCGTGGCCGACAGCGCGCCCGCCCTGATCTGGATGCTGGACGCCGAGGGCAGGCCCAGCTTCATCAACCGCCGCTACCGCACCTTCTTCGGCATCCAGTCGGAACAGGACGTCGCCGAGGGCTGGCGGCGCCTGGTGCACCCCGACGACATGGAGGCCTTCACCGCCGCCTTCGCCGAGGCGGTCGACCGCCACGATCGATTCGAGGGCCTGATCCGCACGCGCCACCCGTCCATGGGCGAACGCTGGCTGCGCTGCGAGGCCCTGCCCCGGTTCGACGGGGCCGGCAAATTCCAGGGCTATGTCGGGGCCAATGTCGACGTCACCGAGGCCAAGCGCGCCGAGGACGACCTCAAACGGATCAACGAACTGCTCGAGGAACGCGTCGGCGAGGCGATGGCGGAAAAGGCCAAGGCCGAGGCCGACCTGATGCATGCCCAGCGGATGGAGGCCGTCGGCCGGCTGACGGGCGGCGTGGCCCACGACTTCAACAATCTGCTGACCGTCGTCATCGGGGCGCTGGACATCATGCTGCGTTCGCCCAACGACGCGGCCAAGCGCCAGAAGCTGGGCGAGGCCGCCCTGGCCGCCGCCCGCCGCGGCGAAGGCCTGACGCATCAGCTGCTGGCGTTCTCGCGCCGGCAGGCCCTGCGCCCGGAGCCGGTCGACCTGAACGTCCAGATTCGCGAGAGCGAACCGCTGCTGCGCCGGGCCGTGGGCGAGGCGGTCGAGTTCAGGCTCAAGCTGCGACGCGGCGGGGCCCGGGTCAGCGTCGATCCGTCCCAGTTCGAGGCCGCCCTGCTGAACCTGGTCGTCAACGCCCGCGACGCCGTGGGGGACAAGGGACGGATCACCATCCAGACCATGTCCTGTCCCGTCGCGGCGGGCGAGGTGGCCGACCTCGCGGCCGGCGACTATGTCTGCGTCACGGTGTCGGACAACGGATCCGGCATGCCGCCCGACGTCATCGCCCGCGTGTTCGAGCCCTTCTTCACCACCAAGGCCGTGGGCAAGGGCACCGGCCTGGGTCTGAGCCAGGTCTATGGCTTCGCCCGCCAGAGCGGCGGGGCCGCCCACATCGCCTCAACCGTCGGACGCGGGACCGAGATCAAACTCTATCTGCCGCCGCTGGCCGCGGACGCGACCCAGACGCCGGAAGCCGGACCGGCCGCCGCCCCGGCGATGACGGCGGGCCGGCGCCTCCTGCTGGTCGAGGACGACGTCAGCGTCACCGTGGTGGCGCTGGAACTGCTGGAAGGACTGGGGCTCGAGGTGCGGACGGTCGAAACCGCGCCCCAGGCCCTGGAGCTGCTCAAGCGCGAACGGTTCGACATCATGCTGAGCGACGTGGTCATGCCCGGCGGCATGACCGGGATCGAACTGGCGCGCCGGTGCGAGCGCGACCACCCGGGCATGCGGATCGTCCTGACCTCCGGCTATGCAGGCGAGGACGTCGATGCGGCCCTGGCCGACGCGCCCTGGCCGTTCCTGCGCAAACCCTATTCGGGCGAGCAGCTGGCGCGGATCCTGGGCGACCTGGCGCCCGGGGATGCGCCGGTCGCCCGGTAGATCAGCGGGTGCGGGCCTTGCGGGCCGCGTAGCGCGCGTCGCGAGCGGCCTTCTGTTCTTCCTTGGTCAGAGCCTTGCGCTCCTTGCGGGCGGCGCGCTTCTCGGCCTCGACCGCTTCCTGGGCCTCCATGTCGGCCGCCAGGCGTGCGGCTTCCTTCTCGGCCTTTTCGCGGCGCGCTTCGGCCTTGGCCAGTTCGTGCTGCTGGCGCAGGGCCTCCTTCTCGGCGGCGCGCTTCAGCGCCAGCTTTTCGAATTCGGGGTCGGGGGCGGCGGGCTTGGGCTTGAACCGGGCGAGAAGAGCCTTCTTGGCCTCTTGCTGGGCGGTCAGGCGGTCGGTGAAGCCGGTTTGTTTCAGATCTCTCATGCGGAGGTCGTCGATGTCCTTGATCGGTTGTCAGAGTACGCGGAACGGCGCGGGCGAGCGTCACTCAGCCCGGGCGCGTCGGCTAACCCTATATAGGCGGCGAAATCAAGGTTGCGAGGCGGGATCGGGCCCGCCCCGCTCACTCGGGCGGGAAGTGTGTCAGTTCGGCTTCTCGGCCTGGCCGACCGCAGCGCCCGCGGCGCCGCCCACGGCTGCGCCCACCGGGCCGGCGACCACAGCCCCGGCGATAGCCCCCGTCGCGGCCTTCTGTTCGATGGTATGCCCGCAGGCTGCGACGGCGACGGCGGCGGCGGCGAGAACGAGGGTGGCGGCAATGCGTTTCATGGCGGAACTCTCCCAATAGCGCAGCTTGAACGCGGCCGCCGCACCGCCGGTTCCGGCTCTCCGCACAAAGTTAAAACGGTCAACGAAATCATAACGAAGACAATAGAAGGCGGAGCGGTTAATCGTCGGCGCGCAGATTGATGCCTCGGCCGTGTTGTGGGCGTGATGCGAAATACAGATCACGAGAGATAGATTTGGAGCGAATATATGGCGCCCGCTACCGGGTCACTTGGCATTACCTCACGTCAGCCCCGCGATGTTGCGCCGCACAGGAATCTTGCGAATCAACCACATTGGCGCCACAAACGGCTGGCTTAAGGCGCGTCCTCGACAGCCGGCCCGTTCGCCGACCGTCGATTTACCGCAAACGGATCGCGACGCCGATCTCCAGGGATTGGAGAGGGTCGCCCGGTTGCGAGACTACCCGGGGGCGGCATTGCGCCCTGCCGAACAGGACTGAGCCCTTGCCGAACGCCCCGCAAACGCGTGCGAACCCCTCTGTCGATCGTCTGGCCCGGATTCGGCCCGGATCGGCGGCAGCGGCCTTCGGCGTGTTGATGGGGCTGGCGGTAGGCTGCGCCTATCTGGGCGGCACGGCGGCCAAGGCCACGACCGTTCGGAACCAGGCGGAACGCATCGAAGGCGCCACGGCGGCGGGCTTCACCGAGGAGGCGCTGGCCGCGGCGGCCGGCGGGCTCGACGAAAGCGCCCTCGCCATCGCGCGGCGGCATGATCCCTATACGGTCGCCGGCGGCGCCCAGCGCGACCGGCAGGCTGAGCTGATGACCGCCCGTCTGGAGCAGTTGCGCGCCCAGCCCGCCCGTCCGGGCCTGCGTCAGGTCAGCCTGACCGGACCGGTCGCGGCCCAGCCCTTCCGCCTCGGCGGCGCCCTGGACGCGTCGCGCGATCTCGAGTGCCTGACCCAGGCCGCCTATTACGAAGCGCGCGGCGAAGGCCGCGACGGCATGCGCGCCGTGACCCAGGTGGTCCTGAACCGCGTGCGTCATTCCGCCTTCCCCAACAGCGTCTGCGGCGTGGTCTTCCAGGGCGCCGGGCGCCGGACGGGATGCCAGTTCAGCTTCACCTGCGACGGTTCGATGCGCGGCGCCGTCAATCGCGCCGCCTGGAATCGTGCCCGCGAAGTCGCCTCCAGCGCCCTGTCGGGCGGCGTCTTCGCCCCGGTCGGCAACGCCACCCATTTCCACACTACCGGCGTCTCGCCCGGCTGGCGCAACGCCCTGGTCCGCGTCAACCAGGTCGGCGACCACCTGTTCTACCGCTTCGGCGGCCGGACCGGCGCGCGCGGGGCCTTCACCTACGCCGCCCGGCCGTCAGCCCCGGTCGAGGGTCCGCGCCTGATCCAGGCCAGCATGGACCCGACCGGCACGGTCCGGGAGGCCGGCGCCGTGGCCTATAATCTGCTGGTGTCGCAGGAAGGCCGGTCCGCCCCGGCCGAGACGGCGCCCGCTGCGGCGACGCCGACGCCGGCTCCCGCTCCGGCCGAACCCGCGACCGTCACGGCCGAAGCCGCCACGCCTTCGTCTCCCGCCTGATCCGTCAGGCGTCGCGATGGCCCTTGGACGAGCGGTGCGCGTCGTCGTGACTGTGCTTCAGATCCCTCTCGCCGCCGCCGCCTGAAACCTTGCTGTTGCGCGGGTTCGTCGGCCCGCCTTCGCGCGGATCCTCGAACGCGGGCGGCTCCTTCTTCGCATTCTCGTGGCTGGCGCCGGGCCCGCCCCAGCGCTTCGTGTCTTCGGGTGTGGGGTTGTGCTGGTTGTTGGCCATGGTCAGCGGTCCTGCACCTTCCACTGGTTGGTCAGGTTCTGTTTCAGATTGCCGAACCGGCCCTGGGTGTCGAGGTTGACGTCGGCGTCGCCGGGCTGGCCCGACTGGGCGCCGGTTTCCAGATCGCGCCGATCGGCGGCCGCCGCATCTTCCACGGCCTTGCCGCCGCGATCGGCGTAGCTGCGCTGTTCCTTGGGTATCCGGGGGGCGTGGGTCATGAAGATCTCCTTCGTCCCCGAATTAACCCCCCGTCGGCTGCGGCGTTCCGTAGCGGCGTTCGCCCGTTCGTCAGACGTCCAGGCCGATGTCCAGCGACGGGGCGGAATGGGTCAGGGCGCCGACCGAGATCACGTCCACGCCCGTTTCGGCGATGCCGCGCACCGTCTCCAGATTGACCCCGCCCGAGGCCTCCAGCACCGGCCGGCCGAACGGCGAAACCCCGGCCCGCTGCACCGCCTCGCGCAGCATCGGCAGGGTGAAGTTGTCCAGCATGATCACGTCGGGCCGTTCGGTCAGGGCCTCGTCGAGCTGGTCCAGGCCATCGACCTCGATCTCGACCTTCATCAGGTGCCCGGCCGCGGCCCGGGCCCGGCGGATCGCCTCGCCGACGCCGCCGCACACCGCAACGTGGTTGTCCTTGATCAGGATCGCGTCATCCAGGCCGAAGCGGTGATTGATCCCGCCGCCGCACAGCACGGCGTGCTTCTCCAGCGCGCGCAGCCCCGGCGTGGTCTTGCGCGTGTCGGCGATGCGGGCCCCGGTCCCGGCCACGGCCTCGACATAGGCGCGAGTCAGGGTCGCCACGCCGCACAGCCGTCCCAGCAGGTTCAGCGCCGTCCGTTCGGCGGCCAGAAAGGCCCGTGCGTTCGCCTCGACCTCGGCCAGCACGGCGCCGGCCTCGAAGGCGTCGCCGTCCCGCAGCCGCAGGTCGATCGACGCCTCGGGATCCATGGCCAGGACGCTCAGGCGCACGCAGTCGATGCCGGCGAGCACGCCCGGCTTGCGCGCGACGAAGGCGGCCCGCATGCAGGCGTTCTCCGGGATGCAGGCCCGGGCCGTCACGTCGCCCGCGCGGCCCAGGTCCTCATTCAGGGCCATCAGGATGACCGGCTCGATCAGCAGGTCGGGCAGGTGTCGGATCATCGCTCTATCCCACGGCGGCCAGAACGCCGGACTCCACGGCGGAGTTCGGCGCGGATTCGGGCGCGAGGGTGACGCGCGTGTGCCGGGCCTGCGCCTCCGCCGTCGGATAGTCGCGGCGGAAATGCCCGCCCCGGCTCTCGCGCCGCGCCAGGGCCGCCTCGGCGATCAGCCGCGCCGCGACCAGCGGCAGGGCCGGCCCGGCCGCCCGTTCCAGATCGTCGATGACGGCGACCGCGCGCGCCAGTCCCGCCGCGTCGCGCACCACGCCGACATCGGCGCTCATGACTGCACGTAACCGCTGCAGCTCGGCGTCGCTCAGACCCGGCGCCGTCACGACGGGAACCGGCGCCCCGCCCGCTCCGCGTTCAGCCGCCGCCGCCCGGCCGGTGCGCCGCCCGAAGGCCGCCGCCTCCAGCAGGGAGTTGGACGCCAGCCGGTTGGCGCCATGCACCCCGGTCGCGGCGCATTCGCCGACCGCGAACAGGCCGGGAAGGGTCGTACGGCCGTCCGGACCGGCGGCGATCCCGCCCATGTGATAGTGAGCCGCCGCCGCCACCGGAATCGGCGTCTCGCGCGGATCGAGGCCGGCGCGCATACAGGCGGCGAACACGGCGGGGAAGGCCTCGGGGAATTCGTGACCGATCGCCGTCCGGGCGTCGAGGAAGGCGCCGCGGCCGTCGGCGACGGCGGCGTGGACGGCCCGGGCCACGACGTCGCGCGGCTGCAGGTCGGCGTCCGCCGCCTCGCCCAGCAGGAAGCGGCCGTCGCGGTCGACCAGCCGCGCGCCCTCGCCCCGCAGGGCCTCCGTCGCCAGCGGCATGGGGTCCAGTCCCACGTCGATGGCCGTCGGATGAAACTGCACGAACTCCGGATCGAGGATCTCCGCCCCCGCCGCCCAGGCCAGGGCCATGCCCTCGCCCAGCAGAGCCGCAGGCGTGGTCGTCCGGGCGTACAAGCCGCCGGCGCCCCCGGTGGCCAGCACCACGGCCGGAGCCGTCACCTCGACCGTCCGGTCCGTCCGCTCGATCAGGGCCCCGCACACGCGCCCCGACGCGTCCTGTAACAGGCCGCGCAGCCGCGCATCCTCCCACACCTCGATGTGGGGCGCGGCCCGCACCGCCGTCACCAACGCCGACAGAATGGCCC
>NZ_DATMYH010000043.1:0-29465 GCF_035561115.1 Brevundimonas sp.
CCCTCCACCGCTTCGCGGTCCCCCTCTCCGCAGAGCGGGGAGGAGACACCCGCCGCACCGCCCGCCTCTCCCCCCGCCGGGGGGAGTACCGGCGAAGCCGGGGATGGGGGCAAGTCCGCCGCCGCTCCGAAACCCGCTCCGGCCAAGGCCGACGGCGAACGCGTCTTCGCCTCTCCGCTGGCCCGGCGCATCGCCGCCCGGAACGGCGTCGACCTGACGTCGGTCAAGGGCACCGGCCCGCACGGCCGCATCGTCAAGCGCGACGTCGAGGGCGTGAAGGGCGGGGCCCAGGCTCCGGCCGCATCGGGCGCTTCGGCGCCGGCCGGCGAGGTTCGCAAGGTCCAGTCGCTGGCCCAGATGGGCATTCCGGACGGCAGCTACGACCTGGTCCCGCTGGACGGCATGCGCAAGGCCATCGCCCGCCGCCTGACCGACAGCTTCCGCGACGTGCCGCACTTCCCCCTGACCATCGATTGCGAGATCGACGGCCTGCTGGCCTCGCGGGCCAAGGTCAACGCCATGCTCGAGAAGTCGGGCGTCAAGGTCTCGGTCAACGACTTCGTCATCAAGGCCTCGGCCATGGCGCTGAAGGCCGTGCCGGAAGCCAACGCCAGCTATTCGCCCGAGGGCATCGCCATGCACCACAACGCCGACGTGGCGATGGCGGTGGCGATCGACGGCGGCCTGATCACCCCCATCATCCGCAAGGCCGAGACCAAGACGCTGTCGCAGATCGCGACCGAGTCCAAGGACCTGGCCAAGCGCGCTCGCGACCGCAAGCTGAAGCCGGAGGAGTTCCAGGGCGGCACCTTCTCGGTGTCCAACCTCGGCATGTTCGGAATCCAGTCGTTCGCCTCGATCATCAACGAGCCCCAGGGCGCGATCATGAGCGTCGGCGCGGGCGAGCAGCGTCCCGTGGTGAAGAACGGCCAGCTGGCCGTGGCCACGGTGATGACCGTCACCCTGACCTGCGATCACCGCGTCGTGGACGGCGCCATCGGTGCGAAATTCCTTCAGGCCTTCAAGGCGATGATCGAAGACCCTGTGACGATGCTGGCCTGAGCGGAGACGCGCTGTGACCACGGTCTATGATTTCAACGCCACGGCCATTGACGGCGCCGAGCAGGCGCTGGAGCAGTATCGCGGCCAGGCCCTGCTGATCGTCAATACGGCCTCCAAATGCGGCTTCACCGGCCAGTACGCAGGGCTGGAAAAACTGCATCGTCAGTATGCGGACAAACCGTTCGAGGTGCTGGGCTTTCCCTGCAACCAGTTCGGTCAGCAGGAGCCCGGGCGGGCCGCCGAGATCGCCAGCTTCTGCTCCACCAACTACGGCGTCGACTTTCCGATGTTCGACAAGGTCGAGGTCAACGGCCCGAACCGGCATCCGCTCTACGCCTGGCTGACCAGCCAGAAGAAGGGCTTCCTCGGCAGCCGCGACATCAAGTGGAACTTCACCAAATTCCTGACCGACCGGGAGGGCCGCGTGGTCGCGCGCTACGCCCCGCAGGTCGAACCCGAGGCCATCAAGGCCGATATCGAGAAGCTGATCTGACATGTCCGCCCTGCGAGACCTCGCCATCGCCCTGAAAGACCGGCCCGGAGCCCTCGCCGAGATGGGGGAGGCCCTGGCGCGTGGGGGCGTCAGCATCGAGGGCGGCGGCGCGTGGCTCGCGAACGGAAGCGGCGTCGCGCACTTTCTGTTCACCGACGGTCCGGCCGCGCGCGCGGCGCTGGAGGCCGCCGGCATCAAGGTCGTCGCCGAACGCGAAGTCCTGGTCCAGCGGCTGAGGCAGGATGTCCCCGGCCAGTTGGGGCAGCTGACCCGCCGCATGGCCGAGGCCGGCGTCAATATCGAGGTCCTGTACAGTGACCACGACCATCAGATGATCCTGGTGGTGGACGACATCGCGCGGGGGCGCGCGGTATCCGAGGCGTGGACTCGCGAGACCGGCCCCGGCTAGGCTCCCGACCGGGGGGCGACTTGGCCATCGAACAGGATCCATCAACGGGCGGTTCGGCCTGTCAGGCGTGCGGCGTCGATCTGGCGGGGCGCTATTGTCACGGCTGCGGTCAGGACACGGAAGCCCGGCCGCGTCCGCTGCGCGAGATGGTCGAGGAGGCCCTCTCCGAAACCACCCTGATCGACAGTCGGCTGGCGCGGACGGTCGTGGCGCTCATGGTCGCGCCGGGTCGGCTTCTGGTCGGCTACCGGGATGGTGCGGGCGGCCTCTATGTCTCGCCGATCAAGATTTTCGTGGTCATGACCGCCCTGTTCCTCGCGGTGCTGAATTTCAGCGACGTCGCGCTGTATCAATTCGTGCGGCGTGCGCCGCCCGACGCCGTTCTGGTGGCGACGCCCGACCCGGACGGGACGACGGTGCACGTGAGCGGCGTGGTCGACGAAGACCGGTGGATGATGCGGCGCATCGAACCCGCCATCGACCCACGAATCGCCGAAGCCACCAGGGCCGCCGTGGCGCGCGCCAGCGATCCGGTCGAGCGGGCCAATCTGGAGTCCGATATTCTGCTCGACGAGGAGTTGGCCCGCGGCGCTGATCGCATGCTGCATTGGCTGCCCAACGCCCTCTGGCTGCTGATGCCTCTCCATGCGCTCTTGCTGGCGCCGCTGTTCGGGCGACGACGCCTGTTCATGGAGCATCTGGTGTTCGCCATGTGGGCCCATGCGACCGCCTTCGGCCTGCTGATGTTGCTCGCGCTCGCCAACCGATTCCACGTCGGGCCACCCGCCTGGGTCATCGCCGCGCCCTATCTGATCTATTTCGTCCTGGCGGCGAGGCGCTACTACGATATGTCCGCCGTGTCCGCGCTGTGGCGCGGTCTGGTTCACACCGCCCTCTATGTCATGCTGGTGCTCCTGCCCGCCGCGACGGTTGTGATGGCGGCGGGTCTCGCCTGGAGCGGATTCCAGCAGGGCGCCGCGTCCTGACATTTCGTTTCCGGGTCGGGCAGGGTAGTGGTCCCCGACGCCGTCGGGCGGTATGCCCGCGCATCGTCACCGTCCGCCGAGAGGATCTCCCATGGCCGCTGAATTCGACCTTATCGTGATCGGTTCCGGCCCGGGCGGCTATGTGGCCGCCATTCGCGCCAGCCAGCTGGGCCAGAAGGTCGCCATCGTCGAGCGCGAAAGCCTGGGCGGCATCTGCCTCAACTGGGGCTGCATCCCGACCAAGGCCTTGCTGAAGTCGGGCGAGAAATACGAGAGCCTGTCGCACCTGAAGGAGTACGGCCTGTCCGCCGACAACGCCGGCTTCGACTTCGACGCCATCATCCAGCGTTCCCGGGGCGTCGCCGCCACGATGAACAAGGGCGTCGCCTATCTGATGAAGAAGAACAAGATCGAGGTGATCGAGGGCACGGCGAAGCTGGAGAAGGGCGCGGCCGCCCCCAGGGTCGTCGTCGCCCTTAAGGCCGGCGGATCGCGCACGGTCGAGGCGAAGGCGGTCATGCTGGCCGTCGGCGCCCGCGCCAAGGCCATTCCCCAGATCGGCCTGGAAGCCGACGGCGACCGCATCTGGGCTTATCGCGAGGCCATGGCGCCGAAGAAGATGCCCGCATCCATCGTCGTGATCGGCTCGGGCGCCATCGGCGTCGAGTTCGGCAGCTTCTACCGGGCCCTGGGCGCCGAGGTGACCGTGGTCGAGGCCGTCGACCGCATCATGCCCGTCGAGGACGAGGAGGTGTCCAAGGCGGCGCAGAAGGCCTTCGAGAAGCGCGGCATGAAGTTCCGCACCGGCTGCAAGGTCACCAAGGTGTCCAGGGGCGGCAAGGGCGTGCA
Organism: Brevundimonas sp.; assembly: GCF_035561115.1. Taxonomy (GTDB): domain Bacteria; phylum Pseudomonadota; class Alphaproteobacteria; order Caulobacterales; family Caulobacteraceae; genus Brevundimonas. The sequence continues at coordinate 3,800 of NZ_DATMYH010000043.1, forward strand.
GGTGGCCATCGAGGCCGGCGGCAAGGCCGAAACGCTGGAGGCCGAGATCTGCATCTCGGCGGTCGGCATCACCGCCAACACCGACGGGATCGGGCTGGAGGCGCTGGGCGTCAACATGGACCGCGGCCACATCACCATCGACGGCCACTGTCAGACCAATCTGCCTGGCCTTTATGCCATCGGCGACTGCGCCGGGGCGCCATGGCTGGCGCACAAGGCCTCGCACGAGGGCATACACGCCGCCGAGCACATCGCCGGCTACAAGACGCCGAACGTCAACTCGCCCATCGCCGGCTGCACCTACGCCCAGCCGCAGGTCGCCTCGGTCGGGATCACCGAACAGGGCGCGCGCGAGGCGAAGCGCGAGGTCAAGGTCGGCCGCTTCCCCTTCCGGGTGAACGGCAAGGCCGTGGCCGCGGGCGAGATCGAGGGCTTCGTCAAGGTGATCTTCGACGCGAAGACCGGGGCCCTGATCGGCGCCCATATGATCGGCGCCGAGGTCACCGAGATGATCCAGGGCTTCGTCACCGCCATCGCCATGGAGGCGACGGAAGAGGACATCCACGGCATCGTCTATCCGCACCCGACCATGTCCGAGGCCATGCACGAGGCCGCGCTGGACGCCTATGGGCGGGTGCTGCACATCTGAGGGGGCGTCACCCCGCCAGCACGTCGGCGCTCATCCGCTCCAGCAGCGCCCCGCCCTGGCCCACGGCCGCGAGGCGGCTGGAGGCGTGGCCCAGGACGTTGGCGGCGTAGACCTCGTACAGCGCGATCTTGCCTTCCAGCCACGCCGGGTCGCCCTGGCCGCCATCCAGCTGGTCGCGGGCGTACAGCGCGCCCTGCGCCAGCATCCAGCCGCCCGCCACGTCGCCCAGCAGCTTCAGATAGGCGTCGGCGGCGGCGAGGACATCGGCGGCCCCGTCGGCGGCGGCCTTGCGGTCCAGCAGCCAGACCGTCGCATCCTCCACCGCCTCGACGGCCGCCGCGAAGCGCTGGACCGGCTTGCCCGAATACAGGCGCGGGAGCACCGCCAGCGTCGCCTTCATGTCGGCGATCAGGTCGCGCGCCGACTGGCCGCCGTCCATCGACAGCTTGCGGCCGACCAGATCCATGGCCTGGATGCCGTTGGTCCCTTCGTAGATCGGGGCGATGCGGGCGTCGCGATAATGCTGGGCCGCGCCGGTCTCCTCGATGAAGCCCATGCCGCCATGGATCTGGACGCCCGAGGAGGCGACCTCGACGCCCATATCGGTCGACCATGCCTTGGCGATGGGGGTGAACAGGTCCTCGCGGCCCTTCCAGCGGCGGCGCTCTTCCTCGGTGGCGCCGTGCTTCGCCAGATCGGCGGCGACGCCGGTGGACAGGCAGATGGCCCGGGCCGCTGCGATCTTCGCCTTCATCACCGACAGGGTGCGGCGCACGTCCGGATGATCGATGATCGGGGCGTTGGCCTCGCCGGTCCAGATCGACCGGCCCTGACGCCGTTCGCGGGCGTAGGCGAGGGCGTGCTGATACGCCCGCTCGGCGATGCCGACGCCCTCGACGCCGACGGCGAGGCGGGCGGCGTTCATCATGACGAACATATGGGCCAGACCCTGGTTCGGCTGGCCGACCAGTTCAGCGGTCGCGCCCTCATAGGCCATGACGCAGGTGGGCGAGGCGTGGATGCCCAGCTTGTGCTCGACGCCCACGGGCCGGAAGCCGTTGCGCTCGCCCAGCGTGCCGTCGTCCTTGACCAGATATTTGGAGGCGAGGAACAGGCTGATCCCCTTCGGCCCGGCCGGCGCGTCGGGCAGGCGGGCCAGCACCATGTGGACGATGTTGTCGGTGGCGTCGTGGTCGCCCCAGGTGATGAAGATCTTCTGGCCGTTCAGCGCATACGTCCCGTCGCCGTTCGGCGTCGCCGTGGCCGTCAGGGCGCCGAGGTCGGAGCCCGCCTGCGGCTCGGTCAGGACCATGGCTCCCGTCCATTCGCCCGACACCAGTTTCGACAGATAGATGTCCTTCTGCGAGGGCGTGCCGTGCGCCTCCAGCGCCTCGATCGCCGCCAGCGACAGCATCGGGCACAGGCCGAAGGCCATGTTGGCGGCGTGCACCGTCTCATAGGCCGCCAGTTCCAGCGCCTTGGGCAGTTGCTGGCCGCCGGCATGGGCCGGGGCGGACAGGCCGGTCCAGCCGCCCGCGGCGAACTGACGGTAGGCGTTGGCGAAGCCCGGCGCGGCCGTGACGGCGCCATTGGCGTATGTCGAGCCCTTCTGGTCCCCGATGCGGTTCAGCGGCGCAAGGACGCCCTCTGAAAACTGCCCCGCCGCCTCCAGCACCGCGCCCAGCACGTCGGCGTCATAGTCGGGGAAGGCGCCGGTGGCGGCGACCCGGTCGATGCCGGCCACGGCCTGGAGGGCGAAGGCGATGTCGCGGACGGGGGCGCGATAGGTCATGGGCGTGGCCTCGGAAACAGAAGGCTCGTTCATGCCGCCTTCCCCCTGCGGCAAGCAAGTGCGCCGGCTCATTCGGCCCCGGCGGCGTGGCCGCACCCTCGCCGTCGACAGGCCCGGCTCGCCTCGGCTATGGATGCGCACACGGGACCGGCTCCGGGGGGTGACCATGAGACGACGCGAGATCGCGGCCGGTATGGCCCTGCTGGCCGTCGGGGCCGGGGCCCGGCCCTCGGCCAGCCAGACCGGCGACGCGACCCTGGACGCCGTGCTTCGCCGATGGGATCAGGACGAACATCCGGACCTGAAAGGCGTGGTCGTCCTCGTCGATGGCCAGCGTGTTGCCGAACGCTACTACAACGGCGAGCGGACCGACGCGCTGCACGACATCCGGTCGGCGGGAAAGAGCGTCACCTCGCTGCTGGTGGGCGCCGCCCATGACCGTGGGCTGATCCACGACCTGTCGGACCCGGTCGAACGCTACTGGCCCGAAGCGCGAGGGAGCGCCGTCGGCGACGTGACCCTGACCGACCTTCTGACCATGCGCTCCGGCCTCGCCGCCGATGACGACCTGCCGGACTCGCCAGGCAACGAGGACGCCCTCGACGAATCGGCGGACCCGGCCGCCTTTCTGCTGGCCACGCCGCGGGCGACGGCGCCCGGATCGGCCTGGCTGTACAACTCGCTGACCGCCTATGCGGCCGGGCTGGTCGTGGAGAAGGCGACCGGGCGGCAGGGTCAGGATTTCGCGCGCGAGGCCCTGTTCACCCCGTTGGGCGTCGAACGCTTTAACTGGGCGTCGGACGTCGGGGGACATATCAAGGGGCAGGGCAATCTTTCCCTCTCGGTTCGCGACATGGCCCGGATCGGCCAGATGGTCCTGGACGGCGGCAGGTACGGCGGCCGCCCGGTGCTCAGTTCGACCTGGATTGAGGAGAGCCTGAAGCCCAGGGTCGAAATCGGTTCGGTCGATCCCTTCGCTGACGGCTATGGTTACTTCTGGTACGCCAGAGCGTTGCCGGTCGGAGACGACGCGGTCGATGTGCGTTTCGCGTCGGGGAATGGCGGCAACAAGATCTATGTGGTTCCTTCGCGGAGAACGGTCGTCTGCGTGACGTCGAGCGCCTATGGGCGAGGCTATGGTCAGCGCCGGTCGCAGGCGATCCTGACGGCGGTTCTGGCGGCGCAGACAGGCTTTGCGTGAACTGACGAAGGACCCGGACCATGGCTGAACCACGCAACCGCTATTCGACCGTCTCATTGACCCTGCACTGGCTGATCGCCGCGCTGGTCGTGACCCAGGTGGGCCTGATCGCCGCGCATGAATGGACCGAGGGGCCGATCTCCCGGGAGTTCATCAACATCCATAAATCCGTCGGCCTGAGCATTCTGGTGCTGACGCTCGGACGCCTGGGCTGGCGTATCGCCAACCCCGCCATTCCGCTGCCGGACGCCATGCCGCGCTGGCAGAAGCTGCTGGCCCGCGCCACCCATGTGCTGTTCTACGTCTTCCTGATCGCCATGCCGCTGGTCGGCTGGGCGGCGTCATCGGCGGCGGGCCGGGAGATCCTGTGGTTCGGCCTGTTCCAGTGGCCCCTGCTGCCGGTCGGCGGCGGCCGCGAGACCGCTGGGGCCTTGATGGATCTGCACGAAACGGCGGCCAAGCTGCTCATCGCCCTGGTCGTCCTGCACGTCACCGGCGCGCTCAAGCATCAGTTCGTCGACCGGGACAATGTCCTGCACCGGATGATCCCGTGGATTCCGCGCCGTCCATGAGGCTGCTCGCCGCACTTCTCGTCGTGCTGCTGACGCCCCTGCTGACCGGCGCAGCGCCGGGGCCGTGGACCTTCGATCGGGATGTGTCGCGCATCGAAATGTCCGTCCGGGCTTTCGGCGGCTGGCGCACGGGGCGGTTCGAGGACTGGCGGGGCTCTATCGTGCTGGATCCGGCGCAGCCGGAAGCCGCCCGGGCCTCGGTGACGGTCCAGGCGGCGTCGCTGAGGATGTCGCCCGCGGTCGCGACGCGGCGGGCCGTTGGACCGGCGTTTCTCGACGCCGCCCGCCATCCGCTGATCCGCTTCGAGCTGAAGTCGCTCGAGCGACTGGGCGCGGATCGCTATACGGCCCACGCCGACATCACCATGAAGGGGCGAACGCGGTCGGTCGCCTTTCCCCTGGACTTGCGCATCAGCGGGGAGCGGGCGCATCTGGCGGGCGCGCTGACGCTGGATCGGGCGGACTTCGGGATAGGAACATCGGGACCGTGGGACAGGCTGGTCGGACGGCAGGTGACGGTAAGGGTGGCGCTCCAGGCGCGCCCCGCCTGAGCGCGCCCCGCCTGAGCGCGCCCCGCCTGAGCGCGTCTGACGCCGACGCCGTCGCGGTGCTGCAGTCCGGCGGACTGGTCATCCTGCCCACCGAGACGGTCTATGGCCTGGCCGCCGACGCCGGCGACGCCCGGGCGGTCGCCGCCATCTTCGAGGCCAAGGGCCGGCCCCGCTTCAACCCCCTGATCGCCCATGTCGCCGACGCCGTCCAGGCCGAGACGGTCGCCGTATTCGACCGCCGCGCCCGGGCCCTCGCCGAAGCCTTCTGGCCCGGACCCCTGACCATCGTGGCGCCGGTCCGCGACCGGTCTGCGGTCTGCGAGCTGGCCCGGGCCGGGCTGGACAGCGTCGCCGTCCGCGTGCCGGGCCACGCCCGCGCCCGCGCCCTGATCTCGACCTTTGGCCGCCCGGTCGTCGCTCCGTCGGCCAACCGTTCCGGCCGGCCCAGCCCGACCACCTTCGCCGATGCGGTGGAGGAGACGGGCTTCGCCGCCGGCGCCGCCATCGACGGCGGGCCGTGCGCCGTGGGGGTGGAGAGCACGGTGGTCTCGGTGCTGGACGGTCGTGTCGCCCTGCTGCGCCCGGGCTCGGTCACCCGCGACGAGATCGAGGCCGTCGTCGGGCCTCTGGACCGGGGCGGGGAGGGGCATCGCTCGCCCGGGCGTCTGGCCCTGCACTATGCGCCGGACGCGCCGGTGCGGATCGAAGCCGAGGCGGCGCGGGGCGGCGAAATCCTGCTGGGGTTCGGGCCGGGCGTCGGCGATCCGCGCTGGAGCCTGAGCCCGAGCGGCGATCTGCGCGAGGCGGCGGCCAATCTGTTCCGCCGGCTGCGCGAGGCGGACCGGGAAAGGCCTTCCGGGATCGCCGTGTCTCCCATTCCCGCGCACGGCCTGGGCGAGGCCATCAACGACCGCCTGCGGCGCGCGGCGGGGTTCGTAGGCTAGGCCAGAAAGCGGGCCTTGATGTCGATGCTGGATCGCTCGCCGACCTGGTCAATGCAGTGCTCCAGCCACTCGCCCGCCGCTTCGCGCCCGTGCGCTTTCAAATCATTGAGGAAGGTCCATTCGGTATTGAATTTCGAGCTCAACGACTGGGCTCCCAGCCACGGGCCCGGCTCGATGGCGTGCAGCATCAGGCGGCGATAGCGGTTATCGCCGGTCCGCTTCAGCCGCCCGTCGGCGATCATGTCCTGGACGAAGGCGATGGCCCTCAGTTCGGCGACCAAGGGCGCGTTGAACACGATCTCGTTCAGCCGGTCCATGATATCCCCGGCCGCGCGCGGGACCTCTTCGCGCACGAACGGGTTCAGGGGCAGCAGCAGGATGTCGTCGGGCGTATCGGCGTAGACCAGCGGCCACAGGGCGGGATTGGCCAGATAGCCGCCGTCCCAATAGGACTCGCCGTCGATCTCCACGGCCTGGAACAGATGCGGCAGGCAGGCCGAGGCCAGCAGGACCTGGTCGGTGATCTCGGGGTTTTCAAACAGGCGGGCGCGGCCGTGCTTCACCGCCGTGGCGGCGACGAACAGCCTGATTTTTGAGGCGCGCACGGCCTCGAAATCGATCACGGTGTCCAGAACCCGTTTGAGAGGATTGAGGTTGAACGGATTGAATTGATAGGGACTCATCGACATGGCTGCGTTTTCGGCCGACCGCCACAGGCTGCTGTCCTTCAGCCAGCCCGGGGTCAGGGCTGCGCTCCAGATCGAGGAGTCGCCGAACACGTTGCGGCCGCCCGACAGGTTCACCTCTCGCCACAACAGGTCCAGCTGATGTCGGGCGCCCTCGGTCCCGCTCGTATGCAGGCCGCTGATCAGGGCCGCGGCGTTCATGGCTCCGGCGGACGAGGCGGTCACCGCGCGGATGTCGAGCCTGTCATCCTCCAGCAGGCGGTCCAGCACGCCCCACTGGAATGCGCCATGCGAGCCCCCGCCCTGCAGGGCCAGGCTGATGGGCCGGCGTTTCGAGGTGGGCGGCTTTCGCTTCGACACCCACTGGTCTCCGTGCCTATTGGGCGGTCCAGCCGCCGTCGATGGAGAAGCTGGCCCCGTTGGCCGAGGCTCCGAGGTCAGACGCCAGATACAACATCATGCCGGTCAGTTCGTCGGTGGTGACGAACCGCTTGGTCGGCTGCGAGCCCAGGATCACGTCCTTCAGCACCGCCTCTTTCGACATGCCGCGCGTGCGGGCCTGGTCGGCGATCTGCTTTTCCACGATCGGCGTCTCGACGAAGCCGGGGCAGATGGCGTTGCAGGTGATGTTGTCCTGGGCGACCTCGAGCGCCACGGTCTTGGTGAAGCCGATGACGCCGTGCTTGGCCGCGACATAGGCCGACTTGAACGGGCTGGCGACCAGGCCATGGGCCGAGGCGATGTTGATGATCCGGCCGCGGCCCTGGGCCTTCATGATCGGGATGGCCGCGCGGGTGGCGTAGAAGGTCGAGGACAGGTTGATGGCGATGATCTGTTCCCACTTGTCGGCCGGGAATTTCTCCACCGCCTCGACGTGCTGGACGCCGGCGTTGTTGATCAGGATGTCGAGCCGGCCGAGCTGGTGCTTGCCATAGGCCACCATGTCGGCGACCTCGTCGCCGCGCAGCATGTTGGCGGCGTGATAGCGGACCCGCACGCCGCAGCTGGCTTCCATCTCGGCCCGGGTGCGTTCGATCTCGGACGGATCGCCCAGGCCGTTCAGCACCACATCGCCGCCCCGCGAGGCGATGGCGCGGGCGAAGGCCAGGCCGATGCCGGAGGTCGACCCCGAAATCACCGCCACCTGACCCTTGAGGTCGCCGATGTCGCGGAAAGGTTCACGCGCAGTCTCGGAGCCGTCACCGCGTTTAGGCCATTGGAACATGGGGTCTCTCGTCCGTCGTCAGTCTCGTCAGCCTAGCCGTTCGCGGTTGCGAAGGCGACAGTCGGGTTTAATTTCCCGATCTGGTGAATATCCAGTCTGTGTCGTTCGAGGCCGCCTTGTCAAAACGGTAGCCGTCACGGTCGAAGGCCTTGAGGTCCCGGGCCTGCTCGATCCGCTCGTCGATGGCGAACCGCGCCATGCCGCCGCGGGCCTTCTTGGCGAAGAAGGAGATGATCCGGCTCTCGCCGTCCCTCGATTCGCGGAAGTGCGGCGTCACCACCGGCAGTTTCAGCGCCCGGGCGTCGATGGCGCCGAAATATTCCTGGCTGGCCAGATTGATCAGGACAGGGTCGGCCTGTCCCGCGGCGTCGGCGTTCAGCTGTTTCGACAACCGGTCGCCCCAGAAGTCGTAGAGACTGGAGCCGCGACGGGTTTTCAGCCGCGAGCCCATCTCCAGACGGTAGGGCTGGATGCGGTCCAGCGGCCGCAGCAGCCCGTAGAAACCCGACAGGATGCGCAGGTGATCCTGGGCCCAGGCCAGGGACGGCGCGTCCAGTTCGCGCGCCTTCAGCCCTTCATAGACGTCGCCGGCGAAGGCGAAGGCGGCCTGGACGCCGTCGGTGGAGGCGGCGTCGAACGCCTGAAAGCGTTCCCGATTCAGACGGGCCAGATCGTCGGAAATGTTCATCAGACGGCGCAGTTCGGCCACCGTCCGGGCCCGCGCGGTCCGGGACAGGCTGGCGGTGTCTTCCAGAAAGCGCCGTTCCGATGCGGGCGAGGCCGGATGGGGCTCGGTGAAATCCAGCCGCTTGGCCGGTGACAGGACGATCAGCAAGGCGGCGTGCTCCGGCGGGGTTGGCGTGCAGATAGGCCGGTTCGATGACGAATTGAACCGGACGCCGTCGCCGCCGTCAGCCGGCCTGTGGGTAGAGCGCCGCCAGAACCAGCGGCAGCCGTTCGGGCAGGTCCTCGGAGATCAGGCCGGGGCCCAGGCTTCGCGCCGCCTCCGCATGCATCCAGACCGCCGCCCGGGCGGCGTCGAAACTGTCCATTCTCTGGGCCATCAGTCCCCCTATCATGCCCGCCAGCACATCCCCGGTTCCCGCCGTCGCCAGCCAGGGGACGCCGTTGCCGTTGACCGCCAGCCGCCCGTCCGGGCCGGCGATCACCGTGGCCGGCCCCTTCAGCACGATCACCGCCCCGGCGCGCCTAGACGCCTCGCGCGCCGCGGCCTCGCGACCCTTGGCGAGCAGGTCGGGGAACAGGCGTTTGAACTCGCCCTCGTGCGGGGTCAGGACGTCGTCGCGGTCCAGGACGGCGAACAGGTCGGCGGGCCAGCCCTCGAATACCGTCAGGCCGTCCGCGTCGACGACGAGCGCCGCACCCGTCCCGGCCAGGGCGCGGACATTGGCCTGGGTCGCGTCGTTCACTCCGGCGGCGGGACCGATGACGACCGTATCCATGCCCTCGGCGGCTTCAGCCAGCGCCTCGGCCGAACCAAACGGGGTGAGCATGATGGCCTCGATGGCCGGGGCGATGACAGCGGCGGCGTCCGGCGGACACAGGATGCGGACCACGCCCGCCCCGATGCGCAGCCCCGCCCGGGCGGCCAGACGGGCGGCCCCGGTTTGCGTGGCCTTGCCCGACACGACGCCCAGCCGCCCGCGCGCATGTTTGTGCGCGTCCGCTCCGGGCCACGGCAGGGATGCGCGCCAGTCGGTCTCCGACGCCTGGGTCATCGGACGTGTCCTCCGTTCACGGATGGCGACGGGGAGCGAAAAACGCTTGCCTTATTGTGCAATGCAATGTCCCTTTACCTCCCGTGTGCGCGGCAATGATAACGCCCGCCTGGGATCGCCAATGAAAAAGATCGAAGCCGTCATCAAGCCGTTCAAGCTGGATGAAGTGAAGGAAGCGCTGCAGGATGCAGGCGTGCAAGGCATGACCGTGCTGGAGGCCAAGGGATATGGCCGCCAGAAGGGGCATTCCGAACTATACCGCGGCGCCGAATACGTCATCGACTTCCTGCCGAAGATCAAGATCGAGGTGGTGGTGTCCGACGACATGGTCAACTCGGTCGTGGACGCCATCCAGGCGGCGGCGCGCACCGGCAAGATCGGCGACGGCAAGATCTTCGTGTCCGACGTCCTCGACGTCATTCGCATCCGCACCGGCGAGACGGGCGCCCAAGCCGTCTGAATTTCCATCGGCCGCCTTGCGGGCGACCGTTTCCTTACCTCCCCGAGACACAGGATTTCGAACGATGAGCGCCAGCAAGATCCTCAAGGAGATCAAGGAGAAGGACGTCAAATACGTCGATCTCCGCTTCACCGACACCAAGGGACGCATGCAACACGTCACCTTCGACATCGACCTGGTGGACGAAGAATTCCTGGAAGAGGGGACGATGTTCGACGGCTCGTCGATCGCCGGCTGGAAGGCGATCAACGAGTCCGACATGCTGCTCAAGCCGGACCTGACCAGCTTCTGGATCGACCCCTTCTACCAGCAGACGACGCTGTTCCTGTTCTGCGACGTGCTGAACCCCGACACGGGCGAGCCCTACAACCGCGACAGCCGTTCCATGGCCAGGAAGGCGCTGGCCTATGTCCAGTCCTCGGGCGTGGGCGACACCGTCTTCTTCGGTCCGGAAGCCGAGTTCTTCATCTTCGACGACGTGCGCTGGAGCACGGCGCCGCATGACACCGGCTACACCTACGATTCCATCGAACTGCCGGCGAACACGGGCGCGGAATATTCCGAGGGCAATATGGGTCACCGCCCGGGGCCCAAGGGCGGCTATTTCCCGGTCAATCCGACGGACAGCGCCCAGGACCTGCGCGGCGAGATGCTGGGCGTCATGCGCGACCTGGGCATGCAGCCCGAGAAGCATCACCACGAGGTCGCCCCGGCCCAGCACGAACTGGGCCTGAAGTTCAGCGATCTGCTGACCATGGCCGACCGGTTGCAGCTCTACAAATACGTCATCCACAACGTCGCCGCCGCCTACGGCAAGTCGGCCACCTTCATGGCCAAGCCGACCTTCGGCGACAACGGTTCGGGCATGCACGTGCACCAGTCGATCTGGCGCGACGGCAAGCCGCTGTTCGCCGGCGACAAATACGCCGGCCTGTCGGATCTCTGTCTCTGGTACATCGGCGGCATCATCAAACACGCCAAGGCCATCAACGCCTTCGCCAACTCGACCACCAACTCCTACAAGCGTCTGGTTCCCGGCTACGAAGCCCCGGTGAAGCTGGCCTATTCGTCGCGCAACCGCTCGGCCTCGATCCGCATCCCGTGGGTCAATTCGCCCAAGGCCAAGCGCATTGAGGCCCGTTTCCCGGACCCGATGGGCAACCCCTATCTGACCTTCGTCGCCCTGCTGATGGCCGGCCTCGACGGCATCGAGAACCGGATCGATCCGGGCGCGCCGGCCGACAAGAACCTGTACGACCTGCCGCCGGAAGAGCGGGGCAACATCCCCGAGGTCTGCGGCAGCCTCAAGGAGGCCCTCGACAGCCTCGACAAGGACCGCGCCTTCCTCAAGAAGGGCGGCGTCATGGATGACGACTTCATCGACAGCTACATCGAGCTGAAGATGGAGGAGGTGATGCGCCTGCAACTGCATCCGCACCCCGTCGAATTCGACATGTACTACAGCTGCTGACCCGCGGCTGAGCCGAACGAAAAAGGCGCCGGACGGGAAGCCGTCCGGCGCCTTTCCATGTCGGGTTCCGCGAGCTAGCGGTTGGTCGTCTCGACCTCGATGCCGTCCCGGCCCGCGCGGACGGTCGTGCTGTCGCCGTCCCTGCGGTCGCGTTCGATCACGACCGGCGGGGACTGGACCTCACGCTCGATGATCACGGGAGCCGCGGGAACCTCGCGCGTCTCGACCACGGTGCGGGTCCCGGTCGTGTCGGCGTCGGCCGCATCGTTGTCCGCCGGAGTGCAGGCCGCGGCGCCGAAGACGAGGGCGCCGAGCGCGGCGACGGCGGTCAGTGTGTGGCGGATGGTCATGGGCGGACTCCTGAATGGGAACCCGGTGCAAACGGCTACGCTCGGCCGAGGTTCCGGTCAGGCCCCGGCCGCATCGGCTTCCCGCCGCCGCAGCTCGATCAGCCGCACGCACCAGATCGAGATCTCGTAGAGCAGGACCAGCGGGACCGCGAGCATCAGCTGGCTGATGGGGTCGGGCGGGGTCACGACGGCGGCGACCACGACGACGGCCACGATGGCGTAGCGGCGGCCCTCGGTCATGACCTTCGAGCTGATGATTCCGGCCAGGCCCAGCAGGGTCATGATCACGGGCAGCTGGAAGCACAGGCCGAAGGCGAGGATCAGGGCCGTGGCCAGGCTCATGTATTCGGACACCTTCGGCAGCAGGGCGGCGGTGACGCCCTCGGCCTGGATGCCCTGACTCAGCGAGAACAGCATCACGAACGGCAGCATGACGTAATAGACCAGGGCCGCCCCGATGACGAACAGGATCGGCGCTGCGATCAGGAAAGGTAGGAAGGCGCCGCGCTCATTGCGGTACAGCCCCGGGGCCACGAACCGGTACAGCTGGTAGGCCAGCATCGGGAATGAGACGATGACCGCGCCCAGTCCGGCCAGCTTCATCTTCACGAACAGGATCTCCAGCGGGGCCGTATAGATCAGCTGAACCGTCTCGTGCTGGCCGGCAGGCAGCGGCTTCAGCCCGGTCATGACCGAGATCAGTTCGACGGGCGACACATGGGCTCCCTGGGCCGCGTGCAGCACGCTGGCGGCCACATAGGGCTTGACCAGGAAGACATACAGCGGGCCGGCGAAATAGAAGCAGACCAGGAAGGCGATCACGAAGGCGACGACGCAGATCAGCAGCCGCCCGCGCAGTTCGATCAGGTGATCCATCAGCGGCGCGCGCGACGCCTCGATCTCGTCCTCGTCGCGGCCACCGGCGCTCACAGGTCGACCTTCCGGGCCCGGACGGGTCTGGCCTTGCCGCTGGCGGTCTTGATGGAGGCGGCCGATCCGGTCGCGGGCCGGACCTTCGCAGGCGTCTTGCGGGCGGGCTTCGGCGCCGGCGCGACAGCCGCAACCGGCGTATCGAGCGGCGTCATGACCGGCGGGCTGTCAGGCCATTCGTCGGGCGCCGACAGCATCGGTGGGTCCAGCGGCTTGTTCAGATCGTCGCGGATTTCCCGGAAGGCCGCATCGGCGTCGGCGCCGAGGGCGTGAATGCCCTGGTTGGTCCGCAGCGCCTCGACCTCCTTGCGCAGTTCGTCGAGCTCGGACTGGCGCGCCATCTCGTCGAAGCTGGAGCGGAACTCATTGGCCATGCCGCGGGCCCTGGCGACCAGCTTGCCCAGCTTGCGCAGGAGCAGGGGCAGGCGCTCGGGGCCCACCACCAGCAGGGCCACGACCGCGATCACCAGATATTCGCCGCCCCCGATTCCGGGACCCAGGCCACCCATGCGTCAGGTCTCCGCCGTCTACAGCGGCCCTAGGACTTCAGGTCTTCTTTTTCGGCGTCGGTGCGGGGCAGGGCGCCGGCGCGCTCGTCGCGGGGCTTGTCGTCGTCGGTATCCTTGAGGCCGTCCCTGAAGGCTTTCACGCCCTTGGCGGCGTCGCCCATCAGGCCCGACAGCTTGCCGCGACCGCCGAACAGCAGGAGCACGATCACGGCGACGATGGCCCAGTGCCAGATGCTGAATGAACCCACGGACGACTCTCCTCAGTCAGGCCGCTCCGGCCCGTTCGAAATCTCTCGCCGCATATAGGCCGTTCAGTGGCGCGACGCCAAGCGAACCTGTTAGGACGCGCCCATGAGTCACGTCATCATCCACACCGACGGCGCCTGCAAGGGCAATCCGGGGCCCGGCGGCTGGGGCGCCGTCCTTCAGACCGGCGGCGGCCATGAGAAGGAGCTGTGGGGCGGCGAGCCGCTGACCACCAACAACCGCATGGAGCTGATGGGGGCGATCAGCGCGCTGGAGGCCCTGACCCGGCCATGCCGCGTCGACCTGCATACCGACAGCAAATACGTCATGACCGGCATCACCGAATGGATCCGGGGCTGGAAGGCGCGCGGCTGGAAGACGGCTGACAAGAAGCCGGTCAAGAATGAGGACCTGTGGCGGCGTCTCGACGAGGCCCGCGCCCGGCACGACGTCAAATGGCATTGGGTCAAGGGCCACGCCGGGCACGAACTGAACGAACGCGCCGACGGGCTGGCCAATCGCGGGATCGCGGAACTGCCCCGTTAGGACAGACGCACCCTCAACTTCGCGCCGTCGACAGCGTCCACGATCACGCTCTCGCCGATCAGGGGCCCCGCGCCGTCGATCTCGGCGACCCATTCGGCGCCCGAGACGAACACCCGGCCGCGTCCGTCCACGAACGGCTGGACGACCTGGGCCCGCAGGCCCACCAGACGGTTGTCGCGGGCGTTGATGTCCGGGCTGTCGCTGGGGTTGACGCGCTGGATCAGACGGCGCGAGAGCAGGGTCATGGCCACGGTCAGGACGGCGAACAGCGCGACCTCGCCCACGAAACTCAGCGGCAGACCCAGGGCGGTGACCACCGCCACCATCCCCGCCGACACCGCCGGCCACAGCAGCCATTCGGTCGAGAAGGCGGCCTCGACCGCCAGCAGGATCACGCCCAGGGCCAGCCAGATCCAGAACGGCTGGGCGGCGTGCAGATCGATCAGGGCGTCCATGGTCTCAGGTCCTCGGAACGGCCGGACGCGGCGGGCGCGGCGGCGCGGGCGGCTTGGGCGGAGCCGGCGGCGCGTCGCGGCGTACCTCGGTCCGGCTCTGCTGCTGTTCGCGGGCCAGGCCGACCAGTTCGCCCAGGCCGGCGATGGTGCCGACCAGTCCGCTCATCTCGGCGGGGACGATGACGGTCTTGGCCGTGGGGTTGCGCGCGAGCTCGGCGAAGGCCTCGACGTATTTCTGGGCGACGAAATAGTTGATGGCGTTGACGTCGCCGCGGGCGATGGCTTCCGACACCATCGCAGTGGCCTTGGCCTCGGCCTCGGCGGCGCGTTCGCGGGCCTCGGCGTCGCGGAAGGCCGCTTCCTTGCGGCCTTCGGACTGAAGGATGGCCGACTGTTTGGCGCCCTCGGCGCGGGCGATGGCGGCCTGTTTCTCGCCCTCGGCCTCGGTGATCACCGCGCGCTTCTCGCGCTCGGCCTTCATCTGACGGGCCATGGCGTTGGTGATGTCGGCAGGCGGGGTCAGATCCTTGATCTCGATCCGGTTGACCTTGACGCCCCACGGCTCGGTCGCCGCGTCGATCACGGTCAGCAGGCGCGAGTTGATCGAGTCGCGCTGGAACAGGACCTCGTCCAGCTCCATCGAGCCGACCACGGTGCGCAGGTTGGTCATGCACAGCTGGGTGATGGCGTAGGGCAGGTTCTCGACGCGATAGGCGGCCGAGGCGGCGTCCATCACCTGGATGAAGACGATGGCGTCGACCTTCACCATGGCGTTGTCCTTGGTGATGACCTCCTGCTGGGGCACGTCCAGGACCTGCTCCATCATGTTCATGCGCCGGCCGATCCGCTCGACGAAGGGCGTCAGTATGCTGATGCCCGGAGACAGCGTGCGCGTGTATTTGCCGAACCGCTCTACGGTCATCTCGCGGCCCTGGGGCACGATCTTGACGACGCTGAACAGCAGCACGAAGGCCAGCGCGACCAGAGCGATGGTGAAAAGAACGGACGTGTCCATGAAGCCTCCCAATCCCGCTCAGGTTAGCACCCTGTGATCCCGACGCCACAGAAACCGGACGGGGCGAAGATGACATCCGCGTAATAAAAGGGCGGCTCCCTCGCGGAAGCCGCCCTCCGGCCGGCGACGTGCGCGCCGGACTATTCCTCGTTGATGGTCAGTTCCTCGCCGTCCAGCTCGCAGAAATTGACCTCTGCGACCTGTACGGAATCGCCGTCCGAGAAATCGGCGCGGATGTCGTAGACGCATTCCGGCAGGCCATCGTCGATCGAGATCTCGATGCTCTCGCCCGAGCCCAGCACATCGGCCCCGAAGATGTCCTCTTCCCACTCGTTCGTCGAAGGCAGGGAGATGAACAGGGCCGTCAACACATGCTCGGTGTTGTTGGTCAGGGTGAAGTCGATCGACTCGGTCTGGGCCGAGGCGGCGGGCGCAAGCAGGGCGGCCGAGGCGGCGAGCGCCGCCACGAGACTACGGATATGCATGATGATGTTCCCCATCCGGCCGATCGCCGGAAAGGCGGAGCTTGTCACGTCGCAGAACCCTGGTCGCGTCCCAAATTGCGGGACACTTTGGCCAGGGCGATGATCCGGTGCGTCTCCGACCATTTCACCAGCGCGGCGACCTGGTCCAGCGCCACGAAGCGCGCCTCTATCGCATCGTCCCCGGCGACCGGCTCGCCGGATATCCAGCGGGCGGCGTAGTCGATCAGGACATAGTGTCGGCCCGCCTCCGGGAAGACGCCGTCGACCACGTCGATCAGGCCGGTGATCTCGGCCTCGACGCCCGTCTCCTCGCGCAGTTCGCGCAGGGCGGCGTCGACGGCGCGTTCGCCCGGTTCGATCCGGCCGCCGGGCAGGCTCCATTCGCCCTGCCGCGGGGGCGTCCCGCGCCGGATCAGCAACACCTGGTCGCCGCGCAGGCAGACGACGCCGACAGCGGGAACGGGCGAGGGAAGGGTGGTCGACATCACGCCAGCGTGGCTTGGCCCTTTCGCCGCGTCCACGACTTTGAGACAAGGGACGCATGACCCCGCCCTCCGCCGCCGCCATCCAGGCCCTGAAATCCGCCGCCGGCGCCGGCGGCTGGACCGACGATCCGGCAGAGATCGCGCCGTGGCTGACCGAATGGCGCAATCGCTGGCAGGGACATACGCCGCTGATGCTGACGCCCCGTTCGACGGAGGAGACGGCGCGGCTGGTCGCGATCTGCGCCGAACACCGCGTCGCCATCACGCCCCAGGGCGGCGACACCGGCCTCGTCGGCGGCCAGATACCCTATGGCGAGGTGCTGCTGTCGACGCGCAAGCTGCGTGCGATCCGCGACGTCACCCCGCTGGACGACGCCATGACGGTGGAGGCCGGAATCACCCTGCTGGAGGCGCAGCAGGCCGCGGCCGCGGCGGACCGACTGTTCCCGCTCAGCCTTGCGGCCGAGGGCACGGCGACCATCGGCGGGGTGATCTCGACCAACGCCGGCGGCACCGCCGTCATCCGCTACGGCGTCATGCGCGATCTGGTGCTGGGGCTGGAGGCCGTTCTGCCGGACGGCCGGATATTCCACGGCCTGAAGCGGCTGCGGAAGGACAACACCGGCTACGACCTCAAACAGCTGCTGATCGGCGCCGAGGGCACGCTGGGGATCGTCACGGCCGCGACCCTGAAGCTGTTCCCCGTCATGCGCAGCCGGGCCACGGCCATGGTCGGGCTGGACTCGCCTGCCGCCGCCATCGAACTGCTGGCCCGCGCCAAGTCCGAGACGGGCGGCGGAGTCGAGGCGTTCGAGCTGATGAAGCGGATCGGCATGGGCTTCGTCCTCGCCAACATCCCCGACACGCGCGAGCCGCTCGACAGTGCGCCGCCCTGGTACGTCCTGATCGAACTGGTCTCGGGCGAGCCCGGCGGGGCCGATTCCGCCATGGAGCGGTTGCTGACCCACGCCTTCGAGACCGGTCTGATCACCGACGCGGCCATCGCCCAGAACGACAGCCAGCGCGCCGCCTTCTGGAAGGTGCGCGAGGAGCAGTCTGCAGCCCAGAAGCCCGAAGGCGGAGGCTGGAAGCACGACGTCTCGGTGCCTGTCTCGCGCATCGCCGACTTCCTGGAAGAGGCCACGGCCGCCGTCGAACGCTTCCATCCCGGCGCGCGGGTCAGCGCCTTCGGCCACGTCGGCGACGGCAACATGCATTACGACGTCCTGTGTCCGCCGGGCGGCGACCTTCCGGCCTTCCTCGCCCGCTGGGCCGAGGGTTCGCAGATCGTCCACGACATCGTCGCCCGCTACGACGGCTCCATCTCCGCCGAACACGGCCTCGGGCGGCTGAAGACGGAAGAGGCGCGCCGCTACAAGTCGCCGCTCGAGATCCAGACCATGCAGGCCGTCCGCGCGGCGATCGATCCGCACCGGATCATGAACCCGGCGGTGCTGTTCTGAACTCGCCCTCCACCTTGCCCCCTCCGCTCTTCCGTCCTACCCCTCCGCCCTCGATTCAACGTCGCCGGAGCCCTTCATGACCCTCGCCCTGCTGTTTCCGGGACAAGGCAGCCAGTCGGTCGGCATGGGCGCCACCCTGGCCGACGCCTTCGCCTCGGCCCGCGCCGTCTTCGCCGAGGTCGACGAGGCCCTGGGCCAGAACCTCAGCCAGCTGATGCGCGAGGGTCCCGAAGACCAGCTGACCCTGACCGAGAACGCCCAGCCCGCCCTGATGGCCGTGTCCGTCGCGGCGATGCGGGTGCTGAAGACCGAGTTCGGTTTCGATCTTGGGAAGGCGACCTGGGCCGCCGGCCATTCGCTGGGCGAATATTCGGCCCTGTGCGCCGTCGGCGCCATCTCTCTGGCCGACACCGCCCGGCTGCTGAAACTGCGCGGTCAGGCCATGCAGCGCGCCGTGCCCGTTGGCCGGGGCGCCATGGCCTCCCTGATCGGCCCGAAGACCGATCTGGCGCTGGCGGAAGAGGCGGCGAAGGCGGGGTCCGAGGTCGGCGTCTGCGTCGTCGCCAATGACAACAACAACGGCAATGTCGTCATCTCGGGCGACAAGGCCGCCGTCGACCGCGCCATCGAAAAGGCCAAGGAGCTGGGCGCGCGGGCCATTCCGCTGAACGTCTCGGCCCCCTTCCACTGCCCGCTGATGCAGCCCGCCGCCGACGAGATGGCCGCGGCCCTGGCCTCCGCGACCATCGTCGCGCCCTCGGTCGCCGTGGTCGCCAACATCACCGCGCGGCCGGAGACCGACCCCGAGGTTATCCGCCGTCTGCTGGTCGAGCAGGTCACCGGCCGCGTCCGCTGGCGCGAAAGCATGGAGTGGATGGCCGGCGAGGGCGGCGTGACCCGCTTCGCCGAGATCGGTTCGGGCAAGGTCCTGACCGGCATGGCCAAACGCATCGCCCCCGACGCCGAGAGCGGCGCGTTGAACACCCCGGAAGAGCTGGAAGCGTTCGCGAACAGCCTTTGACCCGGACGCTGCGCGGGCCGCCGGTGCTAGTGAATAGTGCTGGTGAGCCTCGTTCGCGCTCACTAGCACTGGCACTCTTCACCCTCCCACCACGGAGCCCCCCATGTTCAATCTCACCGGCAAGACCGCCCTCGTAACGGGCGCCACCGGCGGCATCGGCGGCGCCGTCGCCCGCGCCCTGCACGCCCAGGGCGCGACCGTCGTCCTCTCGGGCACGCGCGAGGCCGTGCTTCAGGATCTGGCCAGGGAACTGGGCGGGCGCGCCTTCGCCGCCGCCGCCAACCTGTCCGACCCCGAATCGGTCGACGGCCTGGTCGCCCGCGCCGAGGAAGCCGCCGGCGCGCCGCTGGACATCCTGATCGCCAATGCGGGGATCACGAAGGACGGCCTGCTGATGCGGATGAAGGACGAGGACTTCACCGACGTCATCCGGATCAATCTGGAGAGCTATTTCCGCCTGTCGCGCGCGGCCATGAAGGGGATGATGAAGCGCCGCTCGGGCCGCATCATCGGCGTCACCTCGATCGTCGGCGTCACCGGCAACCCCGGCCAGACCAACTACGCCGCCTCCAAGGCCGGCATGATCGGCTTCTCCAAGTCGCTGGCCCAGGAGGTCGGCTCGCGCGGCATCACGGTGAACTGCATCGCCCCGGGCTTCATCACCTCGCCGATGACCGACGTGCTCAACGACCAGCAGCGCGAGACCATCCTGAAGACCATCCCGCTCGGCCGCCTCGGAACCGGCGAGGAAATCGCCGCCGCCGCGGTCTACCTGTCCTCGGACGAAGCCGCCTACGTCACGGGCCAGACGCTGCACGTAAACGGCGGCATGGCGATGATCTGATCCTTGCAGTCGTGCGGGCAGGGGCTATTTCCAGCCCTCCCGCCTGTGCTAAAGGCCTCGCAACCGGTTGACCTGAGTCTTCGTTGAAGGCTTGCGTAGCCGTCGCCGTCGTCATACGGCAATGACTGAGACAACAGCCGCCGTGGCGGCCCTGAAAGCAGAGACTCCCATGTCCGACACCCTGGAACGCGTCCGCAAGATCGTTATCGACCACCTGGACGCCGATCCGGAAAAGGTCGTTGAAAAAGCCAGCTTCATCGACGATCTGGGCGCCGACTCGCTCGACAACGTCGAACTGGTGATGGCCTTCGAAGAAGAATTCGACATCGAGATTCCGGACGACGCCGCCGAACACATCCAGACGGTCGGCGACGCCGTGAAGTTCATCGACGAGAAGCTGGCCGGCTGATCGCCTCCACTTCGATACGGCTTTGATGGCCGCCGTGACGCGCCCCTAGCGGGGCCGTCCGGCGGCCATTACTGTTTGCGATCAGGATTCTGTAGCGAGGAGCGCTCATGCGCCGTGTCGTCGTCACCGGTCTCGGTCTGCTCACCCCTCTCGGCTGGGGCGTGGATCATACCTGGAAGGGCATCCTCGAAGGGCGTTCGGGCATTGGCCCGATCACCAGCTTCGACACCGAAGGCTATGGCTGCACCATCGCCGGGGAAATTCCCTCGGTGGACGGCCGTGGCGGAGGCGCGCCCGGCCAGCCCGGCGTGTTCGACCACGAAAAGGTCATGTCGCCCAAGGATCGCAAGCGCGTCGACGACTTCATCGTCTATGCCATCGCCGCCGCTGACGAGGCCCTGGCCGACGCCGGCTGGAAGCCCGAAACCGAGGAACAGCGCGAGCGCACCGGCGTCATGGTCGGATCGGGCATCGGCGGCCTGGGGCCCATCGCCGACACCGCCATCATCCTCAAGGAGCAGGGCCCGCGCCGCGTCAGCCCCTTCTTCATTCCGTCGGCCCTGATCAATCTGACCTCGGGCCAGATCTCGATCCGCCACGGTCTCAAGGGGCCGAATCACTCGGTGGTCACCGCCTGCGCCACCGGGGCTCACGCCATCGGCGACGCCGCGCGGCTGATCATGATGGACGACGCCGACGTCATGGTGGCGGGCGGGGCGGAAAGCTCCATCGTTCCCATCGGCATCGCCGGCTTCCTGGCCTGCAAGGCCCTTTGCACCGCGTACAACGACGCGCCCGAAAAGGCCTCCCGGCCGTGGGACAAGGACCACTCCGGCTTCGTCATGGGCGAGGGCGCGGGGATCGTGGTGCTGGAAGAGTATGAACACGCGAAAGCGCGCGGCGCGACCATCTACGCCGAGGTCATCGGCTACGGCCTCAGCGGCGACGCCTACCACATCACGGCGCCCGCCGAGGACGGCGAGGGTGGCTATCGCGCCATGCAGATGGCGGTGAAGCGCGCGGGCATCGACGTCTCGGACATCGACTACGTCAACGCCCACGGCACCTCGACCATGGCCGACTGGATCGAGGCCGGCGCCATCGAACGGCTGATGGGCGACCACGCTTCGAACGTCGCCCTGTCCTCCACCAAATCGATGACCGGCCACCTGCTGGGCGCCGCCGGGGCTATCGAGGCCATTTTCTGCATCCTGGCCATCCGCGACCAGATCGCGCCGCCGACGATCAATCTGGACAACCCCGAGCGGGAAACCGCCATGAACCTGGTCCGGGACAAGGGCCAGCCGATGGAGATCGACGTGGCCATGTCGAACAGCTTCGGCTTCGGCGGCACCAACGCCACGGTCATCTTCCGGAAGGTCGCCTAGGTGGGGGTCGAGCGGGGCTCGGGCCGCAGGACGGCCTTCCTGGCCGCGACGGCCACCCTCAGCCTGTTCATCATCGCCGCCCTGGTCGCGGCCTGGAGCGTCTTCTACGCCCCCGGCCCGGCCGCGCGGGACGGCCGCGAAACGACCATCGTCACCCTGCCCAGCGGCGCGGGCGTCTCGGCCATCGCCGCCACCCTGAAGTCGGCCGGCGTGATCCGTTCGACCGACATGTTCAAGGCCGCCGCCACCCTGACCGGCGCCGACCGCAAGCTCCGCGCCGGCGAATATGAGGTGCCGAGCAAGGCGTCCCTGCGTTCCGTCCTCGTCCTTCTCGTCGAAGGCCGGGTGGTCCGGCACTACGTCACCCTGCCTGAGGGATGGTCCTCGGCCCAGGCCGTCGACATCCTGAACAACCAGCCGATCCTGATCGGCACGGTGGACGGGACGCCGGACGAAGGCTCGCTGTGGCCCGACACCTACGAGGTCAGCCGCGGCGAGACCCGCAACTCGGTCATCGCCCGCATGCGCCGGGCCCGCGACGAGAACCTCGCCCGCCTGTGGGCGGCGCGCAGTCCGGCCACGGTCGTCCGCTCGCCCGAGGAGGCGGTGATCCTGGCCTCGATCGTCGAGAAGGAAACCGGCCTGGCCGCCGAGCGGCCGCGCGTCGCGGCCATCTTCACCAACCGCCTGCGCGCCGGCATGCGGCTGGAGAGCGATCCCACCATCGTCTACGGCATCACCCGCGGCCGTCCGCTGGGCCGGGGCATCCGCCGGTCCGAGCTGGACCGGGCCACGGCCTGGAACACCTATCAGATCGACGGCCTGCCGCCGACGCCGATCGCCAATCCGGGCCGCGACGCCATCGCCGCCGTGCTGAACCCGCCCCGGACCGACGAGCTGTTCTTCGTCGCCGACGGCACCGGCGGCCACGTCTTCGCCCGCACCTATGACGAGCACCTGGCCAATGTCGCGCGCTGGCGCGAGATCGAGCGCCGCAAGGCCGGCCTGCCGCCCGAGGCGTCGCCGCCCGCCGTGCCCGGCACGGTTCCCGGCGTTCCCAACGCCCCGCCCGAAGCCGCCTCCGGCGCCGCCGCGCCTCCGGGCGTGACGGTCCCGCCCGGCGCGCGGGTCATCAGCATCCCGCCGGCCGCGGCCCCGGCCCGATGACGCAGATTTCCGGCATGACCGGCTTCGGCCGGGCGGACGGCGCGCTTGCCGTCGAAGGCGGGGGCGACTGGACCTGGTCGGTCGAGGCCCGCTCGGTCAACGGCCGCAATCTGGAGGTCCGCTTCCGCGGCCCGCCCGGCTTCGATACGCTCGAACGCCACGCCCGGACTTCGGCCCAGACCCGCCTGAACCGCGGCCAGGTCACCCTCGGCGTCCAGGCCAGACGCGAGCTCGGCGCCGCCTCGCTCAAGGTCAACCAGGGCATCCTCGCCCGCTACCTGACCCTCGCCAATGAATTGGCGGAGGAGGGGGCGACCCCGCCCTCGGCCGACGGCCTGCTGTCGCTGCGCGGCGTGCTGGAGGCGCCCGAGGAGGTCGACGACGCCGAGGCCCGCGCCGCCGTCGAGGCCGCCATCGCCGCCGCCATCGATCAGGCCCTCGACGCCCTGAAGCTGTCGCGCGACCGCGAGGGCGGCCAGCTGCTGCCGGTGATCGCCGACTTCATCGACCGGATCGAGGCCCTGGTGGGCCAGGCCGAAACCGAAGCCTCCGCCCAGACCGACGCCATCCGCGACCGCTTCAGCCGTCGCATGGCCGAACTGGCGCCCGACACGCCGGCGCTGGAGGACCGCATCTTCCTCGAGGCCGCCGCCCTGGCGACGAAGGCCGACGTGCGCGAGGAGCTGGACCGCCTCACCGCCCACCTCGCCTCGGCCCGCACCCTGTTGCAGCAACCCCCCGCCGGCCGGAAACTCGACTTCCTGATGCAGGAATTCATGAGAGAGGCGAACACCCTCTGCTCGAAATCGGCTACGACCGCGCTCACCGGAATCGGCCTCGAGCTGAAGGCCGTGATCGAACAGTTGCGCGAACAGGTCCAGAATGTCGAATGAACGCACGCCCCGCCGCGGCGTCCTGCTGATCGTCGCCAGCCCGTCGGGCGCGGGCAAGACCAGCCTGTGCCGCCGCCTGATGGCCGACCACGGCGGTCTCGAACTTTCGATCTCCATGACCACCCGCGACATCCGCCCGGGCGAGGTCGCCGACCGCGACTACCATTTCGTCGACGACGCCGAATTCCAGCGTCTGATCGACGAGGACGCCTTCCTCGAATGGGCCGACGTCCACGGCAGCCGCTACGGCAGCCCCCGGGCCCCGATCGACCGCGCCCTCGCCGAAGGCCGCGACGTCCTGTTCGACATCGACTGGCAGGGCGCCCGCGATATCGCCCGCAAATGCCCCGAGGACGCCGTCCGCGTCTTCATCCTGCCGCCCAGCCTCGAGGAGCTGCGCCGCCGCCTCGTCACCCGCTCCCAGGACGCCGAGGAGGTCATCGAGCGCCGCATCGCCAACGCCAAGGGCGAGATCGAGCACTGCGGCGACTTCGACTACATCTTCGTCAACGACGACTTCGACCGCAGCTACGCCGAGCTGGCCCACATCTACCACGCCGAACGGTCCCGGCGGTTCCGCAACCTCTGGGTCGAGGCCTACCGCAACGCCCTGCTGAACGAGGCGGTCTAGGACCCTTTTCCGCCTCACAACACCCTCAGGCTCGGCCCCGTCCGGCCCCCGTCGATCAGCAGGTCCGTCACCGCCCATACCAGCGCATCCGCCCGGTCGGGACTGCCGCCGCCGTCCTCGCCCAGCCCCATCAGCTCCTCCTCCAGCTCGACCAGATCGGCGCAGTGGCGGACCCGCCCCTGTTCGTACAGGGCCGCGACCGGCTCGGCCCGCGCCCGCTTGCCCGTCCGCGCATGAACCCGTTTCACCGGACAGGCCACGCCCGCCGTCTTCAGCACGGCCTCGACCATTTCCCCGCCCTGATTGGCCTCGGCCACGACCCGTACGGCCCCGAATTCTCCGACCGCCCGCGCCACGATCCCGGCCCAGCCCTGCGGCGACTTTCCGCGAACCGTCCGGTCGGCCAGCACCCACGCCCTTCCGTCCTTGCGCCCGGCCACCACGATTCCGCATGCGTCGCCTCCGGCCGAGCACGGCGGATCGACCGCGACGACGACGCGGTCGAAGGAAGGCAGGCGCTGATCTCCCTCCCCCTCCGGGGGAGGGTGCTCGCCGCAGGCGAGCGGGTGGGGAGGGCTCGGCGACCAACCCGCCGCCTCTTGGCTGTCTCGCCGAGCCGCCCCCGCCCCGTCGTCGCTGCGCGCCGACGACCCTCCCCCGGAGGGGGAGGGAGAGTCCGGGAACCGCGCCCTCTCCATCATCTCCAGCGTGAACAGCGCCCCGTCGCCCTCCACCACCTTCCCGTCCAGCTCCTGCGCCGCCAGCCGGGTCCCGCCGTACAGCCCCTCCAGTCCCTCCAGGAAGGCCGGGGCCAGGTTGTCCGCATTGATCCGCGTCGGCAGGTCCGTCCGCTCCAGCCCCGCCTCTCCCAGAAGCCGCCTGAGCGCCGCCGTCGGCTTCGGCGTCGTGGTCACCACCAGCCGCGGCCGCTCCCCCAGCCTCAGCCCCATCCGCAGCAGGGCCAGCGTCGCCTCGGGTTTCCGCCAGGCGCACCACTCGTCCGCCCACGCCGCCCCGAACTGCGGCCCGCGCAGCGACTCCGGATCCTCGGCCGAGAACGCCATCCCCACCGCCCCGTTCGGCCACACCAGCCTGCGCCGGCTCGCCTCCCACCGCGGCCGTCCGCCGATGGCGTAGCGGGGCAGGGCGCGCAGCCCGGACGGCCCCTCGATCATCACCTCGCGCACGTCATGCAGGCTCTGTCCGACCAGGGCGATCCGCCCGATCTCGCGCGCCCGCGCCGCGATCCATTCGGCTCCCGCCCTGGTCTTGCCCCCGCCGCGTCCGCCCAGCACCAGCCACGTCCGCCAGTCGCTCTCCGGCGCCGTCTGCCCCTTGTGTCTGGCCAGCGTCCAGTCGGCCCCGAACACCTGCCGATCGGCCGGCGGCAGGGCGGCGATCCGCGCCGCCCGGCTCAAACCGTCTCCTCCCCGCCATGCGGGGAGGGGGACCGCGAAGCGGTGGAGGGGCCGCCGCTCCAACCCTCGCCCAGCACCTTCCTCCGCACCGCCTCGAACGCCGCCTCGTCCGGCTCGCCGG
>NZ_DATMYH010000044.1:0-25197 GCF_035561115.1 Brevundimonas sp.
GGGCTGGGCCGGGCCATGTTCAAGAATGTGTTCAACGCGGCCACGGGACGGCGGCTGGAGGGCGGCTCGACCATCACCCAGCAGGTGGCCAAGAACGTCCTGCTGACCAACGAGACCAGCGTCAACCGCAAGGTCAAGGAAGCCATCCTGGCCAACCGGCTGGAGGCGACGCTGACCAAGCAGCAGATTCTCGAGCTGTATCTGAACGAGATCTTTCTGGGGTATCGCTCGTTCGGGGTGGCGGCGGCGGCCTACAACTATTTCGGCAAGTCGCTGAGTCAGCTGACGCCGGATGAGGCGGCGTTTCTGGCGGCCCTGCCCAAGGGGCCGAACAATTATCACCCCAAACGTCATCCGGGCGCCGCCAAGGGCCGGCGCGACTGGGTGCTGGGCGAGATGAACCAGAGCGGCTGGCTGAGCGACGCGGATCTGGTCGCCGCCCGGGCCCGGCCGCTGACGACCCAGGACGCGCCGCGCCGGGCGCAGTACGCCGATGCGGACTTCTTCGTCGAGGAGGCCCGCCGTCAGGCCATCGCCCGCTTCGGCAAGGAAGAGGTCAATCGCGGCGGCTACTATATGCGCACGACGCTGGACCCCGAGCTGCAGTCGGCGGCGCGCGACGCCCTGATGAAGGGACTGGAGAACTATGACCGCCGGCATGGCTGGCGCGGGCCGTGGGGCACGACCGACTTCGCCGAGGGCTGGCGCGAGACGGCCGTGCGCGGCCAGCGTCCGCCCGAGCGCCGGGCGTGGGAGGCCGCCGCGGTTGAGAACGCCGCGGGCAACAGCGTGCGCATCCGCACCGCCCGTGGCGACCGGACCGGCTATCTGATCGCGGCGGACGCGGCCTGGGCCAACGCCAACCGTCCGCTGAAGCGCGGCGATCTGATCTTCGTCGAGGCCCAGGGCGGGCAATACGCCCTGAAACAGGTGCCGCGGGTCAACGGCGCCCTGGTCGCCATCGAGCCGCAGTCGGGCCGGGTGCTGGCCATGGTCGGCGGCTATTCCTACGCCCTGTCCAGTTTCAACCGCGCCACCCAGGCGAAGCGCCAGCCGGGCTCGGCGTTCAAGCCCTTCGTCTATGCGACGGCGCTGGAAGGCGACTACACGCCGGCGTCGATCGTTCTGGACGCGCCCATCAGCTTCGCCGGAGGACGCAACGGGGAACGCTGGACGCCCGAGAACTACAGCCGCGAATACTATGGTCCGCAGACGCTGCGGCGGGGGCTGGAGCTGTCGCGCAACGTCATGACCGTGCGGCTGGCCCAGGCCATCGGCATGCGCAACGTCGTGGACCTGTCGAAGAAGATGGGGGTCGCCGACGACCTGCAGCCCAATCTGTCGGTGTCGCTGGGGGCCGGGGAGACGACGCCGTACCGGCTGACGGCCGCCTACGCCGCCTTCGTCAACGGCGGGCGGCGGGTTGATCCCTATCTGATCGAAATGGTCCAGGACCGCGACGGCGAGACCATCTTCAGCGCCGATCCGCGCCGCTGCCGCGATTGCGGCCGGCCGTTCACCGGCCAGGAGTCGCCGCGCCTCGAACAGCGCGGGACCCAGGTGATCGACCCCATCACCGCCTATCAGATGAGCTCGATGCTGGAGGGGGTGGTCCGGCGCGGCACGGCCGCCAGCGCCGCCAGCCTGGGACCGTACGTCGGCGGCAAGACGGGCACGACCAACGAATACCGTTCGGCATGGTTCGTCGGCTTCTCGTCCGACATCGTGGTCGGGGTCTTCATCGGCTTCGACGACAACCGGCCGCTGGGTTCGGGCGAGACGGGGGCGACGGGGCCGGTGCCGGTGTTCACCGACTTCATGCGCGTGGCCCTGCGCGAGCGTCCGGCCCGGCCGTTCGTGCGGCCCCGCAACGCTGTCTTCCGCACCGTCAACGGCATCGAGGAAGCCTTCCGCCCCGGCACCGAACGCCGCCGCGAGGAGGAGCAGCGCGCGCCGACGGAGCAGATTCCCACGGGTCCCCAGAACTACAACGACGTCATCCGCCGCGAAATCGAGGGTCCGGACGCGCCTCCGGCCACCTCCGCCCCGCCACCGACCGCGACGCCGCCGCCGCCGAAGAAGGAACCGGCGGAGGACTTGAGCGGACTCTATTGACCCTCTAGGTAGACACATCGACGGCGCGCCTGCTTTTCGGGCGCGCCGTTCCCTTTTTGGAATCGCAGGAGTTCGCGATGAGACCGGATGTCGAGGCCATGAAGGCCGACATCGAGCAGAGCATCGCTCTGCTCAGGAGGCGTCTTTGACTGGGATGTCGCGCTTCGAAAACTCGATGAGCTGAACGCGCGGGTCGAGGACCCGACGCTGTGGAACGACCCCGAGGCCGCCCAGGCCGTGTCGCGCGACCGCTCGCGCCTCGAGACCCAGATCAACACCGTCCGCCAGATGGAAACCGGTCTGGAGGAGGGCGTCATGCTGTCCGAAATGGCCGATGAGGAGGGCGACGAAGCCACCCTCGAGGAGGCGCGGGCGGCGCTGAAGGCCATCAAGGACCGGGCCGCCCGCGCCGAGCTGGAGGCCCTGCTGTCCGGCGAGGCCGACGGCAACGACGCCTATCTGGAAGTGAACTCCGGCGCCGGCGGGACCGAGTCCAACGACTGGGCCGGCATGTTGCTGCGCATGTATTCGCGCTGGGCCAGGGCGCACGGCTATGAGGTCGAGATCGAGGCCGAGGAATCGGGCGAACAGGCCGGGATCAAGTCGGCGACGATCCTGATCAGCGGGCCCAACGCCTATGGCTGGCTGAAGTCGGAATCGGGCGTGCACCGGCTGGTGCGGATCAGCCCCTATGACGCCGCCGCGAAGCGGCACACCTCGTTCGCCTCGATCGGGGTGTCGCCGGTGGTGGATGACGCCATCGAGATCGACATCAATCCGTCCGACGTGCGCACCGACACCTATCGCGCCTCGGGCTCGGGCGGGCAGCACATCAACAAGACCGACTCTGCGGTGCGTCTGACGCATATTCCGACCAACACCGTGGTGGCCTGCCAGGCCGGCCGGTCGCAGCACCAGAACCGCGAACAGGCGTGGAAGATGCTGCGGGCGCGGCTGTACGAGCTGGAGCTGCAGCGGCGCGAGGCGGCGGCCCAGGCCGTGGCCGACGCCAAGACCGACATCGGCTGGGGTCACCAGATCCGGTCCTACGTCCTGCAGCCGTACCAGATGGTCAAGGACCTGCGGACGAACGTCGAGACCTCGGACACCCAGGGCGTTCTGGACGGCGATCTGGACGCCTTCATGGGGGCGGCGCTGGCGGCCCGGGTGGGCGAGACGCGGGGCAGCACGGTGGAGTAGGCCGTCTCCCTCCCCGTTCGGGGAGGGTGGCTGAGCGAAGCGAAGCCGGGTGGGGCCGGCCAGGGAAAAGGGGCGACCCTTTCGAGCCGCCCCCACCCCGTCGCCTTGCGACGACCCTCCCCCGAGGGGGAGGGAGGTTTGCGTTACGCGCCCGGCTTCATGTCGATGATCTGCGGCGCCGGTTCGGGCGCGGCCGGACGGGGCGCGGCGGTCGGAGCCGGAGCCTCGCGGCGGCCTTGCAGGACGCGGCCCTGGAAATAGGCGCCGATGTCGATCGACATCTGTTCGGCGGTGATGTCGCCGTCGACATAGGCCGTGGCGAGCAGCTTGACCTGCTTGCCCGAAATGGCGCCGACGATGCGGCCGCGGACCTCGACATAGTCGCCCGAGACATTGCCCTCGACCGCGCCGGTCTCGCCGACGATCAGACGGCCGACGCGGACGTCGCCCTTGATGGCCCCGTCGATCTGGAGGTCGCCGCCGCCGGTGATGTTGCCCTCGAACTGGAGGTCGGACGACAGGGTCGACAGGCCGCGCTGGCTCGCCGGGGCGGGCGAGGCGGACTTCGACGCAGCGGCGGGACCGCCGGGCGTCGGCAGGTCGGGCAGGGGCGGAATGGCCGAGCCGCTGTTGGCGCGCGGCTGGGGCGGCGGGACGGGGGACTTAGTCTTGTTGAACAAGTTGATCTCCGGCTCTCATGAAGCGGGCGGGGTTTTGCGGGCGGCCGTCCATCCACACTTCGTAGTGCAGGTGGACGCCCGTGGAACGTCCTGTGGTTCCCATGGCGCCGATGCGCTGGCCCAGTGCGATGCGCTGGCCGGGCGTCACCGCCGTGGCGTTTAGATGAGCGTAGCGGGTCTTGAAACCTCGGCCATGATCTATCTCAACGGTCTTGCCATACCCTGAACGCACGCCGACGAAAGACACGATTCCGGGAGCCGGAGCGTGGATCGGCGTGTTGAGCGGGGCCGCGAAATCCTGACCCTGATGCAGGGCGGGGCGGCCGTTGAACGGGTCGAACCGGACGCCGAAGCCCGAGGTGGTGCGCGCCGGAGTCGGGCGCCGGAAGGGCATGTTCTCGGCCGCACTGGCCAGGGTCCTCATCTCCGAAAGATCGTCGGCGGCATGACGGATGCGAACGGCGAAGGCCTCGTCGACGTCCAGCACGGCGGCGAGGGCGCGCGGGTCCCGCGCCTCCACCAGCGGACCGCCCAAGGCCGCGTCATGCGGTGCGTAGGCGGCGGGGTTGAGGCCGGCGAGACGGAAGGCCAGCCGCAGACGTTCGGCCCGGGTGCGGGCCTCGTTCTCGGCCCGGGCGATCAACCGCTCCTGATCCATGCGGACGGCGATCATGCGCTGGACGGGCGAGGTTCGGGCCGGGTCGGGCGCGATCGCGGGGCGCAGGGCCGCCTGGGCGCCCTCGACACCGCGGAACATGCCCATGACCTGGGTCAGGGCGGCGTGCCGGCGTTCGACCATCTGCGCCATCTCGTCGAGCGAGCCGGTCGTGGCGGTCATGCGCACGACCGCGCTGTCCAGCCGCGCCTGCAGGTCGGCGTTCATCCGCTCCGACGCGGCGCGGGCCCGGGCGACCGTGCGATCGGACTGGCTTTGCGCCACCAGGTCGACGACCAGGCTGCCGGACGCCGCAAGGGTCCAGCCGCCGATCAGGACGGCCGCCGCGGCGGCCATGACCTGTTTTCCGGGCGTCAGCGCCCAGGCGCGTACGGCGTCGCCGTCGCGCAGATACAGATATCGGGTCGGAAACCACTTTCCGATCAGAGACCGCCTGACGGTCGGCTCGTGTTCGGTCATCACGCAACGCCCCCACGTACGGCGGGGTTTATGCGCCAGGCGAGGCGGGGCCGACAAGTCTCTTCACGCTTTGTTAACCACGATAACCCGGTTTCGCGGGAATGAAGACCGTATTCGGGGCAGAAATTCGCTTGGGAGGCGAGCGCGCGAATCTATGAAACGGATGGTACATCTGTGGTTGCAGAGAAACGTCCGTGATCAGAGCGATTGAACGGTCGCCAAGACTTCGGCGGCATGCCCCTTGACTGACACCTTGCGCCAGACCCGTCGGACGATGCCCGCGCCGTCGATCAGAAAGGTGGAGCGTTCGACGCCCATATACTCGCGGCCGTAGAGCTTCTTCTGTACCCAGACGCTCCAGCGGTCGGTCACATCCCCGGGCTCGTCGGAGGCGAGGACGATCTTCAGATCGTATTTGGCCTTGAACCGGTCGAGCTTGCGCACCGGATCGCGCGAGACGGCGATGACCACGGCGCCGGCGGCGGCGAAGTCATCGGCGAGGGCCGAGAAGTCCTGGCCCTCGGTGGTGCAGGCCGGGGTGTCGGCCTTGGGGTAGAAGTAGAGGACGACCGGTTTGCCCTTGAGCCCGGCCAGCGAGACGCGGCCGCCGCCGTCAGTCGCCATGTCGAATGCGGGGGCTTTTTGACCTTCAACGACTTCAGCCATTCCACTCTCCGCTCATCCCGGCGAAAGCCGGGACCCAGTTCTTTCGTGTCGCCGCGCTGGCTCGACGGCGCGGCTCGCCTAATTCACCGATCGCCCAAAGCACTGGGTCCCGGCTTTCGTCGGGATGAGCGGATGGAGTTAGTGGGGGCGGACGAGGACGATCTGCCCACGTTTCCCCAGTCGAACCTTGAACGCGCCCAGTTCCGGGTCGACCTGATCCAGAGAGAACAGTCGCGCCGGGTCACGCACGAGCTCGTCATTGATCCAGACGCCCTCGTTCTCGATCTTCTTGCGAGCCTGACCGATCGATGGAGACAGGCCCGACCATTTGAGCAGGGCTTCAGCGCGACGTTGAGAGAAGGGCTGGCCTTCGTTTCTCTCCTGCTCATCAGGCGTACCTGCCCAAGGCATGTCTTCAGTATGCAGGCCGTCCGTTGCAACGCCCCGCTCAAACGCGCTTTCCGCTGTTTCGCGGGCGGCGGCGGCGGCGGCGGCCCCGTGCAGCATGGTGGTGGCCGCGTCGGCGAGGGTCTTCTTGGCGTCGTTGATGCCGGCGCCCTCCAGCGCCTCCAGCCGGGCGATCTCGTCCAGCGGCAGGTCGGTGAACAGGCGCAGGAATTTGCCCACGTCGGCGTCGTCGACGTTGCGCCAGAACTGCCAGTAGTCATACGGCGACAGCTGTTCGGCGTTGAGCCAGACCGCGCCCTGGGCGGTCTTGCCCATCTTGCCGCCCGAGGCGGTGGTCAGCAGGGGGGTGGTCAGGCCGAAGGCGGCCTTGTGGTCGACGCGGCGGACCAGGTCGACGCCCGAGACGATGTTGCCCCACTGGTCCGAGCCGCCCATCTGCAGGGTGCAGCCGCGGGCGCGGTTCAGCTCCAGGAAGTCCACCGACTGCATCAGCATGTAGTTGAACTCGAGGAAGGTCATCGGCTGTTCGCGTTCCAGCCGCAGCTTGACCGAGTCGAAGGCGAGCATCCGGTTGATCGTGAAATGCGTGCCGTATTCGCGCAGGAACTGGATGTAGCCGTAGCCCGACAGCCACTGGTCGTTGTCCAGCATGACGGCGTCGGTCGGGCCGTCGCCGAAGGTGAGGAATTTCTCGAACACCGTCCGGATGGAGGCGATGTTCGACTGGATGGTCTCGTCGGTCAGCTGGGGCCGCGAGGCGTCCTTGCCGGTCGGGTCGCCGACCTTGGTCGTGCCGCCGCCCATCAGGACGATCGGCTTGCCGCCGGCCTGCTGGAGACGGCGCAGCATCATGATCTGGATCAGGCTGCCGACGTGCAGCGAGGGGGCGGTGGCGTCGAAGCCGATGTAGCCGGTGACCACGCCCGCGGCGGCCGCGGCGTCGAGCTCGGCCGGGTGGGTGATCTGATGGATGTAGCCGCGCGCCTGAAGGGTGCGCAGGAAGTCGGACTGGAAGGGAGCGTCGGTCATCGGATCAGGCTTGGCTTGGGAGGGAAGGGGCGTGTAGCACGGTCGTCTGCCGAGGCGAACCGAAGCGGCCACTGATGATTCTGAATGCTGTCCTGCGCCCATATGACGAAACGCCCGATCGGCCCGGAAGGTCGATCCATGCTTCCGTCAATATCGAAGGCCGCAGCTATGTGTTCGTCACCTTCCGCCTGGCCGGCTTCGGCGACCGGGTGCTTGTGCCTGAACCATCAAAGTCGATCGCCCGCATCCATGCGAGGCGTCAGCTTGAATTCGCGGAAGCGACCCTGCTGCAACTGGCCGGCAAGGCCGGGGCTCCGGTCGGTGCGGCGTCGGACGCCGGCCGGACCGACGGGCTTTGGCGCAGCACCTGTTTCGAGGTCTTCGCCCGCCTGCGGGATGGGCGCTACGCCGAGTTCAACATCTCGCCCTCCGGCGAATGGGCTGCGTACGGATTCACCGGCTACCGCGAGAACATGATGAATCTCGAAGGCCCGATCAGGGTGATGCGAGCCGGGCGCACCGGCGACGCCTTCGAACTGGACGCCATGATCGATTGGAAGGACTGGCCCTTTGTCGAGCGCATCGGCCTGTCTGCGGTCATAGAGGACATCGATGGCGGCTTGTCGTACTGGGCGCTCGCCCATCCGTCGGATAAGCCGGACTTCCATCATCCCGACTCGTTCGCCCTCAACCCGAGGCCAGTGTAGCTCATGAAATTCGGCATCGACCGCCTTCTGTCCGAGCCCGAGCTGCGCGCCGCGCTGAAGGGAAGGCGCGTTGCCCTGCTGGGGCATCCGGCCTCGGTGACGGCGGACCTGACGCATTCGCTCGACGCGCTGATGGCCTGTCCCGACCTGACCGTCACAGCGGCGTTCGGGCCGCAGCACGGCATGCGGGGCGACCTGCAGGACAATATGATGGAGAGCCCGGACTTCACCGATCCTCGGCACGGCATTCCGGTGTTCAGCCTGTATGGAGAGACGCGCCGGCCCAGCGGGCAGGCGATGGGAACGTTCGACGTCCTGCTGGTCGACATGCAGGACCTGGGCTGCCGCATCTACACCTTCGTGACGACGCTGCTGTACGTGCTGGAAGAGTCGGCGAAGCACGGCAAGGCGGTGTGGGTGCTGGACCGGCCCAATCCCGCGGGGCGGCCCGTCGAGGGCACGACCCTGCTGCCCGGCTGGGAGAGTTTCGTCGGGGCGGGGCCGATGCCGATGCGGCACGGCTTGACCCTGGGCGAGATGGGCCGCTGGTTCATCGACCACTTCAAACTGGATGTGGAATACCGCGTCGTCGAGATGGAGGGCTGGACGCCGGATCAGGGGCCGGGCTTCGGCTGGCCGATCGGGGAACGCAGCTGGATCAACCCGAGCCCGAACGCGGCGAACCTGTCGATGGCGCGGGCCTATGCCGGCACGGTGATGCTGGAGGGGACGACCCTGTCGGAGGGTCGGGGCACGACGCGTCCGCTGGAGCTGTTCGGGGCGCCGGATATCGACGCGCCGGCGGTGATCGCGGAGATGCAGGCCTTCGCGCCGCAGTGGCTGGCGGGCTGCCGGCTGCGCGACTGCTGGTTCGAGCCGACCTTCCACAAGCATGTCGGCAAGCTCTGCAATGGCGTGCAGATCCATGTCGACGACCCGGCCTATGACCATGCGGCGTTCCGGCCGTGGCGGCTGCAGGCGCTGGGGTTCAAGGCGATCCGGCGGCTGTATCCGGACTACGCCCTGTGGCGCGACTTCCCGTACGAATACGTCTTCGACAAGCTGGCCATCGACGTGATCAACGGCGGGCCGGGGCTGCGCGAATGGGTCGACGACCCGGCCGCGACGCCGGCCGATCTGGAGGCGCTGGCCGGGCCGGACGAGGCGGCGTGGGTGGAAGAGCGGCGGCCGTATTTGCTGTATTGAGCGGGCCTCTCGTTCTTTCGTCATCCTCCGGCGAGCGCAGCGAGACCGGGGGACCCAGCGGCGCCGAAGCGTAGCGAAGGCGATGGCTCACCCATATGCACTCCCGACAGGGTCGCGCTCGCGCGCGCCGCGGGGTCCCCCGGTCTGCGCCGCGAAGGCGCGGCTTGCCGGAGGATGACGAAAGAAGCGAGGTGAGCCTTGCCGGGGCCGTGTCAGGCCGGCTTTTCGGCCAGCCGCTTGTCCAGATAGGCCCCGACGCGGCGTTCGACGGCGTCGATATGATCCTGCCAGAAGTGGGTCGCGCCCTCTTCCAGTTCGTAGTCGATGATGATGCCCTTCTGGGTGCGCAGCTTGTTGACCACGCGCTCGACCTCGACCGGCGGGACGACGGTGTCGGCCGTGCCGTGCAGGAACAGGCCCGAGGCTGGGCAGGGGGCCAGGAAGCTGAAGTCGTACATGTTGGACGGCGGCGAGACCGAGATGAAGCCGTCGGTCTCGGGGCGGCGCATCAGCAGCTGCATGCCGATATAGGCGCCGAACTGGTAGCCGGCGACCCAGGTCTGGGAGGCACCCGGGTTGTTGGCCTGCAGCCAGTCCAGGGCGGTGGCCGCGTCGGCCAGCTCGCCGATGCCCGAGTCGAACTCGCCCTGCGACTTGCCCACGCCGCGGCTGTTGTAGCGCAGCGTCGCGAAGCCGCGCTTCTGGAACAGCTGGTACAGGGTCACGGTGACCGGGTTGTTCATATGCCCGTTCGCCTTGGGATGCGGATGCAGGATCAGGGCGATCGGCGCGTTCGGGCGTTTGCCCGGCGAGTAGCGGCCTTCGATACGGCCAGAGGCGCCGGGCAGGATGACTTCAGGCATATGCGGCGAATTCCGTGTTCAACTGTCGTTTCGCACCTGCGTAATACTTGACCACAGCGGTAGGACTTTCTAAGTCCAGCTTGCGCGTCGACGCCTTTGCGAAGGCGCGGGTTCTAGCACAGGACCCTCGAAAAGCGCGCGATTTTTGAAGGTGCTCGATGCGTCTGTCGACCAAGGGACGATACGCCGTGATGGCGATGGCCGATCTGGCCAGGAACGGGCAGGCCGACGGCGTGGTCCGGGCCGTGTCGCTGGCCGAGATCGCGACGCGTCAGGAGATTTCCCTGAGCTATCTGGAACAGCTGTTCGCCCGGCTGCGCAAGAGCGGTCTGGTGCAGAGCGTGCGGGGGCCCGGCGGCGGCTATCGCCTGGCCAAGGGGGCGCAGGAGACGGTGATCGCCGAGATCGTGCTGGCGGTCGACGAGCCCATCCGCGCCACCCGCTGCATCGGCCATTCGTCGCCCAAGGGCTGCATGATGGCCGGCGAGCGCTGCATCACCCACAATCTGTGGGAGGATCTGGGCGACGAGATCCATCGCTATCTGGCCGGCGTGTCGCTGGAGGATGTGGTGATGAACCGCACCGGCGTCCGCCGCCGCGCGACCGAAGCCGAGGTTGGAGTAGCCGCGTGAACCCCGTGTACCTTGATTACAACGCCTCGGGTCTGGTGCGGCCCGAGGTTCAGGACGTGATGGCCAGGGCCCTCGCGGACAACGGCAATCCGTCGGCGGTGCATGCGGCCGGCAGGCGGGCGCGGGCGCGGATCGAGACGGCGCGGGCCCAGGTCGCCGAACTGGTCGGGGCCGATGCGCAGTCGGTGGTGTTCTCGTCGGGCGGGACGGAGTCCAACGCCCAGGCGATCATCAGCGCGATCGCGGCCGGCTGCGAACGGCTGATCGTCGGCGCGACCGAGCATCCGTGCGTGGCCGAGGCGGCGGCGGCCTCGGGCAAGCCCGTGAAGATGCTGTCCGTGGACGCCCGCGGCGTCGTCGATCTGAACAAGCTGCGGCAGCTGCTGGGCCAGCCGGGCAAGGCGGTGGTGGCCATCCATCACGCCAACAACGAGAGCGGCGTCATCCAGCCGATCGTGGAGGCGGCGCGGCTGGTCCGCGCGGCGGGCGGCTGGCTGCACGTCGACGCCATCCAGTCGGCGGGCAAGATCCCCGTCGATATCCGCGAGCTGCGGGCCGACAGCCTGACCCTGTCCGCGCACAAGCTGGGCGGACCGCAGGGCGTCGGCGCCCTGGTGCTGGGCGAGGGCCGCGAGGCCGTGCGCATCCTGCACGGGGCGGGGCAGGAGCGGGGTCTGCGGGCCGGGACCGAGAATGTGCCGGGGATCACCGGCTTCGGCATGAGCGCGGTTTGCGCCGCGCGCGACCTGCCGGACGCCCAGGCCCACGCCGTCTGGCGCGATGCGGCCGAGAAGGTCGTCAAGCAGGCCGGGGCGACCATCATCGGCGAGGGCGCCGAGCGGCTGCCCAACACCCTGTTCATGGCCGTGTCCGACTGGGAGAGCCCGCAGCAGCTGATCACCCTGGATCTGATGGGGCTGATGGTCTCGGCCGGCTCGGCCTGTTCGTCGGGCAAGACCAAGCCCTCGCGCGCCATCCTGGCCACGGGTCAGATCGACAAGGCGACCGGCGGCATCCGCATCTCCGGCGGCTGGGGCACGGTCGAGGACGACTGGAAGCGGTTCGCCGCGGCCTGGGTCGAGGCCTACGCCAAACATCGCCAGCGGGCGGCCGCACGGTCGAAGGAAAACGCCTGATGGCCGCCGTCCAGCAGACCATCGACGCGGTCGCGGCCCTCGAGAAATACGAGCACGGCTTCACGTCCGAGATCGACACCGAGTTCGCGCCCAGGGGGCTGAACGCCGACATCGTGCGCTTCATCTCCGAGAAGAAGGGCGAGCCCGAGTGGATGCTGGAATGGCGTCTGGCCGCCTATGAGCGCTGGCTGGCGATGGAGGAGCCGACCTGGTCGTCGGTGAAATATACGCCGGTCGACTATCAGGACCTGTTCTACTACGCCGCGCCGAAGAAGAAGGATGGACCCAAGTCGCTGGACGAGGTCGATCCGGAGCTGCTGGCCGTCTACGCCAAGCTGGGCATCCCGCTGAAGGAGCAGGCGGTGCTGGCGGGGGTCGAGGGCGCGCCGCGATACGCCGTGGACGCGGTGTTCGACAGCGTCTCGGTGGTCACCACCTTCAAGGCCGAGCTGGCCAAGGTCGGGGTGATCTTCATGCCCATCTCGGAGGCCCTGCGCGAGCATCCCGAGCTGGTGCGCAAATATCTGGGGTCGGTGGTTCCGGTCTCGGACAACTATTTCGCGGCCCTGAACAGCGCGGTCTTCAGCGACGGGTCGTTCGTCTACATTCCGCCGGGCGTGCGCTGTCCGATGGAGCTGTCGACCTATTTCCGCATCAATGCGTCGAACACCGGCCAGTTCGAACGGACCCTGATCATCGCCGACAAGGGTTCTTACTGCTCCTATCTGGAGGGCTGCACGGCGCCGATGCGCGACGAGAACCAGCTGCATGCGGCGGTGGTCGAGCTGGTCGCGCTGGACGACGCCGAGATCAAATATTCGACGGTGCAGAACTGGTACCCCGGCGACGCCGAGGGCAAGGGCGGCATCTACAACTTCGTCACCAAGCGGGCGGACTGCCGGGGCGACCGGTCGAAGGTCAGCTGGACCCAGGTCGAGACCGGCTCGGCGGTGACGTGGAAATATCCGTCCTGCATCCTCAAGGGCGAGGACAGCTCGGGCGAATTCTATTCGATCGCCATCACCAACGGACATCAGCAGGCCGACACCGGCACCAAGATGATCCATCTGGGCAAGAACTCGAAGTCGCGGATCATCGCCAAGGCGGTGTCGGCGGGGAAATCGGACTCGACCTATCGCGGCCTGGTCTCGGTGCATCCCAAGGCGACCGGGGTGCGCAACTTCACCCAGTGCGACAGCCTGCTGATCGGCAAGGAGTGCGGCTCGCACACCGTGCCCTATATCGAGGCCCGCAACGGCTCGGCCCAGCTGGAGCACGAGGCGACGACCACGCGCCTGTCCGACGACCAGCTATTCTATGCGCAGCAGCGCGGCCTGTCGCAGGAGGAGGCGGTGGCCCTGCTGGTCAACGGCTTCGTCCGCGACGTGATGCAGAAGCTGCCGATGGAGTTCGCCGTCGAGGCGCAGAAGCTGGTGGCGATCAGTCTGGAAGGGAGCGTGGGGTGACGGCGGGTACACCAGTCAGTCTTCGCCTCCGGCACGCATCACTACCCGCAGAGTTGCTGGAGGATGTCGTCGGAGAGCCCGCGAAAGTGAAATGGTCTGCCGGCCAGCTTCATCGGAACCTTCGAGCTGCGGACGACGGGGTGACTTACAAGGACACCTATTGCGCATTCGCGGTTCCGGAGGCCGATAAGCTATCGCTGGACGAAGCGATCATCGCTCTGAGCCGCCGGCTTGAGGCTCAGGCTCCGGGCCTGCCGGGGCTGGTCGCCCGAGACGTCGAGATTGAGATCTACGCCACGCTTGAACAGTCCAAGCGGGGGAAGACTTTTCGACCGGATGCCATTTCCGCTCTTGGCCGCATGAATGCTGGACTCGCAATCGACTGGGTGGCGAGCCCCACAATGAGTGACGAAAGTTCAGATGCTTAAGATTGACAACCTCCACGTCTCCGTCGGCGACAAGCCGATCCTCAAGGGGCTGACGCTCGACGTTCCGGCGGGCGAGGTGCACGCCATCATGGGGCCGAACGGGGCCGGCAAGTCGACCCTGGGCTACGCCGTGGCCGGGCGGCCGGGCTATGAGGCCACGCAAGGCGGGGTTTCGTGGAAGGGCGAGGACCTGCTGGCGCTTGAACCGGCCGAGCGGGCGGCGAAGGGCGTCTTCCTGTCGTTCCAGTATCCGATCGAGATTCCCGGCGTCCCGGCCCTGACCTTCGTGCGCACGGCGCTGAACGCCCAGAAGCGGGCGCGCGGCGAGGAGGAGGTCTCGGCCCCCGCCTTCCTGAAGCTGGTCCGGGCGGCGTCGACGGCGCTGAAGATGGATTTCGACATGCTCAAGCGGCCGCTCAATGTCGGCTTCTCGGGCGGCGAGAAGAAGCGGATGGAGATCCTGCAGATGGCCCTGCTGGAGCCGTCGCTGCTGATCCTCGACGAGACCGATTCCGGCCTCGACATCGACGCCCTGCGCATCGTCGCCGACGGGGTCAACGCCCTGCGCAGCCCCGAGCGGGCCATGCTGGTGATCACCCATTATCAGCGACTGCTGGACTACATCAAACCGGACCGGGTGCATGTTCTGGCCGGTGGGCGGATCGTGGCGTCCGGCGGGCCGGAACTGGCGCACCAGCTCGAGGCCGAGGGCTACGACAAATATGCGTTGGAGGCGGCGTGAACGCCCTGCCGCTCATCGACCTGAAGGAGGCCTCCAGCTTCCCCTCGCGCCGGGTCGAGGCGTGGAAATATTCGGATCTGCGCCGTCATCTGCGCGAGGCGCCGGCGCCTTCACCGTCGGCGACGGTGCCGCTTGC
The DNA here is from genome assembly GCF_035561115.1 of Brevundimonas sp. Classification (GTDB taxonomy): domain Bacteria; phylum Pseudomonadota; class Alphaproteobacteria; order Caulobacterales; family Caulobacteraceae; genus Brevundimonas. The sequence continues at coordinate 14,550 of NZ_DATMYH010000044.1, forward strand.
CGGCGGCGGACCATTCGAGGCGCTGGGCGGCGAGGCCATGGTGTTCGTCAACGGCCGGCCCGTGGGCGAGACCCGGATGATGGTCTCGGGCGACAGGACGGTGCGGCTGCGGCTGATCTCGCGCGCGCAGGGGACGGGGCATGCGTTGACGGCGCGCATCTCGGTGCGGGCCGGGGCCAGGCTGCTGCTGCTGGAGACGCATGAGGGCGAGGGGGCGGCCTGGGTGGCGCACAACCGGCTGGAGCTGGACGTGGCGCGGGGCGCCGAGGTGACCCGGGTGGTTCTGGCCGACGAGCCGGCAGATGCGATCTCGATCACCCAGGCGCTGGTGAAGGTCGAGGCGGGCGGCCTCTATCGCCAGACCATCCTGACGACGGGCGCGAAGCTGCAGCGTCAGGAGACGCAGCTGACGCACCGGGGCCAGGGCGCCGACGTGCGGCTGGACGGGGTCTATGTGCTGTCGGGCGAGCGGCAAGCCGACCTGACCTCGGTGGTCGATCACGTGGCCGCCGACGGCCTGACCAGCCAGCTGACCAAGGGCGTGGTGCGCGATACCGCGCGCGGCGTCTTCCAGGGCAAGATCGTGGTCGAGCGCGGCGCCGACGGCACCGATGCGCGCATGGGCCACCACGCCCTGATCCTGGGCGAGCGGGCCGAGGTGGACGCCAAGCCCGAACTGGAGATCTACGCGGACGACGTGCAGTGCGCGCACGGAAACACGGTCGGGAATCTGGACGAGGCGGCGCTGTTCTACCTGCAGCAGCGCGGCCTGCCGGCCGACGAGGCGCGGGCCCTGCTGACCGAGGCCTTTCTGATCGAGGTCGTCGACCGGATCGGGCACGAGGGCGCGCGGGAGGTGGCGAGGGAATGGCTGACGGCTCGCCTGTGAAAACCTTCGATCCCTATGCCGCCCGTGCGCAGTTTCCGATCCTGTCGCGGCAGGTGAACGGCCGGCCGCTGGTTTATCTGGACTCGGCCGCCTCGGCGCAGAAGCCGCGGGCGGTGATCGACGCCATGACCGCGACCATGGAGGGCAGCTACGCCAACGTCCATCGCGGCCTGCACACCCTGGCGAACGAGACGACCGAGGCCTTCGAGGCGGCGCGTGACAGCGTGGCGCGGTTCCTGAACGCGGAGGCGTCGTCGAACATCGTCTGGACCAAGGGCGGGACCGAGGCGATCAACCTCGTGGCGGCGGGGATCGGCCAGTCCATCCAGCCGGGCGACGAGATCATCGTCAGCCAGATGGAGCACCACTCCAACATCGTGCCCTGGCACATGCTGCGCGAGCGGCGCGGGGCGGTGATCAAATGGATCCCGGTGCTGGACGACGGATCGCTGGACATGGCGGCCTATGCCGACCTGCTGGGACCGAGGACGAAGGTCGTCGCGGTCACCCACATGTCGAACGTGCTGGGCACCATCAATCCGGTCCAGGCCATCACGGAGATGGCGCATGCGGTCGGGGCGCAGGTGCTGATCGACGGCTGCCAGGGCGCGGTGCATGCGGCGCCGGACGTTCAGGCCATCGGCTGCGACTTCTACGCCTTCACCGGCCACAAGCTGTACGGCCCGACCGGCATCGGGGCGCTGTACGGGACGGCGGAGGCGCTGGAGGCCCTGCCGCCGTATCAGGGCGGCGGCGAAATGATCGAGACGGTCGCTATGGACCGGATCACCTATGCGAAGCCGCCGCACCGGTTCGAGGCGGGGACGCCGCCGATCCTCGAGGCCATCGGCCTGGGGGCGGCCATCGAATGGCTGTCGCGGTTCGACCATGGCGCGGTCGCGGCGCATGAGCGCGCCGTCTACGCCCATGCGCGCAAGCGGCTGGAGGGCGTCAACTGGCTGAAGGTCTTCGGCGAGGCGGAGGGGAAGGGGGCCATCCTGACCTTCACGGTCGAGGGCGCCCACGCCCATGACATCGCCCAGGTGATGGACCGTTACGGCGTCGCCGTGCGGGCGGGCCTGCACTGCGCCGAGCCGCTGGCGAAAAGGTTCGGCCTGACGTCGAGCGCCCGCGCCAGCTTCGCCCTATATAACACCCCCGAGGACGCCGACGCCTTCGCCGACGCCCTGATCAAGGCCCGTGAGTTCTTCGCATGAGCGACCCGACAATCCCGACCGCCGACAGCGCGGCCTTCGCCGAAGCGTGGGACGCGCCGCAGAAGAGCGCCCTCGCCCAGGGCGAGATCGACCGGATGACCGACGACATCATCGAGGCGCTGAAGTCGGTCTACGACCCGGAGATCCCGGTCGACATCTATGAGCTGGGCCTGATCTACAAGGTCGACCTGTCCGACGACCGCGACGTGGCCATCGAGATGACCCTGACCGCTCCGGGCTGCCCCGTGGCCGGCGAGATGCCGGGCTGGGTCGAGGATGCGGTGAAGAAGGTCGAGGGCGTCAAATCGGCCCGCGCCACCCTGGTGTTCGATCCGCCCTGGGATCCGTCGAAGATGAGCGACGAGGCCAAACTGGCCCTGAACATGTTCTGAGGACGCCATGACCGAGCTTCAGACCACGACCCGCCCGCGCCGCCCGCGCCCCAAGGCGGTCAGCCTGACAGAGGCCGCGGCCGAACGCGTGCGCGACATCATGGCCCAACCCAGGAAGGACGGGGCCGAGAAGCCCTACCTCGCCCTGCGCGTCGGGGTGAAGAACGGCGGCTGCGCGGGTCAGGAATACACCTTCGCCTATGCCGAAACGATCGAGCCGATGGACGAGGTGGTCGAGGACAAGGGCGTGACGATCCTGATCGATCCCAAGGCGATCCTGTTCCTGATCGGGTCCGAGATCGACTATGAGACGACGAAGCTGGCGTCGAAATTCGTGTTCCGGAACCCGAACCAGACCGACGCCTGCGGCTGCGGCGAGAGCGTCACCATCATTCCCGCAAAGGCGCTGGACGCAGATTGATGATCCGGCTGGAAGGGGTCACCAAGCGCTTTCGCAGCGCGGCGGGCGAGCGCGTGGCGCTGGATGCGGTCGATCTGACCGTGGCGGCGGGCCAGGTGTTCGGCGTGGTCGGGCGCTCGGGAGCCGGCAAGTCGACCCTGATCCGGACCATCAATCTGCTGGAGCGGCCGGATGCCGGAACGGTGACCGTGGACGGGCGCGAGATGACCGCCTTGTCGCCGTCGGACCTGCGCGCGGCGCGGCGGCGGATCGGCATGATCTTCCAGCATTTCAACCTGCTGAACGCGAAGACCATCGCCGAGAACGTGGCCTTCCCGCTGCGGCTGGAGGGCCGGCCGGCGGCGGAGGTGGACCGGCGGGTGGCCGATCTGCTTGAGCAGCTGGGGCTGTCCGAGCATGCGAGAAAACATCCGGCGCAGCTGTCGGGCGGTCAGAAGCAGCGGGTCGGCATCGCCCGCGCCCTGGCGTGCGAGCCGGGCGTGCTGTTGTGCGACGAGGCGACCAGCGCGCTGGATCCCGAGACGACCGACGAAATCCTGACCCTGCTGGACCAGCTGAATCGGGAACTGGGCCTGACCATTGTTCTTATCACCCACCAGATGGAGGTGGTGCGCCGCGTCTGCGACCGGGTGGCGGTGCTGAAGGACGGGCGGGTCGTGGAGGAGGGGGCGACGGCCGACGTCTTCCTGCATCCGAAACACGCTGCGACCCGCGCCATGCTGGCCGAGGGCGAGGAAGGGTTCGAGACCGCCGACGTTCCGCCGGGCGGACGGCTGGCGAAACTGACCTTCCGCGGCGGCTCGACCTATGAGCCCGAACTGAGCCGCGTCGCGCGGTCGGTGGGGGTGGATTATTCGATCCTGTCGGGGCGAATCAGCCGTATTCGCGGCGAGCCGTACGGCCAGCTGGTCGTGGCCTTCACGGGGGGCGATGCGGAAGCCGCCGTGGCGCAGCTGACCGCGCGCGGCGTGGTCGTGGAAAACGTGGGGGAGGCCGCGTGATGGACGCCTTCTTCGCCAACATAGACTGGCCCGAAATCGCCCGGGCGACGCGGGACACCCTGCTGATGCTGGGCGGGTCGATGGTCCTGACCGTGCTGTTCGGCATTCCGCTGGGCGTGCTGCTGTACCTGTCGGGCAAGGGGCGGCTGGCGGCCAATCCGGTGCTGAACAGCCTGCTGTCGCTGATCGTCAACATCCTGCGGTCGGTGCCTTTCATCATCCTGCTGATCGTCATGCTGCCGGTGACGGTGCTGCTGGTCGGGACCTCGCTGGGCGTGGCCGGCGCCATTCCGCCGCTGGTCGTCGGAGCCGCGCCCTTCTATGCGCGCCTGGTCGAGACGGCGTTGCGGGAGGTCGACAAGGGGGTGGTCGAGGCGACCCAGGCCATGGGCGGCTCGACCTGGCAGATCGTGACCCGCGCCCTGCTGCCCGAGGCCATGCCCGGCATTATCGCCGGCGCGACCGTGACCGCCATCGCCCTGGTGTCCTATACCGCCATGGCCGGCGTGGTCGGCGCGGGCGGTCTGGGCGATCTGGCCATCCGCTTCGGCTACCAGCGCTTCCAGACCGATGTCATGGTCGTCACGGTGGTGCTGCTGCTCCTGCTGGTGCAGATTCTCCAGATGCTCGGCGACCGTCTGGTCGCCTCCGTTTCCCACCGCTGATCGCTCCCCCCGAAAGGCCCGCCCATGATCCGCCGCTCGCTCCTGACCCTCGCCGCCGCCTCGCTGGTCCTCGCAGCCTGCGGGCAGGGCGCCGCGAAGAAGGCCGATGCGGACGCGCCGCTGATCGTGGGCGCCACGGCCGTGCCGCACGCGGAAATCCTGGAGCATATCAAGCCGCTGCTGGCGGCCGAGGGCGTGCAGATCGAGATCAAGGTGTTCAACGACTACGTCCAGCCGAACACCCAGCTGATGGAGCGCCGGCTGGACGTGAACTATTTCCAGACCAAGCCCTATCTGGACGAGTTCAACGCCTCGCGCGGGGCCGATCTGATCACGGTGGCGGGCGTGCATGTCGAGCCTCTGGGCGCCTATTCGCGCCGCTTCCGTTCGCTGGACCAGTTGCCCGACGGGGCCGAGGTGGCCGTGCCGAACGACGCCTCGTCGATCGGGCGCTCGCTGATCCTGCTGCAGAAGGCCGGCCTGGTCCGGCTGAAGGATCCGGCCAATCCGCTGCAGACCCTGCGCGACATAGCTGACAATCCGAAGAACCTGCGCTTCCGCGAGCTGGAGTCGGCGACCCTGCCGCGGGTGCTGGACCAGGTCGACATGGCGGTGATCAATACCAACTACGCCCTGGACGCCGGGCTGAAGCCGAAGACGGACGCCCTGGCGCTGGAGGGCGCCGACAGTCCCTATGTGAACTATCTGGTGGCGCGGCCCGACAACCGGACCGACCCGCGGATCGCGGCGCTGGCGGCCATGCTGCGCAGCCAAGCGGTCAAGGACTTCATCGCCGCCAAATACGACGGCGCGGTCATCCCGGCCGCCTGATGGCTTACGATCCCGACTTCGGCGAATGGGTGCGCGAGCATATCGCCGCCCTGGGCCCGATCGAGATCAAGCGGATGTTCGGCGGGGCGGCCGTCTATTCCCACGGCCTGATCTTCGCCCTGCTGGACGACGGCGTGGTCTGGCTGAAGGCGGACGAGGCCAATGCGCCGGTTCTGCAGGCCGCGGGCGCGCGGCAGTTCACCTATCCGACGAAGGATGGGCAGGTGATGGCGATGGCCTACTGGTCGTTGCCGGAAAGCGCGCTGGACGATCCGGACGAGGCCGTCGACTGGGCCCGGCAGTCGATCGACGCCGCTCTTCGCAAGGCGGCGGCGAAGAAGCCGCGCAAGCCCAAACCCAGACCCTAGGCCGCCGCCAGCTTCGCCGCCCTCGCCACTTCGTCGGGCGCGGACACCTGCACCGCCGGCGTGACGGGCTGGCCCGTCGCCTCGGCGATCAGTTCCGACGTCCTGCCTTCGACGGCGGCCTCCAGCCGGGCCAGGAATTCGTCCTTGCCCAGTCCCGTCGGAATGGGATCGAGGAATTCCAGCGTCGCCACGCCCGGGTTCTTGCGGAATTCCTCCTGCGGCCAGAACAGGCCGAGGTTGGTGGCCAGCGGGACCACCGGCATGTCGAAGTCGCGGTACATGTGCCAGACGCCCGAGCGGTAGCGGAATTTCTCGCCGACCTTCGCCAGATTGCCCTCGGGATAGATCAGGATCCTGCGGCCGGCGGCGTGGGCGTCGGCGGAGCGGTCCTTCAGCGCCTCGCGCGCTTCGCGGCCGCCGCAGTTGTTGACGACGATGGCTCCCAGCTTGCGCAGGACCGTGCCCAGCAGCGGGAATTTCTCGAGGTGGTCGCCGGTGACGAAGGCCAGGTCGTCGAACTGGTCGTAGGTGGCGAAGCCGTCGCCCCAGCTCTGGTGTTTCGAGGCGATGATGAAGGGGCCCGTCGGCAGCCGCTCCTTGCCCCGCACCTGGATCCGGATGCCGGCCAGCAGCCGCATGGCCTGGACCATGCGCTTCACATAGCGGCGGATGATCCAGCTGGTCGCGCCGCGTCCGGGCGCGAGGGCCGCGAAGGCCGCCGCCGAGGCGTAGATGATCGACAGGAGCCAATAGGCGACATTGAAGGCAAGGCTGCGCATCCGGCGACTATGGCGTGAATCGGCGGACGGGGAAGGCCGGGTGAAAGGGTTTTCAGGCCGCCTTGGGCAGCCGTTCGGCGCAGGAGACGCGGTTGCGGCCGCCGCGCTTGGACGCGTAGAGGGCGGCGTCGGCCCGCTCAAGGAAGGCCGAGGCGCTCTCGCCCCTTCGCCAGACGGCGAAGCCGGCGGACACGGTCACGGCGCCCAGCTCGTCATTGGTGGAGCGGCGGCGCAGCGATCGGGAGGCGATCTCGGTGCGGATGTTCTCGAGCGCGGCTTCGACGACGGCCACGCTCTCATAGGGGAAGATGAGGGCGAACTCCTCGCCGCCGTAGCGGGCGGCGAAGCGGGGATTGGCGGCCACGCGGGCCAGGACGCTGGCGACGTAGCGCAGGACCTGGTCGCCGGTCTGGTGCCCCCAAGTGTCGTTGAACCGTTTGAAATAGTCGATGTCGATCACGGCCAGGGTCAGGGCGGCGCCCTCGGCCCCGGCGTGGGCGCAGGCCGCGGCCAGCTGTTCGTCGAAGGCCTTGCGGTTGGCGAGCTCGGTCAGGGCGTCGGTCATGGCGTCGCGGCGCACCATTTCCAGGTGCCGGCGCAGACGGATCACCTCCTGGGTGGAGACCTCCAGTTTCCTTTCGAGCGATTCCGTCTCATGCCGGACCTGACGGGTAGCGGTGGTCAGGCCGGAGACGATCGTCTGGAGCCCGTCGCCATCGGCCGCCGCCCCGATCCGGTCGGCGGCCTGGTCCAGGGTCTGGCCATAGGCGGCCTGGGATCTGTGCGCCTCGGCGATGACGCTGGAGACGCTGGACAGTTCGCGGTCCAGCACCCGGCCGGCGTCGCGGATTTCCTCGGTCAGGCGGCTGCGGGGCAGGTGCTCGGCCGCCAGCATGTCCGTCACGGCCTCGGTAAAGGGCTCGGCCGCCGCGAGCATGCGCCGGATCTCGCCGGCCAGCACCCCCTCGGGGTCGCCGAGCGCATGGGTCCAGAGTTCGAAATTCTGCGGCGTCGGCCAGACGCCCGCGGCCTCCATCTCGTCGACGACCCGACGCGCGAGGCCATAGGCTTGTGGACTTCGCAGGGTGGTTTCGACCTTGGCCGTCATACGCGCTTCCCCAGGCTCAAGCCGACGCGGCGATCCTGTGCCGCGAAGCTAGGACGGGGTTCTGTAACGACGGGTTAAATCGCGAGCCGGATCCGGAGACCGGCGAGCATTTCAGTCCTTGATCGAAACGGGACGGCGCAGGAAGGCGGGCACGTCGCCCTCGCCGAACGGACGGCCGTTCGAGCGTTCCGGCTGCGCGTCGGCGCGGTCGCCGCGACGGTCGGACTGGCGCAGATGGGTTTCCTGCACGGGGCGATCCGACGGCGGGTTCGCCGGTGCAGGGGCGGGAGCGGTGACGGGCGCGCGCTCGGCGGGGGTGCGCCCGGGCGCGGCGGCCTGGGCTTCGCCAGCCGAAGCGGAGGGTTTGGCGCTGCGGCGGCTGCGCGAGCGACGGGCAGCCGGCGCGGCGGCGGGTTCCGCGGCTTCGACCGAAGGCTCGACAGGGGCGACGGCTTCAACGGGCGGGGAGGGTTCGGCCTGGGCGGCCGGAGCCGCGTCCGTCTTCGGCTCGCTGCGCGGGCCGCGGCTGCGGCCCCGGGCGGGCTTGTCGGGGCGGTCGCCGTCGCGGACCGGCCGGGACGTGCCGGGGGCGAAGTCGAGGCCGTCCAGGACCAGTTCCTCGGGGGCCATCTTGATCAGCTTCAGGACCTTGTCGAGCGAGCGGTCATCCGCCGGCGTGACGATCATGAAGGTCTGGCCCAGCTTGCCGGCGCGGCCGGTGCGGCCGATGCGGTGGACGTAGTCGTCGGCGTGGTGGGAGACGTCGTAGTTGAAGACGTGGCTGACGTCGGGAATGTCGAGGCCGCGCGCGGCGACGTCGGAGGCGACCAGCAGTTTCAGCTCGCCCGAGCGGAAGGCGGCCAGGGTCTTCATGCGCAGCGACTGGTCGAGGTCGCCGTGGATCGGCGCGGCGTCGAAACCGTGCTGTTTCAGCGACTTGGCGACCACGTCGACTTCGGATTTGCGGTTGCAGAAGACGATGCCGTTGCGCACGTCGGCGCGGCCGATCAGCGCCCGCAGGGCGGCGCGCTTCGCCTTGGGGTCGCTGGAGGGGATGCGGACCAGATACTGGGTGATGGTCTCGGCCGTCATGGCGGGACGCGAGGCCTCCAGCCGGGTCGGGTCCTTGAGGAACTGGGTCGTCAGCCGGGTGATCTCGGGCGGCATGGTGGCCGAGAAGAACAGGGTCTGGCGGCGCGGCGGGGTCAGTTTGAAGATGCGCTCGATGTCGGGGATGAAGCCCATGTCGAGCATGCGGTCGGCTTCGTCGATGACCATGATCTCGACGCCGTTCAGCATGACCTTGCCGCGCTCGAACAGGTCCAGCAGGCGGCCCGGGGTGGCGATCAGGACGTCGACGCCCTTGTTCAGCAGGGTCACCTGGTCGCCCATGGAGACGCCGCCGATCAGCAGGGCCCAGCTCAGCTTGGTGCCCTTGGCGTATTTCTCGAACGACGAGGCGACCTGGTCGGCCAGTTCACGGGTGGGGGCCAGGACGAGGGCGCGCGGCATGCGGGCCTTGGCCCGGCCCGACGACAGCCGGTCGATCATCGGCAGGGTGAAGGCGGCGGTCTTGCCGGTGCCGGTCTGGGCGATGCCCAGCACGTCGCGGCCGGCGAGGGCGACCGGAATGGCAGAGGCCTGGATGGGGGTGGCTGTGGTGTAGCCGGTGTCAGCGACCGCCTTGAGGGTCGTGGGCGAGAGGCCCAGCATGGAGAATTCGGTCATAGGTCCTTGGGACTGGAAGAAGGACGCCCCGCGCATCGGGCCGCCGTGCGATGTCGCGGAACCGCCCTGAATCTCTGGGCGAGCGGGCGGCGCGGATTCGCCAGTCCTGTCCCGAACGTGGGCCGGATATAGAAGTCCCCACGTCAGAGTCAACTATTCGTGCACGGCGGGAGCGGGGCTTGGCATTCCCTAAACGTTTGTTAATAGTCCGCCCCGGGAAGGGTTGATTGAGGGACAAGCATGCTGCGTACGCTCGGCGTCGCGACTCTTGCGGTCGCATGTCTGATGGCCGGTTCCGCCCGGGCCGACATGGATTCCGCCTTCGGCAATACGGTGGTGTCGCGTTACCCGGACGGAGGCTGGGTCAAGCACTGGTTCAATCCGGACGGCACCTATACCGCCCAGTTTTCCGACGGCCGGCGCCTGGCGGCGCGGTGGTCGGTGAGCGGCGATCGCGTCTGCCTGACCAATATGCGGCCCTTCATGCTGGTGCCCCGCTTCTGCACCACGCTGATCGAGGCGTCGGTCGGCGAAACCTGGCATTCGCGCGACCCGCTGGGCCGCAGGGTGCAGAACGTGCTGGTGGCGGGGCGGACGCCGTAGAGGGCGGGAGTCCTCAACCCGTCTCGAGGGGCGGCAGCCGCCTCAGCCCGGATCCGCGCCCTGTGTGCGCATGCGGGCGGCGCCCTCTTCCATGCGGTCCGCGCCGCTTTCCATTTTCGGGATGGCGTCCAGCAGTTCCCGGTCGGTGACGGTCTGCCCCCGCTCGCGGGCGCGCTGGATCTGCTCGGCGCGATAGGCTGGATCGCGCAGCTTGCGGGCCTCCTCGCGCATGGTCCGGGCGCCGTCCTCCATCTGGTCCGCCCCGACGCGCATCTGCACCCGGGCCTCCGCCATCTGGCGCGCGACCCGGGTCTGGATCTCTTCCGCATCGACCCGGGCATGAGCCGCATGCTCCGCCAGGACCCGGGCGTGGGCAGCGGTGCGCTCCGCCTGACGGGACAGGTTTGCATGGGCCCGGGCCGTTGTCCGGGCTTCCGCCGCATGGGCGCGGGCCTCGGCGGCCACGGCCCGAGCCCGGGCGGCCGTTTCGCGGGCGGCGGCCAGGGCGGCGCGGTGTTCGTCGCTGAGCGGCTCGGTCGAGCTGTAGATGTGCAGGCCCCCCTGTTCGGGCGCCCTGGGTGGCGCAGGCGGAGCCGGGGGCGCAGGCGGCGAAGGCGGGGCGGGGATTTGGTCGAGAGCCCCGGGC